>JAFKKO010000124.1 GCA_017305455.1 Hyphomicrobiales bacterium | reverse complement strand
GGCAGCCGGATCGCGCCGTTCGCCGTCATCCAGTAGAAGCGGTCGCGCGTCACCCGGGTCCTGAGCGGGCAGGCCTCGTCGGCGCGCCAGTCCGGCAGCAGGCGGTCGAGCGAAACCGGATCGATCACCGCGCCGGACAGGATATGGGCCCCGACCTCGGAGCCCTTCTCCACCACCACCACCGACAGATCGGGATGGATCTGCTTCAGGCGGATCGCCGCGCCAAGCCCCGCCGGGCCGGCGCCGACAATCACCACATCGAAGTCCATGGAATCGCGCGCGGGAAGCGCCTCGGCCGTCATGCGCTGTCTCAAAAATCCGGGTCAGAACAACAATGGGAAATTTCTCGGGCAATTGCCGCCGGTGACGATGAACGGAGACGAACATCGGCTGTTGGCATCGCTCTTGAATTCATGACACTCCACATTCCGATCCGGATGGCATTGGCGCCAATGTGCTTTCGACGGCCGGATGATCGGTCGAGTAGCGACAAACGTTGTCCAGCGAGCGCCTAGTGAATGGCTTGCCCTTGCCATCCAGCCATCCCAGGGTAACGAGCCCTTGCGGTTGCCAGTCATTCGGGAGCCCTAGCACACTCGTAACGACATCCGGACAAAAGAGCGGGCCGCATAACCAGCAACCTCCCAATCCCGCAACATGGATAGCCAATAAGAGATTCTGGCCCGCCATCGCCACGCTCTGCACCGCCATTAATCGCTCCGCCTCGCTCCTTTTCGGATCCGGATAACGATCCATGTCTTGCAGAGACATGCAAACCACGATGAGCGCCGGCGCGCCGGTGATCCGCTGGCGTGACCGGTCAACGTCCGCCTCAATGATTTGCGCATCATTTCCATCGGCAAGACGATCGCGGAACAGGCGCTGTCCCATGCCATCGGCCAATGCGGCCTTTTCCTTCTCGCCGGTCACGATGCGGAAACGCCAAGGCTGCCGGTTATGGGCCGATGGCGCACTGACGGCAATTTTCAGAAGCGCGTCAATCATGGTCGATGTCACGGCTTCCGGACGGTAGCGCCGAACCGAACGTCTACCGATCACCAGATCAAGACGTGCATCGTCCGCAACCCGGTCGGCGGCAAATTCCATGTTTTCTCGATCGAGCCCGTACAACTTGAACGCCTCCCGTCCCTCAAGCACAGGGCGCCGACCGATGCCGGCCAGTGAGGTACCATTCGCAAATATCTTCAGCCGTCGTGAACCAGACATCGCTCCTGGCAAGGATGTGATCCAGCGTGGCCTCGAAGTATTTCATCCGATGTGGAGCACCCATGATGTAAGGATGGATGCTCATGGACATCACGCGCGGCTGCGTCTCGCCTTCCATATAAAGGCGATCGAATTGATCCTTGACCCGATTGAGCCAGACCAGCGAGTCATGGCGATGCGCGACCATGAGAGGCAAATCACCCATTTCCAGCGAATACGGGATCGAGACCATCTCTCCCTTGCGCGTGGTCATTGACACGGGATGATCGTCGATCGGCCAATCAACGACAAACTTGAATCCGACCTCGGAAAGATAATCCAGCGTTTCGGGTGTTTCATGCAGGCCGGGCCCCAGCCAACCGCGCGGAGCCGCGCCCCAATAGTTAGAGATCACATCAAAGGTGCGTCTGATGTCGCCCATCTGATCCTCCAACAGATGTACAGGACGCTGATGGTAGCCATGCCCCATGAAGTTCCAGCCGGAATCGCGAATGGCGCGGGCGACCGGCTCGTATTCGGATTCGATGACCTTGCCGTTAATGGCGGCGGATGCCTTGATCTTTCGCGTGCGCAGACTTTCGAGCAAGCGCCAGAAACCCACACGCATTCCGTATTCGTGCCATGACCAATTGGGAACATCCGGCATCACCGTAGCGCCGCCCGGCGCGGCAAAATACTGGCGCGGCACCGGCTGGTTGAAGTCCCACGCCTCGACATTGACAATTAAGTAGACCGCGATCCGCGCACGATTTGGCAATTCAAACCGAGGACGTCCGGGCAATGGTCTGAAAGCGAATCTTTCCATTCGAGGCAGCATATGCGCTTTTTCCTCCTTCAGACTGCGGGTGCTTCGGGCACCGCCCACTCCAACCAACTCAAGATCGGTTTACAGCCACAAATTGCCGCGAAGCGAAGCCCGACGCATTGTTCGCCTGGTACGAATACGCAAACTCGATGCGACGAGAACACCGCCTTCCAATTCATTTTCTTCCGGCTTCAAAATTCCGTTTCGCCGCCATGGTAGATTTTGATTGGAACGCCCGACAACGCTTCGCCGCCGCTTCGACCGACGCGGTAGGTTTCCTGGAAATACAGCGAATGCCTGCGATCCTCCGTCATAATGTGCGGATGCATTGAACACACCATGTTCTCCGGAAGAACAAAGTCGTAGCCCTCTCCGATGCGCGGCATTTCAATCATGGTCATGCCGATGGAATGGCCCGACACATGGCCGAGGTGATAGCGGCGGTCCTCGAACGGCTTACTACAGACCCGATGAACCTCGGCCGCCGTAGCGCCGGGTTTCATGTGCTCTTTCACCAGTTCGTGAAATTCCTGATAGGCGGTGAACATTTCCTGAGTCACGGCATCGACCCCTTGCGGCGCGAGCACACGGGAAAACTCCACCCAATGCCCTCCCTCGCCGGCGATCTCCAGGCCGTAGACAATGGCGTCGCTCGCCTGGATTCGACGGCCAGTCGGAAATATCATCTGCGGTCTAATGGAGCCGTTCGGACCTGAGCAGATCATGTCCATTGTCTTGCGCGCGGTGCCCGCAGCAGCGAAAAGGTTCTCCGCGACGCCCATCAATTCCGTCTCGGTCACCCAGTCCCGATATGCACCAAAGACCGCCAGAACGCCTGCCTTGTTGATCTCCATCGAGTGGCGCACGGACGCAATCTCTTCTTCGCTCTTCTGAGCTCGCGCGTAGTCAAATCGAACATCGAAATCGACCAGTTCGATGCCGGTTTTCGCCAACGCGGAATAATCGCGAACGTTGATGACGTACTCCAAACCGTAGATACCGACCTTTTTGGCGTGCCTCGCCTTTAGATAATCGGCGATCCACTCGCCGCAGTGCGCCGGAAATTCGCGCTGATCGACGAATATCGCACTGTGATCACCAACCCAGGTCGCCTCGCGTGGAAACACGGCGACCGGATCTCCGCTGAGAGGAACCACAACATAGGCATAGCGATGAAGAATGTGGAATCCGCACATGTAGCGGACCGCGCCTTCGAACCCAGTGTACTCGCTGCCGCTGACGATCAGGTAATCGAGCCCGCTCTCTTGCATAGCGCGACGTATATTCGTGTAGCGACGATCAATCTCGGCCTTGCTGGGAGCATATTTATTAACATGGGCGCTCATGATATGGTTCACTCCGGCAGGGTCCACGAATATTCAAGCCCCTTGATCATCAGGGCCATGGCTTCATTGAGCGGGGTCGGCACACCTGCCTCCTTGCCGATTCTGGCGATACCGCCATTCAGTGCGTCGACTTCAGTGGCGCGTTCCGCCAACACATCCTGCAGCATGCTTGGCTTGTGTCGGTAGGCAACTTTCTTGCCGTGTTCGAGCAATGCAATCGGGTCGCTATCGAGCGTTATATGAAGCGCCTTTGACACAGCGATACCTTCCTGTGCCAGTGCGAGCATGACGGGCCACACCCGCTCGCAGGCGATGCCATGAGGCAGGCGTGTCAACGCACCCATCGCGTTGGAGGCTGAATTAAAAATCAGCTTCGTCCATAAGGCGCCGCGGGCATCCTCCATGGGAATGCATGTCATTCCGCTTCGGTTCATGGCGTCAGCCAGCCGTTGAACTTCTTCCATGGACGCCGGCTTGGGAGCGAACGGGCCGATCCACGTCTTTCCCGCGGTGTCCTGATTGACGACGCCCGGTGCCGTGATATGGCCTGCCGGAAACGTGGTGCCGAGGATCACCCGAGGCACGTATTCGGCAATGACTTCCTCATTGCCGACGCCGTTCTGCACCGAACAGACCGCGCCGTCCGCGAAGATCCGGGCGGTCGCCTCCATCGCGGCACGAGTATGAAGCGTTTTGGCGGCAATGATCCCGAAATCACATGCGGGAATGTCGGCCGCGTCGGTTCGCGCATGGACCTGCGCCACGACGTCAGCCTGTCCTGTCAGGCGCAAGCCGTTGTGGTTGATCGCATCGACATGCGCCTGGTTGGGATCATAGGCCCATACCGTCACATCGGAGAGTTTGGCCAAGTGCGCGCCGAAAAGGCTACCGATCGCGCCACATCCGATAATGCAGATTTTCATGAATGACCCTGTTCAATGGTGACAATTGTCGAGCTTCCAGCTCGCTTCGCGCGCCTTGACGAGCCGATACAGGGCCTCATTGATTGGCGCCGGCATCCCGACGTCACAAGCAGCACGCACGATCGCGCCGGTGATCCAGTCTATTTCGGTTGGTCGATGCGCACGCACATCTTCCAGCATCGAGGGTGCGTGAGCATAATCTTCGCTGCCGGTTCGCCCGCGACTTGTCGCCTTCAGATTCATCTCCCAGGGGTCTTCGTACAGCACGATTCCCATCGCCGCGGCGATCGCCTTGCCTTCATCCATCATGGCCCGCACTGTACGGCCAAGGTCTCCGACATGTTCGACCGCAGCATAGGCTTTGATATGCGGCAGATCGGAAACCGCCGAGATGCTGTTGACTGCCGCATTAAAGATCAGCTTCGACCATTGCGCCGGCAACAAGTCCGGAAAAACCTGCGCCTTGAGGCCGGATTCCTCGATCAGCGAGCACACCGCCTGGATCCGTTGGTAATCGGCCGGACGGCCAGCCCACGGCCCCATCCACGTCGCGGTATCGAGTTCGTACTCGACATGCACATCAGACCGGCGATTTCCGCTCATGAAGGTCACCGCCGAGATAATTGGCCAGTTTCCGTATCGAGCGACAATATTTTCAAGACCGAGGCCGTTCTGAACGGTCATCACCATCGCGTTCGGAAAGTGGCCGGCCATGCCCTTGACCGTCTCTTCGACCGCGCCGGCCTTGGTCGCGATAATGACCAGATCCACATCGCCGAGCGCGGCAGGATCCACCGACGCCAGAATTTGCGCGTGACGCTCTGTCTTACCGCTGATCTTCAACCCATGTTCATTCAGCCGGTCTGCGTGGTCTTTGCGCCGTGTCAGCACCGTTGATACGGCAACATCGGCAAGATGCCCGGCAAAGAGGCTTCCGATCGCGCCAGCGCCTGCCACGCATGTTCGTTTGACGGGCCTCATCCACGAATGACCGCTCATGGTGAATAATTATCCTTTGAAGCAAAGATTGTTTCCGGACAGTGCGCGACACCTGACTCAGACAGCTTCAGACAGTCTTCTCGTTGCCTGAAGTGAACTCGGCCAAACCATGATGCCAGCAGTGCGGATGAGACCTTTCCGATCTAATTTTCTGCAACGTCAATTTACGGCTAACCTCCTCTCAATTCTTGATTGCCGCTGCGATCGGGCTTGTCTGTAGGGGCACATCTGCCGGCCGGCATCAACTTCAGGGCGCGGCCGCGGCAGCAAGGGCGCCATGACGCTTGGAATCGACTGATCCTGATCAACGACGAAGCGCGTTATGGGTCAATGAGAACGCGCGCGTGGGCAAGAGATCGGCGGCTACCTGCATTAATCCGTCACAACGAATGATCATCATCGCCGACAACGGCCTGCGGAGTTAAAAATGTCGAACAAGCGGCCTACCCTCGCATTCATCGGCGGCACCGGCGATCTTGGGTCAGGCTTGGCATGGCGCTTCGCCAGGGCGGGATATGCTGTCGTCATCGGATCGCGGACGGTCGAAAAAGCGGATGAGGCTGCCGCGAAGATCAATCCGGACGAGACCCTCACGGTCACTGGCGCGAGCAACGAAAACGCGGCGATCGCGGGCGATATCGTCTTTCTAACCGTTCCCTTCGCCAGTCACGAGGCAACCCTGGCGTCGATACGCACGTCAGTGCAGGGAAAGATCGTCGTCGACTCCACCGTGCCTTTGTCGCCCCCGAAAATTATGCGCGTGCAACTTCCCGCCGGCGGCTGCGCCGCGAAGCAGACCCAGGATTTTCTTGGCGAAGGCGTTCGCGTCGTCTCGGCATTTCAGAACGTCGCGGCGGCGCACATGCGAAGCCCACAAGAGCAGCTTAGGGATTGCGACGTGCTTGTGACCGGCAACGATGCCGACGCACGTGGAGTTGTTGTCAATCTCGCCGAAACAATCGGATTCAAGGCATGGCATGCCGGCAGCATCGACAATTCCGCTGTCGCCGAGGCGCTCACCTCCGTTCTGATCTTTTGAACAAGCATTATGGGATCGCAGGCGCGGGCATCGTCATTACCGGCCAGCCGACCAAGACAAAGTGAGACGTTAAACAGCCGCCGACCAGAGCCCGCAGCCGCGCCTCCATCACGCTTGTATTATTCCGGAGATCATCATGACCAAAAACGCCTTTCATTGGGACGATCCGCTTCTACTTACCGATCAACTGACTGAAGATGAGCGCCTCGTGCAGGATTCCGCGCGCTCCTATTGCCAGGACCGGTTGGCGCCCCGCGTTATTGATGCGTTTCGTCATGAAAAAACGGACAGCGCGATTTTCCGCGAAATGGGGGATTTGGGCTTGTTGGGCGTGACCATCCCGCAAGCCTATGGAGGCACCGAACTCAATTACGTGTGCTACGGGCTTGTCGCAAGGGAGGTCGAGCGCGTCGATTCCGGCTATCGTTCGATGATGAGCGTGCAAAGCTCGCTGGTGATGACTCCGATCAACGAATTCGGCACCGAATCGCAAAAGCAGAAATACTTGCCAAAGCTTGCAACCGGAGAATGGATCGGCTGCTTCGGCTTGACCGAGCCCAATCATGGCTCGGATCCGGGCAGCATGATGACACGCGCCAGGAAGGTTCCTGGCGGCTACTCGCTGAGCGGCGCGAAAATGTGGATCACCAATAGTCCGATCGCCGACGTGTTCGTTGTCTGGGCGAAGAACGAGGCCGGAGAGATTCTCGGTTTCATTCTGGAAAAAGACTGGAAGGGCCTGTCGGCGCCCCCCATTCACGGCAAAATCGGATTGCGCACATCGATTACGGGAGAGATCGTCATGGATGGCGTGTTCTGTCCGGAAGAGAATGTGCTCCCCGATGTCAAAGGTTTAAAGGGTCCATTTGCTTGCCTTAACAGTGCGCGTTACGGGATTGCATGGGGTGCCCTGGGGGCCGCCGAGGACTGTTTTCAGCGCGCACGCCGCTATGCACTGGAGCGGAGCCAGTTTGGTCGGCCGCTGGCGGCAAACCAGCTCGTTCAAAAAAAGCTTGCGGATATGCTTGTCGAGATTTCGCTTGGCTTGCAGGGCTGCCTGCGCCTGGGACGGCTGAAAGATGAGGGGAAGGCAGCGGTCGATATCACTTCGATCATGAAGCGCAATTCCTGCGGCAAGGCACTCGACGTCGCGCGCGTGGCCCGCGACATGCTGGGCGGAAACGGAATCAGCGATGAATTCGGAGTTGCGCGACACCTGGTCAATCTCGAGGTCGTCAACACCTATGAAGGCACGCACGATATTCATGCGTTGATTCTGGGCCGCGCGATAACGGGGATCGCTGCCTTCACCTGAACTGTCAGCGAAAGACACGCTTTCCAAAGCAAGGCCGAAACCCATGGATCGTGAAGCGCCAGAACGTGGCCTGCGCTCGGGAAGCGCTGTCCGGCTCGATAAAGTGCGCTTTAAGAACAGGAATGGAGACGCAGCGCAGGAACTCACGGATGCGATATATTCGAACCGTCCCTGCCCTGCTGCGAACGATCTCTGGCCGCTTAGGCTACCAGCGGCCTAATCATTCGTGAGGACCCCGCGGCCCGCCTTCATTCTGAACTCCCTGGGCGAAACGCCGAAGCGATCCTTGAAGGCACGGCTGAAGTGCGCCGAATCGTTGAAGCCGCGACTATAGGCAATCTCGCAAATGGTCATCGAGGCTTTCGAGGCATCAAGAAGATCTTCGCGTCCGGCGCCAAGCCTGCGATTCCAAAGCCACTTGCTCACAGTCGTGCCGCGCTGTTGAAATAGCCCGTGCAGATGGCGAATCGAAACGAAGTTGGCTTCGGCAATTCGGCCGGGCGTCAGTTCATGATCGGAGAAATTCTCTTCGATATAGGAAAGGATCCGACACAGGCGCGCGCTGTGGTTCTTTTCGTTTTCCTTGGTCCCCAATTTTCTACGCAGACAGATGACCGATCCGATCATCGACAGAAAACTCTCTGCGAGCATGAACTGATCTATATCCGTCAGCCGCGACTTCTCTTCAAGCGTAAGCGAGGTGAGAAGAGAAATAATGATGGGCACCAATCCGCCTTCCAGCAGGGTCGCGCCGAAATCGCGAACTTCCCGGCCGATCAGCCGCTCGTGAAAGACGCGATAGGGAATGCGCAAGATGATCTTGCTGCCGCGTTCCGGATAATTCACGCTGTAGGGAATGCCGCCCGGCACAATGGCTAGAGCTTTTTCCTTCAGAACAAAGCTTTTTCCATCCTGGGTTATTCTGGCAGTGCCCTCCAGTTGAACGTGCACCAGCACATCGAAAACGCGATCTGCAAGAATATCCTCGGGAAGTCGCGAGATAGTTACGGGGTCACTTTCAATGCTGTAGATTGTCAGGTTTGCAATTTTATCCTGATTGACAATATAGCGCTCGAAAGGCTGGTCATGCTGCTGGACGTTGACGCGCACCACGGCATTTCTGACATCGTTCAGCAACGAGTTTTCGGCAAGAGCCACGCCCATGATGACTACTCCTCCCATTAAACCAGACGACGAGAAGTGCCTGGTCTTTAAGCGGTTGATCTGTCCCGCCGGTCAGATCAATCCATTTCAGCGCATCCGGCAGTCCTTGTTATCGTTCTCAAACCAGTTTCGCCAATACAGCCGCAAGCTCGTCACCGCGTCACGCTCGTCTTTGGTAGGCTTGGCCTGCATCAGATGACATTCCGGGCGAGACTACCTTTCTGCGCTTCATTTTCTTTGACATTTATCAAACATCTAAAATCGATCTTTTAGCCGGCACGTCGAGGCCGGAACGCAGATGCCGTCGATATCCTTCCATCGCGATATTCGAATGTCAAACGGACTTTCGAATATCTACAAATCTATTCCAGGTCTTCGGCAAAGAACGGCGCCGCGGTGGAATCGAGAATGATCTGAACAGAACGACTGATGTGCCGCCCGACCAGATAAGTCGCAGCAGCCACGTCGCGAGCCAAGGCTGCTTCCATGATCTCCCGATGTTCATTCAGCACATCGCGCCCGTTGCGCCTGTACTGGATGCATAAGCGGCGATAGCGCGCCCATTGATCGCCAAGCATTTCGCGAAATTGCAGCAGCCATTCCGAGCCGCACGCAGATGCCAAAGCCGAATGATAGGTTTTATGGCGCCGCTCCCATTCTGGCTTTAACGAACCATTGTCGTTCTTCGACGAGACCGCCGAGAGCTGATGAAATGATGACAATACCTGACTTTCCCAGACGACGTCACCGCGCTCGATACTCAATTTTAGCGCCATGGCCTCAAGTTCTCTTCGCATGAAGCTGATATCCATGAGTTTTTCCCGCGAAACCGGAGCAACGCGAAAGCCGCGATGATCCTCCGAAACGACAAGACCTTCGCTCACCAGCCGAAACAAGGCTTCGCGAACGGGGCTCAGCCCAACATCATAGCGCGACTTGACGTCCTCGAAACGCAGCCGCACCCCCGGCTTCAACACGCAATTCACGATATCCGCCCGCAGACGCTCGCGGACATCGCTTGCCATCGTTCGTGCTGAAATTTCTTCCCTGGTCGGCTTGGCCGAAAAAGCGCTCATGGCGCGGCCTCCTCATTCGCCATATTTTCGAAAATCGAATTAAACGCAAAATCCCTCCGGGGCGTCAAGACCGGCATGGCCTCGAAAATAAAATCAGACGGATCATCGCGCTCGGTTTCACAAGATCGGGAGAGCACTGATATTTGCGCGTGCAATCAATGTTCATGCCGCGCGGGGCAAGACCTTCGACAATCCCAAGCCTTAACGTCACCTGCCAGGCAGGCTCATGCGGAGCGAATCCTCAAACGCAGAACGAACCACATGGGCATCTGTGACAAACGCGGCAGCACCGATTATTGGCCTGCCGATCCGCGCCGACAAGCCGGCGTCAATCAACCGCTTCCCGCTCCGTTGTGGCCGGTTTGCGCAAAGCAGCATCGCTCCCGGGGGCAGTCACCGAGCCGAAGCACGCGGGCGCTGTTCTCGGCATCCATTGACGCGGCGCATGGCATCGTCCGGCAATCTGGACAATTCTTTCAACGACGACTGATCGACACCTTATCGGCCAGCCAATGACAATCGACATCGACACACCCGCCAGTGCTTTACCGAGCCAGTTCCTCGATGTTCCTCGGCGTGTCGAAATGTTTGCCCCGAGAGCATTTCCGCTGGTCCGTCCCGGCGAGCCGCTGCTGCCGCTGATCCTGAACAACCTGCGGGAAAATAATCTGGCGTTGCACGACAACGACATCGTGGTCGTTACCCAGAAGATCGTCTCCAAATCGGAGAACCGCTATGTCGCTCTCGACAACGTCGAAGTCTCGGCGAACGCGCGAACGATTGCCGCAACATGCAACAAGGATGAACGCATTGTTGAAATGATCCTGCGCGAGTCCGGGCGCATCGTCCGTTGCGCCAGGGATGTTCTTATCGTGCGTCATCGACTTGGTTATGTCAGCGCCAACGCCGGGATCGACCGCTCCAACATCGACGCCGGCGAGTCGCAAATTCTGTTGCTGCCCGAGAATCCGGACCGTAGCGCCGCAGAACTGCGGCGCGGCATACGTGCGGTTTGCGGCGCGAGCGTCGGCGTTCTCATCGTGGATAGTTTCGGCCGACCGTGGCGTCTTGGCACTTGCGGAGTTTGTATCGGCAGCGCCGGCATCGTCACGCTCAACGACTATCGTGGCCAGCCCGATCTCGCCGGGCGATCTCTGGAAGTCACGGAGGTTGCACAAGCCGATGAAATCGCCGCGGCCGCCTCTGTACTGATGGGCCCCTCCATTCAAGGCGCGCCGGTCGTCATTGTTCGCGGTATCGACTTTGGCGGTGACGGCACCGCGGCCGACCTGATCCGACCTGTGGATCAGGACAAGTTCCTTTGAGAGCGCCATGCTTGCTCCGCCCTCGCGAATCTCAAAGCACTATCTGGCGTTATGCGGCGGCGTCGGCGGAGCCAAGCTGGCGCTGGGTTTTGCGCATGTCCTGTCCCCGGACCAACTCACCATCATCGTGAATACGGGTGACGATTTCGAGCACCTTGGTCTGTCGATCTGCCCGGATATCGATACTGTGAGCTACACGCTGGCCGGACTGGTCCAGCCCGATCAGGGCTGGGGACGCAGCGACGAGAGCTTCGTCGCGCTCGATATCGTCAAACGGCTTGGAGGCGAGACCTGGTTTCAGCTTGGCGACAAGGACATCGGACTGCATCTGATGCGGAGCATGCTGCTCGACCAAGGATTATCGCTTTCCGCCATCACCGCTCAAATTACACGGCGGCTGGGAATCGTCCACGAAATCGCACCGATGACCGACGATATCGTCCGCACGGTGCTCGATACGGCGGCTGGACCTCTGCCGTTCCAGCGCTACTTCGTCAAAGCACGCTGCGAACCCGTCATTACAGGGATCAGGTACCTTGGAGCCGAGCAGGCGCGGCCATCTGCGGCGTTGAACCGAGCGCTTGCCGATCCGGACTTGAGCGGCGTCTTCATTTGTCCTTCCAATCCCTATCTTAGCATCGACCCCATTCTTGCTTTGGCAAATGTAAGGAAAATGCTCGCCAGCACCTCAGCACCCGTCATCGCAGTCGCCCCCATTGTCGGCGGCCGGGCGATCAAGGGACCAGCGATCAAGATCATGCGCGAACTGGCCATCGAGCCGTCGGCGGCGGCGGTCGCTGCTTATTACGCCGATTTTCTCGACGGATACATCGTCGACGCCGCAGATCGGGTGACTCTGCCTGGCATGCAGGTGATTGCGTCCCAGATCGTAATGAGCACGTTGGCCGACAAGGTGGCGCTGGCGCGCCGTTGCCTGGCTTTCTCTAACGAACTCGCTGAACAGCCATGAAACGGATATGGGCGCTCGTACCCGTCAAGACATTTCATTCCGCCAAGAGCCGGCTGGCCTCAATGATGAGCGTCAAAGACCGCCATACACTGGCATTGGCAATGACCTGGGATGTCGCGACGGCCCTCAAGCATTCCCAAAAAATCGCACGGGTGGTCACGGTCAGCGATATTTCCGCGCTCAATGACCTGATCGGTCTTGAAGGCATAGATCATTTCCATACCCGCCGAGCCCAAGGCCTCAACCAGGATTTGACTGTTGCGGCCCGTTGGGCGCAGTCGCAGGGGGCGACGCATGTTCTAGTCGTCCACGCCGACTTGCCGCAACTCACTCCGCAAGCCGTCAACGGTTTCCTGGCCGGAACTCGAGATATGCCGGCATCGCAGATACGAATTGCGGCCTGCAAGCAAGGCACTGGAACAAATCTTCTGCTCGCTCCCGTTCCGCTCCCCCTCTCCCTCGTTTTCGGCAAGAGTAGTCTGGCCCGCTTCCGCCGGATCGCCACGGCAGCCGATATCTCCGTCGATGTGGTCCATGACGCATCGCTGGCGAACGATATCGACAATCCCGAGGACTTCCGTGCGCTGATGTCAGCTCATGCCCGCGGAGCTCAGGTTGGCCGCGCGACCGCCGATTTCCTGTTTGCGACAATGGCACGCGACAAACAGGCTGCCCCTTTTGTTATGGAACAGGGCAGCGCCGGATCGATATTCTGGGCGGAGCAACCGGATGAAGCGAGAAAGGAGCGCTCCTACAGTCAATATGATGACCCTGTGCGACAAGAATGGAACAACGATTAGCTTTATTGTCCGAGCCGGCGGCCTACGTGTGACGCTCGGCTCAACCGATACGATCAACTCGGCGGAGGATGCCGCCGCAGGATGAATGCAGTGCATCTTTGAGGGCTTGCCAATGTATCCAGCGCCGTTCCGCTACCACCGCCCCTCCTCCCTTGGGGAAGCTCTTCAGATGCTGTCCGCCCTTGGAGAAAGCGCCAAGCCTTTGGCTGGCGGACAGACGCTGATTCCCATCCTGAAATTGAGAATGGACGAGCCGACCGACCTGGTCGACATAAACCGCCTGCCCGATCTGTGCTATGCTACCGAGCGCGACGGCTGGATTGAGATCGGCGCACTCTCGCCGCACGGCTGGGTAGCGAAATCCGATATCGCGGCAAGCATTCCCATTGTGAGGGACTGCGCCGGCGGCATTGCCGATGTTCAAGTCCGCAGCCGCGGCACTATAGGCGGCTCGGTCAGCGCCGCTGACCCAAGCGGCGATTGGCCGACACTCCTGCGCACACTCGATGCAGAGGTGATTTGCTCCGGTCTCGATGGAAATCGAACAATACCTATCCAAGATTTCAATACTGCGGCTTACACGACCGCGCTTGCTTTAGGCGAATTGGTCGTCGGGATTCGTTTCAAGCGCCCCGACGCGGGCAGCGCCGGTTCCTACATCGCATACAAGAAGTCCGCCGCTGCGTTTCCCGTATGCTCGGTCGGCATTCAACTCACGCTTGATCCTGGCAACGTCTGCCGGGATGTACGTATCGTTCTTGGTGGCGTCGGCCCGACGGCGCGCCGCGTCATCCAGGCGGAATCAGAGCTGCGCGGGAAGGCTTTATCGCGGCCTCCTGCTGAAATCCGCTCGCACCGCCATGGATCGTTGCACGAACGCAAGCATTGAAGGAAGCCATGTTTATGGGTGATTCAATTCCGCTTGTAACCATCGAGGTTACTGTCAACGGCCAGAAATATTGCCGCGAGGTCGAGCCACGCCTGCTTCTGGTCGAATTTCTGCGCGAAGACCTGGATCTCACCGGAACGCATATCGGTTGCGACACCAGCTATTGTGGCGCCTGCACCGTGCAACTGAACGGCGCACCGATCAAGTCATGCACCCTGTTTGCCGTTCAGGCGGACGGCTGCGAGATACTCACGGTCGAATCTTTGGAGAAAGACGGAGAACTGCACGCTCTGCAGAAATCCTTCTCCGAGCATCACGCTTTGCAGTGCGGCTATTGCACGCCGGGCATGCTGATGTCCGCTCAGGCATTATTGAACGAAAATCCACACGCCGATCGCAAAGCCATTCGCAAGGCCATCGCCGGCAACGTCTGCCGCTGCACCGGTTATCAGAACATCATCAAGGCGATCGAGGCGGTGGCGAATGGCGACGGGGATACTAAATCATGGAAATGAAGTTTTCCGGCGAGTTCGAGCTCGCCCCGCCTCCCGCCGAAGTCTTCAAGCTGCTGTCTGATCCGCAGAAGTTTGCCCCGCTTCTTCCGACGTTTTCCAGCCTGGAAATGAAAGACGCCAATACTGCGATCGTGAAGGTCTCGGTCGGCATTGGCAGGATCCGTGGCACCGCATCGACCCAGCTCACCCTGCAACAGAAAATCGAGCCGACCCACGCGACCTATGTCGGCACCGGCAAGGTGATGGGCAGCACCTACACCATGATCTCCTCCTACGATCTGGAGCCCAAGGGCAGCGGCACCCTGGTCAAATGGAGGGGAGAAGGCAAAGTCGGCGGCAAGATCCTCGCGTTGGCGGGCGGCGGCATACAAGGTTATGCCGAGCAGCAGATCAACACTGTCATCGCCAGCCTCCAGCAGGCAATGTCGCCCGAAGGGCGCAAGGCCATCCCGGCTCCGCCGAAGAAAGCCGGCTGGTTGCAGCGGACAATGCACTCTCTGGGCCTGGCAAAATCCTTCGACCAGAAACACGCAGAGACGGCGGATACGCCGCTGGATGGCGGCGCATCCGCGGCAGCAAGTCTTACGGCAGGCTGGACAGGCACCGCCAAGGCGAGCCCGACGCTGAAAGTGAAATCGCCGCTGAAATCTATCGGCCGCAATAAGGATTTCTCCAGCATTGCCGACCGTCATGCCGGCGGCAAATGGGTGCATGCCGCCCTCTCGCGCAAGGAAGACGGCCGCCTGATCCGGGGTCAAGGACTGTTCGTCGACGATTACAAAGTCGATGGCATGCTGCACATGGCTCTTGTGCGTTCTCCCTATGCGCATGCCCGCATTCTGCAGATCGACACGAGCCGCGCCGAAGCCTTCCCCGGTGTGGTGTGCACACTCACGGGAACGGAAATTGCAGCCGTGTGCAATCCCTTCATGCAGATCGGCCCTGATGCGGCGCAGAACATCCGCGATTTTCCGCTCGGCGTGGAAAAAGTCATCTTCCAGGGCGAACCCGTGGTGGCGGTGATCGCGGAAAATCCGCACATCGCCGCCGATGCGATCCATCTTGTTGACGTCGAATACGAAACGCTGCCGGTTGCCACCGACTGGAAATCGGCGCTTGAAGACAAGGCCATCATTCACCCCGGCATGGCTACCAACCATCACTGGCGGGGGCTCTATGAATACGGCGAAGTCGACAAAGCCTTCGCCGAGGCGGCACATGTGGTGAAAATCGATCAGATGGATTTCCACCGCACCGCGGCCACGCCGCTCGAGACACATGCTGTCGTGGCCACCTGGCCGGCGAGCGGAGGCATCGATTTTTTCTGCAACAACTCCTTCCCTGCCATTGCCATCCAGATGATCGCGCCTGCTCTCGGCTTGAGCATCGATCAGATCCGCTGCAAGACACAGGACATCGGCGGCAGCTTCGGTATCAAGATCGGCAACTACCCCTATATGGCTCTCGCCGCGCTCGCCTCAAAGAAATCCGGCGGCCGGCCAGTCAAGTGGGTCGAGACGCGTAGCGAACACATGCTGTCAGGTGGTCATGGCGGCGAACGCACGTTTCTTGATACCGAAGTGGCGCTCGACAAGGACGGCGTCATCACCGCCGTCCGCGCCCGCCACATCGACGATTGCGGCGCCTATCCCCGCTACGAGCCGCTCGGCTGTGTGATCTGGTCGCAGGTTCTTCCGGCTTGTTACAAGGTGCGCAATCTGCGCATCGATTTCAACCAGGTCGTCACCAACAAGGGACCAGCGTCCCCCAACCGGGGTTACTCGCGGCTGCAACACCTGTGGTTCATGGAGCGGGTGATCGACATCTGCGGCCACGCGCTCGGCATCCCGAACGACGAAATGCGCCTGCGCAACTACATTCGCGACTTTCCTTACACAACACCCAACGGCTGCGTTTACGACTCCGGCAACTATCCCCTTATGCTTGAAAAGGCGAAGGCGCTGATCGGCTGGGACGAATGGAAGAAGAAACAGGCTGAAGCGCGCGCCGAAGGTCGCTGGCTGGGCATCGGAATCGGCACCACGCTCGACTCGGGCACAAACAACTTCGGCCAGGCGCGTCTGGTCAATCCTCACTTGCCATTCTCGGGAAACTCGGAGGTGGCAACCATCAAGCTCGATATCGATGGCTCGGTCGTGGTTACGCTGGGCAGCACACCGTCCGGTCAGGGGCATGAAACAACGACCGCACAGGTGGTCGCCGACGAACTCGGCATCCGCCCCGACATGGTTGAGGTGCGCACCGGGTTCGATACGGCGGCCAACAGCCACAGCGGCCATTCCGGCTCCTATGCCAGCCAGTTCGCCGTAACCGGTCTATCTGCGGTGCATGGAGCTTGTCAGAAGCTCAAGCGCGAAATGAAAATGCTGGCGGCTTTCGCCCTGGAAGCCAATGAGGATGACCTCGAGTTCACGGTGGGACGGCAAGGCCCCGAACTGCGCGTCAAGGGCACCGAACGCAGCATCAATTATTGGGCGCTGTCGTCCATGGTCAACATCAACACCGCTGGACAGCCGGAACACTTCACCGACATCACGCTGAATATCCGCCATGTCTATCGTCCCCCGTTCAAGATTCCCGACATCGAGAAGAAGACCGGCAACCTCACGCTGACCTACGCCTCCCAATTGCATATCGCCGTGGTTGAGATCGATCGACTGACGTTCATTCCGAAGATCCTCAGCTATACCGCGATCGATGATTGTGGCACCGTGATCAATCCGAAGATTGTCGCCGGCCAGGTGCACGGGGCCGTCGCACATGGCATCGGCTCGGCGCTGACGGAGGGGCACGTTTACGACAAGGAAGGCAATCTGCTGACCAGCACATTTACTGATTATGCGCCGATTACGTCGATGGGCATGCCGGATTTGCTGTTCGGCGAGATCGAAACGCCATCGCCATTCAGCTATAATGGCGCAAAAGGCATGGGCGAAGGCGGCGGCGCGCCGCTGCATACGATATCGGCAGCGATTCAGGATGCGCTGTTTGACGAGGACGTGATCGTTCGAAAATCCTTCGCTCCACCTAACGATCTCTACGAAATGGTGAAGCGCGCGGACCGGTCTTCGGCGATAAAAGTGGAATCGCGTATCGGTTAATTCGGGAATACCGTGCATGGCAGACAACGAGAGAGAAGCGATTCCGGGTTTCGGATCCATCGGAGAGATCCAGGAGCGGCTCGCCCGGGAGGGATATATCGCCGACCGCATGCTGGCGACGACCCTGTTTCTCTCCGTCTCGCTCGGCAAGCCGGTGTTCGTCGAAGGCGAACCGGGCGTGGGAAAAACCGAAATCGCGAAGGTGATGGCCCGCATTCTCGACACCGAGCTGATCCGCCTGCAGTGTTATGAGGGGCTCGACAGCAATGCGGCACTCTATGAGTGGAACTACACCCGGCAACTCCTGGAATTACGCCTGCAGGAAGCGCGCGGAATCGATGGGGATGAGATCGGACACAATCTCTTTTCCGAGGAATTTCTCCTTCAACGGCCGTTACTCAAGGCGCTACGCAGCGAAGGCCCTCGTCCGCCTGTACTGTTGATCGACGAGGTTGATCGCTCGGACGAAGAATTCGAGGCATTCATGCTCGAAGTGCTGTCCGATTTCCAGATTACCATACCGGAGATAGGCACCCTACACGCGCGCCATATCCCGTTCATTGTTCTAACATCGAACCGGACACGCGAGGTGCATGACGCGCTTAAGCGCCGCTGCCTGTATCACTGGATCGATTATCCGAGCTTTGCCAGAGAGGTTGCAATCCTGCGCGCACGTCTGCCGCAGATCGAATCGCGGCTCGCCGGCCAGGTCTGCCGCTTCATTGAGATGCTGCGCGAACGTGATTTCTACAAGCGTCCGGGAATCGCCGAAACCATCGACTGGGCACGCGCTCTGATAGCTCTGGGGATTGCCGAACTGAGCCCGGACGCAGTCAAACAAACCCTCGGCTGTATTCTCAAGTATCGAGGCGACAGTGAAAAGCTGCAGCAGCTTGGCCTGGATGGCATGGTCGAAATGGCGTTGATGCCAGGCCACGATCCGTCCGCCGCCGCGGAGTTCTGTACCTGAGCAAGCAGGATACGGATATGGAAACACCCGCAGTCTCGCACGCACCCACAATGCTCGAACACATTGTCGGCTTTTCCCGCGTTCTGCACGAAGCCGGATTGACGGTCAATCCAGGCAACCTCATTGATCTTTGCCGAAGTTTCGATTTCATCGACATCGCACAGCGCAACGATTTTTATGCCGCCGCACGAGCCCTGCTGCTGTCGCGGCACGAAGATATTCCGGTTTTCGACGCTGCTTTTGCACAGTACTGGGAGGCGCCGAAACATATGAAAATCCGCACACGGCAGGATCACCCGGATGACGAGGGAAAACCTGTCGAGAGCGGCGCACGGCTCATCATGCCCCGCAGCGACGGCGATACGGAAGGCGGCGAGAAAAAAACGCTGCAGCTCTCCTACAGCCCCGAGGAAGTACTTGCCAGACAGGACCTCGGCACGCTGACCGATGCGGACATCGAGCGCGCGCAACGGCTCATTCGCGAGATCGTCGCCGCTCTGGCCAACAAACGCGGACGCCGCCGCGTTCTGCGGCGCCACGGTGGTATTCCGGATCTGCGCCGACTGATGCGCAGCCACTCGATCTATTTGGCTGATGGCATCTGCCGCCTGCCCTATCGCAGCCGCCGCATCTCCAAAACACGCCTGGTCCTGCTCTGCGACGTCAGTGGCTCAATGCAGTCCTATAGCCGTTTTCTCATCGAGTTCATGTATGCCTTGCGCCGAGAATTGTCGGATCTTGAAGTCGCGGTATTCTCGACCCACCTCACCGTGATTACCGATCTGCTAAAAACAAAGGGTGTAGCAGGATCTCTGAAGCAGGTCGGCGATCACATCCACGATTGGGCGGGCGGCACCAACATCGGTGGCAGCCTGCGCGAGTTCAACGAACGCCACGCCCCGCATATGCTGAGAGGGCGCTCTGCAGTGATCTTTCTTAGCGATGGCTGGGACCGGGGCAGCGCCACGGAGATGCGTAACGAAATGGCCAAGCTGCGCCGGCGTGCTCAAAAGGTGCTATGGCTCAATCCCCTGCTCGGCACCTCGGGCTACCAGCCTCTCACGCAGGGCATGCAATGTGCGCTTCCCTATCTCGATCATTTTTTGCCTGCACATAATCTTCAGAGTCTATCGCAACTAGCAAAAACACTGCGTACGATCGGCGCTTGAGGGTCGGTACCCGAAAGCCTGGATGGCGCGAGCCGTGCATTCCGGGTCACACTTTGTACACAGTCAATCAAGACCCGGTTTGCGTGGCGATTTAGTCTTCTGTCGCGACGACACCCTCTCCGATCGAAATTTAGCGTATTTTCAGGAAGCGCCGAATGTACATTGAACGGACATTCATCCTCGATGCTCCCATACAACGGGCATGGGCATTCCTGCACGAACCTCACGAGGTCGGAGGCTGCCTTCCGGGTTGCCACTCGGTAGAAGTGGTCGAGCCAGACAAGAGGTATACGGCATCAGTCGGCGTGAAATTCGGTCCGGTCAAGCTTGGCTTCGATGTTCAGGTTGAAACGGACGAGGAGCGCCCTCCAGAGTATGCGGCCTATACCATGCGAGGCGCCGACAAGGACGGCGGCAGCAAGGTCAGCGCCAAATGCACTCTCACCCTGAGAGCGTTGGAAAGCCGACGCACAGAGGTCACCTATACATCCAGCGCTCAGATCGTCGGCAAGCTTGGAAAATTCGCTGGCGGCGTGATGCAGAAATTTGCCGACAACATCAATGATCAATTCATTGCGGCGCTTACCAAGCGCGTGGCGGAGCTGGAAAGCAGCGCGCCCGTTGTCATTGAAGAAAAAGAACAGGCAAACCTCTTTGGCAGGCTGAAGGCGGTACTCGGAAAATGGTGGGGACATTTCCGCTGGCAGGCGTAGAATTCTGCTGCCGTTTCACACAAGAGGAGACGCTGCAATGAGCCGCGCACAAACTTCCTCTTTGGCGGCCAAAGACACACTTTCTCGCTACGTTTTGTTCAAGACCTCGGATCCGGACGAGGCAAAAGCGCGTGTGGCAAGCGTCTATTGCCCGCATGAACTTGTTATTGTCGATCGGAAGGATCAGATCGTCGATACCGCGATGAGTCGCGTCTCATTAGGCGACATCGCCCTGAACCGTCTGCGGTATGGTCCGACCGTTACGATCGATGCAGGACGTCTTTCCAGCTTTTTATTGGTCATGATGCCAATTGCCGGCACCGCACAGGTCACATGTGGCACGGAATATACGCGCACGAGCCCCAAGACGGGTGCCGTTATTTCCCCTACCGAGCCGCTCCATCAGACGATCCATGCCAACTGTGATCAGGTCATGATCCAGATTGATCGCGATCTTCTGAACCGGATATGCGCGCAACATCTTGGTCACAATCTACGTCAACCATTGCAGTTCAAGCTGGATCTCAATATGACGCCGCCTGGTGGAGGCGCATGGCCCGCACTCGTTGCTTATCTGCTTGCGATGTTTGACAACCCGGCGCAACCGCAAATGAACTCACCGTTGCTTCGCGCTTCGATGGAACACCTCATCGTTACGACGCTGCTTCACTCCCAGGCAAACAACTATAGCGACGAATTGCGCCGGCCAATGCCATCCATTGCACCTGGTCACGTCAAGCGCGTTGAAGAGTACGTCAAATCACATGCCCACGAGCCGCTGACGATCGCAGATCTTGCCGCTTATGCAGGCGTGAGCGCCAGCGCGCTCTATACCGGATTTCGTGATTTTCGCAACACGAGCCCAATAGCCTATCTTCGTAACGAACGTTTGCAGCTTGCGCATGACGAATTATTGCGCACGCCGCCAGGGAAGAACACCGTCGCGGAAATCGCAAGCCGCTGGGGATTTTCGCATCTTAGCCACTTCGCCACGCATTATAAAAAGAAATTCGGCGAACTGCCTTCCGATACTTTGCGCAAGCAGTTCGAATGTGGCCTGTCGTATGAAACGAACTCTCGGTCAAAACCGAGAGAGCACATGGCGGAGGATCTTTGGATATCGCAATACTGGGGCAGCCAAGGAAGCTAAAATTCAAAATGTCATTGAATGACCGGTTTCCCAATTTTTCATCAGCCTTTTGATACCCCGGTATCCGTCTTCATCTTTCTTTGCTATCGATGATCACCATCACGCAATCCGCTGCTGGCGGCTCAGCATATATTAGCGTTTGCGTTCTTGCGGTCGGATCGTCCGTTGAATCTTTCGGACGAAAATCCATACTTACCGTCATGAGATCGGAAAATCTGGTTCGGTCTCAAGCATGAAACTGGACGTTTCTTGGCCACGGTAACATGCTTCCCAATGTCCCGTTCCTGAGCTTGGCGTCAATTGACCTTCAGGGAATTTTGAGCGCATTGCCGACGACGCCAGCTAAGATTTGAATAAGATAAGAGCTGGTCCGGACACTCTTTCGGGAGCAAGCGAGAAGACGTACCCGTTTGGTATTCGCTCGACCAAGCTTGATCAAGTCGTATCAGGTCGGCGACCATGATGAAGCTGCTTCAGAAAAAAGGGACATGCGATCAAATCGCATGTCCCTTACCATCATACGCTTATGACTTAAGTATTTGCCTGCCAAGCCGGCGTCGCGAGAACGCGCGTGGACGACCGCAGTTCATCGTTGCCTGTCCGACTTCCTCACGGCACGCCGTGAGGAAGCCGCAACTTGCCTGATCAGAGCTTCCCCAGACCAGCCAGGATTTTTTCCGGCGTGATTGGCAGCTGCTGAAAACGCACCCCGACCGCATCGAAAATGGCATTGGCTATGGCTGGCGCAGGCGTAATGACGCAGCATTCTCCTAAGCTCTTCGCGCCGAAGGGACCGGTTGGTTCGTCGGTTTCGATGAAAATGCTATCCATCTTGCGTGGCATTTCCACCGCGGTTGGGATCTTGTAATCGAGGAAATCGGACGTCAGGCAAGCTCCCGTGTCGGGATCAAACTGGATTTTTTCCATCAAGGCGTAACCCATGCCTTGCTGAAACCCGCCCTCGACCTGACCCTCCGCGGCATTCGGATTGATCACCCGGCCAATGTCATGTGCATAGACCGCATGCAGCACCTTCACCTCTCCGGTCTCGGTATCCACCTCGACTTCAACGAATTGGGCCGCGCACGGTGTCGGGTTCGATTTCGGCGAGAGACTGGCGATGCCGACGATCGTGCCCTTTTCTTCCATGGTCGTCGGCTTGGGTCCTTCGCTGGTCATTTGTACAAACGGCGATTCGGCACGGCGCGCCACATCGGCGACTGTGACGGTCTTCCCCGGCGCACCCTTGACGCTGACCATGCCGTTCGCGACTTCCAGGTCGTCGGGGCTGACTTCCATCACGGTCGCCGCCACTTCGAACATGCGCTTCTTCGCTGCCGCTGCGGCGGCTTTCACGGCATTACCTGCAGAATAGGTCACACGGCTCGCGTGCGTGGGCGCGTCGAACGGAACATTGTCGGTGTCGCAATGACTGCTGATGCGCACGGCCCCGGCCGGCAACCCCAGTTCCTCCGCCGCGATCTGGCACAACGTTGTGATCTGCCCCGAACCGATGTCCATCGACGCCGTCGCGAGATCGGCGGTGCCGTCGCGGTTGATCTTGATCACCGCGCCGGAGTGCTCGTAGATATCCGGGAAGCCCATGCAGCCACTGACCCAGACCGGATGCACCGCCAGTCCAAAGCCGCGCTTCTTTGGACCATCTTCCCGTTTTGCCGATCGCGCCGCCGCCCAGCCGATCTTCTCAGCGCCCTGGCGAAGACAATCCTCGAGGCCATAGGTTGAGATAGTAAAGGCAGGGTTGAACGGATGGGGCTCGCCCTGTTTCCGCGCATTCTTGAGGCGCATTTCAATCGGATCAAGATCGAGCTTGGCGCAGATTTCATCGATCTGCGATTCGACGGCGAAACTACCTTGCGGCGCGCCATAGCCACGGTATCCGCCGCCGATCATATTATTCGTGTAGACGGTGTAGCCATCCCATCTGGAGTGCAGCGAATGGTAGTTAAAGAACAGACCGAAGGCGCCGTGGACCATGATCACTTCGGACCCGTGCGTGGCATAGGCACCGCAATCGAGAATGCTTTTTGCGTATCTTGCAGTGAAGGTGCCGTCCTTCTTGACGCCGGTTTTCAAATAGACCTTGATCGGATTGCGCGTCGTCGTGATGAATTCTTCCAATCGCGTCTGCTCCAGACGCACCGGGCGGCCGGTTTTCTTGCTCAACAGAGCAGCGATCGGCTCCATCGACGTCAATTCGAGTTTGCCGCCGAACCCGCCACCAATGTAAGGCGGCTTGACAACCTTGACCTTGCTTTCAGGCAAGCGTAGCGCGAAGGCTAGCTTTTCGCGCGTACCGAAGACATGCTGGGTGGTGACATGGATGGTCACGTTGTCCTGGCGATCCATCTCCACGACACAGACGCGGGGCTCCAGATAACACGTATGAACCCGCTGGGTTTCGTAGACGCCCTCGAAGATAAAGTCGGCGTCGGCAAACCCCTGCTCGATGTCGCCGGCCGCAAAAGAGGGATTCTTGGCGATGTTGTTAGCCGCGTTAGGATGCAGCTGCGGCGCTCCCGGCTTCATGGCTTCCTCGGGATCGAAGACCGCCGGCAATTCCTCGTATTCGACATCGATGAGATCGAGGGCGGCCGCGGCGATGTCGGCCGTAGTCGCCGCGACAGCAGCAACCGGCTGGCCGACATAACGGACAATCTCGCCGTTCATCACGTCGAAATCGAGCACCATGCTGGGCGCCTCGACCGGCACGAAGTATACCGGGCAGAATTTGACCTGTGGCACATCCTGCGGCAACAGAACCGCCTTGACGCCGGGTAATTTCTCGGCGCGCGACGCATCGATCCGGATGATGCGTGCATGAGCGTAGGGACTCCGCAGCATCTTCGCATGCAGCATGCCCGGCAGCTTCACGTTTACCGGATAGCCTCTGCCGCCAGTCACCTTGTCGTATGCGTCAGGCCGCGCCACGCTGTGGCCAATGACGTTCATCTTATTCATTGTGGACTCCCCGAAGAAATTTGCCGCCCTAGGCCTGTCATCCCGCCAGGCGCTCTGATGCCAGCTTGATGGCCTCTACAATCTTGGTGTAACCGGTACACCGGCAAAGGTTGCCGGAAAGGCCGTGCCGGATCTGTTCTTCATCCGGATGCGGACATTCGTCGAGCAATTGCTTGGCCGACATCATCATCCCGCAAGTACAATATCCGCACTGAACCGCGCCGGCGTCGATAAAGGCCTGCTGGATCGGGTGAAGGGATGCGCCGGACGACAGGCCATCGGCCGTCAGGATCTTCGCGCCGTCATACGACAAAGCGTAGCACAGGCAGGAATAGACCGCCTTGCCGTCAATATGAACAGTGCAGCAGCCACAACCGCCGCTGTCGCAACCTCGCTTTGGTCCGATCAGACCGACCTGATCCCGCAGTACATCACGCAGCGTGGCGTCTTTCTCCACGATCAACTCGTGGGTTTCACCATTAACGTCGAGCGTCATAATTTGCTTCATAATCTCGCCCTCCTTCAGGCCAACCGCGCAACCGCGCGCTCAAGCGCGCGGCGGACGATCACTTGCGCCACGACACTGCGGTATTCGGCCGAAGCACGGTGGTCGGACATCGGCGCAATATCGGCAACGATAGCTTCTCCCGCCGCATGCAGAGTCGCGGCATCGAGCTTTGATCCAAGGAGGATCTTTTCGGCCGAGGGAGAACGCAGCGCGAATTCCGCGACCCCTCCACCGAGTGCCACGCGAACTTCGGTACACGTTCCACTATCGTCGACGACCACCCGCGCTGCCGCGTTGACGATGGCAAGATCGTTCGCATTGGTCTCAAGTTTCAGGAATGCGCTTCCTGCTTTGCCCCGAACGCGGGGAATGCAAACCTTGGTGATCAGTTCACCCGGCTCCAGCGTATTGGCAAACAGACCGCCGAACAGATCGGGAAGAGACAACTTGCGCTCTCCACCCGCGCCTCTCACGATTGCAACCGCATCGAGTGCGATCAACGCGGTCGGAACGTCGAAGAACGGGCAGGCCGCCGCGATACAGCCGCCGATCGTCGCGGTGTTGCGAATCTGTACCGGCGGATAGGACAACGCGTCGGGAAGAGCAGCCGCCCAGGGCGCGTCCGCGACCTGCGGAATCTCCAACAATCGGGCCAGCGTCGTCGTCGCCCCGATTTCCAATGCGGTATCTTTCACATCCACTGTGGACGCGGTCTTCCGAATATCGACCAGAACTTCGACATCACTCATCAAGCCTCGCGCTTCAAGGCCATGAAGGAATGTTCCTCCGGCAAGCACCAGCGCCTCGCTGTTCTTGCCGAGAAGGTCCAGCGCTTCATCAAGCGATCCCGGAGTGTGAAAGTCCTTCAGTTTGTGCAGAGCCATGAGCGATCCATGCAAATTTGGAGTAAACCGGGTACGGTCCCAACCAGCCTCACGTCGCTCAGCAATGATGGATTGCGACGGTGCCGGCAGCTTAACCAAGGCGCACGCGCCATTCATCGCAAAGAATACTTCAGTCAGTTATGTGACGTTATCCTCTGAGTGCATTTCCTATCCGCCGACTGTCGATATCGATAAACAACGGACCACTATCAAGTTGAACTCGTCGTCGGCAGGCCGATGCTGCCGGCCAGATCATGCGTAATCGGTTCGAAAACAGCGGCCTTAAACATCAGCAGGCGAAATGCGAAGAAGCCGATCAGCATCATCGCAGTCGCCAGCGCGGTCATCCATCTTCCTTCACCGACGGCAAGAGTGATCACCGGCGCGACAAGACCGACGACGGGCACCAGAATGAGGAAGGAGCGCGCATACTCGCCCCGAATCAGCAGATTGACGGAGAATTTCCCGCCCTTCGACTTGGCCCTGGCGCGCAAGAGGATCGACAAGACGATGACGGCATCGAGAACAAGAAGCGCTAACGCAAGATTCGAGAGCATGATCCGCGGCTCGACGCCCAAAACATTCCAGGCAGCCACTAGCGTGATCATCACACCGGCTGTCAGCGCATAAAAGAAGCTCGATACCGGCAACAGCACGCTGGCCCACAGAGTGAACGCTTCCGAAGCGGACATCGCCATTCCCTGATAGCACATCACCGTCAGGGCGCCTGCCACAGCGAGGTAGCCGACTATTTGTCCGGTGATCTCCGGCAAGCTCAAGCGAGCTGCGATGCCGAAGCTCAGGTCTATAATATATAGAGCACCAAATCCGATCAGAACGCCGATGGCTATTGCCCCGCGGCTGATCCACGAACGATCCGGGCGAAGAATCGCCCGCCAGGACTTCTTCGGCACACCCATATGCGCAAGATGAAAATAAGGCTTGAGCGTGCCGGTGACAGCGAGACCCCCAATCATGCCCGGAATGAAATCAAGATAGAACGATACTAGGAAAACGCCGGTACCGACTTCCGCGAAGAAGAAAGCGAAAGCCATCGATGTGTCCCAATAGCGCTGAAAGCGGTAACCCAGTTTGAAAGAATTACCTACCAGGCGAGTGTTGCTCTCTGCCATCTCAAACTCATCCCGATCCAACTTTGGTCCACCCTGGACGATCGATCCGTAGGCAGCCATGTCAATCAACATAATAGACCTTTGGCTTGGTGTTCTTCTCAGGAAGGGGCTGCCTGCCGCCGCGCTCGCGAATCATGACGTTCGGCGCGCTGTCGGGATCGTCAAGATCGCCAAAGATACGGGCATTGGCCGGGCACGTCGCAACGCATGCAGGCTGCATCCCTTCATCGACGCGTTCGCTGCAGAAGTCGCACTTGACCGACGTGCCGGGAGTGTAGCGACCGTAGCCCTGCTCTTCGAAGGGAGTCAGCGTTCCGGTTCCGAACAGTCCTCCTGAGAACATTTTCTGGTCCAGCATGGTGCGCATGTCATAGGGACACGCAACCGCGCAACTGCTGCAGCCAATGCACTTGTCCCGATCGACCATGACGATGCCGTCTTCACGGGTGTAGGTGGCTCCGCTTGGACACACTTTCTGGCACGGAGGATCCTCGCATTGATTACAGATGGTCGGAATATAAACGCGCTTGACGTTCGGATACTCGCCGTATTCGTAGCTTAACGTGCGTGTGAGAAAGACGCTGTCCGGCAGCGAATTTTCCTGCTTACAGGCGATCACACAGGCATTGCATCCGATGCACGCCTTCAGGTCGAACACCATTCCCCATCGGGCCATCAGTGTGATCCTCCCTTACCCTTTGCGTTCTCGATCAAGTCCACCAGGTCATAGACGGTGTGACCGTGCTTGAGGAAATCCGGCCAGTCATCGAGCTTGGTCAGCTTCACCCGGCAGCTTGTTTCCGGCTGACCGGTGGCTCCATCGGTGTTGCGCATATCGTATGGCAGCAGATCGTTATAGTGTCCGCCTGCCATGAGCACCGATCGGTTCTCGCTCTTTGTACGCGACAGCGAATTGGAAACGCCGAGCGTCTCGTGATGGATCGCCTCGGTGGTCGTCAAGCGACCGTACAGCTTGCCGTAGGGCGATTCGACCAGCACGATGTCACCGTCTGCAAAACCAAGCTGCTTGGCCGTCCCGCGATTGAGGAGAAGACCGGTGTGGACCGGATCACGGTAAGTGATGTCCTTGATCCACGGGTTACTGAGGGTCTCGCCGAAATTCATCTGGATATCTTTAAACGTGATGGCGTAGATATTGTACGCCGGTGGCTCCAGATGGATCGGGTCAAGGACAGTGGTCGGCAGCGGCTGGTAGTCTTCGAACGGCCATTCGTGGCGGAACGGCACTTTCGCCTCTTCGAATTGTCCACGCAGGGTTTCGCGCTGCAGAGGTAGATCCTCGATATAAAACAGCAGGCGCATTCCTTCCCAAGGCCGATACCACTTGTCGAGGCGTCGCTCGGTCGATGAATGGCCATGCTCCATGTACCACTCGATCGGCTTGTCATTCCAAAGCAGGCCGACCCGCTCCGCGATATCGCGGTCGGAATACTTCTTGCCGGGCTCAAGCTTCAGATGCGGCTTCTGGTTGAAGCCGAGAATCATGTTGATGACTTCGTTGTATTGATCAAGCACCCCAAGCCGCTCGGAGAGTTCGAAGAAAATCTCCTCCTCGCTTTTGGTGTCATAGAGCGGCCCGGTGATCGGCTGACGGAAGCAGATACCCTCTGTGTAGGGCGGCTCGATCATAACACCGTTCCACGTCTCCAGATAATCGCTGGAAGGCAGAATGATGTCGGCGAAATCGGTCATCTCCGTCGGAATGACGTCGACGCAGACAATGAAACGCATCTCGCGGAGAAATTGCAGCCACTTCTCCCGCGGCCCCTGGATCGCCCACACCGGATTTGAATGGCAGTTGACCAGGACGTCCGGCTTGTAGGTCGAGCCGTATTTCTCAGGCTCCGCATAGGAGAGCATGTTGAGATGCGGTCCATTCACACCGACCGGGAAAAAGCCCGCCAGATGATACTCATTGGGCGGCCATGAGAACGGCGGCATATGGCCGAGTTGATGGGGAGCGCCAAGCATCTGGCCGCACTCTCCCGGCTGACAGTGATTGTTGTCGACACAGCCGTCGGTAATCGTGACACCGCAGCGCCCGCCCGGATGATCAATGTTGCCGATCAGCATGTTGGTAAGCTGGAAGGCATGGTTTGTCATCATGCCGGTCTTACGCCCTTGGGCGCCGCGATAGTAGTTGTAGGCGGCGGGACGGAAGGGCACGGTTCGGCCATCAGGCAGCGTCATCGTCTCGCCGATACAGGCCTCGCGCGCGAATTCACGGGCAATACGGCGGACTGTTGCAGCCGGGACCGTGGTGACTTTCTCGATCGCCTCGGGCGCTGCTTCCTTGAGGATGTCCTTATATACCTGAAATGCAGGACGGCATTTAATGCCGTTCACCACATACTCCCCTTCGAGCGCGAGGTTTTCGTTTTTCAGCGTTGGATCGTTCCAAAGCTTGGCGCAGTTGCTCGCCGTGTCCCAGACATAGATCTGCTTGTCGGCATCGCGCACGAAGAACTGGTCCGGCCCCACCAGGTAGGGAGCGTTGGTATCCTTGCGCAGGAAGACATAATCACACAATTCTTCGTAGACCAGCACATGGCTCAAGCTCATGGCGAAATGGCGGTCCGTGGCCGGGCGGATCGGTATCCATTCCTCCGCCTTTGCACCGGCGATCGACATGCGCGGCTCGACGGTAACAACCTTCATGCCGCGCTCGACCCGAGCCTTCGCTACCCAATGCGATTGTGCTGCCGCGTGCAAATGCGATGAAAAACCATCGCCGGCGCCGTTGCTGATCCAGTAATTGCAGTATTTTGCGTCATTGACCGCGCCAAAGGCGGAATGAATGTAGCCATTCAGCGGATGATAAGCGCCGCCGCACATCGTGCCGCCGGACTGGTAGAAGTTATGGTTGCCGATCGCCAGAGGCCAGAACCAGATGTGCATTTTCTGGAAATCTTCCAGAGACGGGAGGATTTTCCGCGGATCTTCATCCAGCGATTTCTTGATTTCCCGCGCCGTGATTTCGAACGCCTGGTCCCAGCTGATCGGCTCCCATTTCGGATCGATGCCCGGCCCCTTCTGCGGGTTGGTACGGCGCAGTGGCTGCTTGAAGCGTTGCGGATCGTAATGACGCATGATCCCGGCATTGCCCTTGGGGCAGAGCTTGCCGGCATTGGATGGATTCGTCGGGTCGCCTTCGATCTTATTGATGACGCCATCACTGGTGACATGCACGCGGGTCGAGCAGGAGTGCAAGCACATCTTGCAAGTGGACCTGATCCATTTTCCGGATTTCAGAGAGTTTTGGTTCGGCTCTGCCTTATGCAGCATCGATACTCGGCGAAGCATCGTGTCTCCTCTGCCCTGAAACTTTTCTTTTTAAATTCGAGCTTGATTTCCGCTTATTGCTCGACCATGCAACACGGTATTATTAGGAATGGCTCGGAGGATGTCTTGACTGCCCGTGCATAATCGCGTGACCGGAAGCGCAAGTTCCGACCGCCCTTTTTGGGGCGACGGTCGCCCCCGGATGGCGTGAAATGAAATGCTCCGGGCCATTGCCACGCGCGCAGTCAAAGCATCAACGCCGAGCGCAGGAACTTCCGCACTGCAACTTCGGAGCGAAGATGAGCGTTTTTACTTTGATTGCGGTCTAACCCAGCGCCATCCGGCACAGCCGCGCGCCTTAACGAAAGGTCCCGCTTCAGGCTTGATTATGACTTATGAGCGATATTGCCTATGAGTTCACTGGAACTTCATCGGCCACTTCAGCGCTCCATAAACCTTGCGTCGGATGATGAACGGACGGGCTTCCGCCCGCTTCATCGAAACAGGCGGAAACGCCGCAAATCTCGAAGGCGCTGGCGTTCAAGATCATCGTAGAAAATTTCCTGGAACGTAGGCGTCGATATCACCTTACGTAAGCACGTCGGCGCGGGCGCACAGAGCAGGCTCGGCTGTGACTCTCACTGCTCCCAGCCCGCCGATTGCGACACTTCCCGAGCTCGCGCCCGCAAAGCCTCGGCGATCGGTCCGTTGAGACTGTCATCTATCGAGCCGGTCGGCCCCATCAGGGTGATCGCCGCGATCATGAATCCGGTCTGGTCGAAAATCGGCGCCGAAAGCGAGGTAAAATTCGCAAGCAGCGCATCCCGGCAGCGGCTGACGCCTGCTTTGCGGATCGACGCCAGCATCTCTTCCAATCCATCGCGATTGTTCGGCGTATCGTCCTTGTTTTGCGTCGAGCGCGCATTTTCGTCAGCGAGCGCCTGGACAATATAGCCTTCGCTCAATTCCCGCGGCAGATGGGCGAGAAAATTACGGCCGAGAGCGGAGCGCAGCACAGGTAGAACGCTGCCCACCCGCAACTCCAGAATCGGCCGTGTCCCTCCTGCTTCGACACGGTAGATGATGGTCGGTCCACGGTTACCCCACACGCCAAGGAAGATCGTCTGCCCGATCGTGTTGGCTAGATCCGCCATAATGGGTCGCGCCGTGGTGAAGACGTCGAACTGCTCGATCGCAGCCATGCCAAGCTTCAGCGCGTAAGGGCCTAAAGCATAGCAGCCGGTCTCATCCTGACGAACGATGCCGACAGCTTGGAAGCTGACAAGGTAATAGTGCGCGTTGGCAGTGGACATGCCGACTCCCGCCGCGATCATCTTCAGCGGAACAGGGCGCAAGGCTGTCCGCAGATAATCCAGAATCCGAAAACCGATCTCGATCGATTGAATGCCGCGCCGACCAGACCGTTCGGGCTTCGCCCGCTCGGCCGCAATTGCGATGTGCTTTTGTTTGGCATCCGCCTTGCCGCCAGAGCGGGGTTCGGACCTTCCTCGGCTTGATGTCGGCAACGAGTTTCCCTTTTTTATCAGTCGGTTAGTTCGAGACTCAAAGCGCTTGGATTATTGCGCGTCCCGTGATTTCGATTCAAGCTTGCGTCATTTGATAATATCAAGCATGTTTGACAATAGACAATCAAGGCTGTGCCGAGCTTGCCACCGCAAGAAGCCTGCAACGATCGGCGACAACAGGGGGAAATATTCATGGACACCATGACGTCGGCGGACACTGCCAGCCAGGAATTGACGCGCTCGGAAGAGAAACAGGTCGTTATCGCTTCGACCCTCGGCACAATCTTCGAGTGGTACGACTTTTTCATCTACGGCTCGCTCGCCGTCTTCATGAGTTCGGTGTTGTTTCCGCCGGATAATCCGACAGCCGCACTGCTGGCGTCTCTCGGCGCACTCGCCGCCGGTTTCGTAATCCGCCCGATCGGCGCTGTGTTCTTCGGACGTCTCGGCGATCTTGTGGGCCGCAAGTACACATTCCTCATCACCATCGTGATGATGGGCGGAAGTACGGCACTGATCGGTTTTCTCCCGAGCTACGCCGCGGTCGGCAATGCGGCCTGGATCTCGCTTCTCGTGCTACGTCTGATCCAGGGTCTGGCTGTCGGCGGTGAATACGGTGGAGCGGTCATCTACGTCGCCGAGCATTCGCGTCCGAACCGGCGCGGCCTGCTGACCGGCTGGATCCAGATCACGTCCTCCATTGGTCTTGCGTTGTCGATCATTGTCATTCTCGCGACACAGGCCGCGATGAGCACCGCGGATTTCAAGGAATGGGGCTGGCGTCTGCCGTTCATCATTTCGATCGCGATGCTGGTATTCTCGGTTTACGTTCGGGCACGACTTCACGAGTCCCCGGTTTTCGCCCGGATGAAAGCGGAACGGCGGCTCTCGAAGACGCCCGTGAAAGACACGTTCGGTAACTGGGCGAGTCTTCGTCTTGTCCTGATCGCACTGTTCGGCGCAACCGCCGGCATGGGCTCGACCTACTTCACCGGCCAGTTCTACGTCATGATCTTCATGCAGCAGGCCGCCAAAATCGATCTGCAGACATCCTACACGTTGATGGCGATCGGTCTTCTCATCGGCGCGCCTGCCTTCGTTTTCTTCGGCTGGCTTTCCGACCATATCGGCCGCAAGTGGCTGATGATGGCTGGACTCCTGCTGTCCGCCCTGCTCTACCGTCCGATGTTTTCGGCGCTGCTGGAAGCTGGCAACCCGGCGCTTGTCGCTGCGATGCGTAGCGCTCCCGTCACGGTTCACGCCGATGCCAGTAGTGAATCCTGCCGCTTTGGCCTCGGCGCGTCTCTGATCAACGCACATCCCGATCACCAGAAGCCGTGCGTTCAGGCCAAGAAGCTGCTGATCTCAAGCGGCATCAACTTCCAATATGGTCCGCCGCTGAAAGACCAGCCGATCGCGATCACCGTCGCCGGACGCACCGTGTCCGGCTTCAATCCGGCGGACTATCGCCAGGCTTTGACCGAGGCCGGCTACCCTGCAAAGGCAGACCCGGCACAAATCTCGCAAGGATTGATCGTTCTCATATTGGTCGCCATGACGATCATTGTCGCCATGATCTATGGGCCGGTCGCATCGTTCCTGGTCGAATTCTTCCCGCCCCGGATCCGCTATACGGCGCTATCGTTCCCCTATCATATCGGCGCCGGCATCTTTGGCGGTTTTCTGCCGTTCTTTGCGACATGGCTGTCTCTCTCGGTCGGCGATATTTTCGCCGGGCTCTGGTACCCCATTGTCATCACCGCGGTGGTCTGCGTCATTGGCACGATCCTGCTCCCCAATCGTCCGGATCTAACGCATGATCATTGATCATGCGTCAGCCCCGTTCGAGCCGCGTCTCGTTGCGATGCGCGCCAATTTCTGTCTCTGCCGTCATGATTTTTATCTAAGGTGAGTGCAATGTCCTATCCCAAGCAACACCCCTACAAGGCTGCAGTCGCTCAGGCTGCTTCCATTCCGGGTGATTCCCTGGCTTCGGCGGCGAAAGCAGCGAACCTGATCAAGGAGGCGGCGCGCCAAGGCGCGCGGCTCATCGTGTTTCCGGAAGCATTTCTCGGCGGATATCCGAAGGGCAATTCCTTCGGCGCCCCGATCGGTCTGCGTAAGGCTGAGGGTCGCGAGTCGTTCCGGCTCTATTGGGAGGCCGCCATCGATCTGGATGGTCCGGAAGTTGCGTTGATCGCGGAAGCCGCCGTAGAAACAGGATTGTTCACGGTGATCGGCTGCATCGAGCGCGACCTCGGCACGCTCTATTGCACAGTGCTGTTTTTCGACGGTGAAAAAGGGCTTATCGGCAAACACCGCAAACTGATGCCGACGGCCGGAGAGCGGCTGATCTGGGGCTTCGGCGATGGTTCAACCATGCCGGTCTTTGAGACCTCGCTTGGCCGGATCGGTGCCGTCATCTGCTGGGAGAACTACATGCCGATGCTGCGCATGCATATGTTCGCCCAGGGGATCAGCATCTATTGCGCGCCGACGGCCGACGATCGCGATACATGGCTACCCTCGATGCAGCATATCGCTCTGGAAGGACGCTGCTTCGTGCTGACGGCTTGTCAGCATATCCGCCGCTCGGCCTATCCCGAGGATTACGAATGCGCGCTCGGGAACGATCCGCAGACCGTGCTGATGCGTGGCGGCAGCGCGATCGTCAATCCGTTTGGCGCTGTGCTGGCCGGACCTGACTTCGAAGGTGAGACACTTCTCTACGCCGACATCGATCTTGATCAAATTGCCCGCGGCAAGTTCGATTTTGATGTAAGCGGACACTATGCCCGGCCGGATATATTCCAGCTCACTGTCGACGACCGCCCGAAGCGCCCCGTCTCGACCGTTGGCGGCCGAGCCGATCACTCCCAAAGCTGAGGCCGGGAATGTTGTTCGACATGGGCGTCCTGTCGTCGCAGGAACGCTATAAAATACTGACCGCGACCATCGTGCCCCGGCCGATCGCCTGGATCACGACCCTGTCGCGAAGTGGCGTCGTCAATGCAGCGCCATTCAGCTTTTTCAATATGATGGGCAACGACCCGCCGACGGTCGCGATCGGTATTATGCCGCGCGAAAAAACGCTCAAGGACACCGCCGCAAATATTCTCGAAACCGGCGAATTCGTCGTCAACCTTGTCTCCGAAACAAACGCGCAGGCGATGAACCTTACATGCATCGATGCGCCGCCCGACGTCGACGAACTCGCATTGGCGGGATTGACCACGCAGGCGTCCCGCTCGGTTGCGCCGCCCCGGATCGCCGATTCACCGGTCTCGTTCGAGTGCCGCGTGCTGACGTCACTGGTGACCGGACCTCTCCAGGCGATCGTCATCGGTCAAATCGTAAACGCCTGGGTCGAGGATCGCTTCGTGCAGGATGCGCAACGCTGTCATATCGACACGAAAGCCTTGCGGCTGATCGCTCGCATGCACAGCGGCGGAGAATATATTCGCTCCGCTGATTTCTTCCACATGGAGCGGCCACGCTGGGACGATACGCAGACCCGGTCCCCGCATCGGTTGGAAGACATAGCATCTGGTGAGAGATAGCATCGGCGTCGCGGCTGCCGTCCACGGGCTGGCGCCGCTCAGCTATGAGCTGCCAGCTTCCTCACTCATAGCCGACGACGAACGCGACGGTCATTTCGCGCGGCGGGGGCTCAAATGGCGCGCAGGCCCGGACGGTGGCGAGCGCACTGGCATCGAGCTTCGGCTTGCCGCTGCTCAGGATGATGGTGAGTGTGCCGGGACGGATATGCCCATCGGCCGTCAGGGCGAAGGAGACGGTGGCGTTGCCTTTCAGCTTGGTCATGCCGTCGGGATAGACCAGATTGGCCTTGGCCTTCTTGGCCAGCCGTTTGACGTAGTCGCGAACCCGCTCCGCCTCGAGGTCGCGCTCCACTTTCAGGGTCTGCGCCTTCTCCTGCTCGACAGGGGTCGGCGCCTTCTGTGGCTGGGGAGGTGTCGGCTCCTGCTGCGGCTGCGCCTGCGGCGGCGGCGGCTCGGCGGCCGCCTCTTCCATCGGTTCGGGCGGCGGCGCTTCCTGCGGCGGTGCCGTTGGCGCGGCCTGCGGTTGCTGCGGCTGCGGCTCGGGCATCTGCTGTGCGAGCGTCTCCTCGTTTTGCCGGTCCGCCTCCACGCCCTGCAGCTCGATCACCAGCGGCACGTCATCCATCGGCGGCGGCACCAATTTATTGACGACAAACGGCGCAGCCAGCGCCGAATGCAGCGCCACCGATGCGATCAGGCCGTGCCAGATGGTGAAGGTCAGCGTGCGGTTCATGAGTTCTCTCGCAGCAGGCGATGGGGAAAGCCATTCCCCGCTGTCATGTCATTTGGCCGTGTTCCGGGTCTGCACCGCGACTTTGGTGAACTTGAGCTCCTTGAGCACGTCGGTGACGTCGACGAACTGCTGGAACTGGATGGCGCGGTCGGCGCGGATCAGAAACGAGGTCTCCGGCGGCAGGCCCCTCGCCCGCTCGGTCAGCGTGTCCTTCGTCAGGGATTCGCCGTCAAAATAGATCGCACCGCCCACCGTGAGCTCGATGGTCTTGTCCTGCTGCTTGCCGGTCTCAGCGTGCGCGGTCTGCGGCAGCGCCACCGGAATTCGACCGGTGGCGATGAAGCTCGCCGTGGTCAGCACGATGGTGAGTAGCACCAGCATGATGTCGACGAACGGGATGACATTGAGGGTGTCGATCGGCTCATCGTCCATGCGCGACTTCCCATTCGAGCATCAGCACCCTCGCCTTGCGCAATAGCGCGTTGTAGATCACCACCGACACCAACGCGACGATCAGGCCGGCGGCGGTGGCCTTCAGCGCCAGCGCGAGGCCGATCATGATCTTGCCAGTGTCGATCGAGGTGTCGAGGCCGAGATTGTAGAAGGTCAGCATGATGCCGAGCACGGTGCCGAGCAGCCCGATATAGGGCGCGTTGGAGGCGACCGAGGCCACCACAAACAGGCGCCGGGTCAGTTGCAGCTCCAGCGCCTTCAGGCTGGTGAAACTGCCAGCATCGACGCCGCGGTAGAAGAACACGCGCTCGAAGGCGATGGCGACCACGATGATGCTGAGGAACAGCAAAAGCCCGATGATGCCGTAGTCGATCGCGCCCGCCAGCCAGTCCATCTCCATATCGCTGTCTCCGTCAGTCTCTTGCTCTGCATCGGCCCCGCGCGTAGCTGCCGCCCCGCATCAAAGACGAGGTCAAGTGAAGGTGATGACCGTCATTGCGAGGAGCGCCAGCAACGAAGCCATCCCCCCCTTCCACCCCAACCCTCCCCCGCAAGCGGAGGAAAGGGAGGCGGCGCTGGATTACTTCGCGGAGCCCGTGCCCGAATGGCGCGATGCGCCGATCCGGGTGCTCGCAATGACGGCGGACCTCATCGCTCCGCCTTATTCTGACGCCGCCGCCTCGCCGCGACCGAAGAGCAGCCGCGAGATGCGAGGGCGGCGGCCTGGGGGCTCAGAAGGTGAAGCCGACCTGCAGCAGTCCCTTAGTCGCCTTGTCGTAGCTGACCGCGCCGTCGGTGCGCCCGTAGGTCCATGCCACCTGCGCCTTGAGCAGCATCATCCGCCCCGGCGAATACTCGTAGGTGGCGTAGTAGCCGAGGCCGACATCCTGGATCTGGGTGTGAGGTTTGAGCGTGGTGGTCCAGGACGGATCGGCGAGCCAGACCGCGCCCAGATCGGTGAACACGCCGAGCGAATGGTTGTGGCCGTTGGCGAATCCCGGCAGCGCATATTTGAGCTCCGGCGTCACCAGATAGCCGCTGTCGCCGGCAAGGCCCTCGTCGAACGAGCGCACGCCCCAGAACCCGGTGAGGCCGAACTGCTCGCTGGAATCGAGGTTGCCCGTCAAGGTCTTCTGCATTCGGAAGGTGGTGGTGAGCGACAGCACGTCGGTGAGGCCGAGCGTCGAGGCGACCTGCAGATTGACCTTGGCGAAGTCGCCCACGGTGTTGACGCCGGCCATGTTGAGCGCGCGCTGCGCGGGGTCAGGGAACTCGACATGGCCCGCCGTGATCGACAGCGTCGCGCTGGTCATCCACGGCATGCCGGCAAAACTGCTCAGCGCCTCGCGGGTGATGCCGAGGGTGCCCTCGTTGATGACCCGGTGCGAGGAGGAGATGCCGAACAGATTGTCGTGAAGAGTCTTGTAGGTGTAGTTGCCCGACAGATAGATGCTCTCGTCGCGCTGGCGCTTGAGCGCATAAGTCAACGTACCGGCGATGCCATCCGCGGTGCCGGTGGCGTCGAGCGCCTGATAGATGCCGCCCAGCACATAGGTGGTGCGGAAGGCGCTGACCTCGGCGCGCAGGCCGTCATAGCCGATCGGCGCCGAATAGGCGACGCGACCGTTCTTGAGGTTGGCGTCTTCCGAGACGATGCCATAGGCCGACAGCCGGTCGCCGAAGCCGAGCGGCGAGTTGAGGTTGAGACCGCCGCTGAGACGGTTGCGGCCGGTATAGGGCGAGCCGTAATTGTCGCCGAGCAGATAGCCGTCGAACAGCCGCCCCTCCGGCACGTTGAAGGCGAAGTCGGAGGTCTCCGGCACCCGGCCGGGGCCGATGGCGATACGCGGCGTGCCGGCACCGGCAAGATCCGACATCAACAGCATGGCGCGCTCGAGCCGGTCCTTGTGGATATACGTCTCGCCGGCGAGCGCGGTGTCGAGCACACCCTGCATGTGCTGGTCACGAACCAGCGACTCGTTCTTCAGCGTCACCGCGCCGTATCTGCCCGGCACGATCTTAATCCGCAGCGTGCCGCTCTTGGCGTTCTGCGCCGGCACATAGGCCTTGGCGACGAGATACCCGGCGTTGCGGTAGAGGTTGGTGATGTGATCGGCCGCCTCGTAGATCTCGGCGATGGTCAGGCTGCGGCCTTCATAAGGCGCCAGCAGCGCGCGGACCTGCGCCTCGTCGATCAGCTGCGGGCCTTCCAGCTTGAAATGCCGAACCAGCAGCTTCTCCTTGTCCTTCATCACGAAGGGCGGCTCGACCAGCGTCGGCAGCACCGGCGCACCGACCCGCGGCTGCGGCGCCGCGCGGCGCGTCTCCTCGCTCTCGCGCACCGCGTCGCCGATATTGTAGGGCAACACCTGCGCCATGGCCGACGATGCGGCGAACAGCGTCAGCGCCGAGCCCGTCAGCCAGCCGTAACGCCTTGTCGCACGCGCAAAACCCCGCGCGACACTCATTCCGACAGACGCTTTTGCATGTGCCGTTATTCCCCGCATCCGCTGCCGCGCGGCCACGTCTCTCGCCTGCCCGGCATTCTCAAAACTTTCCATCGTCCCCACGCCCCTTCAAACCGCCGGTCCTTGCTCCGGCCTCTTCCGTTGTTGCCGCCTGCGCCGATCACCCGGCATGGTCATCCCGATGATCCGCCGCCGGTCTGCAGTCCCTGCATCCCCACATCCGCAGACACCATCGAACTGGTCGATCTCATTCACGCGATATCCGTGCCGAAACACAGAGTCGTGCGGCTTGTTACTGCGCGCCTCCGCCCGACGCCGGCGCGCCGCTGTTACCGCCGCCGCTATTCGGCGTGCCGTCGCGCTCCAGTTCGAAACGCTGGCCGTCGACATCGATGCTGCGGATCGTGCCACGATAGGACGGGCCACGCGGCGCGCTCGCTGCGCGGTTCGCCGCCGCGACCGCCGCCTTGCGGCGCTGCTCATGACGTTTGTCGTCGCTCCTGATCGTCTGCTCGGTCTGTTTGAGGCCGTCATTCACGCCGTCGAGCTTGGCCGACTGCTGCATCGCCGACATCGCCGCGGCCGTCGTCGGCCCCGTTACACCCGATGACGCCACGTCGCCACCCGTCGCAGCGGTGCTGCCGGTGTGCGCGCCAGCAGCCTGGAAAGCAGCTTGCTCCGCCGCCTGTATTGCCGCCTCTGTAGCTGCCCGCGCCGCCGCCTCAGCAGCCGCCTGTTGAGCCGTCGCCGCAGCCTCGACCCTCACGTCGTGATTCGAATTGCCGCTGGTTACGAGATTGGAAGGATTACCGACCAGACCGCCGGTTCCTGAGCCACCATTCCCGGTAACGGTTCCCGTCGCATACGAGTCCGTGACTTTGCTGTTACGCGCAAATCCGACAAGAGAACCCATGCCGGACGATGGCCTCGTTGCCGTCGTGCCGACGGCGCCGGTCGCATGCGAATTGGTGATCGTGCCATAGGTCAACGATCCGACCAGGCCACCGATACGGCCGCCGATGCTGTTAGCGGTGTTGTACGTCCCGGTGACATTGCCGGTGGCGTATGCGTTGTCGATGGTGAGCCGCACCCCGCCATTCGAGAGATAGCCGACGTTGCCGACAAGGCCGCCAACTTCCGTCCCGCCGACGACATTGCCCGTAGCGAACGAGCCGGTGATGGCGTTGTTGATCGTATTTGGCGGAGATGTCTGCAGGTAGATCGAGCCGACCAGACCGCCGACGCGTTGGCCGCCCGCCGCCGAGATATTTCCCGTGGCGTAGGAATTACCGATATTCGCGAACGAGGCAATTCCAATAAGGCCGCCCGTGTCCGAGGCGGTAAACTCGTTCGGCGGAACATCGTTGCCGCTCTTCACATTCCCTGTTGCGTGCGAGTTGGCGATGATGATCGGGTCAGTCACGGCAAAGCCGATCAGCCCGCCCGCACTTCCCGACTGAGCTGCCGTGACGTTCGCATCAGAAAAAGAGGATACGATCGTCGTCAATCGCTGGGCGTTTCCACTGGGCTGCGCGCCCCCGATCAACCCGCCAACCGACCCATCAGTGGCCGTTACCGTTCCCGTGCTATACGCATGGCTGATGGTCGCGCCCAAAGACTGACCCAGCAGAGCGCCCACCTGTTGATAGCCCGTGATCGTCGCGTTCACCACTCCAATGTCGCGAATGACGTTGGTGTTGTTCTTATCGGTTTGTCCGATCAAACCGATGTAATAAGACGTCGGCGCGTTTATCGTCAGATTGCTGACGGTGTGGCCAAGGCCGGCAAGTGTCCCGGAGAAAACACCGACAAGCGAAGTGACGTAAGTACTTCCCGATAAGTCGAAGTTCTGCGCAAGAGCATAGTTACCCCTCGGAGCAACGTAACGCGCGGTTAAGTCAAGAATTCCCGTCGTCGGATTATAATAGAATGTCTCAGCGTAAGAGATGGACGCTGACTGGTAATTTCCCGTCGTCTGATTGTAGTACTGGTTCGCGGCGTTGCGCTGGGCAACATAATTCCCGCTCGCCGGGTCATACACCATATTGGATGTATAAGGGCTCGTCAGCATGTAGGTTCGCGAGACAGGATCGTAGTAATTGGTCCCATCATACATTGCGATGGTGTATTTGCCCGTTGTCGGGTCGTAGTAATAATTATTGTTGTTGCTGGGAATGACGTAAGCGGAGGTCAGATCGTAAAGCTTCGAAACCGGGTTGTAGTAGCAGGTCGCGCTCCCGCAGGTGCCCGCCGTTGAGGTCTGCGCAATATCCCAATTGTTCGTCGCCGGATTGTAGTATTTTCCTATCGCCATGATGGGCTTGCGCGCGTCGATATATCCCGCAACAGGAGTCATCGACGCATCATACAATCCGGTGTTTGGATTGTAGTACAACCCGGTCAAACTGTCGGCCTTGTCCAGCAAATCCAACTGACCGATATCGTGGATCAACGTGTAGGTCTGTCCATTGATCTTCAGGCCGTTCGTGTTGGCGCTGTTGCTGAACGTGATGCTGCCGTAGACGCCGTCGCCGCCTTTGGCCGGATCATGCGGATCGACCTGCGCCACCGGATACCCCGTCGCGGGGTCGATCACGGCACCCGCATAGCTGGCCCGCGTGCGGATGTAATAATCCGTGCCGGCTGCCGGCGATGTAACAGTCGAGCCGTTATAGCCGCCGTAATTCAGCTCGAGCTTAGCGTTGGCTCCGGTGAGCGCCACTGCATTGTTGATATAGATGTCGCGTCCAGCATTCAGCAGAAGACCTGCGCTATCGCCGGTCAGTGTCACGGCACCGTTGATGTAAAGGTTGCGGTCAGCGAACAACTCCCATGTATTATTGGAAGACGAGTTGATCGCGCCATTGAGAACAATGTTGGTTCCTCTCAGCGTCGCCGACGCGGCGAAATCAAAAGCTGGGGCGTTCAGCGTGAGAATCCCCGCACCCGACGTGACGCTCGAAGGAATCGAGACCGTGCCGGACGAACTGAGAACCAGATTTGTCGACTTCAGGGTCGGGATCGACGACGGCAGGCTGATCGAGGACTGCACACTCGAAGCCACCTTGTGACCAAAGCCATCAAACTTGCCGCTGATCTGGCTTGCGGCCGAGAGGAACGACGACAGGTCGTTCATGCTCAGACCGGCGATGTCGCGGCCAAGCACGTAATTGCCGGACAGATGACCGGCAATCGCGCCCAGGGCCGACAGCGAATTGATGACGGTGTATGCTTGACCGTTCAGCGCCACGGTGCCGTTGCCGGTCAGATCGATCCGGCCCGCATAATTCCCGTCCGAATCGGTTCCCATGTAAAGACCGAACGGCGTTCCATCGGAGTTGCTGCCCGTTCCGGAATTCGCGGCAAGGCTTGCCGTGCCGCTCATGGACATCACCGAATTGACGTTGATGTTCTTACCGGCATTGAGCGTCAGCGTGCCTGCGGACCACGATATCGGGCCATTGACGTTGATGTCGCCGCTCGCCGAAGCGGTCGTCGATGCTGATCGCGACAGCGCCACGTTGAAATTGATATTGGCGCCTTCGACCGTCAGTCCTCCCCCGGACGAAATCCAGGGCGTGTTGATGCTGACATCGCCGCTTCCCTTGAGCGTCAGCGTACCGGACGTCCATGAAAGGGGGCCGTTGACGATGATGTCGCCCGGCAGGGAAACGGTCGGTGCATTGGACCATGCCTGAGCGGCGTTAATGGTGAAGCTCTTCACGACCGAGTTAACATCGATCCCCGAGATCGTCTGAACGTTGAGCCCATTCGTCGCATTGACGGCAACATTGCCGGTCGCGGCGAGCTTGAGCGCATTCGCATTAATGGCTGCATCGATAGCAATGTCGGAACCGCTCAGCGAAAGCGCTCCCGACAACGTGACCGGACCGCCGACCGCTATCGAACCGCTGGTGAGCAGAGACAGGGACGACCCGGTCATCGGTGCATTGATGTTGATAGCTTTCGTCGCGCCGCCGCCGTTGACGAGGGTCAGAGTGCCCGCGGACCAGTTGATCGCCGCGTTGACGTTGATGTTTCCATTCAACGTTTGGAGGCCAGGGGCAGATCCCCAACTCTGCGGCTGATTGACATTGATATCGCCAACGCCAATCGCCAGTGTTCCCGCAGACCAGCTTAGCGCTGCGTTGATATTGAAGCCGCCGCCGGTCGTGTTCACTGTCGACATGTCCGGAACAGTTGTCCAGACCTGCGATTGGTTGATGTTAAAAATGCTCCATCCCGTGATGGACGCAACATTCAAAGCGTTGGAGGCATTGAGATTGAGGGTCATCCCATATTGGGAATCGAGAATCGAACCGTTCAGAGACCCACCTGCGTTGATATTCAGTGCACCGAAGATTTCGAACGTGCCCGCCCATGTCACGGGCGCATTGATATTGATACCGTCGACAAGCCCCATATTCGTTGAAAAAATCGGTGCAGTCGTCCAGGTTTGAGCCTGATTGATATTGAGACTTTGCGCGTATGTACCGCCCTGACCGCCGATTGTTGTGACATTGAGCGCATTGACCGCATCGACGTTAATGACGCCATACGTGTCGGTGTTGAAATTGTAGGCGCCCAATTCAAGCCAGGACCCCGTGAGTGGCGCCTTGATATTGATGGCTCGGTAGGCATTAAGGGAAAGCGTCCCTGCCCCCCATGTAATCGGGGCGTTGACATTGACGTCGTTATAAGCCGTCAGAGTCAGGCTGTTACCGGATGTCCAGCTCAGCGCCGCATTAACGTTGATGTCGCCGAGATCAGAGCCGCCAGCAGCAGTTTCGATGTTGACGTTGCTGGTGGCGAGGTTGTTGACGAGCGTCGTTGCGCCGATGCCGCTGGCTGTCTGTGCGCCGCTACCGGCGACGATTGTGAAGTCCGTCGGGTCGATCAGCCAGGTGCCTGTCTTGCCGTAGGCAGATTTGGTGGTGATGAGCACGCTGTCGGCGATTTTCACATGATCGCCGCTGGTCTCGATGAAGCCGCCGTCGCCGCCCTTGGGCGCTGACGCATCCAGCGTGCCGGCGATGTTGGCGGCGCCGCCATAGGCGTAGATCTTGATAGTCCCCTGCGCCATCGGCACGCCGGCCGGATCGATCTCCGGCTGCGGATCCGCCTTTGGAGTCGTCCTGCGGCCCTTGCGACCGGTTGCGGCTGATCCACCCTTCAGCGCCGCCACGGTGCGGGCCTGCACGATGCCGGTGTTGTTGACCTGTGCGGCGAGCAACTGGTCCGCGGCCCTGGCGGTCAGGATGACCCGACCGCCATCGGCGCGGATCGCGCGCTTGTTCTCGACCAGCGCGTTCAGCGTGCCCTTGTCGATGGTGACGTCGAGCAGCGAGTTGCCCTCGAAGTTCAGCGTCAGCTTCTCGCCCGCCGACATCGCCACCGTGCCGAGCCGGGCCGAGATCACGCCGTCGTTCGAGACCGTCTTGCCGAGCAGCGCGACATAGCCGCCATCATGGGCACGGATGCGGCCCTGGTTCACCACCGCCGCGTTCGAGGTGCCGGAGAACGTGTAGTTCCCGGCCATGAAGTCGCTGTTGGAGATGTCATGAGTCGAGGCGACCAGGCCGCCGACATTGACCTGCGAGCCCTTGCCGAACAGCACGCCGGCGGAGTTGACGATGAACACCTGACCATTGGCGTTGATCGCGCCGTTGATGACACTGGTCTCGTTGCCGACTACGCGGTTGAGCGTCACCGACGAGGCACCGGGCTGGTAGAAATTCACGCTCTCGTTCGCGCCGACCGAGAAGCCCTGCCAGTTGATGATGGCCTTGTTCGTCGACTGATTGATGTTGGTGGCGGCGCCCGCCTGCGAGATCGCGGCCGTGCCATCGACCACCGTCCCGCCGACCGGACCGGCCAGTGCGGGACGCGACAGCACCATCAGTGCCGCCATCGCCGTCATCGTCACGAAGGGGCCGTAACGACGCGAGGGATGGAAGAAGCGGGTTCGCGTCTGTGCTTTCAAAACCCGACCCGACGCGGCCGGCATTTCAACGACTGACCCTGGGGCGGAAGCCGATACCGGCGATGGGGAAAGTACGCCGCTGCCTCGTTTCACTCCACGGCCGGCACGCACACCACGCGACTGCGACATCAATCACCCCCAAAAAGCGCGGCCTTGCGGCTACGCTATATACGTATGAATATTCCGTTAAGCGACGCCATGTTTTGAGTCAATCGGCGGCGATGTTTTTATGAGAGTTTCCGGCTATCGCAGGACTTCTGACGCACCGAATCTGCTCTCATGCCACATACGGCTTGGCGCCCCGTGCGGGAATTGACCGTCGCCTTCGATCAACCACCCCCGCGCCAGACTGCGATCACGTCTCCGCGTCGGCCTTGATCCCGAGGCTGCAAACCAGTTTCCCATCCGTCCGGGCTACGCATCGAGATCCCGATTGCGCGACCTGTCCTGGACTTCCCGCTTCCCGCCCCATTGATAAGCGCTATATAGCCATAGATATTCCGTTAAATAGAACCTTGTCGGGAGTCAAACATCGACGAATTTTACCGTCGAAGATGGCTATCTATCGCGATCAACATCTGGTGGTTGGCAAAAGAACACCCAGCAAAATCGGCTCGCCCTTCGGCATCTGCCGGCAGACCATCGCGACCGGATTGGCCCATCGCGTCACTAGGTCGCGGAGGTGCGCTGCGGCGCATGATCGGCCACAACGCTTTCGATCCAGCGAAATCATGCAGCCGCTTTCAGGTCAGGCAGGCGCGCAACCTCTTCCGCGCGACGCGCTCGGGCTCGCAACGGCTAGGCGAGCGCCGCTTCGGCCGGCGGGTTCGCCGCCAGCTTCGGCAATTCCTCGCGCAGATAATTGACGAACTGCTGGACGAGATGATCCCAGATCTCGATATGACCGCGCAGATGGCCCGCCGTCACCCCGCCGATTGCAGAAACATCCTGGGTCAGCACCAGAAATGCTCCGCCCGATTGCAAACGCGCGAACCTGCGGGTCGCATTCCAGCGATTGACGACTTCAAGCGGCAGTTCGCCCTGCACCTGCACAGCGGCGACAAGAGCGGCATCGACGAAATCGCCGCCCTCGGCAAGCCGGTTGCCTGGCCGGATGTCGAACATGATGCCGCCTGTCGCCGAACGCAGATGCGCCGCGCCCGTCGCCGGATCCGTCACGGTTTCCACCCGATAGCCGCTTTGCTGCAAAACCTCGCGCAGACGATCGAGAGACAATTTCGTGATGATGTCGTCGGACATGATCCTCTCCGCGTTGATCTAAAAAATAAAATTACTTCTGAGCCGCCTTGCCGATCAGGCCCGACAGCGCAAGCTCGTTCAGGACAGGCGGATGCTGCCGCAGCAGTTCGGCGAGATAGGCCTGCCGCAGCGCTTTTGCGCGCTCGCTACGAATCTGCTGAACAAGCTGATCCCGAACCTCAGGTAGCGTGCGGGTATACGATTCCTTGGTGTCGACCAGCTTGACGATACGCCAGCCGTCCTCAAGCCGGATTGGCCCGGTCATTGCATTTCTGGCAAGACCGGTGACCTGCTTGCGGATATCGGCATGAATCTGGCCTTCCACCACCCAACCGAGATTGCCGTCATTCCTCGCGCCGCTTTGTGTTGCGATGGCCGCGAAGTCCGCGCCGGCCGCCTTCAGCTTGCGCTGGATTTCGTCAATGTTCTGCTTCGCCTGCTCTTCAGCCGCCCTGTCGGCATCCTTCGGTACCCGGACGAGGATTTCAGCAAGCTGAAGCTGGCGCGGCATCAGGAACGCGCCGCGGTTCGCGTCATAAGCCTTCTGCAACTCCTCCTCGGACGGGAAGTTCGCGGGAGGCGTCGAAGCTGCTTGCAGATAGAGTTCGATCGAAGCGTTCTGCCGCACCCGATCGAGCTGCGCGGCAACCTCCGGGCGCCGATCCCATTTCTGGGCCTGCAACTCCCGCTGCACCAGGCGATTGGCCAGCGTCAAACGCACCGCCTGACTGAGCAACGCGGAATCCTGCATCAGCGCGGCACGCTCGCGCTCGCCAAGGCCGGCGATATATTCGCGCACTTCAGTCGCGGACAACGTGATGTCGCTGATGCGCGCGACAACGTCACTGCTGTCGGTCTTTGCCGTACTGGCAGACGATTTGGCCGACTGAGACGCCGCCTTAGGCTTTGCAGGGGCTGGCGTCTGGGCGTACGCAGGAAGCGAAACGCACAACAAAATCGTTGCAATCCTGACCATGGCAGATTTCGGTACTGCAATCAGATAGCGCATGATGCGATCCCTCTACGCCCCGTGGACTCGCAGCCGGGTTGCCGCAAATCAAGCGCGGTTAGTCTACAAACCATTTCACGGCTTCTGAACACCGAACCCTGCCCACGGTCAAGCTATATATAACCGTATATACCGATCGGAGCCAAGGCTGCGAGGCCCCGGAGACTCCCAGAGTCCCTCCGCACCGCCCACCCTGCAAGTTTTCATGATCGCCCGGATGCTTAAAACCAATTGACTGCCATCCTGTCGACCAGGAATATCGCAGCCAACTCGCTACTTGAACAAATCGATGGACGGAAGATTCCAACGATAATCGATCCGCCGATCGAACTCGTCTCGCGCCAATCCGTTTCGCATCTCGGAGGCCCGTTTCACGAGGCCGATGGATCCATCTCAGGCATTATCCAAAAGATACTTTCCAATCTTGTCGACCGGCATTTTCGTCAGGTCCTTGTTGATCTCGGCAACAAGACGAGCTTTCACATCGTCATGAAAGGCATTTCGCAAATCAGCGAGTGTTCTCGGCGGTGCCACCACGACAAGAACACTGTTTTCGCTGGCCCGGACCATTTTTTCCATGGCCGAGGCGACCTTTTGCGCAAAGCAACGCTCCTCGATCTCATGCCAATCCGTCTGCTCGACTGCACTGCGCCGGCCGGGGAGTGCTGCCTCGCTTACGCGCCCGGGCCGGTCACTCCCCTGTTCGCGAGTCGACGGATTCTTGTCTTCAAAGACCTTCTCGGTCTTGAAGCTGGGCGACAAAGCATCGCCGACATTTCGCAAGAACAAGGCTTTCTGGCCGTCGCCAACAAACACAAGGGCATCATGCGGAATTCTGAACATGCTCATCTCCAGAAGTTGTTTCCTGGCGCAGCGATCCGGGTGGCGTGCTGTGACCGCACTTGCACCAAAACCTTCAGACCGACGCCGCAAACATATTAACCGTAGGCCACCTGACAGTTTGATCGACCTCAAGAACGGCTTCGTTCATCGCGCTTGAATATTTGTGTCAACCTCGATCGGAGGCGGCAATCGGTTCCTCCCGCGGCGAGAAGGACACCTCCGAGGATCGATTTCATAGCGTCATGAGTTCTTCGCGGACCGTATCCGACATGACGATAATCCTGTCCGGCCGTCCGCAACCGATCGCAGCAAGGGGAACAAGGCCCTGCCCTATGCATCGATCGGCGACCTTCCTCCATCCGTCCCATGGTCAATTCGACTACGGAAGGCTTCGCGGCAATTGCTCGCAGCATATGGTGTCAATATCAGCCGGAAAATTGCTGCTGTCCAGAAGGCTCCATGGCCTACCACGCCGAGCGACTCGTTACGGTTCCGCTCTCCGCGGCCTCCAAGAAAGAAGGTGGCACGGTACGAATCGCGATGCAGTTCCCGGCCCCGGTCATCGACGCGCGGCTTAACAAGGGAGCGAGCGCGGGCCTGCTGCTTAAGCCCAGTCCCATACCCGGACGAGCGCCGGATCATCCGCATGCTCGATCAGCATGCGACGGACGCGATCCTGCCAGAGCGTGGCGAAGCGCTGCGTCTCCTCCGCATTTGCGAGACCGGCGATCACCTGCGGCAGGAGCTTGGCCATTCCCGGATCGGCCGGGACCTGCGACATGTCGAGATCGAGTTGAACACCGCGTCCACCGTCGCGCAGTCGCAACGCGAGGAGTCCCTCGATCCCGGCGCCGAAGAACAGCAGATCCCTGCGGGCGAACTTTCCGGCGGCGCCGATGCCCTGAAAACCCGTCTCCGCCGCGGCTCCAGTGAGGAGCGTCGCGACAGCCGCAACAACTCCCGTAGTGCCGTGATCGCGCGCGTCCCGCATATGCACCTCGATATTGCCGCGTTCCGGAATTTCGTTGTCGTAAAGCGCGCGTAGTCCGCTGCGGACTGCGAGATACGCGCCCGCTACGGTCGGGCAGGAATGGCCTGCAAGCCTTACCGCGTCGGCATAGCCATATTGCATGACGCCGCCCTCCGCGGCCCCGAGCAACTCAGCGAGCGGGTCGCGCAGGAGCAGAGACGGCGCGTCGTCGAAAAATGCCGGAAGCGACGGACTGTTCATGATTGCACCAGTGACTTTAACTTTGATGTGGGTTGAAGCTTTACCGAAAAGCAGGCCGGCGGCGGAGCGCCATGGTGAACCTGTCATCTCGTGTTTGGGACCCGCCGACCTCCACCCTATTTATCGCCGAGCCACACAGGCGCGATTGATGCCTTCGGGGCCGCCAGCAACATCAATTCGACCGGACCATTGCCTGTGCGAGCAAAATGTTTGGGATCGGCATCGCGGAGAACAATGACTCCACCGGGCGCCACCGCCTTTAGGGCCGCAGCATCGAACTTGTCGCCAAGACCGATCTTGAAATCGCCGGACAGGACCGTGACGATGGCCACCTTGCCTGCCGGGTGCGGATGAGGAGCAATATCGCTATTGGCCGGCAACGAGACCCGCGCAGCCACGACGTCTCCAGCGGATTGCAGCAATGAACGAATGACAATCTTCTCCGGTGTCGTCTTGCCGGGGACCGAATCGATCGCTGCCGCATCCAGTGCGATCAGGTTCTGCGCGCTGGCTCCCATCGGGATCGCGAGCAGAACGACGAGACCGACTGTAGCCACCATAAGTTTTGTCATGTCGCGTGTTTCCTTTGCATGCATTGAACGCAGACCAAGCGATCTCAAATGAGTCGTCTATTTAGATACATTACATTTACATCTTAAAATACGAAACAATCGGATAAAACGCCAGCGCTATTTGGCCGCCGTTACGTACACGGGCAACAGCCTCCGCAATCCGCGCCAGCTTGATTTCCGCAGGCACCACTGCACAGATCGGATTATCGGCGAAGGTGGCGAAGCCGCAATCAGCACGCGGCGGGACCCGCGCCGCATATGAAGCTCGGCCGGCTTTTCGGCCGCTGAACACCACATCCGATAACACCGGTTCGTCGACCGGCGCGTTACCTCGAAGGACTTGGAGTAATGCAATGACAAACCAAGGGCGCGGCTTCGCCGGCATGGACGAAAGCGAGCAGCGCGATATCGCCTCAAAGGGTGGCTCCAGCGCGCCAACGAGAAGCGCAGCTTCTCGCAGGATCATGAGCTTGCCGCGCAGGCTGGCCGAAAGGGTAGCGAACACAGCCACGAAGCCAGCAGCTACAGACCGGCGGCGCAACCGGTCAGCAAGGAGACCACCGGCGTGGTGGTTTGGAGAGTTTTGCCAATGATCGCGAGCCCGCTCCTGAAGCCGGGCGACGCGGGGGTCCACGCGGGTTTCCCTCGGCCTACCCAATATTCCGGGCGGGATTCCCTCTTAAGGAGCTCGACCATGATCGGAAAATACGACCCGCAACGCAGTCACGATAGGCCGATGGAAGACGATCTTGTTCAAGCCGAGCTGCGCGTGAAGCAAAAGCCGAAACTCCGTCCGACACCGCCAACAAAGAAGGCCGAACAGAATTTACCTCACGACGAACCAGGGCCTGTTGCCCAGCGCGCTCCATGCACCAACATCTTTATCGCCATATGGATCGGTTTCAGCAGATCGCCTTTTGCGCGCTCACTGCGGTTGTTCTCTCGACCCTGCTTACCGACAGCCTGAACGCAATATTCGGACAGGTCTTTCGAAATTCACTTGCTGTGTGGCTGATGCAAGGTCTTGGAGTTCAACAGCTCATTGATAGCAATCGAGCGCTCCAGCGATTCTGCCTTTTTCAAAATAGCGTCGCGTGCGCGTCCGGCAGGACGCCTGGCAGCCTCATCTCGCGCTTGCTCGGCGAGGATCTTCCATTTCTGCTCGAACGGCACTAGCTGGTCCATCACTACGATCCTTGTGCAGGCATCTCGTGAGAGAACGAGCCTCATGCTGAGCTTTTATTACACCGATAGCGAGTCTTTTTTAACGGAGAAGCGGAACTTGCAGGCTGCGACGCGGCAAACCGGTGAGCATCAAGGGTTGCGAGCACCCAGCGCGGTTTTGTTGCCAGCTTCCCGACCTGGAACGCTGACATGAACCTCGTGCCCTTCTCTCACGGCCACAGATGCCGCCGCGACAGCGGATTCAAACGCCGCTTCCTTGGTTTCGAAATCACCTTCGGCCTCACCATCGTGGAGAACAACCCATTTGTCGCCGTGATCGATAATGGAATAATTTGCTAGTCCCATGATTGCCTCCTAGGCGTGCCGGGCGGCATATCGCTTGCGCGTCGGTGCCGCTTTCCTGAGCAAAACATTAGCCGGTCGAGCGGGAAGCCGAGACCTAACCGCTCTGCCTTGCAAGCCTTGGCGAGAACCGCGACGAAAACCTCACGTTCCACATGACCTTCATCGTTGGGCGAATGACCGGCCCAGCCGCGGCAGGACGCCTTGGGTTAAAATCTGCAAGAGCTTGAAAGCATCGGCCGGCGCGCGCTTTTCTGGTCATTGTCGAAATAGACGTAGACGTCGCAACTTTGCCGTTTCCAGGATCGGATCCGTTGCGTCCATTCATTGAGCCCTGCGGGAAAAACGGCCAACGCCATGAAGCGTCGCCATCCGGGTGTTCCGATCAGGACGCGGGCTATTTTTGTCACGCCGCATAGACTGGATGATCAGTGATCGCTCATTTCTTGTCCAGATCCTGCGCCATCTGCAGATGATGCTGAAGAGTGGGAAGAGTCTTGCCGGCCCACTCCTTCAATTTGGCATTGTCGCCGCCCTTGGCATAACGCTCGAAAAGTGAGACCGCATCCTTGTGCGCGGAGACCTGCATCGAGCTGTAGGCTTTCGCGAACTTCTCCGGCTGAGGGTCATTCAGTTTATCGAGTTTGCTTTGCGCGGAACTGTCCAGCTTCGCCGGGATCTGAGCCTGAACCGCGCCGCTGCTCACCAGTTCCTTGAGCTCCGTACTGGTCTTGGTGTGATCGGTGATCATCTGCTCGGCAAAGGTTTGCTCGGCCGGTGTTCCTTTCTGCTTTGCAAGCTGGCTGGATTTGATTTCCAGCATATCGCTCATCGCAGCTTCCTTGACGAAGTCCGCCGTTGTCGGCGCAATTCCCAACGCCGAGTTGACGCCGGTCTTCTCACCGACTGATTGCGCGAAGGCGGGCGCTGTGGCGAGAACGAGAATGGCGAGGGCAGATGCGATTTTCATTTTAAACATCCCTTGTTTCTTGAAAGATACAGGGCTTCAACCGCGTCTGCGCAGGCGTGTTCCGGACTTCAAGCCATCTGCCTCGCTGCAAAGGAATTTGAGGATACGAGCTTCCGGGGAAAGGCTCGGGTCATTTGGGATTGGGCTCGCGCAAGCCCTTTCCTGGATTTTCAAATCTTCCCTGTTGGGAAAGCCTGACGGCATTGGCAAGCGCATGGGCAACATTCAGTGCGTCCTGCTGAAACTCAGTGTCCTGATCAAGCTGATCATGCGAGACGGCGTAGGGCTCCATGTAGCCGATATAGCCATCTCTCTCGCCGCTCCGCCCCGCAGAGATCAGGGACATATCCGTCAGCCAGTCCGCGAGCGAACGCCGCAATGTTTCCGCGCCGACACTGTCGCCATGCACCACAAGGCCAAAATGCCGCCCTGAAAGATGCTTCGGATATGGCCAGCCTTGCAACTCGAGCTGCTTGGCTTCGGTCACGGTCTTGCCATGGGTCGAGCTTGGATCCGGGTTGCCGCCGTCGGCGCAAACGAGCCGATCGATCATCGCTTTCACCACGGTAGGGGCCTGATACCAATGAACCGGCGTGACGATGAAGATGCCGTGCGCGGCCACCCATAGCGGGTAAATCTCATTCATCCAGTCATCGATCTGGTCCAGCGAGTGGTTCGGATAGCAACTGCACGGCCAGTGGCAGAGTGCGATCGAGGTCGAGACGCATGATTTGCACGGATGAATATGCCTGCCGAACTCCGAATTCAGCCGCGACAGATCAAGGATATCCACCTCGAACCCTTCTTTCAGAAACACAGGCTCGGCCAGCTTGATCAGGCGCCATGTCTTGGACATTTCGCCCGGACAGGTATGTTCGCTGCGGGGCGAGCCGTTGATGATCAGAATGCGAGATGCCTCGTCAGTGCTGTCATGCCGGCGCTGTGCATCCTGAATGGCACGGGAAGCCGCGAGCCAGTCCACCGAGATATCGTAGTTAGGATCGGAAAATCCGGGGCCGGCCTTTCGAGTCAAAGGCGACTTGCGGGAATTGCTATAGGCATCCCACGCCGCTGCGGTGATAGCGTCAATCTCCTCTTCAAGTTGCCGAAACACCGGATCGACAAAACGTCGATGATAGCGGTCGATAAATTCGCTGCGAGACAGCGTGACGGGCGGCATTCCTTTCCGAGCGTCAGGCGCCTTCATCCGTCGGTCTCCGTTCTCACAATGAGATTAATGTCGTTTCGGTGAGAGAGGTTCCCGGAAACACGACAGCCATTGAATTTGAAAAGCAACGCCGGCGCCGTCCGTGTTGTCCAGACAAAGAAAAGCCCCACGCGGCGAGCGTAAGGCCAAGTCTTGGGCGAATTAGAAGATACGAGCGTTAACCGCCGCCCGCCTTGCTGGCTCCGGGTGCGGATGACTTCGGATTCGACTGCGAGCCATCGCCGCCAGCGGTCGGGTTACCCGGAATACCGCGTTTGGCATCCATCGAAGTCCCCTTCGAGGCATCAGGCGGGGCCATTTTGCCACTTTCCATCTTGGTGGTTGGCTTTGTGGTGGTGGTGCCTGTCTGCGCCATAGCCGGAACCGCAAAGGCAGCGACGCAGACGGCCGTGATCAGAGTTCTCTTCATGCTTGCTCTCCTCGTTTCAACAGAGTGGCAACAGGATCGCAGCGGGCATGTTCCTCCAAATCTCAGCCTAGGAAGCCTGGCAGTTCCAACTGTGATGTCTCGCATCAAAGGCGGGAACGCGACATGCGGTGCATTACCCTCGCAGGCTCATGATAGAGGTATCTGCGTTGACAACTGAATACGCTAAAGCCGGTCAGCATGTTGATCGGCGAATTGGCGGGACGACCATCACCTGATCCTCCTTGGTGAGCCGCGCGATCGGCCTCACCTGATCGAGCGTAACCGGCGACTATTCATCGCCAACGCGCCGACCATGACGAAGCAGTCCACCATCAGTGGCTGCCGTCGCCCTGCCCAATATCCTAGTTCGGAAGGGCGCGCGCTTCAGTGTCCCGATCCCGGTTCGATCTTGCCGTCGAAAATATCGGTGTTCGGCGCTCCTTCGACATGAAGGATGCCGACCAGTCCGCGTTCGGCCCGCGCCAGAGCGTGATCAACCAGAGTGTAATTACCGGGAACATCGACCTTGAACTCGGTAATGACGGCACCGCCGGCCGGCACCGTCACCGTCTGGATGCCGTGCAGCGGCTCGCTGGTCACACCGCCGAGATTATAGACCTTGTCGAAGATTTCGCCGATGACGTGGAACGACGAGGTGAAGTTTGGTCCGCCCACACCGAAATAGATGCGGACGGTCTCGCCTACCTTGGCCTGCATCGGATGGAATTTGGACAGCGCGCCCACCGATCCGTTGAAGACAAAGTACTCCGGACGCTCGTTCAGCAGTTTTTCGACATTGAACTCCTGGCTGCCGTGCTGGCCGAATGCGCCATCGGTATAAATTTCTCCCTGCATCACATAGTATTCGCGATCGACCGGCGGCAGGCCACCCTCGGGCTCGACCAGGATGAGTCCGTACATCCCGTTCGCGATGTGATGGGCGACCATCGGCGTGGCGCAGTGGTAAACGAACAGGCCGGGAGTGAGGGCCTTGAACCTGAAGCTCTTCTCCTCGCCCGGATTGGTCTGCGTGGACGCGGCGCCCCCGCCGGGGCCGGTCGCGGCATGGAAATCCACCGAATGCAGCATCGAGCTCCCGTCGGCGTTCTTCAAATGCACCTCGACCGTATCGCCGACGCGGACGCGCAGCATCGGGCCCGGCACCTTGCCGTTGAACGTCCAGTAGCCGAACGTGGTGCCTTCCGCGAGCCGTGCCTCAAGCTCGACGGTGACGAGATCGACACGCACCGTCTGCGGCCCGCGTTTACCCACCGACGGCGGAACCGCCGTGGGCTCCTGTGAAATGTCGGCCTCGACCACTGTCTGCGGCGGTGGCTGGGGTGTGATCAGGAATTTGCCTTCCATACCGGCGAGCCGATGCCCAGGCACACTGCAATAGTAGAGATAGTCGCCGGCCTTGGAGGCCGAGAAGGCGATGCTTGTGCTTGCGCCTTTGCCGACAATATGGGCCGAGGAGCCGGCCGGTCCCTGATCGGCGAACACAATGTCATGTTCGGCGCCTTCGCCGTTGATCAGCGTGATCTGTACGACCTGCCCTTCCGCGGCCGACAGCAGCGGGTTGACCTGACCATCAATGGAGCCGCCAACGCCGATGAACACCATGCGGCCCTCGGCAATGCCAGAGCGTAGCGTATAGCGCAGCCCCGGCACATAGCTTGATCCCGGCACCGTAGAGAGCGAAGGAGAGACCGCGCTCGGGGCGGGTGTCGGCGCGGCGGCGGCGGTCTGGCCGGCAGGCGCCGCGACCGCGGGTGTCCCACCGGCCTTGGAGTTGGCAGTCAGGAAGGCAATCACCGCGCTGCGCTCGCGCTCGGTCTTCAAACCCGGAAATGGCATCTTGTTGCCCGGCACCGCCTTCTGCGGATCGGTGAGATAGGCGTCGAGCGTTGCAGCATCCCAAGTCAAATTGCTCGCCTTCATCGCAGGCGAGAAATTGTATCCCGGAACAGCGGCGGCCTTCTCGCCGACAATTCCCGCAAGCGAGGGTCCGAGTCCATTCTTGCCAGCTTCAAGAGAATGGCAGGCCTGGCATTTACGGAAGACCTGACGGCCGGCCGCGGCATCGCCGGTCAGCGCGACAGGCGCCGCTGCAGGAGGCGCGGATTGCCCGGTGGTCGGCGCTGGCGCTGCTGCCGCATGGTTGTGCGTCATCGATGGAGCCGCCTGCGCTGCCTGGTTTGCAGGCGCGGCGACCTGACTGGTCTTGGTATTGGCGGCGGCGACATCAGTGGGGGCCTGGGATGCTGTCTTGCTGTTGTCCTTGGGCGCGACCTGCGCGCTTGGATTGGCGGGCGCTGCCTTAGGCACCGCGTCAGCCTTCGGAGATGGCGCAGGCGCAGCAGCCGACGGCGGTGCCTGCGGCTTGGCCGTCTCATTCTGGACGGTGGCTGCAACCTCAACGGACTTCGTTGGTCCGGATGCCGACTGAAACAGTGCGCCGATCGCAATGGCGCCACCAATAACGACCACGCCAAGAACCAGGATCAGCCATTGCTGAAGTTTTTCGGCAAGCCATCGACCCATAATAATGTGATCCTCGATTTGACACGCTGAGTCCGGGCAAGCCTACCACCGTACAATGCTTATAACGAGGAATTTGAACGTCCAAGTCTACGCAGGCGCCAAAACTGGCGCGTCATCGACCTTCGTCGAGTCGGCAAGAGTTTCAAATAAATTTTCGGAACCTTAAGTTTTCGCCACCGACCTGAACCTGGGCAGTCATATGCTTCGCGCAGACGACAGACCAAATTCGTGCGGATGTGGCCGTACATCTTCAGGCCACACTGCGATGACGGTACGATGGATAAACGCCGCGCAATCAAAACGTTGCTGCGGTTATGATTACGGATCAGTCGACGACAGACCTGCGTGACTTCGTGGAGTACGATCGCACGCCTTGGTATGGACGTCAGCTACCGCGCACTCGCGCGGCGGCTTCCGCAATCCGCGCAAGCTTGGTTTCCGCCGGCACGGCTGCACAGATCGGATTGTCAGCGAAGGTCGCGAAGCCGCAATCGGGATGCAGCAGCACACGCTCGGCGCCGAACAGGTCGATGGCGTGCCGGATGCGCGCCTCGACATCCTCGCAGCCTTCCACATGGGCGCATTTCTGGTTGACGACACCAACGCCGATGCGGGCCTCGGCGGGCAGCGCGCGCAACAGCTCCATCTCGCCCGCGCGCGGCGTGCACATCTCCAGCAGATAGGCGCCGACCTTCATCGCGCCGAGCGTGTCGAGAAGCGGTTCATAGCTTCCGGCCAGCGCCACCGATTCATCCGGTGTCCAGTTGCCGCGGCAGACATGAACTGCGGTACGCGCACGCGGCGCGCCGCTCACCACGGCGTTCATCAGATCACGGGCGAAGCCCAGCTCATGCTCGGGGCTGCGCGTCTCCGACAGCGCGCCGCACATGAAGCTCGGCCGGCTCTTCGGGCCGCTGAACACCACCTCCGACAACACCGGTTCGTCGAACTGCACCAGCGCGACGCCCGCATCGATCAGGTCGGAGAGCTCCGCGCGCAACGCCGTGACGATGTCCTCCGCAAGCTCCTCGCGCGACTGATAGGCACGCTCCTGCAGGCACTCCATCCACATCGTCCGCGTCAGCAGGTACGGCCCCGGCAGCGCGACCTTGATCGGCTTGTCGGTGACGGCGCTGAGAAAATCGAACTCGTGCAGTGCGAGCGGGCGGCTGCGGCTGATGCGGCCGAAGATCGCCGGATGACGAACGTCCGCCGCGGGCACGTCGAGCGCACGCAACTCGCGCTCGAATTCCTCCGGGTCATCGACCAGCGGCAGCAGATCGGTCAGCGGGATCAACTGGCAATTGTCGAGCCGGGTGGCGACAAAGCTCGCATAGCTGTCGCGGCGCTGCTCGCCGTCGGTGACGATGTCGACACCGGCGCGCTCCTGCGCCGCCGCCGCAAGACGCACGGCGTCATCGGCGGTCTGATGAAACGCTGCTTCATCGAGCCGACCTTCGACATAGGCATGCATCGCATCGACCATCCAGCGCGGGCGCGGCCAGCTTCCAATGCCGGTGACGGCGAGCGGCGGAATCGCGGGTGCAGGTTTTCGCACCGGCACGGCGGCCGGTGCAGGCGCTGCGGCGGACGCGGACACTTTCGCCGCCGGTTTTTCCTCGGCCTTGCCGCGCTCCTCGAACTTGCCTTTGCAAATCAGGAAGGAGCGCTGCTTGCCGGTCTTGGTGAACGAGACAAGATCGTTCGACGTGAGGCGGCACCAGGCCGGCAGATCCTCATCCACCGAGATTTCGGTCGAAAGGATTTCCAGAAGCTGTCCTCGCGACATCGGATCGATATGCTTGCGGATCAACAGCAGAAGACCGTTGCCGCAATCGAGATCACCGCCGTCGAAGGAGACGTCGGCGGGATGAGGATGGGCTTGTGAAGCAGCATTGTCGGTCATGGCTTTCTCACGTCGTTGGCTCGACACTCTCGGGCTCGGCGCTCTCACGATGGCCGTATAGCCTCTCGAGCGCCGCCTGGTCGAATTCGCTGCTCGGCCCATCGATGACGATGCGTCCGTGCGACAGGCCGATAATACGATCTGCATAGGCGCGCGCAAAATGCACCTGATGCAGGCTGCAGACGATGCCGACGCCGTCCGTCCGCGCGATGCCGCGCAGCAGTTCCAGAACCCCGGCACCGGCATTCGGATCAAGGCTCGCCACCGGCTCATCCGCGACAATCAGGCTCGGCCGCTGCGCCAGCGCCCGCGCAATCGCGACCCGCTGCTGCTGGCCGCCCGAGAGCGTATCGGCGCGCTGCCCGGCTTGCGCCAGCAATCCGACGCGGTCGAGGCATTCCAGCGCGAGCAGGCGATCCGCGCGCGTGAAGCACTGCAGCGCACCGCGCCAGGCCGGAACGTAACCAAGCCGGCCCGCCAGCACGTTGTCGAGCGCACTGAGACGGCTCACCAGATTGAACTGCTGAAACACCACGGCCAAGCGGCGGCGGGAGCGGTCGCGCAAAGTGGCGATATCCTCGCGATCGATCCAAACGCCGCCGCGATCCGGCGCAAGCAGCCCGGTCATGCAGCGAAACAGCGTAGTCTTGCCGGCACCACTCGGACCCAGCACTGCAACGAACTCGCCGTCATGCACATCGAAGCTCACGTCGGCGATGGCGGCATGGCCCGCAAACGTCTTCGCCAGCGTCTCGACCCGCAGCCGGCATGCTCCCGGCTGCGCTTGCACCCCATCGGGCGGCATACTTTTCTCGACCACATGCAGGTGTCCGGTCATGACTACACCAGCCGCTTGCGCAACCAGCCCGACAACTGATCGAGCGCGGTGACGACGACGAGGATCACGGCAATGATCGTGAACAGGCGCGGGAAATCGAGCAGGTCCATGCTGTTCTTCAGTTCCTGCCCGATGCCGCCGGCACCGACGACGCCGAGCACCGTGGAGGCGCGGACATTGAACTCCCACCAGAACAGCGTGGTCGAGAGCATCACCGGCAGCACGTCCGGCACCAGCGCATAGGCGATGGTGGTGATACGCCCCGCACCTGTGGTGTGCACCGCTTCAAGCGGGCCGATGTTGACGTTCTCGAAGCCACCCACATAGCCGCCTTTGGCCGTTACGTTGCCGCTCGCGGACGATGAGACGATCCCCGTCCCCTGGGTCCAACCGATGAAGCCGCCAGCAGCCGCGGAGCTGCGCCCCAAACTGTCGAATACGACACTGCCCGACGCATGGCTGTTGCCGATATAGAAGGCGCCTCCGTTGCCTGCAAATCCGCCTACATACGCGAACCCGACCGTGGTGACATCCACCGCCGAATAGTTGTTATAGGCGTAGCCGGAAAACTCTCCGTATAGCCCGCCGGCACTGCTGCGATTGTTGTCCGAGTTGGCGTATCGGGCGTAGATCTTTCCGGTCGTGAACACGTTCGTCATCTGGCCTTGCGTAATTCCGGCAAGGCCGCCGATGGAGTAAACGCCAGCGGTGCTGCAACCCGTCGTGCAGCTAATATCGACATTCACCACGCCGAGATTGCTTATGCCCGCGAATTCGGAGACGGTTCCGAGGAGATGATCCGGATCCGGCCCCAAGCGCTCATCAAACTGAGCGTGTCCGACATAGGCGAACAATCCGTTCTTCGACGACGTGAGATTGGAGACGGTATGCCCCAGCCCGTTGAAAACACCATCGAAGGTGTTGGTTGCGCCTCCGATCAATCCGATCGGAGTCCAGTCGGCGATCCCGCCGAGGTTGAGATCGCTTCCCAGGGCATAGCGCTTGCTGCTCGCCAGGTTCGCTACGCTGCTGTTGATCGCCAGTAGATCGTCAACGGTGTTGATGACGGTGTAGGCAACTTCATTCCCGGTGCTGCCCATGGTCAGGCTGCCGGAGCCGGTAAAGTTGATCTTACCCTGGAAGCTGTCGATCGGAGTTCCGTCGGCATTCCTGGCATAGGCCATGTTGATACCGTGGAACGTGTAGTCCCTGTACAGCTCCGTGACCCCGAGCAGCGAACCTGAAAGATTCCTCACATAGGAGGTCTGGCCATATGACGCAAACAGGTTCGCCTGTCCTGTAGCCGTCATCACATTGCTGATGTTGATGTCCTTGGTCGAAACGAGGCTCAAGGTGTTGGCCGACCATGAAACGGCATCCTTGACGTTCACATCTCCTGTCTTCGAGACCACCTTGACGTCGAGCTTCTCAAGCAGGCGCGTCAGGTCCGCGCCGCTGATGTTTGCTCCCGACGCGATGTCGAAATCGCCGGGAGCCTGCATCCGCCAGGAGCCGTTCGCGAAGCCCGTCGCGCCGGAGGCCTGCGCCCGGATGCCGGCATCTACGGAGACGAAACCGGCGGTCTCGAGGGTGCCGCTTGCACCGACTGTCGAGGAGAGATTAAGCGTGCCGCCGACGCTCACCCATTTGTCGGCGGTTCCGATCGAAAAGTCGCTAAGGCGTCCATTGCCATCGACCGCAAGCGTGATGTCCGAGCCGCCGGCCATGACGATCTTGCCGCCCGGCGCCTTGATGGTGCCATTGCTCGCTACGCCATTGCCGAGCAGCGCAACATAGCCACCCTCCTGCCCGAGCGTGATCGCGCCATGGGCCTCGATCCATCCCGTCGCGGCATTCGTCCCGAATATGTAGTTGCCGGCGAGGAAATCAGCGGTGGCGATAGTCTGCGTCGAAGCGACCAGAGCCCCGACATTCACCTGCGACGTCCCCGTGAACAGGACACCCGCGGAGTTGACGATGAAGACCTGTCCGGGCGCGGTGATGCTGCCGGCGATGATGCTCTCCGCGCTCCCGGTGACGCGGTTCAGCGTGACCGACTGCGTGGTGGGCTGATTGAAGGCAACGGTATAGCCGGCGCCGACATCGAAGCTCTGCCAGTCGATGATCGCCCGGTCGCTGCTTTGCTGGATCGTCATCGTCGTTTCGGCCGTCGCAATGGTCGCCGCACCGGACGTGACGGTGCCCCCGACCGGCAGCGGCGCCTGATAGATGACGGCGAGTCCGGTCGCGCCGTTCATCGTGTAGTTGGCGTTGCCGCCGGCGCTGAGCGCAGCGAGCGACATGGCATGGGTGCCGGCACTCGAGCCGAGGATGAAGCCCGAACCCGACAGCGACACGCTGTCGCCGGCAACGAGGTTAGTGACGGTGATGTCGGACGCCGGGATATAAAGCGACCCGCCCGCCGGCTGCGTCGCCAGCAGTTCGAGCGGTCGCGGCGTAATGCTCGCGGTGCCCGCCGAAGGTGCCGCGAGCGTATAGTTCGCCGCGTCCGCCCCCGTCAGGCCCGCGGCAATGGTGACAATCTTGTTGCCGCCGGCGTTTGCGTCGGCAAACAGACCGCTCGCCAGAATGCCGACCGCGTCTCCCGCGACGAGGCCGGAGATGGCGCTCGTGGATACCGTCGCGGACATCGTGCCATCGTAAACCTTGTCGGTCACGACATAGGCTGCGGAAAGGTTGGCCGGCGTGATCGTGGCCTTGGTAGTTGCAGTGCTTGCGATCGTGTAATTGCCTTCGATAGCGCCGCCCGACCCCGCACCCAGCGTTGCGGAGACAGTGACGGTCTTGTAATCGCCGGCATTTTTGTCGGTGAAAGCTGCATTCGAATAGATGACATCGAATGATTCGCCACCCACGAGGCCGACGAGGCCATTGTTCGGCGCCACGACATTGAGAGTTGCCGTCGTCGTGCCGTCATAGACCTTGTCCGACACGATCCCCGAGCCGGCAAACGATAACGCCTTGGGTGAGACCGTGATCGATCCGACGATGCTACCATAAGCACCCGCGCTGAGAATGTCGGCCGCGCTATAGCTGCCGGCATTCAGGAAGCCCGAACCTGATACGAAAGCGGGATTTTGGACATCGTACTGGAGAATGCTCGCCGCGTCGCCCCATTGCAGACCAAATGCCTGAATGGAACTGACGACAGCCGAGCCGGCTGTGCCGTATTCGATCGTGCGACCCGGCACTGGGCTGACATAGACCGGGAGCGTCGAAAGGATCGGATGGCCGTTTGCCGATGATGCCCAATAGGGAGAGGAGGCAAGCTCCTGATATTTGGCGAGCGTCGTGGCATCGGCACCCGCCAGTCTGACAGCGCCACCATTATCGGCAGCCTGTGTGGTGATCGTCTGGTCGTAATAGGCGCCTGCAATCGTTCCACTATTGTGGCCGGCAAATCCTCCGATCGCCACCGTGCCGACGAAATTGACGGCCGTTCCGGCCGCCGCGTAAGCATTCGTGATCGATCCGGCGTTATCACCGACGAAGCCGCCGACATAGATATCGTTATTTCTGCCGGTGACTTGACCGTACGTCACCTTCGTTCCATTCGGCGCCACAAAAATAACCTGCCCGGCATAGGCATTCTCTATGACGCCTGAGTTGTAGCCGACGAAACCACCGAGAACCGCCTCGTTGAAAGTGCCGTCGCTGATATTCATCGCGGCATAGCTGTTCTCGATGCGGCCGCTGCCGATATTCGATCCAACCAATCCGCCCATCCGCAGCCCGGCGTCTCCCGACGTGTCCGAGCCACTCACGTAGCCGACAGATCCAAAGGTCGCGAAAGCGTTTCTGATTGTGCCGGTATTGATGGCGACAAGGCCGCCCACATTCGTGGGCTCCTGAGAACCGGCATTGGTGTAGAGATTTTGGACTGTTCCCGATCCGTAGACATTGGCGATCAGGCCGGAATTGTTTCCGACTAGGCCGCCGGCATTGACACCGTAGACCGTGGCAGTCGTGAAACTGTTGGCGATTACGCCTTGGTTGTCATCGGCCAGCGCGCCGACCATTCTCGGACCCGTCGTCAGAGTCCGAATGGTGCCGGTGATCCCGACATTACTGATCGTTGCCGTGGACGAGGTCGCGGCGAATAAACCATCTGTCGGCCGCGCCGTGGTTGCGGCCATTTTCACCGTGTGACCGAAGCCGTTGAAACTCCCCGCGAAGGCGGCCGTGGAGCCCAGACCGGAGGACCAGATATCGGTCGTCAGGAACGTGATGTTGCTGCCAAGAACATAGTCCTTGTCCGACTGAACCGCGGCAAGATCGGCCACATCGTTGATGACAATGTGCGTCCTGTCGTTCAACGTCACCGTGCCGGAGCTGTCGATGTCGATCTTTCCTGCGAACGTGCCGCTGGCGCCAAACGCGGTGTAAAGTCCGTAGGGCGTACCATCGTCATTGAAGCCGGGCGTTGAGCCGGAGCCTGGCGTAACGCTCGCTGTCACATTGCCGCTGGCATCGATCAGGTGGCCGTAATTCACGGACAAGCTCGCCGTTTCGCTCGCGCTCATCACGTTGTTGACGTAAACATTCTTCGCCGCATTCAGGGTGAACGTGCCGGCAGACCATGACACCGGCGCATTGATATTGATGTTGTTGTAGGCGGCAAGCGTCAGATTGCTGTCAGAGGCCCAGGACAGCGCCGCGTTGACATTGATGTCTCCACTTTCGCTGCCGCTTGCGCTCGTGACGATAGTGATAGTGCCATTCTCATTCGCGTCGAGCATCCGCAGTAGCGTGTCCGCGCCTATGCCGCTTGTTGTTTGCGCGCCGCTGCCGGCGACGATGTTGAAATCGGTCGGATCGATCAGCCAGGTGCCGCTCTTGCCAGTGACGCCCTTGGTGGTGATGACGGCACTGTCAGCGATCGTCACCTTGTCGCCCGATGTCTCGATGAAGCCGCCGTCGCCGCCCTTGGGCGCGGAGGCATCCAGCTTGCCGGCGATGTTGGCGGTGCCGCCATAGGCGTAGATTTTGATGTTACCCTGCGCCATCGGCACGCCGGCCGGATCGGTCTCCGGCTGCGGATTCGCCTTCGGCGTCGTCCTGCGGCCCTTGCGTCCGGTTGCGGCCGAGCCGCCCTTGAGCGCCGTGATGGTCCGGGCCTGCACGATGCCGGTGTTGTTGACCTGTGCGGCCAGAACCTGATCTGCCGCCCTGGCGGTCATGATCACCCGGCCGCCGTCGGCGATGATCGCCCGCTTGTTCTCGACCAGCGCGTTCAGCGCGCCCTTGTCGATGGTGACATCAAGAAGCGAATTGCCCTCGAAGTTCAGCGTCAGTTTCTCGCCCGCCGACATCGCCACCGTGCCGAGCCGCGCCGAGATCACGCCGTCGTTCGACACCGTCTTGCCGAGCAGCGCGACATAGCCACCATCATGCGCGCGGATGCGGCCCTGGTTGATCACCGCCGCGTTCGAGGTGCCGGAGAACGTATAGTTCCCATCCATGAAATCCTTGTTCGAGATATCGTGGGTCGAGGCGACCAGGCCGCCGACATTGACCTGCGAGCCCTTGCCGAACAGCACGCCGGCGGAGTTGACGATGAACACCTGACCATTGGCGTTGATCGCGCCGTTGATGACACTGGTCTCGTTGCCGATCACCCGGTTGAGCGTCACCGACGAAGCGCCGGGCTGGTAGAAGTTCACGCTCTCGCCCGCCCCGACCGAGAAGCCCTGCCAGTTGATGATCGCCTTGTTGGTCGACTGGGTGATGTTGGTGGCGGCGCCCGCCTGCGAGATCGCGGCCGTGCCATCGACCACCGTCCCGCCGACCGGACCTGCGAATGCCGGTCCTGCGAGGCACAGCAGCGCGGCCACCGCTGTCATCGTGGCGAAGGAACGCGGAAGGACCACTCTGCCGGCAGGGAGCCGGACCACGCATGACGTTGCGGCGGGCTTCATCGCCCGGCTGCGCGCGCGAACACTCGATCGATTCGACGACATAAGACGCCCCCATACACATGCAACGGCCAGATATCACCAATCGTGATATCCGTATGAATATAGCGATGACCCTACGACGCCGGAATGAGCTTACCATATGATTGAAATCATACGTGGCGGATAAGTTTGATGACGAGACCGCTGCGTTCGATCTCGCCTTCGGCAACCATCGTCGCAAGCGTCCGGTAAAGAACCTCGTGCGTCACGCCGAGTTCGCTCGCAAGCTCTTTGATGGTGCCCGGCAATTCGACGGTGAGTTCGTCATTACTCGCATTGAGTGAGAGAAAATGCCGCACCCGATCACGCGCGGAATGGATGTTACACCGCTCGAGGCGGGTTCGCAGGGTCATCACCTGCCGCGCCAGCATGGCCGCATAGGTTTCCGCGAAATCCGGATCGCGCCGAAACTCCGAGAGCAGCAATTCCTTCGGATAGAGCCGCACGGCCGCCTTCGTCGCCGCAATCGCATCGCAGTGATAATTCGATGAAAACAGAGCGGCATCGCCGACAATATCGCCGCTCCGCGCGATGAAAAGGACGCCCTCCTGTCCAGCCCGACCCACTCGCACCAGGCGTACGTTACCGCTCACGACCTCGCAGATGTTCAGCACGGGGCCGCCCTGACGAAACAAATACTCTCCAGCCCGAAGCGCCTGGACAGTCGATGCAGCAATCATGGCGGGAGGCGCCCAGTTCTCGATCGTCATTGGCTCAGCTCTTGAAAATGAGCGCTCCCGCACCTCGGGAACCTCGCCGCGCAGTCTCCGAACGAAGCTCACGCTCACCAGAAGGACATGCCAGCGCAATTGCGTCAGATTCGCGTGCGCCCGCGCAAACCTGAAATTTCGACCCCCGGATTTTAGGAAATCGGGCAGCCATCGGCAATCGCGAATGAACGCCGCTTGCTGGGCAGGATCGCCCGCCATAGTGCCGAACAGCCGCGACAGAGTTCTTGTGTTCTAGCCAAACTGGCGGCTGCTGCTCTTCTTCAACCCGAAGAATATGAAGATCGAAGCAACACCAAGCAGAGCCGACAGAGCCAACGCTCGCGGATACTCGCCGTTGAAGACGGCGTTGTAGATCTCCAGCGACATCGTATTGGTCTTGCCGATGATATTGCCCCCGAGCATCAGCGTAATGCCAACCTCGCCAAGCGATCGCGCGGTTCCGAGAATAAGTCCGGCAATCACCGCGCCTCGAATATTTGGCAGGATCACATGAATAAACGTATCCCACTCGTTGCGGCCGAGCGTTCGCGACGCCTCTCCGAGACTACGGGATGCATGGGCGATCGCAGCCTCGACCGGCTTCACAACGAGAGGAAGCCCGGCGATGACCGAAGCCAGCAAAACTCCTTCGATCGAGAAGACGAAGGACAGGCCGAAGGTCTGCTCCAGCCATGCCCCCAGCGGGCTGCGCCTTCCCAACAGCAACAACATCAGAAAGCCGAGCGCCAACGGTGGAAACACCAGAGGCAGCGTGACAATGATGTCCAGAAGTGTGCGACCCGGCCAGCGCGGCTGCGCCAGCGCCCAGCCCAGCGACGCGCCCAGCACAAAATGCAGAACCAGCGTCGCCAGAGTAATTCGGACCGTCAGCCACGCCGGGTACAGCAGCGCGGGGTCGGCCAGAGCCGCAAGCATCTGGTCCAGCGTGCCACTCACAGGCCGTAACGCACCAGGATATTCCGGGCGGCCGGCGTTGTCAGGAAAGCCACGAAGCCTTCCGCCGCTTTCGAAGGCTTGCCCGCGACAGCGCCACAGCTCACGTCAACGGGATCATAGAGGTCCGGCCCGACCTCGACGAAGCCGCCGATATTCGCATCCGCGCCGATCGCATCAGTGGCGTTGATAAAGCCTGCGTCAACCTCGCCGCTGATAATGTAACTCGTGACCTGGGGAACGGTACTCACCTTCACCAGCTTCGGCGCGATCTTGTCCATCAATTTCGCGCGCTCCAGAAACTGCTGTCCGGCTTTGCCGTAGATGGCGTTGGCCTGATCCGGCGTACCGACCCGCTTGATCATCTCGCCTGCGATGTCCTCGGCCTTCGCAAGCGTTATCCCCTTGCGATAAGCGACAACCAGCTTTCCCTGGCCGAGCCGGGCGAAGCGCTCGAACGTGACGCCCTTGGCGTCCTTGAGAACCGACTGGTCGCCGCAGACGAGCGCGATCTGCCCGCTTTCACGGGCCTGCGCGATCACCTGCCCCATGTGGCCATAAATTTGCAGGATCTTGTCGCCGCTTGCTTTCTCGTAAGCTGTGGCGACTTCAGCCAGCGGACGGCGAAAACCCGCACCCGCCGCCAGAGTGGCCTCGTCCGCCGATACCATCGTCGCAGGCCCGAACAGAGCCGCCACGAGCGTCACGCCGTACAGGAAAGAAGCTGTTCTCATGAAACACCACGCTTGAATTTTTGATCCGGATCGTATGGCATGGACATATATAACGGTAAGAATTCCCGTATGGCAATTACATCGATCATGTCATCTCGCCAGGCCGTTTCGGACTCGTTGCGCTTCTCGCTGCGCATTCCGCTCGACGGCCCATCCGGGCGATTTGAACTCAACGTGGCCGGCGACATCGCACAAGGCGCTTTTGTCGCGCTCACCGGCCCGTCCGGTGCCGGCAAGTCGACCCTGCTGCGGATCATCGCCGGCCTGACCAAGCCGACGGAAGGATATTTGCGGGTCGCCGGAGAAACCTGGCTCGACACGTCTGCGCGCATCCATCGTCCGACACGGGAGCGGCCGATCGGTTTCGTGTTTCAGGACTACGCGCTGTTCCCCAACATGACGGTTCGCGGTCATATCGAATACGCCATGGGTAAGGACGCCACGCGCGCCGGTATCGATGACCTGCTGCAGCTGGCGCAGCTTGAGCAACTCGCCTGCGTCTACCCTGCCCGTCTGTCCGGCGGACAAAAACAGCGTCTCGCGCTCATTCGCGCGCTTGCGCGCAAGCCGTTGCTGTTGATGCTGGACGAGCCGTTCTCGGCGCTTGATCCGGCGCTGCGCATCGAACTGCAGAGCGAGGTCAAAAGACTTCACCACCAGTTCGGCACCACGACCATTCTCGTCAGCCACGATATTCCCGAAATCCTGCGCATGGCAGACCGCGTCATTCGACTCGAACAGGGCCGGGTGGCGCGTGATGGAATGCCGGCCGAAGCCCTCGGCCTCGGGACCGCGACCAACGGCTTTTACAGGCGGGCCGTGCATCTGCACGGGCCCGATTCCGCAGGCTGGTCTACGGTGCTGATCGACGGCACAAGTCAGCGTATGCGTTATCACAATGCACCAGGTCCCCTACCTTACGGTACGGATGTGACGTTGCATTTTTCCGAGGCCGATATCTGCATTTCGGTTCAGGCTTTGGCGAACCTCACTTTGACATCGCGCGGCGGCGCGTAATAGGGCGCAGAAGTGACAAGAACATCGGCGCCGGCCTTGGCATAGGCTTCGGCATTCGACGCATTCACGCCGCCCGCCACGGCCAGAACGATCGGAAGAGCCGAAGGCAGTTCCGCACGCAGCTCGCTCACCTGCTCGGGAGAGAATTTGTCGACCTGCAAGACATCCGCGCCGGCCTCCGCCAGCAGCAAGGCATCCTCGACGCTATCCGCCTCGGCCGCGAGGCGCCGCTCCGGGGCGCTGGCTCTCAATCTCGCCAGATGCTCCTTGAGAGACACGCCGGTCTCGAGCAACACGCGGTGGGCGTCGAACACCAGGACGTAATCCGACAGACCCAAACGATGTGGCGATGCACCGCCCGCTTCAATGGCACGGATCGCTGCCCGTTTCATGCCAGGCATATGTTTGCGAGTACATACGACATGACACTGCGGATTTCCGCGGCGGGCGGCCGTGACGATCGCATGGGCGGCCGTAGAGACACCTGACAGGATTTCCATCCACGTCTGCGCCATCTTATAAGCTCGGTGCAGAACTCGCCCCTCGCCACCAGCTTCGAGGATGAGGCCGCCGGCCGATACCTTCGCTCCGGAGACCGCCGCCGCCTTGGCGGATGCGCCTCCCAGCACGAACATACGAGCGGCCTCCTCCACTCCACACAGGATCATGTCCTGCCGGGCCGTCATCCGGAGCGCTGCAGGGACATTGCCGATACCCAGCCCCTCCGTCGTAATATCGGAATAAGGACAGTCATCTCGGAGAATGGCGAGCAGTTCGTCGTCGTGAAATATCGTCATGTGATTTTGCTCGTATTCTGACATTAAGCCAATCTCTTGGCCAATCATTGGCTTGATGGTCATTGACGCCATTCGAGAGAATCAACTTAACGGCTTCCAACGGGCAAGCGCAAACAGCGATAGAGAGCACAGAGTCTTTTAAATTCGATCCCTGACTAACCTGCCTAATTGTCAGCTCAAAATTTCCTAATTGCCGCTGTCCACACTTCAGTTGCGCTGACGATGATGCGCTTTCCATTGCGCGTATTAAACAGAGCAAGGCCTAAACCAAATCCGCCTTTTCCGTCGTTGATTTGACCCCGCGAAATATGCGGATAAGTCACAGAAAAACGGACTGCGTGAAACAGTTGCCCGCCATGGATCAATTTTCGCGGCGAACCGCGTCATTCATATCCGACGACGAACGCGACGGTCATGTCTCGCGGCGGGGGTTCGAAGGGCGCGCAGGCTTGGACGACAGCGAGGGCACTGGCGTCAAGCTTCGGCTTGCCGCTGCTCGGGCTGTAAGCAGAGACAGGTTCGTTTCAACCGCGGGACATCACCCAGTGGTTTTATTCTGCGGCCTCCTGCGCATGACTCTGGAAAACGGGAATACTTTAATAGTGGCCGGAGAATGTCGGCCCTTTCGGAAGGTGACGGTTCGAAATCGCTCTCTGCAGAGACTCAACGTATTTAAAAGCCCGCTATTAGCGGGCCTTTCTCACACTAAAGAAAGTAACTCTCCAAATTACGCACTGACTGGCTGGGGCGGGAGGGATCGAACCTCCGAATGGGGGAATCAAAATCCCCTGCCTTACCGCTTGGCTACGCCCCAACAGCGTCATGCATGCTTGCGCATATTGCGCTAATTTGCCCGGTGCCGATCCGAGGCTCCCCCGACACGGGCGAACCATCCCGATCGACGATGGCATGGCAGCCCGTCTATAGACGGAGCGGCCGCATTTCAATAGCCAGAACAACGATTTCGCGTCAATTCGGCCGGCAATTTTCCGGGAAAAGAAACCGCCGTGCGTTGAGAGCCACCGCTTTTCGTGGAATGAAAGGCCTAGCGCCGCACCCAGCGAGATCACGGTCATGACCTACCGCGCCCCCCTCACCGACATGCTGCTGTCGCTCCATCACGGCGCCGGGCTTTTGGCGTCGGCGAAGGCCGGACATTATAATGACTACGACGCGGAGATGACGGCCGCCGTGATCGAGGAGGCCGGGCGCTTCGCCGCCGACAGGCTGGCGCCGCTCAACCGGGTCGGCGACCAGACCGGCGTCACCCTCGCCGATGGCCATGTCACCACCCCGCCCGGCTGGGCCGATGCCTACCGCAGCTGGGCGGAGGCCGGCTGGAACGGGATTTCGAGTCCGGAGTCCTTCGGCGGCCAGGGCCTGCCGCTCGCAGTGCATGCGCTCTGCAACGAGATCTGGAGTGCGGCGAACATCTCGTTCGGCCTCTGCCCGCTGCTCACCTCCGGCGCGATCGAAGCGCTTGCCGCGCATGGCAGCGACGCGCTGAAGACTGCCTATCTGCCGCATCTGGTGTCCGGCACATGGACCGGCACCATGCAGCTCACCGAGCCGCAGGCCGGCAGCGATGTCGGTGCGCTGCGCACCCGTGCCGAGAAGCAGCCGGACGGCAGCTATCGCCTGTTTGGCAGTAAGATCTTCATCACCTATGGCGATCACGACATGACGCCGAACATCGTGCATCTCGTGCTCGCCCGCCTGCCCGGTGCGCCCGCCGGCACGCGCGGCATCACGCTGTTTCTGGTGCCGAAATTCCTGGTCAACGACGACGGCTCGCTCGGCGCGCGTAACGATATCGTCGCCAGCAGCATCGAGCACAAGCTCGGCATGCACGCCTCGCCGACCTGCACCATGAGCCTCGGCGATCATGGCGGCGCGGTCGGCTACCTGATCGGCGAGGAAAACAACGGCATGGCCTGCATGTTCACGATGATGAACCAGGCGCGCCTCAATGTCGGCATCGAAGGCGTCGGCATCGCCGACCGCGCCTTCCAGCAGGCACTCGCCTATGCGCAGGAGCGCAAGCAGGGCCGCGCTATCGGCAAGAGCGGCGAGAACTCAGATCCGATCATCGCGCACCCGGACGTGAAGCGGAATCTGCTGCTGATGCGGAGCATGACGGCGGCGGCGCGCACCATCTGCTACGCCACCGCGGTCGCGATCGACATCTCGCATCGCGCGGCGGATGGCGATGCGCTGGCTAAGGCGTCCGCGCGCGCCGCGCTGCTCACCCCGCTCGCCAAGGCGTTCTCCACGGACATCGCCAACGAGGTTGCCGCGCTCGGCGTGCAGGTGCATGGCGGCATGGGTTTTATCGAGGAAACCGGCGCGGCGCAGCACCTACGCGATGCGCGCATTCTCACCATCTATGAAGGCACCAACGGCATCCAGTCGATCGACCTTGTGATGCGCAAGCTGGGTGCGGACAAGGGCGCGGCGCTGCGCGACCTGCTGGGCGAACTCGCCGGCATTGTCACGAAGATCGAGACCAGCAACGATCCGGCCTTCGGCACAACGGGCACAATCCTGCGCGAAGCGCTTGAGGCGGTGACACGCGCCAGCGAATGGCTGCTGGAGAAAATCGCGAGCGCGCCGAACGACGCGCTGGCCGGCGCGACGCCTTATCTGCGGCTGCTCTCCACCGCGACCGGCGGCTGCCTGCTGGCGCGCGAGGCGCTGGCGGCGCGCGATGACGATACGTTCCGGGACCATGCGCCGGCGCATGTCTTGCTGACGCGGTTCTTCGCGGAGAATCTCGCGGTGCAGGCGACGGCCCTGGAGCGCAGCGTGACCGGCGGCGCGGACAGCATCAACAATGCGGATGCGGCGTTGACTTAAACAACAAAGATCGGGGCTATGGTCCCGGCCTTCTCCGGGACGACACCACAACAAACATTGAAGCCGGTCGTCCCGGCAAGCAAAGCGCAAGCCGGGACCCATCACCCCGGTCGTCGCGATTGAATGTAGAACTAGCCCGTTGAATCCAGAGCCAGCCCGCGCGGTGCATACGCACTATACCAGCGGCTTCAGCCCCGCCTCGATCTCCCTGCGGCGCGGCTCAAGGAACGGCGGCAACGCGAGCTTTTCGCCGAGCTTGTCGGCGGGCTCGTCGGTGGCGAAGCCCGGACCATCGGTCGCGATCTCGAACAGGATGCCGTTCGGCTCGCGGAAATAAAGACTACGGAAATAGAAACGGTCGATCTCGCCGCTCGAGCGGATTCCCATCTCGTCGAGCCGCGCGGTCCAGGCGTGATACTGCTCCTCGTCCGGCGTGCGGAACGCGACATGATGCACGCCGCCAGCGCCCTGCCGCGCCACCGGCAGATCGCGCTGCTCCAGCACATGCAATTCGGCGGCGGGGCCACCCTTGCCCATCTCGTAAACATGGATGCGATGCTCGCTATCCGGCGAGGCATAATCGCGCACCCGCCGCATGTTCATCACCTCCAGCAGCACGCGCTCGGTGCGCGCCAGCTCCGGCACGTTGAGAATGATCGGACCGAGCCCGCGGATCTGATGCTCCGCCGGCACCGGACTTTTCTCCCACGGATGCGCCTCGCCCGCGCCGCCATCGTCCACCAGCACGAGACGCTGGCCCTCGGGATCTTCGAACGGCAGGGTCAGGCGCCGATCGATCTCGGTGATGCTGCCGGTGTGCACGCCGAGCCGGATCAGCCGGTCGCGCCAGAACGCCAGCGACGCCTCACCATGAACGCGCAGGCCGGTGCGCGAGACGGCGCGCGTGCCGCGTTGCTCGCGCGGCGCCGGCCAGTCGAAGAACGTCAAATCGCTGCCGGGGCTGGCTTTGCCGTCGGCATAGAACAGATGATAGGCGCTGACGTCATCCTGATTGACGGTTTTCTTCACCAGTCGCATGCCGAGCACGCCGGTATAGAATGTCAGGTTCTCGCGCGCATGGGCGGAAATCGCCGTCAGATGATGGATTCCGGTGAGCTGCAACATGATAATGTCCTGCAAAATCACAGATCAGTTGATCTGAATGAGTTTGGCGCCGCGCCGGATCATGTAAGATGCGCGGGACCGGATTGCCAGACGGGCCGCCGGAGCCACAACCTAGCAGGGAACGAGCCATTCCGCATGACCGAGCACGTCATTGTCACCGACGAGGATGCGACCCGTATCATCCGCCTGCGGCGGCCGGAGAAAAAAAACGCGCTGACGCAGGAGATGTACCTGACGATGAGCGAGGCCATCGATAGCGCACAGAACGATCCGGCGATCCGCTGCCTCATCATCACCGGCGGCTCCGGCGTGTTCACCGCCGGCAACGATGTCGACGATCTGCTGCGCGCGAGCCAGGGCCTCGGCTCGCGGCCGCTCAACGCGGTGAAGTTCCTGCACTCGCTGGTGCAAAATCAAAAGCCGATCATCGCGGCGGTCGATGGCGTCGCGGTCGGCATCGGCGCCACCATGGTGTTTCATTGCGACTATGTGCTCGCCTCCACCACCGCGACCTTCTCGACGCCTTTCATCCATCTCGGTCTGGTGCCGGAAGGCGCGTCCAGCCTGCTGGTGCCGATGGCGATCGGTCATCAGCGCGCCTTTTCCATGCTGGTGATGGGCCGCCCGGTCAGCGCCGAGGACGCTCGGATTGCCGGTTTCGTCAACGCCGTGGTCGCGCCCGGCCACACCGAGATCGAAGCGCGCAAGGTCGCGCTCGATATCTGCGCGCTGCCGGTGGAAGCCGCGACATTGTCGCGCAAGCTCCTGAAACGGCCACCGGACGAGCTAATGCGCCGGATCGAGCAGGAAAGCCATATGTTCGGCGAACGCATGGAATCGGCGGAGGCCGTCGCCGCATTCAAGTCATTCCTTGCGCGCAGGAAAAAGAAGTGACATCCCGGTCACTCAGATCCGTCTGAAGACACGTCTTTGAAGGAAAGCTCATGTCGACCCTGTTGCTGACCCACACCGCCGCCTCGCTCAACCATCGTCCGCCTGAAGGCCATCCCGAGCGGCCCGACCGCATCCGTGCCATGAACAAGGCGCTCAGCCTCGAGGCGTTCAACGATCTGATCCGCGAGGAAGCGCCGATCGGCGATCTGGAAACCGTCAAGCTGTGCCACGACGAAGCCTATGTCGAGGAAATCCGCGAGATGGCGCCGAAAGAGGGCATCGTCCATCTCGACGGCGACACCGCGATGTCGCCCG
>JAFKKO010000123.1 GCA_017305455.1 Hyphomicrobiales bacterium | reverse complement strand
TCGAATTCGAAGCCGGTGTAGTAGTCGAGGCCGCGTCCGAACGAGGTCGAGAAGCGGACCGTGGTCATGTCGATGCCGCGCGCCGCCATGAAACCGGTGCGGCTCTCGAGTTGGTCGATCGCGGCGTCGAGATCGAGGCCGGCTTGCGTCGCCAGCGCGCGAAGCCGCGCCAAAGCCTCGTCAACATGACCTGTAATGCTGAGGTAATGTTGAATTAATGTCAGCTTTTCGCGGGGCAGCGCGCCGCTCTTGAGCGTGGATTGCTCGAGGAAGCGATCGGCGATTTCCGCCACGGTGCGGCCGCCGACATTGGTGGCGCCGGCGATCGACATCAGGTCGGTGACCAGCGCCAGCGCCGCCTTGCGGTCGGAGCCGGCGAGCGCGGCGAGCACGCCCTCATATTCGTTGGTGCCGTTACCGGGCGCGAGCGCAAGCTGCGCGATGTCCTGTGCGAGGCCCGTCTTGCGGTTGAAATCCTTGATCAGCCGCCGTTTCAGCACCGGCGCAAGCTTGAGCGCATCGAGCAGCGCCACGAACAGCGCCGCATCGCCGGTGCAGATCTCGGCATCGGTGACGCCGAACGCCGCCGCGGCTTCAAGCCCGAGCGACAGCATTTCGGCATCCGCCGCGGCGCGGTCGCTGCGGCCGAAGGATTCGACGCCGGCCTGATTGAACTCGCTGGGCTTGCCGCCGCGATAGCGGAACACCGGCCCGAGATAGCAGAAGCCGGCCGGCTGCCCGGCCTGCGGCGAGGCGAGATAGGCCCGCGCCACCGGAATGGTGAGGTCCGGACGCAGGCACAGCTCCTCGCCGCCGGCGTCGCTGGTCAGGTACAGGCTCTTGCGGATGTCTTCGCCGGACAGATCGAGGAACGGCTCCGCCGGCTGCAGGATCGGCGGCCGCGCATGCGCGTAACCGGCCCGCGCAAAGGACAACAGCAGCGCCTCCGCCGGGGCGGCGGCGCCGGTCGCGATCGGGGCGGCGGTCGTGCTCATCTCAAAGTCCGTTAAAGATCAAAAGGCTGCAGCCCTGTAGCACGCTTATCGGTTCCGTTCGACGGGGAAGCCGAAAGTCGCTTAACAAGATTTCGGATTGCAACCTGTGCGGGCATATCAGGCTTTGCCCCAGTCGCCCAGCGCGGTCTGGACCACGGCCAGCGCGGCCACCGCGGCGGTATCGGCCCGCAGGATGCGGGGGCCGAGGGCGAGCCGGACGGCTCTGGGCTGCTTCAGCAAAGCCGCGCGCTCGTCCTCCGCAAAGCCGCCTTCCGGGCCGATCAGCACGTCGATGCCGCAGGACGGGGACGCACCGGCCAGGGCGGCCGCCGGATCGGCCACTTCGGCGGCCTCGTCGCAGAACACCAGCAAACGCTGCGAATCGCGCTGGGAAAGATAGCGCTCCAGCGGCACCGGCTCTGCCACCGCGGCAATGCTGAGGATGCCGCACTGCTCGGCGGCCTCGACGACATTGGCGCGCATCCGCTCGGCGTTGACGCGGCTGACCTGGGTGAACCGCGTCACCACCGGTTGCAGGGCGCTCGCGCCCATCTCCACCGCTTTCTGCACCATGTAATCGAGCCGCGCATGCTTGAGCGGGGCGAACACGAGGTGCAGGTCGGGCAGGCGGTCCTGCGGCCGGCTTTGAGCGGTCAGGATCAGTTGATCGGGCCGTTTGCGTCCGGCGATGTCGGCGCGCCACTCGCCGTCCCGGCCATTGAACACCAGCACGGTGTCGCCCGCGCCGAGCCGCAGCACGTTGCCGAGGTAGTTGGCCTGGGCGCGGTCGAGCGCGATGCTCGCTTCCTCGGCGAGCGGCGCATCGACAAACAGGCGGGGGCTGCGGAAATCGTGCAGGGGCATGGGGTTGTCCTTCGTTGCCTTAGATCATGCCATGCGGCGGCTGCGAAGGGATTTTGGAACTCTCGTCATGGCCGATATCGCGATGGCGTGGCCAACCGCCGCGCTGTCGCCCCATTCGGCGGGTTGTTAAGGCGGGGTGGGGCCCGTAAAAGTGGCCCGGCGTGGTCTCGCCGGAGGAGAATTGTGATCGCCGTCCGATTGGTTTCGCCGTCTCTGAACGGTCTGCTTGCCGCCTGCGGCGCGCTGGCCCTGTTTGCGGCCGCGCCGGCCAGCGCTCAGGTCGCGTTCCCCGCGCCGCTGCCGGGTCAGGCGGCGCCGCCGCCGCAAACCTCGCCATTCCCGCCGCTGGGCGCGAGCGGCGCGCCGGCGCAGGCCCCGATGGCGTTTCCCTCGCAGGGCGTGGCGCCGATGAGCGGCGGCTTTTCGGCGGCGCCGCAAGGCGGTCCGCCGCCCGGCGCGCAGAATTGCATGAACGAGTTTTTGCCGCTGCGTAAGGAAGCCGAAAGGCGCGCCGAAGTGATCAAGGCGCTCGGCAAGCGCAAGGCGCCGGCGACCGAAGCCTGCAAGGCGATCGGAGCGTTCTCGCAGGCCGAATTGAAAATGATCAAATACGTGCGGAGCAACGCCAAGCGCTGCGGCATTCCCGAGCAGGCGGCGGAACAGATGGCCGCCGGCCACAAGAACACCGAGCAGATGCAGGCCAAGGTCTGCAACGTCGCGGCCCAGCAGCAGCGCGGACCGGCGGGTCCCAGCTTGAGCGAGGCGCTCGGCGCTTCGACCGCATTGCCGGAGGCGGCGCCGGCCAAGCGCGGTGGTGGCAGCACCTTCGACACCATCAGCGGCAACGTGCTCGCCCGGTAATTGAATTGCGGGCGCAAGCCAGTTCTCGCTTGCGCCCGCGCGGGCATGCTAGGGTGTGCCGTCTCACCCTCTTTGCACGCCGATGATTGACGTCTCCGCACCTGTCGCCGATTCCACCGCCAACTGGGTCGATACCCGCGCGCCGCTGTGGGCGCGGCCCTATCTGCGCCTATCGCGGATGGATCGGCCGATCGGCTCCTGGCTGTTGTTGCTACCGTGTCTGTGGTCGGCGGCGCTGGCGGCCGCCGTCGCCGGGCGGTTGCGCGATCTGCCGTGGCTGATCGCGCTGTTCGCCATCGGCGCTTTCGTGATGCGCGGCGCCGGCTGCACCTGGAACGACATCACCGACCGCGATCTTGACGCCAAGGTGGAGCGCACCCGCTCGCGGCCAATTCCGGCCGGTCAGGTCAGCGTCCGGCAGGCGTTCGCCTTTCTGGTCGTGCAAGCGCTGATTGGGCTCGCGGTGCTGCTGCAGTTCGATCGTTTCGCGGTGATCGCCGGCATCACCTCGCTGCTGGTGGTTGCGATCTATCCGTTCATGAAGCGCATCACCTACTGGCCGCAATTCGTGCTCGGCCTCGCGTTCTCATGGGGCGCGCTGATGGGCTTCGCCGTGCTGCTTGGTCGGATCGATGCTACGGCGCTTGCGCTTTATGCCGGCTCGATCGCCTGGGTGATCGGTTACGACACGCTCTATGCGCATCAGGATGCCGAGGACGACGCGCTGATCGGCGTCAAATCCACCGCGCTGCTGTTCGGCGCGCGCACGCAGCCAATGCTGGCGCTGCTTTATGCGCTGGCGGTCGCGTTGATCGGGCTGTCGTTGTGGCTGGCGGGCGCCGGCTGGTTCGGCTGGCTCGGCCTTGCCGCCTTCGCCGCGCATTTGGCCTGGCAGGTGATACGCATCGACATCAGCGATTCGCCGCTGTGTCTGCGGTTGTTCAAGTCCAATCGTGATGCCGGGCTGCTGCTGTTCGCCGGATTGCTCGCCGACGCGGTCGCGCGCGCGATTTGAAAGATGTATCGCGCGCGATCAGTGGCGCGCGATGATCTCGCGTTCATTGCGGTGGATGATCGCTGTGCCGGGCGCATGTCCGGCCTTGCGGCGGACCAGGAATTTCGGCCGCCGGGCCTTGATGATATGATGACGGCGGCGGCGCTGCGCCGGCTCGCGCGCGATGTCGTTTTCTTCGTCGATCTGCGGCAGCGCGAACAGATCGCTCCATGCCATCCAGGCGTGCTCGATCTCGTCGCTGTCCGCCGTGACGATCAGCGGCACCGACAATGACGGATCGCGGTGGGTCAGCACCAGGGCCTGACCGGCATCGGTCTGGCGGCAGGCAATGCCGAGAAATTCGCGGATGCGAACCTGCACGGTCATGGCGATGCCGCCAATGGCGCGGCGCACGACGACGCGCTCACGATTGATTTCGATCTGCCGTGTGCCGCCATCGGCGCGCGTGTCGCGTGCCTCGTAACGGACCGGCAAAGAATGGGGGTCGAGCCGCAGATCGCGGCTCGACCCGGCGGGTTGCGCCCCGCCGACTCCGAATTGACGCCTCACGGCTTTTTCTCCCCGCCGGAATTATGTTCCCGGTCGATGCGAGGAGGTTGCCAGAGCGGTGTCGTGTTCGGCTTAACAAGGCTGGTTAATCGCGCGTTGCGACGGCATCTTCACGGCGCATGCTTGATGAGTGGTTGGCGGGCATGATTGACGAGACCTTGCCAGGACGATGAAATATCTTCCGATCCGGCGCGGGACATGCTTGAAGTTGGTCTCAAGCGAGCACATTTCAAAGTGCCGGGACATCGATCGCATGTGTGTTCGCACGGATATTCCGGATGCATGCTTCCCGCCTGTCCGGATTGCGCTCAAGCCTCGGGATTTTATTCGTGACCTCTTCGTCCAGTGTTCAGACCGCCGCTGCCAAATCCGCCACCTCCGATCTGTTCGACCAGTCCGCCTTGAGCACGTTGGCGCAGCGCCTTGTCGAGGCGGCCAGACGCGCCGGCGCCGACGCGGCCGACGCGGTCGCGGTGCGCGGCATTTCGCAGAGCGTTGAAATTCGCGATGGCCAGGTCGAAGAATCCGAGCGCTCCGAAGGCGACGATGTCGGGCTGCGCGTGCTGGTCGGCAAGCGGCAGGCCGTGGTCTCCACCAACGATGTCGGCGGCGACAATGTCGCAAAGCTCGCCGAGCGAGCGGTGGCGATGGCGCGCGTCGCGCCGGACGATAATTTTGTCGGCCTTGCCGATCCGGCGTTGCTTGCCCGCCATTTTCCCGATCTCGATCTGCTCGATCCCGACATGCCTTCGACTGCCGAGCTGGAGCGGCGCGCGCAGGAAGCCGAGGCGGCGGGCCTTGCGGTGAAGGGCGTCACCAAATCGGGTGGCGCTTCGGCGTCCGCCGGGATCGGCGGCATGGTGCTGGTGACGAGCACCGGTTTTCACGGCTCCTATCTGCGCTCGAGCCAGGGCATCTCGATGATGGCGATCGCCGGCGAGGGCACCGGCATGGAGCGCGATTACGATTTCACGTCCGCCATTCACGCTTCCGACCTGTCGTCTCCGAAAGACGTCGGCCGCAGCGCCGGCGAGCGCACGGTGGCGCGGATCAACCCGCGCAAGGTCGAGACCTGCAAGGTGCCGGTGGTGTTTGATCCGCGGATCGCCAATTCGCTGGTCGGTCATCTGGTGAGTGCGGTGAACGGCGCTTCGATCGCGCGCAAGACCAGTTTCCTGAAAGACAAGCTCGGCCAGCAATTGTTCGGCAAGGGCATCCGCATCATCGATGATCCGCTGCGGGTACGCGGACTGCGCTCGCAGAGTTTCGATGCCGAGGGCATCGCGGTGAAGAAACTCGCGATCATCGACGATGGCGTGCTGACATCCTGGCTGCTGGATTCGGCGACCGCGCGCGAGCTGGGGCTTGTCACCACCGGTCACGCCCATCGCGGTGTGTCCTCCGCGCCTTCGCCGGGTGCCTACAATCTGCATCTGGAGCCGGGCACGGCGACGCCGGCCGAACTGATCCGCGATATCAAGCAGGGTTTCTATATCACCGATCTGATCGGCTCCGGCGTCAACGGCGTGACCGGCGATTACAGCCGCGGCGCGGCGGGCTTCTGGATCGAGAACGGCGAGCTCACCTATGCGGTGAGCGAGGTGACGATCGCCGGTCATCTGCTCGATATCTTCAAGTCGATGACGCCGGCGAACGATCTTGTTTTCAAATACGGCATCAACGCACCCACCGTGCGGATCGAGGGATTGACGGTTGCCGGACGCTGATATCGATCTCGAACGCCATGCTTCGCTGTTGATCGACACGGTGCGTGACGCTGGTGCGCTGGCGCTGCAGATGCGGCGCGGCGATGTCAAAAGCTGGATCAAGGGCGTCTCGTCGCCGGTGTCCGAGGCGGATATCGCGGTCAATGATTTGATCGAGGCGCGGCTGCGGACCTCCACGCCGGACTATGGCTGGCTGTCGGAGGAAAGCGCCGAGGACGCCTCGCGTCTGCGCAAGCCCGCCGTCTGGGTCGTCGATCCGATCGACGGCACGCGGGCCTATCTGGCGCGCCGCGCCGACTGGTCGATCAGCGTGGCGCTGGTGCAGGACGGTCTGCCGGTGCTGGCGGCGGTGTTCGCGCCGGCGAGCGATGAATTCTTTTTTGCCCATCGCGCGGTCGGCGCGGAACTCAACGGTGCGGCGATTCGCACCAGCGATGCTCCGACGCTGGATTTTGCCAGGATCACCGGGCCTCAGCCTTTGGTCGAACGGCTGCCGACCCTGGGCGAGGGCGTGGAAATCCATCCGCGCATCGGATCGCTGGCGCTGCGGCTTTGCCGGGTCGGATCGGGGCGAATCGATGCTGCTTTCGCCGGGGGCAAGAGCCATGACTGGGACCTTGCGGCGGCCGACCTAATCGTGCACGAAGCAGGCGGCCAGATGACTGAAATCACGGGTGAGCCGCTGGTGTATAATCGTTCCGATGTGACCCATGGCGTCTTGATCGCGGCGGGACGGGACCGTCATCGCCGCATTGTCGAGCACTTCCGAGCGCACCCGCTTCTTTGAAGTAAACAACTGGATTTGCTGGTCGAATCCACCTTAATCCGTTGCCGGGGGAATCTTGATCGATGTCCGATGCTCCACAGCAATTGCTGCATCTGGTGATTGGCGGCGAACTGTCCGGTCTCGACACCGCGACCTTCAAGGATCTCGATAAGGTCGAGATCGTCGGCCTCTATCCGAACTACGCCGCAGCCTTCGATGTCTGGAAGGCGAAGGCCCAGCAATCAGTCGATAACGCCCACATGCGCTACTTCATCGTTCACATCCATCGCCTGCTTGATCCGGGGCAAGACGCGAAGTCCGCACGTTGACCTTCTCGCTTCGCAAATTGAGCCGGACCGCCTGGGTCCAGCAGGCCGCCGGTTTCATCGCGGCGGAATTCCTGCGTCTTGTATGGTGGACCAACAAGTTCACCTACGATCCGCCGGACGTGTATCAGCGCGTCGAGCCGGACATGCCGGTGATCGTGGCATTCTGGCACGGCCAGCATTTCATGATGCCGTTTCTCAAACGCAAGCAATACCCGGCGAAGGTGCTGATCTCGCGCCACCGCGACGGCGAGATCAATGCGATCGCGGCCGAGCGGCTCGATGTCGGCACCGTGCGCGGCTCCGGCGATCACGGCTCCTCGTTTCACCGCAAGGGCGGCGTGCAGGCGTTCAAGGGCATGCTGCGTGCGCTGGAGCAGCGCTACAACATGGCGCTGACCGCCGACGTGCCGAAGGTGTCGCGCAAGGCAGGGCTCGGCATCATCATGCTGGCGCGAGAGTCCGGCCGTCCGATCATGCCGGTGGCGATCGCCACCAGCCGCTTCCGCCGGTTGAACAACTGGGACCGCTCGGTCATTCATCTGCCGTTCGGGCGCGGCATCATCGTGGCTGGCGAATTGATCCGTGTGCCGGACGATGCGGATTCCGAAACCATGGAAGTCTTGCGGCAGCAGCTTGAAACCCGGTTGAACGAGATCACCAGCCGTGCCTACGCTGCGGTTGGCCGTTCCGATGGGGGTGCCTAGATGGCGAATAGCCTGCCGATGCCGCTGCAACTCTACCGTCGTGCCTCGGCGCTGGCCGCGCCGCTGGTGGGGCCGGTGGTCGGACGCAGGCTGAAGCAGGGCAAGGAGGACCCGGCGCGGCTCGGTGAGCGGCGCGGCATCGCCGGCTTGGCGCGGCCGGAGGGCCCGCTGATCTGGATTCATGGCGCGAGCGTCGGCGAAGTGCTGGCCGCGGCCGGACTGATCGAGCGGCTGCGCGAATTCAACGTCCGGATTCTGCTCACCTCCGGCACCGTGACCTCGGCGGCGATCGCAGCCAAGCGTTTCCCGCCCGATGTCATCCATCAGTACGTGCCGTTCGACTCGCCGCGCTTCGTCGCCCGCTTCCTCGATCACTGGCGGCCGGGCCTTGCCCTGTTCATCGAATCCGATCTGTGGCCCAATCTGCTGCTGTCGAGCGCCGAACGCCGCATTCCCATGGTGCTGATCAACGGGCGGATGTCGCAGCGCTCGTTTCCGCGCTGGCGCAGGGCGCGCGGCACCATCTCGACGCTGCTCGGCTGTTTCGATTTGTGCCTGGCGCAGTCCGATCTCGATGCCGAGCGTTTCAGCGCGCTGGGTTGCCCCAATGTCGTGACCTCCGGCAATCTGAAACTCGATGTCGCAGCGCCGCCGGCCGATCCGGTCCGGCTCGACGAACTCAGGGCCGCGGTGCGAGGGCGCAACGTAATCGTGGCTGCCTCGACCCATCCGGGCGAGGAGGAAATCATTCGCGACGCGCATCGCCGGCTCGCCGCCGGCATTCCGTCGCTGCTGAGCGTGATCGTGCCGCGCCATCCCAAGCGCGGCATCGCCATCGCGCGGATGCTCGCCGAGTCAGGTCTGCAGGTGGCGCTGCGCTCCCGGAATGAATTGCCCTCCGCGCACACCGATATCTACATCGCCGACACCATCGGCGAACTCGGCCTGTTCTATCGGCTGGCGCCGGTGGTGTTCATGGGCGGCTCGCTTGTCGCGCATGGCGGGCAGAATCCGATCGAGGCGATCAAGCTCGGCGCGGCGATCCTGCATGGCCCGCATATCTTCAACTTCACCGAGATCTATCACTCGCTGGATGAGGCCGGCGGGGCCTTGCGTGCGGAAAACGAAGAAGAGTTCGTCAAGCTGCTCGGTCATCTGTCGTCCAATCCGATCGCGCGGCAGCGGGTGGTGGCGGCGGCCGAGCGCGTGATGGCGCGGCTGGGCGGCGCGCTCGGCAAGACGCTCGGTGCGCTGGAGCCCTATCTGTTGCAGCTTCGGCTCGAGCGGGTCGCTGCCGATGCGTGAGCCGGGCTTCTGGTACGGTCCGCCCTCGCTATTGTCCTGGCTGCTGCGGCCTGTCGCCGCGATCTACGGCGCAGTCGCGGCGCGGCGGATGGCGCGTCCCGGTGTGCGGGCCGGCGTCCCCGTGATCTGCGTCGGCAACTATCATCTTGGTGGCGCGGGCAAGACGCCGGTGACGCTGGCGCTGGCGCAGATGCTGCGTGCGATGGGCGAAGGGCCCATGGTGGTGAGCCGCGGTTATGGCGGCTCGCTCGAAGGTCCGGTCGAAGTCGACGCGCGGCGGCATATGGCGACTGAGGTCGGCGACGAGCCTTTGATGATGGCGGAGCGCGTTCAGGTGGTGGTGGCGCGCGACCGCGCCGCCGGGGCGATGCTGGCGCGCGAGCTTGGCGCCAGCGTAGTTCTGCTCGATGACGGTTTGCAGAATCCCGCGCTGGTCAAGGACGTGACGCTCGCGGTGGTCGATGGCGCGCGAGCGCTCGGTAACGGACGGATCTTTCCGGCGGGACCGCTGCGCGCCCCGCTGCCGCCGCAACTTGCTTGCACCGATGCGCTGATCGTGATCGGCACAGGCCATGCCGCCGACGAACTGGCGCGGACCGCTGCCGCGCGGGGCGCGCTGGTGCTGCGCGCAGCCTTTGTCGCCGATCCGCAAGCGGTCGAGCGGTTGCAGGGTCGGCAGGTGTTGGCTTTCGCCGGCATCGGCGATCCGCAGCGTTTCTTCGCCACGTTGCGTGCGCAGAACATCGATGTCGTCGAAACAAAGACATTCGCTGATCATCATGCCTATGCGCCTTACGAGATCAAGGATCTGCGCGCGCGGGCGGCGGCGCGAAATCTGACGCTGGTGACGACCGAGAAGGACATGGCGCGGATCGCGAGCGAGCCGCGTCTGTCACGCCATCGCGCCGAGGTGGTGCCGTTTAAGGTGGCGCTGCGGATCGAAAATGAAACCGCTTTGCGGGCGCTGCTGACGGATCGTCTCGCCGCGGCCCAGCATTCCGGTTGATCCGTGATGTCGTCGTCATGCGTTGCTTGCAGACGCGCAATTGATTTAAGTCAATTTTGAATTAACGGAATAAACATTGCTGCTTGGTATGATGTTGCTATTCAACAGCATGCGGATCACCGCTGATGGGCATGATTCTTCCGACTAAGACAGAAGTATTTTTCGACGCCGCCGACATCATTGTTTCCAAGACCGATCTCAAGGGTCGTATCACTTACGCCAACAAGACGTTCTGCGATATCGCAGGCTACACGTCGCAGGAGCTGATGGGGCAGCCCCACAGCATCCTGCGTCATCCCGACATGCCGCGCAGCGTGTTCAAATTATTGTGGGACACGATCGGCCGCGGCCAGGAGGTGTTCGCCTATGTGAAGAACATCACCAAGGCTGGCGATTTCTACTGGGTGTTCGCTCACGTCACGCCGTCCTTCGACGCCGAGAAGCGCATTCTTGGTTATCATTCCAATCGCCGGGTGCCGGATCGGCGCGTTCTGGCGAGCGCGATCATTCCGCTTTATGCGGAGATCCTTGCCGAAGAACGTCGTCATGTGAACGGCAAGGAGGCGCTGGCGCGGGGATTTCAATTCATGACGGACTTCATCGGCTCAAAGTCGATGTCGTATGATGAGCTGATCTTTTCACTTTAGGCCGGCTTTGTCCGGCCTTTTCTATTGCAGGGCGTCTTGCACCCGACGGCTCGCGCGCTTTGCGGAGCCGAGCTTCTGATTGTTGAGCTCAAAGGATTTTTCCGATGTCGTCGTTTTCTCTGTTTCAGGCCGCGCGATATGGCGTGGTTGCAGTATTGCTCTGTCTGCTGCTTGCCGCTGCCGCCGCCGTCGCCGGGATGTCCATGGTCTCGCTTCTGGCCGTCTGTGCAGCCGGCGCTGCTGCGGCCTTCGTGTTGGTGCTGATGGTGCGAAGCCAGCGTCATTTGCAGGAGGTCGGCCGTGTCTGCGAGGACATCGCACGGGGCCAGTTCGAATCGCGGATCCAGAACATTGCGGCCGGCGATCTCGGGCGCCTGCAGCTTGCCATCAATGACATGATCGACCGCTGCGATGCCTTCGTGCGCGAGGCGGGGGCGGCGATGGAGGCGGTGTGTCACGAGAAATACTATCGCACGATCCTGCCGCAGGGGCTGCACGGCGCGCTGGCGCATTCGGCGGACATCATCAATGCGGCGATGCAAGCCATCCGTGCCAAGGTCACGACGTTCGACACCGTGGCCGTCCGGTTCGATCGCGGTGTGAACGAGATTATCGGTGAGCTGGCCGGCGCCTCGGCGAAAATGAGCGGCACCGCGCAGTCGCTGACCGGCGGCGTCGAGACCACGCGGGCACTGGCGGTTTCCGTCGCGGCGGCCTCCGAGGAGGCTTCGGTCAATATGCAGGCGATCGCCGGCGCGGCGTCCGAACTGACGCGCTCCGCCTCCGCGATCAGCGAGGATGTTTCGCGTTCGACCGGCATCGCCCGCAAGGCGGTGGAGCACGCCGAGCGCGCCCATCACACCATCGGTGAATTGAAGGAGACCGCAGAAGAGATCGGCAACGTCTTGATGCTGATCACCGCGGTTGCCGAGCAGACCAATCTGCTGGCGCTCAATGCGACGATCGAGGCGGCGCGTGCCGGCGAAGCAGGACGCGGCTTCGCCGTGGTGGCGCAGGAGGTCAAAATGCTGGCGGGGCAGACCGCCAAGGCGACGCAGGAAATTTCCGATCAGGTGGCGCGGGTGCAATCCACCACCGAAAGCGCGGTGGCCGCGATCAGCGAGATTGGGACCACCATCGGCGAGGTTGCGAGCATCACCTCGCAGGTCGCGCTGGCCGTCGATGCGCAGGGGGTCGAGACCAAGCGGATTGCCGAAAGCCTCGAACAGGCCTTTGTCGGGATCAGCGAGATCGCCAACAACGTGCATGGCGTGACCACGCATGCCGATGTCACCGCGAGTTCGGCCGGCGTCACCGAGGTGGTGTCGGAAACCATGTCGGAACAGGCGCGGAAACTGTCGGTGGAAATCAGCGGGTTTCTCGCCAGCGTGCGGCAGCGCAAGGCGGGCGAGCCGGCGGGCGCTGAAACTGTCGCGTCAGCCGCCTGAGGATTGCGCCTTGAACGTACCGGGGTAGTGCCGTTGCAACACCGCTTCGGGCGAAGCATAGGCTTCCTGACGGTCGACGCTCCAGTACTTCAACTCGTCGAGAGGAATGTGCTCGCCGCTCACCGCGCAGACCACATAGGCGCCCGGCGCCACGACACGAAAATCGCCGTCGAGAAATTCAAGCCGGGCTTCGCCATGGCCCGACGTTCCGAACTTGTTGAGCACTGATCCGTCCTTCGACTGTCTGGTCGTAATATAGAACGACCGGGCGCCCGGCGAAACCCCGCGCACCCGGAAACGATACCCAGGACATTCCGGCTAAAACAGGTCGCCCTGGAGTTTTCGCACGCCAAAATCGGTGGTTCGCTTCGAGAGCGGCCGCGCCGGCGCGGGCTTCGGCTTGGGCTGCGACGGATCGTCCGCGCCTTCGGCGGTGGCGGCGATGCGCCCGTCGGCGAATTCGATGCTGAGCGGCGTGCCGGGCGCGATGGTTGCCGCCGTGTGCAATGTCTGGCCTTGCGTATCGCGCACCAGCGCGAAGCCGCGCGACAGCACGCCCTTGTAGGACAGCGCCGACAGGAGTTGATCCATATGCCGCAGCCGGGTGCGGTGCTGCTCGATCGCCTGCCGGCTGCAGCGCTCGGCGCTGGCGGCGAGGCGCTGCACCTGATCGCGGCCGCGCCCGATCTGGGTTTTCAGCGTGCGCACCGTGAGCCGGCCGCCGACCATGGACAGCCGCCGGTCATAGATATGGGTATTGGCGCGCAGCGCGCGGGGCAATTGCGCGGCGGCGTTGTCGAGGCGCTGGCGCGGGATGGCGAGCAAATCTTGCAGCTTCGGCAGCGCGCGGACCGCGCTGCGCAATTCGCTGCGGCGGCTTTCCTGGCCGCGCTGCCAGCAGGCGAAGCTGCGCCGCGCGAGATTTGCGACTTCGAGGGCAAGCTCGGCGCGCACCGGAACCGCCATCTCGGCGGCGGCGGTCGGCGTCGGCGCGCGCTTGTCGGCGACGAAATCGATCAGGGTGATGTCGGTCTCGTGGCCAACCGCGGAAATCAGCGGGATCATGCTGCCCGCCGCGGCGCGCACCACGATTTCCTCGTTGAACGACCACAAATCCTCCAGCGAGCCGCCGCCGCGCGCGACGATCAGAAGGTCGGGCTTTGGAATCGGACCGTTGTCTTCCAGCGCATTGAAACCGTCGATGGCGGCGGCGATCTGCTCGGCCGAGCCTTCGCCTTGCACCCGCACCGGCCACACCAGCACGCGGCGCGGAAAGCGGTCGTCCAGCCGATGCAGAATATCGCGGATCACCGCGCCGGTCGGCGAGGTGACGACGCCGATCACCTCCGGCAGCCAGGGCAGCAATTGCTTGCGCGCCTCGTCGAATAGACCTTCGGCGGCGAGTTTCTTCTTGCGCTCTTCCATCAGCGCCATCAGCGCGCCGACGCCGGCAGGCTCGATCGCCTCGATCACGATCTGGTACTTCGACGAGCCGGGATAGGTGGTCAGCTTGCCGGTGGCGATGACTTCGAGCCCTTCCTGCGGCTTGAAGCGCATGCGGCCGTGCACGCCTTTCCAGATCACCGCCTCGATCTTGGCGGCGTCGTCCTTCAGCGCGAAATAGCAATGGCCGGAAGAGTGCGGGCCGCGAAAGCCGGAGATTTCGCCGCGCACCCGGACATGGCCGTAGGTGTCCTCGACCGTGCGCTTGAGCGCGGAGGACAATTCCGAAACCGTGAATTCCGGTGAATTGAGCAGCATTTCGCCGGCGCGGGCACTCATCGGTGGCCGAATCTGTTGCGATGATGACGGGTCATGATACATGCTTCTAGCATCACACCAACCTGGGTTCGACCCCTCATCCCGGCCTTCAAGACATGAATATTCTCCTGATCGGCTCTGGCGGCCGCGAGCACGCGCTGGCCTGGAAAATCGCGGCATCGCCGCTTTTGACCAAATTGTGGTGCGCGCCCGGCAATGCCGGCATCGCGCGGGAGGCCGAATGTGTCGCGCTCGACGTCACCGATCATGGCGCGGTGATTGCCTTCTGTAAGGCCAACAAGGTCGATCTGGTGATGGTGGGTCCCGAAGCGCCGCTGGCCGCCGGGATTGTCGATGATCTTACGCGCGCCGGCATCAAGGCGTTCGGGCCGAGCAAGGCGGCCTCGCAACTGGAAAGCTCGAAAGGCTTCACCAAGGATCTGTGCAAGGCGAACGACATTCCGACTGCCGCCTATGAGCGCTTTTCCGATGCGGCGGCAGCAAAAGACTATATCCGCCGGCAGGGTACGCCGATCGTGGTCAAGGCCGATGGTCTTGCTGCCGGCAAGGGCGTCACCGTGGCGATGACGCTGACCGAAGCCGAAGCCGCGATCGACGCACTGTTTACGAGTGCCGGGGCGGAAGTGGTCGTCGAGGAATTCATGGAGGGCGAGGAGGCTTCGTTCTTTGTGCTGTGCGACGGCGATCATGCACTGCCGCTCGCCACCGCGCAGGACCACAAGCGCATTTATGACGGCGACAAAGGGCCTAACACCGGCGGCATGGGCGCCTATTCGCCGGCGCCGGTGATGACCGAAGCGATGATCGCGCGCACCATGGACGAGATCATCATGCCGACGCTGCGGGCGATGAAGGCGAAGGGCATGCCCTATAAAGGCGTGCTGTTCGCCGGGCTGATGATCACCCGCGATGGACCGAAGCTGATCGAATACAATGTGCGGTTCGGCGATCCGGAAACCCAGGTGCTGATGTTGCGCCTGATGTCCGATCTGGTTCCGGCGCTGCTGGCGGCGATCGACGGCGAATTGCAGCATTTCAGCCTGCGCTGGTTCCCCGAGCCGGCGCTGACCGTGGTGATGGCGGCGCAGGGCTATCCCGGCGACTACGCCAAGGGCACCCGCATCGAGGGACTGGATGAGGCCGCGAAGGTCGAGGGCGTCGAGATTTTCCACGCCGGAACCAGGGCCGAGGGCGACCATATTCTCGCCAATGGCGGCCGCGTGCTCAATGTCAGCGCCTCCGGCCCGAGCGTCGGCGAGGCGCAGCGCCGCGCCTATCAGGCGATCGACCGCATCCGGTGGCCGCAAGGCTTCTGCCGCCGCGATATCGGCTGGCAGGCAATCAAGCGGGAGAAGGGCGAGAAGGCGTAAGATGCACTGCGGCCTTCCAACACATTCAGTGCCGTCTCCGCGACGGCGGGACTTCTGCGAAATCCGCTGGACCACCTACTAGCGTCATTGCGAGGAGCGTAAGCGACGAAGCAGTCCAGTCTCTAATTACGTCGCAAAATCAGACTGGATTGCTTCGCTTCGCTCACAATGACGCAGAAATTGCTCGTCCTTGTTGTTTCGCAGAGGCCTCGCGAAAGTTGGACGATACGAATAGGGAGAACCGCCATGCCTGATCTCGCTGACCTGTTTCCCGGCTTCGCCTCCGAATGGATTAGCACCAGGCATGGCCGCATCTTCGCGCGGGTCGGGGGTAACGGGCCGCCACTGCTTTTGCTGCACGGCTTCTCGCAGATGCATGTGATGTGGCACCGCGTGGCGCCGAAGCTGGCGGAAAAATTCACGCTGGTGATCGCGGACCTGCCCGGTTACGGCTGGTCGGACATTCCGAAATCCGACGCCGACCACACGCCCTACACCAAACGCGCGATGGCGCAGACCATGATCGAGGCGATGGAGAAGCTCGGCCATGTGCGGTTTGCGCTCGCCGGGCATGATCGCGGCGGCCGTGTCGCCTATCGTCTGGCGCTCGATCATCCGGGCCGGCTGTCGCGGCTTGCGACCCTCGACATCCTGCCGACCTATGAATACTGGGCGCGGATGGACCGGGTATACGCGCTGAAGATCTATCACTGGACGTTGCTGGCGCAGCCCGAGCCGCTGCCGGAAATGCTGCTCGGCGGCAATCCGGAAGGCTATCTGAAGAACAAGCTGACCAGCTGGCTGAAATCGAAGGATCTGAAGACCTTCGATCCGCGCGCGTTGGCGCACTACATCGCTGCGTTCAACGATCCGGCGCGCATCCATGCGATGTGCGAGGATTATCGCGCCGGCGCCTATGCCGATTACGAGCAGGACAAGGCCGACCGTGAGGCCGGGCACAAGATTACCGTGCCAATGCTGGCGCTATGGGGCGATTCCGGCATCGCGCAATCGGCGGCAACGCCGCTCGATACCTGGAAGAACTGGGCAACCAACGTGCGCGGCGGGCCGATCAATTCCGGACACTTCCTCACCGAGGAAGACCCTGCGGCGACCGCCGCCGCGCTGCTCGATTTCTTTTCGGAGGATCTGTGATGGCGCTGCGGGAAGCGCGGCGCGATGATGTCCGCCGTATTGTCGCGATGCTGGCCGATGACGAGCTCGGGCAAAGCCGCGAGACGCTGTCCGGCGACATGGCGGGTTACTACGCCGCGTTCGATGTGATCGCGGCCGACCCCAACAACGCGCTCTATGTCTGGGAGGAGGATGGCGAGGTGGTGGGTTGCGCCCAACTCATTTTCCTGCCGGGCCTGTCCTATCAGGGGGCCTGGAGCGCGCAGGTCGAAGGCGTGCGGGTCGATAGTTCGCGGCGTGGCCGGAAGATCGGCGAGAAGCTGATGGCCGCAATCATCGAGAAGTCCCGTACGCGGGGCTGCCACCGCCTCCAGCTCAAGAGCAACAACCAGCGCCTGGCAGCGCACCGCTTCTATCAGCGGCTCGGTTTTGACAAATCGCATGTCGGCATGAAGCTGGATCTGTGACGCCGCTGCCTGTGGCGCCGGGTTGTTAGCGCCGCGCCTTGAAGAAATCCCGCAACATCACCGCCGCCTCGCTCTCGCCGACCGACGGATAGACCTCCGGCGCGTGATGGCAGGTTGGGGAGGCGAAAAAGCGCACGCCACTGTCCACCGCGCCACCTTTCGGGTCGGCCGCGCCGTAATACAGCCGCCGGATCCGGGCGAACGAGATCGCCGCCGCGCACATGGTGCAGGGTTCCAGCGTGACATAGAGGTCGCAATCGACCAGCCGCTCGCTGCCGATCGCTGCCGCGGCCTGCCGGATCGCCAGGATTTCGGCATGGGCGGTGGGGTCGTGGTCGGTCAAGGTGCGGTTCGCCGCCTGTGCCAGCACCGTTCCGTCACGCACGATAACGCAGCCGATCGGTACCTCGCCGGCGTTTTCGGCCTTTTTGGCCTGCTCCAGGGCCAGATCCATGAAAGATCGTGCCGACATCCCGCGTTTCCTGCCTCGTTTCCCGCCAAGAACTCTGTTATGAGGGCGCCTTCAGCAAAGCCGGTTTGCGTGGTGCGCGCTCTAGTGGAAGCGCCCGTGCCGTGCCGACAGTCGCCACCGGACCGACCAAGTCCCCATAGCCTGAGAGACCCTTCATGCCCCGCGATAACGACAAAAACAACGGCCGTCCGCCGCGCCGTGCCGGCGGAGCGGGTGCAGGCGGCAAGGGCCGCGCACCAGGCGGGCGTGGATCGAAGGATTCTCGCGGCCGACCCGGTGCCCGCGACGGCGAACGCCCGGCGCGATCCTCCGCGCCGCGCGGCGAGCGCAAGTTTGGCGACAAGACCTTCGGCGACAGGAAGCCCTACGCCGGCAAGCGCGATGACTTCCGCAAGGATGGCGAGCGCGGCGCATCGCGACCGCGTTTCGATCGCGAAGACCGGCCGCAGCGCTCCGATCGTCCTGATCGCGGGCCGCGCAAGGAATTCGGTGCACGCGGCGAGCGTGGTGAGGGCCGCACATTCAAGCCGCGTGAGGAGCGGGCGCCACGCAGCGGCGACAGGCCGTATAAACCGCGCGGCGAGCGCAGCGATTCGCGCTCGGAGCGTGGCGCATCCACCGGACGTTTCGGCGACAAGAAGTTCGGCGAAAAGCGATCTTACAAGCCACGCGGCGAAGGTGGCGACGCGCGCCCCGCACGCTTCAATCGCGAGGACAGACCGCAGCGCTCCGATCGTCCTGATCGTGGACCGCGCAAGGAATTCGGGGCACGCAGTGAGCGTGGTGAAGGCCGCACGTTCAAGCCACGCGAGGATCGCGCGCCGCGCCGGGATTTTGGTCGTGGCGAGGACCGTGGCAACGAAAAACCCTGGGCCAAGCGCGCCCCGCGCGATCGTGATGACGATCGCCGGGATCACCGGCCGGCTCCGCGCAGCGGCGGCCGTTTCGACAAGCCGCGTGAGGATCGCGGTTCAGCCGAGCGGCCGCGTTTTTCGCGCAGTCGCGAGGATCGTCCTGAGCGTTCAGCCAGTGCCGATCGCGGGCCGCGCAAGTTCGATCGGCCGCGTGAGGGCCGCGAGACGTTTGGCCGCCCGCGCTTCGACAAGCCGCGCGAGGAACGTGCCTCGCGTCCGGCTCATCGCACCGAGTGGCAGGAACATCCGCGCAACGAAGGCAGGGGCCGGTTCTCCCGCGAGGATCGCCCGCGTCGCGACAACGAGGACGACAGCAAGATTTTCGCCAAGCGCCCGGCCTTCGGTGGGCGCGGCGCCTATCGCGAGCGGCGCCCTGATGATGAACGGCGCGTGGCTCCGGCCCCGAAAAAAGACAAGACCGGCGAGCGCATCGCCAAGATCGTGGCGCGGGCCGGCATGTGCTCGCGGCGCGAGGCCGAGGAATGGATCACGCAGGGGCGCGTCGCGGTCAATGGCCGCGTGATCACCTCGCCGGCGCTCGATATCACCTCGCATGATGTCGTCACCATCGACGGCAAGAAGCTGCCGGAGCGCGAGCGTACGCGGCTATTCCTCTATCACAAGCCGCGCGGCTTGATGACCACGCATGACGATCCGGAAGGTCGGCCCACGGTGTTCGACAACCTGCCGGAGGGCCTGCCGCGCCTGATCTCGATCGGGCGGCTCGACTTCAACACCGAAGGGCTGCTGCTGCTCACCAATGATGGCGGCTTGTCGCGCGCGCTCGAACATCCCGACACCGGCTGGCTGCGGCGCTACCGTGTCCGCGCCCATGGCGAAGTGACGCAGGCGCAGCTCGATGAGTTGAAAAAGGGCGTCGAGGTCGACGGCGTCAAATACGGTCCGATCGACGCGACGCTGGAGCGCGACCAGGGCGCCAATGTCTGGGTGGTGTTCGCGATCCGCGAGGGCAAGAACCGCGAGGTGCGCAATGTGATGGCGCATCTCGGACTTGAAGTGAACCGCCTGATCCGTGTCTCCTACGGGCCATTCCAGCTTGGCGAGATCGAGGAAGGGCAGGTCGAGGAAGTACGCGGCCGGGTGTTGCGTGACCAGCTTGGCGACAAGATCGTCGCGATGTCCGGCGCGGTGTTCGACAAGCCCGCGCGCGAGGTAAAGGAAGAGGCCGAAGCGAAAAAGACCAAGCGCGCGGTGATCGCCGATCGCAAGGGCCGCCGAGTCGTGGTGCAGCGCACCGGCAGCGATGAGGCACGCGAGCGCAATGAACATGAATCGAGCGGGTATGGCCCGCCGCGCCGGCCCAAGCGCGGCTATCACGGCAAGCGCGACCTGACGCCGAAGGAATAGGCCAATTGGTTATGGGCGCGGATGCGATCAAACAAAGCGATCGTCATGCTCGGCCTTGTGCCGGGCATCCACGCCTTATGATACATCCACGCGCGCAAGACGTGGATGGCCGGGTCAAGCCCGGCCATGACGCTTTTGCGCAGATTGCATGTGAGCCCTCCTGATGCGCGTGGTCGGAGGGCGGCTGCGGGGCCGCAACATCGCATCGCCTGCGTCGAACGCGATCCGGCCGACGCAGGATCGCCTGCGCGAATCCGTCTTCAACATCCTGATGCACGCCTACGAAAATCCGATTGATGGCGCGCGGGTGCTCGACCTGTTCGCCGGCACCGGCGCACTTGGCATCGAGGCGATCTCGCGCGGCGCGGCGTTCGCGTTGTTCATCGACAATGGCGCGGAGGCGCGGGCGTTGCTGCGCAATAATGTGGAATCGCTCGGGCTTGGCGGCACCACCAAGGTCTATCGCCGCGATGCGACCAACCTTGGCCCGGCGCATCCGATGGAGCCGTTCTCGCTGGTGTTTATCGATCCGCCCTATGGCAAGGGGCTGGCGGACAAGGCGCTGGCTTCGCTGTGCGAGGGTGGATGGCTTGCACCGGATGCGCTGGTGGTGGTCGAGGAAGCCACCGCGGCGGCGTTCGCTGTGCCCGAAGGCTATGAGGAACTCGAGCGCCGCGCCTATGACGACACCGAGTTCGTTTTTCTGAAAGCGAACTAGCCGTCATTCCCGCGCAGGCCCAGGTCTTCCGAGGCGCATATTTCGTCATTGCGAGGAGCGTAAGCGACGAGGCAATCCAGTTCTGCTGTGCAAACCGGGTCTGGATTGCTTCGCTGCGCTCGCAAGGGCGAGTTGAATCACCTGCGACCGAACAGTTTCTCGATGTCGGCGAGTTTCAGTTCCACGTAGGTCGGGCGGCCATGGTTGCATTGGCCGGAATTCGGCGTGGCTTCCATCTCGCGCAACAGCGCGTTCATTTCCTCCGGCTTGAGGATGCGGCCGGCGCGCACCGAGCCGTGGCAGGCCATGGTGGCGGCGACATGCATCAGCCGCCGCTCCAGCGGCAACGCCTCGTCCCATTCCGCCATGTGCTCGGCGAGATCGCGCAGCAGCGCGGCCGCATTGGTTTTGCCGAGCAGCGAGGGCGTCTCGCGCACCGCCACGGCACCGGGACCGAAGGATTCGACAACAAGACCGAACCGCTCCAGTTCACTGGCGCGTGCCACCAACTTCTCGACCGTGGCTTCGTCCATCTCGACGATGTCCGGAATCAGCAGCAACTGGCGTTGCACGCCGTTCCGCGCGAGCGAATTCTTCAGCCGCTCATAGACGATGCGCTCATGGGCGGCGTGCTGGTCCACCACCACGAGGCCGTCGCGGGTCTGAGCCACAATGTAAGTCTCATGGATCTGCGTGCGCGCGGCGCCGAGCGGGCGATCCAGCAGATCGTCTGCCGGAATGTCATTTGCCCGGATATCGGCGGACGGCGCGCCGGTGTCGAACACCGCTTGAGCCGTTTCCGCAAAGCCCGGCGCCGCGTAGGCCGAGGCGGCCGCGCTGCTGAAAGCGGTCGAGGCGGCGGGCGCCTGCGGCGAGTTGCGCCAGTCCCAGCCGCTGCGCGGAAGATCGCCGCGCCGGAACGCCATGATCGCCGCGCCATCGGTGTTGGCCGCGGTGCGCCGGCCTTCGCGGGCGAGACCGTCTTTCAACGCATGTACGATCAGCGCGCGAACGAGGCCGGCATTGCGGAAGCGCACCTCGGTCTTGGCCGGATGGACATTGGCGTCGACTTCCTGCGCATCGAGCGTAACGAACAGCGCCACCACCGGATGGCGGTCGCGCGGCAGATAATCGGCGTAAGCGGCGCGCACCGCACCTAGGATCAGCTTGTCGCGCACCGGCCGGCCGTTGACGAACAGATACTGTCCGAGCGCATTGGCACGGGTCAGCGACGGCGCCGCGGCAAAGCCTTCGACGCTGACGCCGTCGCGTTCGGCGCGCACCTCAATGGCGCTGGCGCGAAAGTCGCTGCCGAGAATATCGCCGAGCCGGGTCAGGCGGCCAGGCGCGCCGGGCAGCGCCGCGGCCCAACTCACCGGCGCGCGCTCCTCGCCGGCGAGCGAGAAAGCAATGTCGGGCCGCGCCATCGCCAGCCGCCGCACGGTTTCGCGAATCGCCTCGGCTTCAGTGCGGTCGGTCTTGAGGAATTTCAGGCGGGCCGGGGTAGCATGGAATAGATCGCTGACTTCAACCCGGGTGCCCCTGGCGAGCGCGGCGGGCGTGATCTCGGACTTCACTCCTGCATCGACATGCAGCGCCCAGGCATGCGGCTCGCCGGCGTGGCGCGTGGTGATGGCGAGCCGCGCCACCGCGCCGATCGAGGGCAGCGCCTCGCCGCGAAAACCCAGCGTGCGGATGCGCAGCAGATCCTCGTCATCGAGTTTCGAAGTGGCATGCCGCTCGACGGCGAGCGCAAGGTCGCCCTGTGTCATGCCGCCGCCGTCGTCGGTGATGGCGATACGCCGCCGGCCACCGCCTTCGGTGAAGATGTCGATGCGCGAGGCGCCGGCGTCGATGGCGTTTTCCACCAGTTCCTTCACCGCGCTGGCAGGCCGCTCCACCACCTCGCCGGCGGCGATGCGGTTGACGATCTGTTCGGGCAACTGGCGGACGGGCATGGATTTCGACCGATTCGGGCGGATATTGTAGGCTGCCATCGAACCCAAAGCATGCCTGAAGCGTCCCAGCAATGGGACCGCTTGCCGGGACCTTCGCGATGTCCTCGCTTTCCCCGGAGTGTTGATCATGCTGACTGCCTCGGCTCTGCTCGGAACCCGCATTGCCGCGGGCGTCTGTCTGTTCGTCGTCGCCAACCTTGTCTACGCGCTGCTGAAAGCACGCCGCCGGATTGCCGGTGCCAGGAACTGGCCGCGTGTCACGGGGACGGTTGTGACCGCATCTGTGTCGGCGCCCAAGGCGGCTAGCGGCGGTGAGGGATCCACCGCGACGGTGGAAGTGCGCTATCGCTACCGCGTGGGCGACACAGACTACGAAGGCAAGCGCATCAGGTTCGGCAGTCCGGCCCGCATGGCCGCCATGGCCGCAGATGCGATTGCGGCAAGATATCCACCCGACGCGACCATTGATGTATTTTACAATCCAAAAACGCCGTCCCAAGCCGTGCTGGAGCCAGGCAACAGCAGCAACGTCACCGCGCTCGTCGCGTTTCTCGTGGTCTTCACCGTGATCAGCGCCGTGCTGGTCGCGCATTCGATCGCGGGGCGGGTGCTGTATACCGCCAACGGTGCGCCGTTGTTTGCGTTCATCCTGCCGCTGTTCGCGATCATGATCGCAGTCGCCTCATTCGTTCAGTATGGGCTTTTACGTCGGCATGCGACGGCAAGCGCCAAATGGCCGACGGTCTGGGGCAAGATCACGCGCGCCGGCGTTGTTGCCGAGGAGCGCGAGGAGAAGAATGGTGACGACGGCTTGCTCCGCACGGTAACGCGCTATCGCCCGGATGTGCAATTTGCCTACACGGTCGGTGGTCAGGAATTCCACGGCAGTAATTGGAGGCTCGGTTGGACCGCATATTACTCCGACGAGGACAGCGCACGCGCCGCGATCGCGAGGTACAGCGCGGGCACCAGCGTGCCGGTGTTCTACAATACGGTGAAACCCCGTGAGGCGGTGCTCGAGCCAAATGAAGCAAGCCTGGCCTCGTCGCTGGTCTTTGGCGCGCTGTTCGGAATCGCCGGCGTCTTGATGCTGTGGGCGTTCTCGGTGCTGCCGATGTAGCAGGGCGGCAGCTGGCGGATATCAAGCCGTGCCGGGGCGCTAGTCGTCAAAGCGCCGCGCGCTGCGGCCGGCCTTGATGTCGCCGCGGCGCTTCTTGCCTTCGAGGCGACGGGTTTTGGAGCCCAGCGTCGGGCGGGTTGGCCGGCGCGTCTTGGGCCGCACCGAGGCCTCGCGCAGCAACTCCAGCAGGCGATCGATCGCATCGGCGCGGTTGCGCTCCTGAGTGCGGAAACGCTGGGCGTGGATGACGATGACGCCATCCTTGGTCATGCGCTGGCCGGCGAGAGTTCGCAGCCGCTGCGCGGTGTCGTCGGCAAGCGTAATGCTGCGCGTGTCGAAGCGCAGTTGCGCGGCGGTCGCGAGCTTGTTGACATTCTGTCCGCCCGGCCCGGAGGCACGGACGAACACGATGTGGAGATCATCCTCGTCGATTACGATATCGCGTGTCACCCGCAGCATGCGCGGCACGCTAGCATGATCGGGCGGCAAATCGCGCTAGTTTTTGGCCGGTGCTGGCGTGGTCGGTGCGGTGGTGGCGAGCGGCTGGCGGCCGACGCTGACCGACAGCACGCCGTCGCTCCAGATCCGCTTGGCAACGCGCCTGGCGTCGTCGAGTGTGACTGCATCGATGATGGCGCTGCGCCGCTCCAGATAATCGATGCCGAGATTGTCGAGCTGGTACTGAACCAGCGCGCCGGCGATCTTGGTCGAGGAGTCCAGTGCCAGCATCTGCGCGCCCTTGAGATAGGACTTGGCTGCGTCCAGCTCCTGTTCGGTCGGCCCGGTCTCGGCCATTCGCTTCAGTTCGGCGTTGATGGTGTCGATGGTCTCGTTGGTTTTGTCGGTGCGGGTCGCGGTGCTGCCATAGAACAGCGAGGAGTGACTCATCCACACCAGTTGCTCCGACACCGAATAGACAAGGCCGCGCTTCTCGCGGACTTCGTGATAGAGCCGCGAGGACAGCGAGCCGCCGCCGAGAATGTGATTGATGATGTAGGCGGCCATGAAATCCTTGTCGCTGCGGGCGATCGAAGGGCCTCCGAACAGGATCGTGGTCTGCGGCACGTCGAGCGGCACGAACACTTTCTTCGGCGGCTTGACGAAGGCGACATCGGGCACCGGCGCCAGTTCGGCCCTGGCCGGCAATCCGCCGAAGGTCTGGTCGAGCAGCTTGCCGACTGTTGCGGCATCGACATCGCCGACCACGGCGATCTTGAGTTGATCCTTGGCCAGCACGCGGCGGACGTAGTCCTTGAGGTCGGCGGCCTCGATCCGAGGAACGCTGTCGAGCGTGCCGTTCGAGGGGTGCGCATAGGGATGGCCTTCATAGGCGGTGGCCCAGAATTTCACCCCGGCGATCGAGCCGGGCGAGGTGGATTCGCGGCGCAGGCCGGACAGCACCTGCGCGCGCACCCGCTCCAGCGGCTCGGAATCGAAGCGCGGCGCGGTCAGCGCAAGCCGCAGCAGGTCGAACGCCTCGTCGCGATTCTCTTTCAGCATGCGCAGCGAGCCGCGCAGGTAGTCGCGGGTGGCCGAGAAGGAAAGCTGGATGGCGCGGCGCTCCAGCCGGCCGTGATAGGCCTTCGAGTTGAGATCGCCCGCGCCTTCGTCGAGCGTGTTGGCGGTCAGATTGGCGACGCCCGGCTTGTCGGCGGGGTCCTGCGAACTGCCGCCGGCGAAGGCGAACTGCATCGCGATCAGAGGCACCGTGGCGTCCTGGACGAACCAGGCTTCGATGCCGCCGGGTGAGACCACGCGCTGGATTTTAGTCGCTGCGGCCGCGGGGAGGCTGATGGCGAGGAGCGCGACGAGAAGCGTCGCCGCGCGCAGCAGGGATCGCAAAGGGCTCACGAACGCTTCTCCTCGGGCTTGGCAGTTTCCTTGATCAGATAGCCGGTCACCGAGCGGTTGCTGGTCAGCCACTTGCGGGCAGCGTCGCTGACCTGTGCGGCGGTGACCGTACGGATGCGGTCCGGCCAGCTTTTGATATCGGCGGCGTTGAGCCCGACGGTGATGGCGGCGCCATACCAGCGCGCCAGCGCGCTCTGGCTGTCCTGGGCGTAAATCGATTCCGCGATCAACTGGGTCTTGGCGCGTTCGAGGTCTTCGGCGGGAATCGGATTCTGCGTGATCTGGGCGATCACTTCGTCGAGCGCCTGCTCGAGCTCAGAAAACGCGACGCCGGTTTTCGGCGACATCGAGACGCCGAATTGCGAGGGATCGACCGCCGTGCCCTGGTACCAGGCGCCGACGCTGACGGCGAGGCGCTTCTCCACCACCAGGGCCTGATAGAGATAGGAATTGCTGCCGCTGCCCATCAGTTGCGCCAGTACCTCCAGCGCCTCGCTCTCGCCGGCCGCGGCGGTCACCGCCGACGGGACGAGGAAATAGCGGCGCATGGTCGGCTGTTCGACGCGCGGGTCGGACAGCGTCACGGTGCGAGGCGCGGCCGGCGGCGGCTCCTGCGGCCGCAGACGCTTGGCCGGGATTGCGGGCTGCGGCGCGATCTTGCCGTAGGTGGCTTCGATCTGCGGGCGAATATCCTGTGCGGTCACGTCGCCGGCAATCACCAGCGTGGCGTTGTTCGGAGCGTAGAAGCGCTTGTAGAAGGCGAGCGCGTCCTCACGATTAAGCTTTTCGATTTCGGCGCGCCAGCCGATGATCGGCCGACCATAGGGATGGTTGAGATACAGCGCCGCCATGATCTGCTCGGTCAGCCGCGCGTCCGGGCTGTTGGCGACGCGCATGTTGTATTCTTCGAGCACGACGTCGCGCTCGGGCAGCACGTTCTCGTCCTTGAGCACCAGACCGGTCATGCGGTCGGCTTCGAAAGTCATCATGGCGTCGAGCTTGTCGCGCGGCACGCTCTGGTAATAGGCGGTGTAGTCGGTCGATGTGAATGCGTTCTCGCTGCCGCCGGCATGGACCACGCTCTGGGAGAATTCACCCGCGGGATGGGTCGCGGTGCCCTTGAACATCAGATGTTCGAGAAAATGCGCGAGGCCGGATTTGCCCGGAGTCTCGTCGGCCGACCCGACCTTGTACCAGATCATCTGGGTGACGGTCGGCGTACGGTGATCAGGAATCACGACGACCTGCAGGCCGTTGCCGAGGGTGAAGGTCGAGGGCTGTTCGGCTGGCCCCGGCTGCGCCGCGAGCGGCTCGATCCACAGTGCGGCACAACTTATGCCTGCGGCGAGGGCGATGCCGAAAGCGGCGCGAAAACGGGCAGAAAAAAATCTGGTCATGATCGGGTGTCGGCTCCGTCAGATCGTTGCACACGATAGAACACACGGAACCGCAGGGTGGTCATGCGCATCGTCGCAGCAACTATCTTGCGTGACACGCGCGCCTGCGCAAGGCAACTTTCAGACGCTAGCGGATCGTGGGATCGCCTTTATCCGTGATCGGATTGTAGGGCATCTTGGTCTCGGATTTTTCCTGACCGGTGCCATAGGCATAATTCGAGGAAGGGGTTTGATAACCGCTCGGCGGCTGGGTCAGGCTTTCCCGCTTCGGCTCTTCCTTGAAGGTGGCAGCCTCCTGCTTCTGTTTGCCGGTGATGCTGGAGAACAGGCCGCCAACGCTGGTGCCAAGTTCTGAAGGGGAGAGCATGTGGCTGTTGTAGCCACCCGCATAGCTGCCGGGAGTGACGTCGCTATCGACGGAACGCCTGCGCTTGCCCTGCGGCGAACCGGCAAGCTCGCTCGGTTTCAGCAAGCGCGCGGCCTCGTTCTGGGCCTCATAGGCGTCACGGGGCCCTGCTTTTTTGCTCGCCGCAATGGCTTCGCGCCTGGCCTGCTCATCGGGATCCTTCGGCCAGTTTGCCGCGGGTGCAACGCCTTTCGCTTGAGGGGGCGGCAGATTGAGGTTGGACGGCACGACCAGAGGCGAGCGTTCGCGATACTCGATGCGGCTGTCTTCCATGCTCTGGCCGCCGATGCCTTTCATGATCCCTTTGATGATGCCCTGCTCGAAGGTCTCCTCGGGTTGCGCATCATCATCTTCCTGGGCGCGGGCGTAGCCGGTCGACAGGATCAGGGCGACGCCGAATGCCGCCGCGCCAAGCCGAAGCGTGCGGCAAAACATCGCCTCCGTGAGGCTCGGTACGCTGGCGGTCGACATGGTGTCCTGCGGCATGGCGCTTATCCCGATCAATCCCAATTCAGGTCCGGCCGGAAAATCCAAGGAATTTCCGAATGATCCGTCGGATATCGGCGACTATCAGGGCGTTTTTGCGGCGGCCGGCCGGACCAGGGAGTCATACAACAGGGCCAGCACCCCGACAACGATGGCCACGTCGGCAAGGTTAAACACATACCAGTGATAGGTTTTTCCGCCGATCCGGGCGTGGAGCAGGACGAAATCGACCACCGCGCCGTAGGCCAGACGATCGATCCCGTTGCCGATGGCGCCGCCGATGATGAGGCCGAGCCCGATCACCGCGAGGCGGGTTTCCGAACGGGCCATCCAGATCGCCAGCAGGAGCACCGCAACGACCTTGAACCCCAGCAGAATGGCCTGTCCGACCGGGCCTTCGTTCTGGAACCAGCCGTAGCTGATGCCGGTGTTCCAGGCGAGGACCAGATCGAAGAACGACGTCACCGCGATCGCTCCGCGCCGGCCGATCTCGATCACATGCAGCAGCCAGAGCTTGGTGGCCTGATCGAGCGCAAGAGCTGCAGTGGCAGCGACCAATCCGGAGCGGAGCAGAGGGGACATGGAATCGCTCGTCATCGTGGCGGACTTGATCGTTCGTCATGCCCGGCTTTGTGCCGGGCATCCACGTCGTTCTTGTCGCGGGCATTCCGAGGACGTGGATGGCCGGGACAAGCCCGGCCATGACGCCTATGAGAATTCATTCAATGCCTGCTTGTCCCAATGCCTTCCACTCCCGCAGCGCCTGGGCGTCGCGCGGCGAGACGTCGGGATATTCGGCATCCTCGCCGACCGTCGGCAAGATCTTCCACGACCGGGCGCATTTGGCGCCGACCGCGCGTTCGACCACGACGGCCACGCCCGGCACGTCATTGAGCGTGAACGCGCCGGCGGGCGGCGCCTCGCCGGGCCGCAGCACCGTGACCATCGCGTTCGAGGTGATGCAGACTTCTGCCCAGTCAACGTCGAACAGCCCCTCGATCAGGTTCTGCGGCAGATAGATCATCGGCGAGGCTTCCAGCGAGGAGCCGATGCGCTTTGCCGCGCGTTCAAGCTCCAGCGCGCCGGTGACCACGCGGCGGATGTCGCGGATGGTTTCCCATTTTTCCGCCAGCTTGTCGTTACGGTAGATCGCAAGGCTGTCCGCAAAGGTCGTGAGATGGATCGAGGCGGCATCGCCCGGCCGATACAGCAGCCATGCTTCCTCGCAGGTGAAGCTGAGCACCGGCGCCAGCCATTTGAGGAGGGTGCCGCACAGGATGTCGACCGTGGTCAGCGCCGCCTTGCGCACCACTGACGATGGCGGGTCGCAGTACAGCGCGTCCTTGCGGATATCGAAATAGAACGCCGACAGTTCGGTGTTCATGAAATTCGCCAGCGTGGCGATCACCGTCTTGTAGTCGAAGTCGGCATAGGCTTCGCGCATCACCGTATCGATCTCGGCGAGACGATGCAGCATCAGGCGCTCGAGCTCGGGCATATCGGCAAAGGCAACGACATCCTGCGCCTTGAAGTGATGCAGGGTGCCGAGCATCCAGCGGACCGTGTTGCGCAGCTTGCGATAGGTCTCGATGGTGTTCTTGAGGATTTCCGGGCCGATGCGCAGGTCGTCGGAATAATCCGATGCCGCGACCCAGAGCCTGAGAATGTCGGCACCGGACTGCTTGATGACGTCCTGCGGCGCGGTGGTGTTGCCGAGCGACTTCGACATCTTGCGGCCCTGCTCGTCGAGCGTGAAGCCGTGCGTCAGCACAACGTCATAGGGCGCGCGGCCGCGCGTGCCGCAGCTTTCCAGTAGCGAGGAGTGGAACCAGCCGCGATGCTGGTCCGATCCTTCGAGATACATCACGGTATCGACGCCGCCATCGACCTTGCGCCTGATGCCGGCAAGGCCTGGGAAGTGCACAGGATCTTCCAGCACGAAAGCATGGGTCGAGCCGGAATCGAACCAGACGTCGAGCACGTCATCGACCTTGGTCCAGTCTTCGTTGGCGCGCGAGCCGAGGAAACGCTCGCGCGCGCCTTCGGCGTACCATGCGTCCGCGCCTTCCTGCTCGAAGGCGTCGGCGATGCGTGCGTTGACCGCATCGTCCTGCAGGATTTCGGCGCTGCCGTCACCGGTCTCGCGCACGAACACCGTGATCGGCACGCCCCAGGCGCGCTGGCGCGAGATTACCCAGTCGGGACGTCCCGCGATCATGCCGGTGATGCGGTTCTCGCCCTGCACCGGGACCCAGCGTGTCACCTTGATCGCCGACAGCGCGCGGGCGCGCAACGTATCGCCGCTCCTGGCTTTGCCGGTCGCCGCGATGTCCTTGTCCATGGCGATGAACCATTGCGGGGTGTTGCGGAAGATCACCGGTTTCTTCGAGCGCCACGAATGCGGGTATTGATGCTTGAGGCGGCCGCGCGCGAGCAGCATGCCACGCTCGATCAGCGCCTTGATCACAGCCTCGTTGGCGTCGCCTTTCTCGCCTTTGTCGGTCAGCACGCGCTTGCCGGTGAAACCGGGCGCCTGCGTGGTGAGCGCACCGTCGGCGTCGACGGTGTAGGGAATCGCGCTGGAGATGCCGCGCGCTTCGAGATCGCGGGCATTGTGCATCCAGATGTCGAAGTCTTCGCGGCCATGGCCGGGCGCGGTGTGGACGAAGCCGCTGCCGGTGTCATCGGTGACGTGATCGCCGTCGAGCAGCGGCACCTTGAAGGTATAGCCGCCATCGAGGCCCGACAGCGGATGGGTGCATTCGATCGCATCCATCACGTCCGCCGACACCTCGCCGACCTTCTCATAGGCCGTGACGCGCGCCTGCTTGAACACGTCCTCGGCGAGCTTGTCGGCGAGGATCAGAAGATCGCCGGTCTTCGCCCAGTTGTCGGCGGGCGCATCGGTGATCTTGTAGAGACCGTAGGCGATCCTGGAGGAGAAGCTGATGGCGCGGTTGCCGGGCAGCGTCCACGGCGTGGTGGTCCAGATCACCACCGAGGCGTTGGCGAGACGGCCGAAGGAAGAGACCACCGGAAACTTCACCCACACCGTGTCCGAGGTGTGGTCCTCATATTCCACCTCGGCCTCGGCCAGCGCGGTCTTCTCGACCACGCTCCACATTACCGGCTTGGAGCCGCGATAGAGCGTGCCGTTGGCTGCAAACTTCATCAGTTCGCGCGCGATCTGTGCTTCGGCGGGATAGCTCATCGTGGTGTAGGGATGCGCCCAGTCGCCGATCACGCCGAGGCGCTTGAATTCCTCGCGCTGGACGTTGACCCAATGTTCGGCATAGGAGCGGCATTCGCGGCGAAAGGCCAGCATCGCCGCGGAATTCTTCAGGTCCGGCTTCTGCTTGCCTTTGGAGCGATAGTTCTCCTCCTCGATCTTCCATTCGATCGGCAGGCCGTGGCAGTCCCAGCCAGGCACGTAGTTGGAATCGTGGCCGAGCATCTGCTGACTCTTGGTCACGAGATCCTTGAGGACCTTGTTGAGCGCATGACCGATATGAATGTTGCCGTTGGCGTAGGGCGGGCCGTCATGCAGCACGAATTTCGGTCGGCCTTTCGAGGCCGCGCGCAGCTTGCCGTAGAGGTCGATCTCGTTCCAGCGCGCCAGGATGTCCGGTTCGCGCTGTGGCAGCCCCGCGCGCATCGGAAACTCGGTCTGCGGCAGAAAAAGGGTTTTGGAGTAGTCGGGAACGTCGGCCTTGGCGGACGCGCCGGTTTTCAGCTTTTCGGTCATGGCAGGGTGAATAGCGCGTTTTGGGCGGCGGGGGAAAGCCGGTTTCTCGCCCCTTATGGCCATCGAAGGGTGTCAGTCGATGCTGCCGAGCTTTGGAAAAGCATCGGGTGCGGCGGCGAGCGCGGCGCGGGCCGCCAGGCTGTCGGCGTCCATCTGTTGCACCAGCGCCTCTGGCGAGTCGAATTTCAACTCGTCACGCAGGAACGTGATGAAGGCGACATCGAGCGTCTCGCCGTAGAGGTCGTCCTTGAAGTCGAACAGGAACGTCTCAAGCAGCGGCGCGCCATTATCGAAGGTCGGACGGCGGCCGAAACTTGCGACGCCGTCGTAACGCCGGGGATCGCCGGGCCGTCCGACCCGGACGGCATAGATGCCGTGTCGGAGCGCGATGCTGTCGGGCAGGCGGATATTGGCGGTCGGGAAGCCGAGACCCCGTCCGCGCTTTTGGCCATGGACCACCTCGCCGCTGACGAACCATGGTCCGTCCAGCATGGCGGCGGCGGCGGCGAGCCGGCCCTCGGTCAGCGCCGTGCGGATCGCGCTCGACGACACCGGCTGGCCGAGCAGGTCGATATGGGTCTGGATATGGACGTCGATTCCGAGCTTCGGCGCCTCGGCCGCGAGCAAAGCGGGGGAGCCGCCGCGGCCCTTGCCGAAGTGGAAATTGTAGCCGATCGAGATTCCGCGGATGCCGAGCCGGCCGATAAGTTCGTGGTTAATGAAATCCTGAGCCGTCGTGCCGGCGCGTGCGGCGTCGAAATCCAGCACCACGGCGCCGTCGAGGCCGGTGGCGGCGAGCAGGCGCAGCTTGGCGCGCTCGTCTGTCAGCCGGAAATGCGGCGTGGCGGGACTGAAGAAGCTGCGCGGGTGCGGCTCGAAGGTGATGGCGAGCGCCGGGGCGCCGATTTTCCGCGCCATTTCAATGGCCGAGCCGATCACCGCGCGGTGGCCCAGATGCACCCCGTCGAAATTGCCGAGCGCGACCACCGCGCCTCTCGGGATCGCGGAAGCGGGGGTGGTATCGCGGATGATCGGGAAGGCGGACGTCATAGGGGGACGGAGAGAAACCATGTGAGCGGCAAAGACCGTGATGCGGTGCGGGGCCGGAAGTCAAGGTGTGCCGATCATAGCTGGTCCGGCGGGCGAATTAACGGGCTGTTTAAGCAGGAATGGTACCCCTGACGAGCCATGACCCGCAAAGGGCTGGGCCGGGGACGTAATCACCGCGAGCGGATTCTTTGAGGAGTGTGCGCCCAGGAAGGCGCACCAGGGAGACGACAGATGGCTATGGACTTATCGATGCCGGTTCTGGTGGTGGACGATTACAACACCATGATCCGCATCATTCGCAATCTTCTCAAGCAGCTCGGCTTTGAGAACATCGACGATGCCAGTGACGGTTCGGCGGCGCTCGCCAAGATGCGCGGCAAGAAATACGGCCTCATCATCTCCGACTGGAATATGGAGCCGATGACCGGCTACGACCTGCTCAAGGAAGTGCGCGGCGACCCCAATCTTGCGACCACGCCGTTCATCATGATCACGGCGGAGTCCAAGACCGAGAACGTGATCGCGGCGAAGAAGGCCGGCGTGAACAATTACATCGTCAAGCCGTTCAACGCGGCGACGCTCAAGACCAAGATCGAAGCGGTGTTCCCGGATCACGCGCCGGCGTAACTGACGTCTGCCGTCTGGATTTCAAATGCCCGGCTTGCCGGGCATTTTGTTTTGCGCGCCGGATCACCACCTCAGATCGTGGGTGATCGCGAAGGGCGGCTTCACCTCGCCGAACAGGCGTGTGACGGTGAAGGGATCGATCTCGTGCAGCCCGGCGAAGTCGGCGGAATGAATGCCGCGGGTGACGAACAGGCAGTCGATGTCCATGGCGTTGGCGCCGGCGAGGTCGGTCCGCACCGAATCTCCGATCGCCAGCATGCGCCGGGTCGGCGTCGTCGCGCCGCGGGCGCCGGCGGCCAGTTCGATCGCACGCTGGTAAGCCGGCGGGTGCGGCTTGCCGTAAAAGATCACATCGCCGCCGAGCTCGCGATAAAACTCGGCGATCGCGCCGGCGCAGTAGATCAGGCGATCGCCGCGTTCGACCACGATGTCGGGATTGGCGCAGATCATGGTCAGGTTGCGCTCGCGCGCCTGCAGCAGCATGCCGCGGTAATCTTCGGCGGTCTCGACCTCGTCGTCGACGAGGCCAGTGCAGACGATGTAGTCGGCGCTTTGAAGCGGCGCCTTCTCGATTTCCAGGCCATCGAGCGTCGGCTCGTCACGCTCCGGACCGATCGGGAACACCGATTGTCCGGCATGCGCGGTGACGTAGTTGCGGGTCAGATCGCCGGAGGAGACGATCGCATCATAGGTCTCATCCGCGATCTTCAACTCGCGCAGTTGCAGTTGCACGGCGTCCGCGGGCCGCGGCGAGTTGGTCAGCATGATCACCGTGCCGCCTTGCGCGCGAAATTTCTGCAAGGCCTGGCAGGCTTGTGGAAACGATACGACGCCGTTGTGAATGACGCCCCAGATGTCGCTGAGAATGACATCCACGTTGTTCGTCAATTCGCGCAGATGTTCGACCAGTCGTGACGATGTCATGCAGACTCTCGGAGAATGAAGGACCATGCGTTCAGCGTGAACGCAAACCGGCAGGTATTTGCGCTGGTTTCATGACGGCAGATCGGAAGGCAGGTCAAGCCCGCCCGGCCTATACCAGATTGTGTCCGGGTCAGCTCTGCGCGATGCGGCGCGCCAATGCGGCGTTGCCCGACAGGCGGGTGGACTCCGCAGCGGCCGGGCGTTTCGCGGCCGGCGGCACGGGGGCTGCCGCGGCCGGCTTGGGCGCGGGCTGAGGCGTTTTTCCGGCAGTCTTGTCGGTTGCCGCCTGCGCCGCATTTTCCGGCCGCAGCGGTCGCGGCGTCGAGAACAGGAAGCCCTGGCCGAAGCGGACTTCGTAGTCGAGCAGATCGATCACCGAACGCTCGCCCTCGATCTTCTCCGCGATCAGGTTGATGCCGAAGCGCTCCAGCAGGCTGGACAGGTCGGCGGCATGGATGTCGGCTGCCGAAACGTGTTCCTGTTCGAGCAGCAGGCTTGCCGGCACCTTGACATAGCGCACGCCGCGATCGGCGAGCGCGCGGCCGTCGATCCGCAGGTCGGTGACATTGTCGACCGAAAACGAATAGCCGAGCCGCGCCAGCGTCGCCAGGTTCTCGCTCTCCACCGGTCCGAGACTGCGCAGCGCCTCGTGCCTGAACTCGAACACCATGGCATGAGCCAGCGAGCGGTTGGCCTCGAGAAAGTCGAGGCATTGCGCGAACACGTCGCGATTGCCGAGCGTGATCGCCGAGACGTTGCAGAACATGCCGACGTCCTGGCTGCGCAGGTGCAGTCGCCGCAGCACCTGGACGCAGCGGAACATCACCATGTAATCGATCTGCCCGATCAGGCCGGTGGATTCGGCCGTGGCGATAAAATCGGTGGCGGTCAAAACCTGGTCGTTGTTGTCGCGCAGCCGGCTGACTGTCTCGTAGAAACGCACCTTGCGCTGGGGCAGGCTGACGATCGGCTGCAGGTAAAGATCGATGCGGTTGGCCGTGATGGCGCTTTGGATGGTCGCGGCGCTGACGGCCGGCCGCGCGGGAGCCGCCGGCGCGGCTGCGACGTGTTCGTGCGCCGCAGGCGCCAGTGCGGGTGCCGAGTGATCGGCAGCGGGACGAGGCATCGCCGTGCCGGTCGCAACGGGCGCCGGCGCAGCCGGCGGTACCGGTGTGGAGGGCCGGGTGGCGGCAAGGCGGGCGGCCGCGCTCAAGAGTTCGTCGTGAGCCGCGACCGAGTCGGCCAGTTGCTGGACCAGTGAGCCCAGTTCGTCGATCTCGCCCATCACCGAGCGGATGTTGCGATCCTGTTGCCCGCTGGCGTCGCTGGTGGCCAGTTGCGTCTCGATGGCGCCGAGGCGTCGGCCGAACTCGATGACCTGGCGGGCGAGGTTGGCGGTACCCTGCGACAGGTCGCTGATCTGGTTGTGGACGTCGGAGCGGTCACGCAGCCGCAGTGATACCGCATTGTAGAGGACCAGAAAGGTCAGCGCGGTCAGAGCCACAAGCCCCGACTCCGATATGCTGAAACCGGCCACCGAATACAGGGTCAGTCCGAGCGAGGCTGTGATCAGCACCATGCAGATGGCGATGAAGATCGTCGATATGCGAATCATGCAGTGCAGCCCAGCCCCCGAGTGATTCGAGTCTAGCACCAAGATTGATTCGCAGCGAAATTGTTGGTTCCCGACCGCTGGCGCGCGGCTGTTTTGCCCTGTTTTGATCGGGGCAGGCTGCGCACCTAGCGGCGTCCGGTCGGAGGACCGGACGATCCGGCCATAAGGGGAAGTGCCCTCGGGGCGGCGATCAGGCCACCGCGCGGATCACACGGGCGACCTTGTCCATGATCTCGCCGATCTGTGCCTCGCTGACGATCAAAGGCGGCGTCAGCGCCAGCGTGTCGCCAGCCACCCGCACCATCAGATCATGGTCGTTGAAGGCGCAGGCGAGCGCTTCGTAGCCGCGCAGGCCCGGCGCGTTGTTCTTCGGCGCAAGGTCGATCCCGGCGGTAATGCCGACGGTGCGGATATCGACCACGTTCGGCTCCTTGCGCAATTCCATCACCGCATCGGCGAATGTCGGCTCCAGCGCGCGGGCGCGTTCGAACAGACCTTCCTCGCGATAGAGGTCGAGCGTGGCGAGGCCGGCCGCGCAAGCCAGCGGATGCGCCGAATAGGTATAGCCGTGGAACAGCTCGACCACATGCTCCGGGCCTTTCATGAAGGTGTCGTGGATATCGCCGCGGATCAGCACGCCGCCCATCGGCACCGCGCCGTTGGTCACGCCCTTGGCGAAGGTAATCATGTCCGGCACCACGCCGTAGCGTTCGGCGGCGAAGGGATAGCAGAGGCGGCCGAAGCCGGTGATGACCTCATCGAAAATCAACAGGATGCCGTATTTGTCGCAGATCGCGCGGAGCTTCTGCAGATAACCCTTTGGCGTCACCAGCACGCCGGTCGAGCCGGCCATCGGCTCGACGATCACGGCGGCGATGGTGGAGGCGTCGTGGAGGGCGACGATACGCTCCAGTTCGTCGGCGAGATGCGCGCCCCATTCCGGCTCGCCCTTGGTGAAGGCCTGTTTCTCGCGATTGTAGGTGGTGGACAGGTGATCGACGCCGGTCAGCAGCGCGCCGAACAGCTTGCGGTTGTTGACCATGCCCCCGACCGAAATGCCGCCGAAGCCGACGCCATGATAACCGCGTTCGCGGCCGATCAGGCGGGTGCGCGCGGCCTCGCCGCGCGTCGCGTGATAAGCGAGCGCGACCTTCAGCGCGGTGTCCACCGCCTCCGAGCCGGAATTGCAGAAGAACACATTGTCGAGGCCCTTCGGCGCCAGCGCCGCGATCCGGCTGGCGAGCTCGAAAGCCTGCGGATGACCGAACTGGAACGGCGGGGCGTAGTCGAGTGTCGCGGCCTGTCTGGCGATCGCCTCGTTGATCGGGGTGCGGCAATGGCCGGCGTTGGAGCACCACATGCCGGCGGCGGCGTCGAGGACTTTGCGCCCGTCGGTGGTGAAGTAGTGCATGTCCTTGGCGCCGGCGAGCATGCGCGGCGCGTGCTTGAAGGCGCGGTTGGCCGTGAACGGCATCCAATAGGCCGCCAGATCGTTCGGAGTGGCGACTGCGGAGCGGGGCTGCTGAATGTTCAAGGCGTGTCCTTCCTGCGCAAAAGATATCGTTTGGTTGAACTTATCACTTAGGCGGCGCCGGTCGAAAGATGAGCCGGTGCAAGGCTCCCTTACCGGAGCGTCGCGCATGATGGTTACAATATACTACCTTTGGTAATGTTCTTGTTTATTTGCTCTTAAAGGTTGTGGGACAGGATCAGCCGCATGACCCCGCTGCTGCAAACCGTCCAAACCTTTCGGCGCGCCCGGAGCGGAGCTTCGGCGGTAGAGTTCGCGCTGATCCTGCCGGTCTTGCTGATGCTTGTGTTCGGCATCGTGGTGTTCGGCTCCTATCTCGCGGTGGTCCACGGCGTGCAGCAGCTTGCGGCGGAGGCCGCGCGCTCCTCCGTGGCGGGCCTCAGCGAGGCCGAACGTTCCTCGCTCGCCAGCGGCTATATCACCACCAATGTCGCGTCCTATCCGCTGATCGCGCCAAGCCACCTCACGGTCAATGCCGCAACCTCGCGATCGGACGCCAACGTGTTTGTCGTGACGGTCAATTACGACGCCTCCGACATGTTCATCTATTCGCTGCCGTCATTCGTTCCAGCACCGCCGCGCCGCATCGTGCGCGCCGCGGCGATCCCGCGCGGAGGATACTGACATGCACAAGCCGGATGGCGAAAGCGAGTTCAATCGCACCTGTCTGCGTCGGTTCATGGCCGATCGGAGCGGCAATGTCGCGCTGCTCACGGCCGGTTGTTTTCTGATGCTGATCGGTTTTGCGGCGATCGGCGTCGATGTCGGAAGCATTTTCGCCGATCGACGCAAGGCCCAGAGTGTTGCGGATCTCGCAGCCATCGTTGCGGCCAGCGATCTCGGCCACGCCAACCTCGCTGCTGCGGCCACCGTGTCCAGGAATAATTTTCCTCCGAGCTCGCTCGTGGCTGTCGAGCTCGGCGCCTACAAGGCGGATGCATCGGTGTCGCCGCAGCGGCGATTTACGCCGGCGGCGGTTCCGGCCAACGCGGTGCGGGTGAAATTGAAGACCCAGACGCCGCTGTTCTTCGGCAAGGTGCTGACCGGCGAGGCCAGTTTCGACATCGGAACCACGGCGATCGCGGCCACCACGCAGCTTACCACCTTTGCCATCGGCTCGCGTCTCGCCTCGTTGAATGGCGGCCTGCTCAATGCCTTGCTTGGCGGACTGCTCGGTACCTCGCTGTCGCTGTCGGCGATGGACTATCAGGCGCTGGTCGATGCCAAAATCAATATGTTCGATTTTCTCTCCGCGTTGGCGACGCGGGCAAGTCTGACCGGCATCAGCTACGATGCGCTGCTCAGTTCCAACCTCAAGATCATCGATGTGGTGGCGGCGTTGCAGACCAGCGTGAGCGGGGGCAGCGCCACCGCCGCGCTGGCGACGATCTCCGCGTCGCTGGCAGGGCTTTCAACCCGGATCTTGCTGCGCTCGCTGATCGACACGGGACCTTATGGCAGCATGACCGCGGGTCAGATTCCGAAAGCCGCCGTGAATGTCGCCGCGCTCGATATCCTGTCCGCCGCCGCCCAGATCGCCAATGGCAGTCACCAGATTGCGACGGGCGTCAATCTTGGCCTGCCGGGCATCGCGGCGGTGTCGTTGCAGGCGAGCGTCGGCGAGCGGCCGGTCGGCACAAGCTGGATCACCATCGGCGCGAAGGGCGCCAGCGTTCACACCGCGCAGACGCGGGCGCTGCTCAATATCCAGCTTGTCGGCTCCGGCGCCGTGTCGGTCATCAACCTGCCGGTTTATGTCGAAGTGGCTTCCGGTACCGCCACCCTCGACGCCGTCAGCTGCGGCTATCCCGAGCTTGCGACCTCCTCGGTCGCGCTCGGTGTCTCGCCTGGCATCGTCGATGCGTGGATCGGCAGTGTAAGCGCGGCGGAGCTGACGAACTTCTCGACAAAGCCTAATCCGCCGGCCGCGAAACTGGTCGATCTCGGCGCGATTCAGGTCGCCGGCCGCGCCCATGCGACCATGGCGAACTCGGCGCCGACAAGGGTCAGTTTCAGCTATGCCGACATTCAGGCGCGGACCAAAAAGACGGTGAACACCACCTCCTTCACCTCGTCGCTGACCACGAGCCTGCTTGGCGATCTTGTACTCGGCGTGCAGCTCGGGCCGCTCGGCCTGCCGATTCCCGGCATCGCGCCGCTGGTTGTCAGCATCATCGGCGGGGCCACCGGCTCGATCGATGCCCTGCTCAATACGGTGTTGCAGACGCTGGGCGTCGGGCTCGGGCAGGCGGATGTCTGGGTCGCCGGCATCCGCTGCGACGGCGCGGTGCTGGTGAACTAGGTCAGCAAAGTAGCAAAATCGTCATGCCCGGCCTTATGCCGGGCATCCACGTTTTGACTTGCGAGAAGACGTGGATAGCCGGGCATAAGCAAGCGAAGCGACGTCGTTTTTCAAACGGCGACGCCCCGTCATGACGGAGTGTGCTTGCCCGTGTCTCTTGCGACTGATACTTCCGCTTTGGCAAATATTCCCGTTTTGGCAATCATTGACAGATGGCAGGTGACTGCCAGTTCCAGGCACACATGTCCGACAAGAAACCCAAAAAGCCGCAGAAACTCAAAGCCCGCCTGCCGCGTGGTCTGGTCGACCGCACGCCGTCCGAGATCGCCGCGACACGCGCGATGGTCGAGAAAATCCGCGCCGTCTATGAGCGCTACGGTTTCGAGCCGGTGGAGACGCCGGCGATGGAATACACCGACGCGCTCGGCAAATTTCTGCCCGATCAGGACCGGCCGAACGAGGGCGTGTTCTCGTTTCAGGACGATGACGAGCAGTGGATTTCGCTGCGCTACGATCTCACCGCGCCGCTCGCCCGCTATGTCGCGGAGAATTTCGACACGTTGCCGAAGCCCTATCGCTCCTATCGCAACGGCTATGTCTACCGCAACGAGAAGCCGGGCCCCGGCCGCTTCCGCCAGTTCATGCAGTTCGACGCCGACACGGTCGGTAGCGCCTCGCCTGCCGCCGATGCCGAGATGTGCATGATGGCCGCCGACACCATGGAGGCGCTCGGCATTCCGCGCGGCTCCTATGTGGTGAAGGTCAACAACCGCAAGGTGCTCGATGGCGTGATGGATTGGCTAGGTTTGGGTTTAGGCGATCGAGAGTTTGCCGATTTGGGATTAGCTCAGCGTCGATTGGTCGTGATGCGAGCATTGGACAAATACGATCGTCTTGGCAAAGCTGGTGTTCGTGCGTTGTTAGGGACTGGGCGTACGGATGAAAGTGGGGATCATACGCTTGGAGCAAATCTCGATCCCGATCAAATAGATCGGTTGATCTGGTTTTTAACTTTGCGTTCGGAAGATCATGCAATTTCTAAAGCCTCAGCTGACGGCTTTAACCCCCTTCTTCGTTTGTTGCCAACGATGGATGCAACAGGCGAAGTCATAGAGCGCGATATGCTGCAAGCGATGGAAAATTCTTCCTACGGAGAAAACGAAATTTTTATGGAAGGAATTCGAGAGTTCCGGAGCATGGAATCTCTAGTTGTGGCTGCTGGGTATGATGATGGACGCATCCGCATTGATCCCTCCGTCGTTCGCGGCCTCGAATACTACACCGGCCCGGTCTACGAAGTTGAACTGCTGCTTGAGACCAAGGACGAAAAGGGCCGCCCGGTGCGGTTCGGCTCGGTCGGCGGCGGCGGACGCTATGACGGTCTCGTCTCGCGCTTCCGCGGCGAGCCGGTGCCGGCGACGGGCTTTTCCATCGGCGTATCGCGTCTGCAGGCGGCGCTGACGCTGCTCGGCAAGATCGACACCAAGCCGGAATTCGGTCCGGTGGTGGTGCTGGTGATGGATCGCAATGAGATCGCGCAGTATCAAAAGTTCGTTGTGACGCTGCGCAACGCCGGCATCCGCGCCGAGATGTATCTCGGCAATCCGAAGAACAATCTCGGCGTACAGTTCAAATATGCCGACCGCCGCAATTCACCTTGTGTCGTCATTCAGGGCGGCGACGAAAAAGCGCGCGGCGAGGTGCAGATCAAGGATCTGATCGAAGGCGCGAAAGCGGCGGAGGGCATCGCCTCGCATGAGGAATGGCGCGCGGCGCGCGCGGCGCAGTTCTCCTGCAAGGAGAGCGAACTGGTCGAGAACGTGCGCGAGGTGCTCGCGCGCCACGCCATCAACTGGACGTGAAGCCTTTCAGATCGAACGCGGAGAGACGTCATGCCCGAGATCACGATCAACCTGGCGGCCGGCCGCACCGACGAGCAGAAGCGCGGCATGATGGCCGACATCACCACCGCGCTCGTCAAGAACCTCGGCGTTGATCCCGAGGCTGTGGTGATTCAGATCAACGAGGCGCCGCTCAGCCACAAAATGAAGGGCGGGAAGACCTATCTGGAGCGGCAGGCAAAGACATAGTTCTGCCACGCCAATTTTCGCGGCTCGAATGGGCGAAAAGCGTCGGCTTAGTAGGCGGCGCGCAGCGACCTCGACGAACTGCCGGGCGGAACCCAGACGCAGGCGAAAGAGATGTAGCCGCCATATTGCGCATCGACGCCGGTGAGCTTGACCACCTTGTCGTAGCGCGCGCAGTGATCCACGGCCATCGCCTTGATGTCCGCGCCCTGCTGGTACAGCGAATAGGCGATGATGCCGCCGGTGTCGTTGCCCTTGAACGGCGGCACCCAGTCCGCCTGCGCGGGCGCGGCGCCCGCAAGCCCGATCAGCGCAAGGCCGGTCATCGCAAACATCGCCCGTGGCGCGAATCGCATCGTCATCTCCATTCGATTTTGGCCAAGTCTATCCAGCCCGGGCGCGCTTTGAAAGAACGGCCGGGCAGGTGAGTCGAGGTTGCGGCTGGGGTGTTGCCGCGCTGCACTTGACCCCGCAGGAGGTTCGCGGCACGTTCCCGCAGGATCGATCAGCGGCGGATTCTCATGCGCAACATTTCAGCCTTCTTTCGGAAATCCGCGCTCGGCGTGGCGCTTGGCGCCGTGCTGGGGCTGCTGGCGCTGGGCGATGCCGCCCGCGCCGCCAATCCGCTGGAGATGAATTTCTGGCTGTCCGGCCCGCGCTATGACGGCCAGATGGGCCAATGCGAGCAGGCGCTTTACGCGATCTCCTCGCAGTTCGCCGAAAAGGAAAGCACCTACTGGAACTCGCGGCTGGAAATCACCGGCTTTGCCGATGTGCGCGAGGTCGCCTTCCGTCCGTGGTCGGCGCCCGCCAGCGCCTATAACAGCATCCCGCGCCGCTTCTGCAGCGCCAGCGCGATGCTGAACGACGGCCACGTCCGTAAGGTGCATTACTCGATCATCGAAGATGGCGGCTTCGCCGGATACAATTCCGGCGTCGAGTGGTGCATGGTCGGGCTCGACCGCAACTGGGCCTACAATCCGGCCTGCCGGTCCGCCAAGCCCTGATCCGGCCGCTACCGGATAAGGCTATCTCCAAATTCGTTCTTGTAATGTTCTTTCGGCCTCGCTACGGTCGGCCGGGGCGAACTGGGGGCGTGCCGATGACAGGATTTGCTTGGGTTCTTGCGCCGCGACGTCTGGTGGTCCTGCTCGCGGGCGTGCTGATGCTGGCCATCGGGACGGGACGGGCGTCGGCCCAGGACCATCGCCAGAACGCCCCGGGCGAGTTCGATTTCTATGTGTTGTCGCTGTCGTGGTCGCCCTCGTTTTGCGCCGCGGCAAGCGAGCGCGGCAATACCGGCCGCGGCGTCCGCACCCAGTGCGGCGGGCGGCCTTATTCCTTCGTGGTGCACGGGCTGTGGCCGCAATATGAGCGCGGCTTTCCGAACTATTGCCAGCGGCCGGCGCCGCGGCTCGATCGCAATGTGATGACCTCGATGCTCGACCTGATGCCGGCTCCAGGTCTGATCTACAACGAGTGGGACAAGCACGGCACCTGCTCGGGGCTTGGCGGCCGGGGCTATTTCCAGACCATCCGCAAGGCCCGCGCGGCGGTGAAGATTCCTGCCGAATATCTCGATCTCGCCACCGCGCGGACCGTTACGCCCGGCGCGGTGGAAGAGGCTTTCATCAAGGCCAATCCGGGACTGTCGGCTTCGGCCATCGCGGTGACCTGCGACAGCAGGCGGCTCGGCGAAGTGCGGATCTGCATGAGCAAGGATTTGCAATTCCGCGCCTGCGAGGAGATCGATCGCCGCGCCTGCCGCCGGAAGGATGTGGTGATGCCGCCGGTGCGCGGCGGCTGATGGGCATCATGTCGGTGCGTTACTTTCTGCGCGCGATGTCGTAACCCTGCGCGATGAATTATCGTCACGCCTTCCATGCCGGCAATTTCGCCGATGTCGTCAAGCATCTCGTGCTGACGCGAATCCTTCTCTATTTGCAGGGCAAGGAATCGGCATTTCGCGTGATCGACACCCATGCCGGCGCGGGTCTCTACGATCTCACCGGCGAGGAGGCGCAGCGCGGCGGCGAATGGCGTACCGGCATCGCGCGGCTGATGCAGGCGCGCCTCGGCGCCGCCGAGCCGCTGGTGCGGCCCTATCTCGATATCGTCCGCGCCTTCAATCCGCAGCGTGAATTGACCGCCTATCCAGGATCGCCGCTGATCGTGCGAGCGCTGCTGCGGCCGCAGGATCGGCTGACCGCCTGCGAACTGGAGCCGAGCGCACGCAAACAGCTGATCGCGAATTTGCACCGCGACCCGCAGGCGCGGGTGGTCGATCTGGATGGCTGGACGGCGCTGCCGGCTTTCGTGCCGCCGAAGGAGCGGCGCGGGCTCGTGCTGATCGATCCGCCCTTCGAGAACGCCGACGAATTCGCGATTCTCGCGGCCGGCTTTGGCGCGGCTTTCGCTAAATGGCCGCAAGGCATCTATTTGCTGTGGTATCCGGCCAAATCCCGCCGCGCCTGCGATGATCTGACAAGGCATGTCGCTGGCGCGGTGCGGTCGGCGCAGCCCGGCGAGGATCGCTGCCTGCGGATCGAGTTCAGCATCGCGCCGCAGACCGGCCAGCCGGGACTGATGTCGGCGGGGCTCTTGGTGGTCAACCCGCCCTGGACGCTGGCGTCGGATCTCAAGACCATTCTGCCCGAACTGGAAAAGCCGCTCGGGCTGGGCGGCGCTGGCCGCTACCGTCTCGAGGCCTGCCGGCCTTAAGCCGGCCGACCCCGCCGGGCTGTCATACGCCTAGTCAACGCGCCGCCAACAGGATTATGCTTCCTGGGGGGACAACCGCCGGAGGGCAGGCGTGCCTTTCGTCGGTGAAGCAAGGCGGAGAGGGTTTCCGGATGCCGATGAGCGGGACGGTGAAGTTCTTTAATGCCGAACGGGGTTACGGTTTCATCAAGCCTGACGATGGCGGGCGCGATGTCTTCGTTCACATCACGGCGGTCGAACGGGCTGGATTGAAAAATCTGGTCGAGGGCCAGCACATCACGTTCGAGGTCGAACCCGACAAAAAGGGCAAGGGCCCGAAGGCCGTCGATCTCGTCGTTACATCCTGATCATTTCGCGGCAGGCTGCAAACAAAATCCCGGACCGTGGGGTCCGGGATCATGTTGCGGCATTCTCGTGCCGGATGCTTGCCGACGATCAGAAGTGATAGTTCACGCCGAGGCGCACCACGCCAAAACTGTAGCCGTGCGGCAGGCCGTCGAGGGTGAAGTCGCGCTGCGACAGATCGACGTAAAGGTATTCGGCCTTTGCCGACCAGTTGCGGTTGAGCGCGAACTCGGCGCCGAGGCCGACGGTCCAGCCCATGCCGGTGCGGCTTTCGCTGAGTCCGAAAGTCTGGCCCTTGATCTCACCGAAGGCGAGACCGCCGGTTCCGTAGAACAGCACGTTGTTGAAGGCATAACCGATGCGGCCGCGCACCGTGCCGTACCACGGGTTGGAGAATTTCCACGGCGCGAAGGTATCTTCGGCGCCGTTGGCCTGCAGGTCGCCTTCGAGGCCGAACACCCACGGGCTGCCCTGCTGCCAGTTATAGCCGGCCTGCAAGCCGCCGTTCACGCCGTTCGGCCTGGTCGGATTGTTTGAAACGGTGCCCCAGCCATAGCCGAGGTTGCCGCCGATATAGGGGCCGGCCCAGCTATACATGTTGAGCGGCTGATTGACGGTGTAGGGGGCGGGCTGGCGGCCATATTGCAGGTCCGCGCCTTGCGCCGAGGTCGCGCCGCACGCTGCAGCGAGCACCATCACTGCGCCAGCTTTTCTGATCATTCGAACTCTCCTACCACGCATAAAACCCGGTTCGACGGCCCTTCACGCCGTATGTGCAGCGCGTGCGGCAATGCCGTATGGTTACGGAATTCCGCTTTTTTCATGAAAGATTTATCGAGAATTTTACGTTAAACAGTCGTTAAGGGGGCTTAACTGCGACGGATCGTTGTTAAGAGAAGGTTACCGCGCCGCTGGCCGGCGCGGCATGCAATGCCTAGCTGACTGATCATGAACACGGATGATTCCGAGACCCCGCCGCCGGTTGCGCCAGCAGCGGAGCCCTCGCCGACGAAGACCGCATCGGCGCCGTCCCGCGCCAGCGCGCAGGATGTGCCGCCGCAGGATCTCGATCTCGCCGATACCAGTCCGGAGGAGGATGAGGATCGCCTGCCGGAGACAACCGAGGACGAGGCGGGAGCGGTTGGCGAAGGCGGGCTTGCGACGGGGCGCGCCGCGATCGAGCGGGCGGTGAAACTGGCGCCGACGTCGCCCGGCGTCTATCGCATGCTCAATGCCGCAAGCGACGTGCTCTATGTCGGCAAGGCCAAGAGCGTGAAGAAACGCCTTGCGTCCTATGCGCGCCCGACCGGTCATCCCGCGCGCATCGCCCGCATGATCGCCGCGACCGTCAGCGTCGAGATCATCTCGACCACGACCGAGACCGAGGCGCTGCTGCTCGAGGCCAACCTCATCAAGCAGTTGCGGCCGCGCTTCAACGTGCTGCTGCGCGACGACAAGTCGTTTCCCTATATCCTGATCACCGGCGATCACTGGGCGCCGCAAATCCTCAAGCATCGCGGCGCGCAGACGCGGCCGGGGCGCTATTACGGGCCGTTCGCCTCGGTCGGCGCGGTCAACCGCACCATCACCGCCTTGCAACGCGCATTTCTGGTGCGCTCCTGCACGGATTCGTTCTTTGAAGGGCGCACGCGGCCGTGTCTGTTGTATCAGATCAAGCGCTGCTCGGGCCCGTGCACGGGAGAGATTGATTTTCCCGGCTATACCGAGCTGGTGCGCGAGGCGAATGAATTTCTTTCCGGCCGCAGCCGCTTGGTGAAGCAGCGCCTTGCCGAGGAAATGGAGAAGGCGTCAGCCGAACTCGCCTTCGAGCGCGCGGCGCTTTATCGCGACCGTCTCGCCGCGTTGTCGGCGATCCAGTCGCAGCAGGGCATCAATCCGCGGACGGTGGAGGAAGCCGACGTGTTCGCCATCCATCAGGAGGGCGGCTATTCCTGCGTCGAGGTGTTCTTCTTCCGCACCGGCCAGAACTGGGGCAACCGCGCCTATTTCCCCCGCGCCGACAAGTCGCTTTCCGCTTCGGAAGTGCTCGGCTCGTTCCTGTCGCAATTCTACGACGACAAGCCGCCGCCGCGGCTGGTGCTGCTCTCGCACAGGATCGAGGAGCAGGAGTTGCTGGCGGACGCGCTTTGCGTGAAGGCCGGGCACAAGGTCGAGGTGAGCGCGCCGCAGCGCGGCGAGAAGAAGGAACTGGTCGCGCATGCGCTGACCAACGCCCGCGAGGCGTTCGGCCGCAAGCTCGCCGACACCGCGACGCAGAAGCGTCTGCTCGAAGGACTGAAGACCACGCTCGGTCTGCCGGAGGTGCCGCGCCGCATCGAGATTTACGACAACAGCCACATCCAGGGCACCAACGCGGTCGGCGCGATGGTGGTCGCCGGCCCCGACGGCTTTGTGAAGAATCAATACCGCAAGTTCAATATCCGCTCCGAAAACCTTACGCCGGGCGATGACTACGGCATGATGCGCGAGGTGCTGCAGCGCAGGTTCAAGCGCCTTCTTGCGGAGACGGCCGATGCAGATGCGCCGAAGCGCAAGGATGACGATGTTCCGCGGTGGCCCGACCTCGTCATCATTGACGGCGGTCAAGGACAGCTCAACGCGGTGCGCGAAATTTTTGCCGGGCTTGGCGTTCGTGATGTGTCGCTGGTCTCGGTCGCCAAGGGGCCGGACCGTGATGCCGGGCGCGAGACGCTGTTCCTGCCGGACCGGCCGTCGCTGAAATTGGAGCCGCGCGACCCGGTGCTGTATTTCATCCAGCGCCTGCGCGACGAGGCTCACAGGTTCGTTATCGGTTCGCACCGCAAGCTGCGCAAAAAGGATATCCGCGAGGCCGGGTTGCAGGAAATCCCCGGCATCGGGCCGACGCGCAAACGCGCGTTGCTGCATCATTTCGGCACGTTGAAGGAGATTGAACGGGCCTCGCTGGCCGATCTCGGCAAGGTTCCGGGCGTGAGTGCGGAAAGTGCGCGCCGGATATTCGACTTTTTTCATCCGAATCGCGGTTGAAAAGCCGTTTCCGCATGCCGATTCTGTTTGCTATCTAAAATGCCGCGCCCGGGCTGTTGACCTTGGCGTCGCGGCAGTATTGGTATCAGGCCATGTCCACCGTCACGACCCGAAAATCGGCCAAGCATTCGCTGGCGCTGCCCAATATCCTGACCTACTCGCGGATTGTCGCCGTGCCGGTCGTGATCGGCTGCATGTATGCCCAGTCGATCGGCGGCGGCCCGCTGTGGCTGCGCTGGGTGGCGCTGGCGCTGTTCATCGCCGCGGGCGTGACCGATTTCCTGGATGGCTATTATGCCCGGATGTGGGATCAGCAATCGGCGTTCGGCCGCATGCTCGATCCGATCGCGGACAAGCTGCTGGTCGCCTCGTGCCTTCTGATGCTGGCGGCGGACGAGACCATCCGCGGCTGGTCGCTGTGGGCTGCGATCGTGATTCTGTGCCGCGAAATCCTGGTGTCCGGCTTGCGTGAATATCTCGCCGCTTTGCATGTCCGCGTGCCGGTGTCGCAACTCGCAAAATGGAAGACCACGGTGCAGCTGGTGGCGATCGGCTTCCTGATCGCAGGCGAGGCCGGCGAAGTCATTTTGCCGCAGACCATCCTGATCGGCATCGTCCTGTTGTGGATTTCCGCGCTGCTCACATTATACACCGGATGGGACTACTTCCGCGCCGGGGTCCATCATCTGGCGGAGGAGGAGTGATGAAAGTGCTCTATTTCGCCTGGGTGCGCGAGCGTGTCGGCAAGACCGAGGAGGTCATCGACCCGCCGCCCGGCATCGCCACCGTGGCCGACCTGATGCAATGGCTGATCGGGCGCGGCGAGGAATACGCGCATGCCTTTGCGGCACCGCAGGCAATCCGCGCCGCGCTCGATCATGCTCACGTCAAGCACGACGCGCGGATCGCGGGCGCGCGGGAGATCGCCTTCTTCCCGCCGATGACCGGCGGTTGACCGTGTCGATCCCGGTCACCATTCGAATCCAGAGCGGTGACTTCGACGTCGCGCGCGAGAGCGCGGCCCTTGTCGCGGGACGTCACGAGATCGGCGCGGTGGTGTCCTTCATCGGCATCTGCCGTCGCGGCGAGGGCGAGGCGGCGATTTCCGAAATGACGCTGGAGCATTATCCCGGCATGGCGGAAGAGGAGATCGGCCGTCATGTCGAGGAGGCCAAGGCACGCTGGCCGCTCGACGGCGTCACCGTGATCCATCGCTATGGCCGCGTCGTGCCGGGCGACAACATCGTGCTGGTGCTCACGGCCTCGGTGCATCGCGAGGCGGCGTTCGCGGCGGCCGAATTCCTGATGGACTATCTGAAAACCAGCGCCCCATTCTGGAAATCGGAAAAACGCATCACCGGCGAAGCCGGGCGTGTCTGGGTCGATGCCCGCGATCAGGACGACGCCGCGGCGGCGCGCTGGAACACGTAATGGCAAAACGAACGAAGAAGGCGGCGAAAGCGGCCGCTCCCCGCAAGCGTGCGGCAATCAAGACCCCGAAGGTCCGCCCCGGCGAATTGTGCACGCTGCTTGATTTCGTGCGCTATGCGCTCAGCCGTTTTGCCGAGGGCAGGCTGGTGTTCGCGCATGGCACCACCGACCCGATGGCCGAGGCTGCGTTTATGGTATGCGAAGCGCTGCATCTGCATCCGGACCAGTTCGAGATGTTCGCCCATGCCCGCGTCACCCACGCCGAAGCGGAGAAGATACTCGACCTGATCGCGAGGCGGGTCTCCACCCGGCAGCCGGCGGCTTATCTGACGGGCAAGATCTACATGCGCGGCCTGCCGTTTCATGTCGATCGGCGGGTGATCGTCCCGCGTTCGTTCATCGGCGAGATTCTGGACGCGCATTTCAGCGGCGGGGATGAAGAAGATGGCGGCGCGCTGATCGATGATCCCGGCGCGGTGATGCGCGTGCTCGATCTGTGCACCGGCTCCGGCTGTCTTGCTATCCTTGCCAGTCAGACCTTCGGCAATGCGCAGGTCGATGCGGTGGACGTGTCGAAGGATGCGCTCGCCGTGGCCGCGATCAATGTCGCCGATTATGGTCTTGAAGATCGCATCAAGCTGTATCGGGGCGACCTGTTCGCGCCGCTCGGCGAGGCGCGCTACGACATCATCATCTCCAACCCGCCTTATGTCGATGCGCAGGGCATGGCGGATCTGCCTCCCGAGTGCCGCCACGAGCCGAAGCTGGCCTTCGATGGCGGCGAGGACGGCATCGAAGTCGTGCGGCGGATCATCGACGGCGCCAGGCGCCATCTGCTGCCGGGCGGCGGGCTGCTCTGCGAGATCGGCCGTTGCCGCGACGCGCTGGAAGCCGCCTATCCCGATCTGCCGTTCTTGTGGCTCGACAGCGAAGAGTCCGAAGGCGAGGTGTTCTGGATCGGCGCGGACGACCTCCGCTAGCCGATTTACCGCTGCCATTGTACGGCGGCGCGACCATCAAAAAGCCTTTCCATGATGATGCATGCGTGCCGCGATGCCGTCCGCGGCATGCTCTTTCCAGGATTCCGCAGAAGATCGTTCGATGCTGTTCAACCCCCGCCGGAGCGCGCTTTCGCGCGCAGCCTGGCTCGATGAATTCCGGGCCACGCTGACGCTCGGCTGGCCGCTGGTGCTGACCAATCTGGCGCAGATCGCGTTGACCACGACCGACGTCATCGTGCTCGGCCGGCTCGGGCCGTCCGCGCTCGCCGCCGGCACCCTCGGCGTCAACCTGTATTTCGCTATCCTGCTGTTCGGCATCGGCCTGGTTACTGCGACCTCGCCGATGATGGCGAGCGCGTTCGGCCGCAAGCTGCGCATGGTGCGCGATGTGCGGCGAACATTCCGGCAGGGTTTGTGGACCGCGCTGATCATCGCAGTGCCGAGCTGGATCGCGCTGTGGCATGCCGAGGCGATCCTGATCCTGTTCGATCAGGAGCCGCAGCTTGCGGCGCAGGCGGCGGTGTTCGTCCACCACCTGCAATGGGGATTGTTTCCCGCGCTCGGCTATATCGCGTTGCGTTCCTTCGTCGCCGCGCTGGAGCGGCCGCTCTGGGCGCTGCTGGTGACCGGCGTTGCGATCCTGTTCAACATTCTCGCCAACTGGGCGCTGGTGTTCGGCCATCTCGGTCTGCCGGCGCTGGGCCTGCGCGGCTCGGGCCTCGCGACCACGCTGTCGAACGTCTTTCTGTTCGTCGGCCTCGCGCTGGTCGTGAATTTCGGACGCAAGTTCCGGCGCTATCACCTGTTCGGCCATTGGTGGCGGGCGGACTGGCCGCGTCTTGTCACGCTGTGGCGGATCGGATTGCCGATCGGCGCCGCGCTGGCGTTCGAGATCACGGTGTTCAACGCTGCTGTTTTTCTGATGGGGCAGTTCGGCACGGTGGCGATCGCGGCCCATGCCATCGCGATCCAGATCGCCTCGATGTCGTTCATGGTGCCGATGGGTCTTGCGCAGGCGGCGACAGTGCGGGTGGGGCGAGCCTATGGCGCGCGCGATGCGGATGGCATCACCCGCGCCGGATGGTGCGCCTTTGCGCTGGCCATCGCCTTCATGGCGGCGATGAGCGTGCTGATGATCACCGCGCCGCGCTTGTTGATCGGCGCGTTCGTCGATATCGGCGATCCGGTCAACGCGCCGGTGATCGAGCTTGCGATTTCGTTCCTGATCTGCGCGGCCGTGTTCCAGATCGCCGACGGCGCGCAGGTGGTCGGAGCGGGCATGTTGCGCGGCCTGCAGGATACCCGCGTGCCGATGATCTATGCTGCGCTCGGCTATTGGGGCTTCGGCATGTCGCTCAGCCTGCTGTTCGCGTTCCGGCTCGGCTTTGGCGGCATCGGCATCTGGATCGGCCTCGCATCGGGCCTTGTCGCAGTGGCCTGCGTGATGATGCTGCGCTGGACGCGCCGGGCGCGGCTTGGCCTCGTCCCCGCGCGGTGAGTGAAAAGAAAAACGCCACGGCGGGAGCAGCGGCGTTCGTTATTCTTCAAGGCGGTTGCCGGGTTCGGCGGCGACTCACAAAATTTTTCTGATCCAGTTGTGAGGATCGGGCGCGCGGCCATACTGGATGTCGACCAGTTGCTTGCGCAGTCCGGTCGCAACGGGGCCTGCCGCGCCGCCGCTGATGAGAAAATCACCGCTGGCGGAACAAACCTTGCCGATCGGAGAAATCACGGCCGCCGTGCCGCAGGCGAAAGCTTCTTTCAGCCTGCCGCTGGCGGCATCCGCGCGCCATTGCTCGATGGAATAGGCTTCTTCACGCACCGGCCTGCCGGCTTCCCTGGCAAGCTTGATGATCGAGTCGCGGGTAATGCCGGGCAGGATCGTGCCGAGTGGCGGCGTCAGTAGCGAGCCGTCGTCGAAGGCGAAGAAGATATTCATGCCGCCGAGTTCCTCGACATAACGGCGTTCGAGCGCGTCCAGGAACACCACCTGATCGCAGCCATGCTCGATGGCCTCGGCCTGCGCGCGCAGGCTGGCGGCATAGTTGCCGCCGCATTTGACTGCGCCGGTGCCGCCGATCGCGGCGCGGGTGTAGTTCTCCGACACCCAGATCGACACGGGTGCGGGCCCGCCCTTGAAGTAGGAGCCGACCGGCGAGGCGATGACGGAGAAGATGTATTCCGCGGACGGCTTGACGCCGAGGAAGACTTCGCTCGCGATCATGAAGGGCCGCAGATACAGACTGCCCTCGCCGCCGGGGATCCAGTCGCGGTCGATGCGCACGAGTTGTTCGACGGCCTCGATGAAGATGTGCTCCGGCAGCGGTGCCATCGCCATGCGGTCCGCCGAATTCCAGAACCGCCGGGCATTGGCGTCGGGACGGAACAGGTTCACGCCGCCGTCGTCCCGGTTGTAGGCCTTGAGGCCCTCAAAGATTTCCTGCGCGTAGTGCAGAACCGCCGTCGCCGGATCGAGCGGGAAGTTGGCGCGGGATTCGACGCGGGCGTCGTGCCAGCCCTTGGCGGTGCTGTAACGGACCACGGCCATATGATCGGTGAAAACCTGGCCGAAGCCCAGTTTCTCCAGCTTGGCGGCGCGCTCCTTCTCAGGCGTCGGATTGGCGGTGGGACGAACTTCAAAATCCAGCAAGACCGCGCCGTCGATTTTCTCGAACGACACTCCCATGATGATCTCTCCCGACTCTTGGCGGTCGTGCCGTTACGGCTGGCCGTCTTGTTGTACGATGGACCTCTTTCCGCTTTGGCGAGCGTTGCGAAGTCCAGTATGTTTTGCGGAATGTCGAAGGACATCGCAAGGTGAAGGCATGCGGCTCAGGGATGCAGGGACCAGGAATGCCTCTACGGATGCAGGGCATTTCCGAATATTTCGCCTGAGCCCGACCTTTTGTAATAATAAACCGAATATATGTCAATATGGCTGACCTAAATCTGAAGCGACGGGAACCGGCAGAGCCAGCCGATGCCAGGGCGGGGCGAGGTCCGCGCTGGGACATCATCGAACTGTTGTTCTTCGCCTATCGTGATTTTGTCGGCGATGCGGATCATGTGCTGGAGCAGTTCGGTTTTGGCCGCGCCCATCATCGCGTGATGCATTTCGTCCAGCGCTATCCGGGGCTGAAGGTGGCCGATCTCCTGGAAGTGCTGCGCATCACCAAGCAGTCGCTTGGCCGCGTCCTGAAGCAACTGCTCGACGAGGGCTATATCGTGCAGAAGGCCGGCGACAGCGACCGCCGCCAGCGTCTTCTTTTCGCCACGGCGAAGGGCGAGGCGTTGGTGGAGAAACTCGCGGCGTTGCAGACGGCGCGGATCGAGCGTGCGCTGGCCGGTTTGCCGGCGCAGGAGGACGAGGCCGTGCGCCATTTCCTGCTCGGCATGATCGAGCAGGACGATCCCGACAAGGTGCTCGAGGCCATTCTCAAGGCCGGCCGCAGGGCCGCGAAGGATACAAGGTGAGCGAAACCGCGACATCCGCGCGCGCGCGGCCGCGCCCTGCCGACGATGCGCCGCATCTGCTGCTGGTCGATGACGACCGCCGCATCCGCGATCTGCTGTCGCGCTTTCTCGGCAATGAGGGTTATCGCGTCACCACTGCGAAAAGCGCGGCCGACGCCCGCGCCAAGCTGGGCGGGCTGCATTTCGACCTGCTGATTCTCGATGTGATGATGCCGGGCGAGACCGGCTTCGAGCTGGCGCGCTTCATCCGGACCTCGTCGACGGTGCCGATCGTGATGCTGACGGCACGCCACGAGGCGGAAAACCGGATTGAAGGATTGCAGATCGGCGCCGACGATTATGTCGCCAAGCCGTTCGAGCCGCGCGAACTGGTGCTGCGCATCGCCAACATCCTCAAGCGCGCCGCGCCGATGGCGGCTCCGGCCCCGGAGTCGGTGGCGTTCGGGCCTTATGTCTATCATCTGGAGCGCGGCGAACTGCGCAACGGCGAGGAGATCGTCCATCTCACCGACCGCGAGCGCGAGATGCTGCGTATTCTCGCGACAACACCGGGCGAGACGGTGCCGCGCGCCGACCTCACCGGTGCAAGCGGCACGGTCAATGAGCGCGCGGTCGATGTGCAGATCAATCGCCTGCGCCGCAAGATCGAGCGCGATCCGGCCAACCCGCTATTCCTGCAGGCGGTGCGCGGCGTCGGCTATCGCCTTGTTGCCTCGCCATGAGCACGCTCGACACCGGCCTGACCTGGATCCGCAGCGCCTCGCGGCATATGTCGAGTTTCCATGGCTGGCTGGGACGCTCGTTCAAGGAACTGATGCCGAAGGGGCTCTATGCCCGTGCGCTGCTCATCATCATCGTGCCGATGGTGGTGCTGCAGTCGGTGGTCGCCTTCGTGTTCATGGAGCGGCACTGGAACACGGTGACGCGGCGCTTGTCCGCCGCCGTGGTGCAGGACATCGCCGCGCTGATCGACGTCTACAAGACCTATCCGCAGGACAAGGACCGGGTGCAACTGCGCAAGATCGCGCAGAATCGCCTTGGTCTGGTGGTGGACTTCCTGCCGGCGAACGATATGCCGCCGCCGGGACCAAAGCCGTTTTTCTCGCTGCTCGATCAGGCGCTGTCTGTGCAGATCAGCCGGCAGATCGGCCGCCCGTTCTGGATCGATACGGTCGGGCGCTCTTCGCTGGTGGAAATCCGCATCAAGCTCGACGACTCGGTGATGCGGGTCTACGCCCAGCGCAGCGCCGCTTATGCCTCGAACTCGCAAATCTTTATTTTCTGGATGCTCGGCACCTCGTCGATCCTGCTGATCGTGGCGGTGCTGTTCCTGCGCAACCAGATCAAGCCGATCTTGCGGCTGGCCGATGCGGCGGAGAATTTCGGCAAGGGCCGCGAGGCGCCGGACTTCCGGCCGCGCGGCGCGCGCGAGGTGCGGCGCGCGGCGCAGGCTTTCATGGAGATGAAAAAACGCATCGAGCGCAGCATCGATCAGCGCACCGCGATGCTCGCCGGCGTCAGCCACGATCTGCGCACCATCCTGACCCGATTCAAGCTCGAGCTCGCGCTGATCGGTGACAGCGCCGACGCCGAGGGCATGCGCAAGGATGTCGATGAAATGAGCGGCATGCTGGAGGCGTACCTTGCCTTCGCGCGCGGCGACAGCGGCGAACAGGCGCAGCCCACCGACATGGAGCAAGCGCTGGAGGAATTGCGCAGCGATGCCGAGCGTCATGGCCATACCGCGACCGTGACGTTCCACGGCCTGCCGGTGGTGACGGTGAAGCCGGCGGCGTTCAAGCGTTGCCTCGCCAATCTGGTGTCGAACGCGGCGCGTTACGCCAACACCATTTCGATCACCGGCCACCGCGATCATCGCTGGCTGACGGTTACGATCGATGATGACGGGCCGGGCATTCCGCTCGCCATGCGCGAGGAGGTGTTCAAGCCGTTCCTGCGACTCGACGATGCGCGCAATCAGGATGAAGGCGGCTCCGGCTCCGGACTTGGCCTTGCCATCGCACGCGACATCGCCCGCTCGCATGGCGGCGACATCACGTTGGCGGACAGTCCGCTTGGCGGCTTGCGCGCAGCGGTGCGTGTGCCGGTGTAGATCGACACCACTGGCAGCTTCTCGTCAGTGCGAGCGAAGCAAAGCAATCCAGGTCATTCTTTCAGCGAGCGCAGGACTAGATCGTTTCGGAGCTTGCGCTCGTCGCAATGACGATCGAGGAGGCTACTTCGCCAGCTCCTTTGACCGCTTGGTGGCCGCAGCCACCGCGCGGGTTAGCAATGGCTGAAACCCACCGCCACCCATCAGCACCTCCAGCGCCGCAGCGGTGGTGCCGCCGGGCGAGGTGACGTTCTGGCGTAGCACGGCGCTGTCGAGATCGGAGCGATGCAGCAACTCGCCTGAACCAGCGATGGTTTCGCGCGCGAGGCGCGTTGCGAGCGCCGGCGGCAGGCCGGCGGCGACACCGGCGCGCGCCAGTTCTTCCGCCAGCAGAAACACGTAAGCCGGTCCCGAGCCGGACACCGCGGTCACCGCATCCATCAGGCCTTCGTCCTCGATCCATTCGACGATGCCGGTGGCCCGCAACAAGGCATCGGCGATTCCGCGCTGCTGCTGCGTGACATCCGGCGCCGCGACCGCGACGGTGACACCGCGTCCGATCGCGGCGGGTGTGTTGGGCATGGCGCGGATCACCCGGCCGCCGCAGGCGCGGGCAATGGTGGCAATCGGCATGCCGGCCATGATCGACATCACGAGCGTCGAAGGCGCGACGAAGGATTTGAGCTGAGGCGCGGCGTCGCCGAACATCTGCGGCTTGACCGCGAGGATCAGCACGGCAACGCCGCCAAGATCCTTGCGTGCCGGATTGATGCGCAGGCCCTGGGCTTCATGGCGGCGGATATCGTCCGACGGCGAGGGTTCGATCACCGCAATGGAAGACGCCGCGACGCCCTGCGCGAGCCAGCCCTCCAGCATTGCGCCGCCCATCTTGCCCGCGCCGGCGAGCACGATGGCGCCGTCGAGGCTTGCGAGCGGGTTCGCGGAGTTCGTCATGATCGCAGCCTTCATTGTGTCCGCCCATAAAGGCGATCTTCATCCGGCTACAAGTTTTCTTGTGCTGGCGGGCCGGGGTCAAGCCCGGAGCGAAGCATATCCGTGCTTACGCGTGACCGGCCGTGTCGAACATCGCCGCGCTCATCGCTTCAGTGGCGGACTTGCCGGCCCAGATCACAAACTGGAAGGCGGGATAATAGCGCTCGCAGGCGACAAGAGCGGCTTCCAGCATTGCTTCGCACTGCGCGTTGGAGGCCAGCATTCCGCCGGGCAGCAGCAGCGCCTGGCGGTACATCAACAGGCCGGATTGCGCCCACAGATCGAAATGGCCGAGCCAGAGCTGCTCGTTGATCGCCGCGATCAGGCGCTGCACCTCGGCGCGGCGGCCTTCGGGAATCTTCATCTCGAACGCGCAGGCCAGATGCAGCGCGTCGATCTCCGCCATCCAGGTGAAAGAGAGCTGGTAGTCGGTGTAGGTGCCCTTCGACAGGATGGTGATCTCGTCCTCGCCGGAGCGCTCGAACGTCAGATCGTTCGACGCGGCGATGTCCTCGACCACGGCAAGCGGGTTGGCGCGGGAATCGAAAGTGATGTCCAGAAGGGACATGCGGTGTGCCCTGTGTCGTGGGTGAGAGGAGATACGCAGGAACTACAACGCGTGTCGAACTCGCTATGTCAGGATTGATCTGTGATTTGCCTCAGAGGCGCAATGAGGCGCCGAATCCGTCCACAGGCATTGCGGAGGAAAACGTGCTGTCATCAACAGCTAAAGCGCCGCCTGCCGGCGCTGAATCTTTGACGTGGTGTCGAGGCGAGCGAATTCGTGAGTCAGAGCATGGACTTAAATGCGCGCTCGCAGTGCATGGTCTGGTGAGGGACGCGAAAAGAACAAACCGGAATCAAATGCGCGGATTGCGAGTCGGCCGAGCCGTATTCGCGTGGCGCGAGTCTGCCGTTGCGGGAGAAATAAAAATGGCCGGGACGAGCCCGGCCACGACGCATCCAAATGACAGATCAGTCGAACAGGCTGGACACCGACTCTTCGGAGGCGGTGCGGCCGATTGCTTCGCCGATCAGAGGCGCGATCGACAGATGGCGGATGTTGGCGGCCTTGCGGATCGCCTCGGTCGGCTGGATCGAGTCGGTTATCACCAGTTCCTTGAGCTTGGAGGAGGTGACGCGGGCCACTGCGCCGCCCGACAGCACGCCATGGGTGATGTAGGCGTAGACATCCTTGGCGCCGTTGGCGAGCAGCGCGTCGGCCGCGTTCACCAGCGTGCCGCCGGAATCGACGATGTCGTCGACCAGAATGCAGGTGTAGCCGTCAACGTCACCGATCACGTTCATCACTTCGGATTCGCCGGCGCGCTCGCGGCGCTTGTCGATGATGGCGAGCGGGGCGTTGATGCGCTTGGCAAGACCGCGCGCGCGCACCACGCCGCCGACGTCGGGCGACACCACCATGACCTTGGAGAGGTCGAACTTGTCCTTGATATCGCGCACCATCACCGGCGAGGCGTAGAGATTGTCGGTCGGAATATCGAAGAAGCCCTGGATCTGTCCGGCATGCAGATCGAGGGTCATGACGCGGTCGGCGCCGGCATGGGTGATCAGATTGGCGACCAGCTTGGCCGAGATCGGCGTGCGCGGACCCGCTTTACGGTCCTGGCGGGCATAGCCGAAATAGGGGATCACCGCGGTGATGCGGCGCGCGGAGGCGCGGCGCAGCGCATCGATAATGATCAGCAATTCCATCAGATGGTCGTTGGCGGGGTACGACGTGGATTGGATCACGAACACGTCGGAGCCGCGGACGTTTTCCTGAATCTCGACGAAAATCTCCATGTCGGCGAAGCGCCGGACGATGGCCTTGGTCAGCGGCAGGCTGAGACAGGATGAGATCGCTTCGGCAAGGGCCGGGTTGGAATTGCCCGCAACCAGCTTGATGGCGCCGTTCTTGGCTGACACCGGGACTTTCCCCCGCGACATGGTGGATACGCTCGTCAACATCTGCGCCGCCTAGGATATCAAGCCGTTCAGGTCATCTGCCCGCGCGCGAGCGTGATAACAAGGCATTGCTGCCGCTGGCAACAAGAAAGCCGGTGTTTTTCCTGCAAAATCGCGGCGAATCGGCCGCGCCGGGTCACTGCGCGTTATAGGCCAGCGTGCCGAGGCCGGGCTCGGACGTCTGCTCCGGTTCGTCGATGGCGGCCATCGCCGGTCCCGCCGATACCGGCGGCGCAGATTCCTGTGACGGCGGCGCGCCGGTGACAAGGGCGGTCAGGCCGCGCATGCCGGCCTGTGAAATCTTCTGCAGCACCCGATCGTCGGCCGCGGCCCAGGCATCCCGTCCGCTGGTGCCGGCAGGCTCGGATCCGCTGAGGCGCAAGGTGCGCCGCTGCTCGCGGTCGTAGACATCCCATACCCAGGCGATCGTGGCGGAGCCCTTGCGGGTGACCTGCGCGGCGTAATAGCTGCGGACGCGGTAGGACGCTGATGCCTCGCGCGAGACGATGGACATGTTGCGGCTGGTGCTTTCGGTCTCCAGCGCGCGCACCAGGCGGTCGAACACCTGCGGCGGCGGGCCGTCCACGGATTCGAAGGCGACGGTCGGCCCGAAACCCTGCGCGGCCATCGGGCTCGGGCCGCTGTTCGTGGTGCAGCCGGCGGCAAGGCAGGGCAGGATCAGCAGCGCGGCGAGGCGCCATGTCCGGCGCCTTTTCCCATCGGTTGCAATGCCTTGGATTTTCATGCCCGGGCGGCTCGTTTGCGGATGCGCGAATGGCGTCTCGCCGGACGTGTGAGAAAATTCAGCCCGGTGGTCGAGCGATATCGTTAAAATGCGTTAACGTCTAGGGCGGCGACGCTACGGTTCCAGCACGAGGGCATGGATGTTGCGGCCGTAATCCGCCTCGGCGCGGTGGGTGGTGCGCCGGTAGCTGAAGAAACGCGGATCGGCATAGGTGCACAGCCCGATGTCGTCGATGGTCTGGATGCCTGCGTCGGTCAGGCGGGCGCGGATGTAACCGGCGAGGTCGAACATCGCGTGATCGGGCCGGGCCGAGGGCACGAAGAACCGGGCGTTGGCCGGTGCTGTTTCGGTAAAGCGGGCGACAAACTCGATACCGACCTCATAGCTCGGCTGGCGGATCAAAGGACCGACCGCCACGATGAGGTTGCCGCGCGTCGCGCCGAGTTCTTCCATTGCCGCGATGGTAGCCTCCAGCACGCCGCCGAGCGCACCTTTCCAGCCGGCGTGAGCGGCACCGATCACCCGCGCTTTCGGATCGACGAACAGCACCGGGCCGCAATCGGCGGTGGTGATGCCGAGCGCGAGGCCGGGCGTTCGGGTCACCATCGCGTCGGCGCGGGGGCGCGTGTCCTCTTGCCATGGTGTGGTGGCGAGTGCGACGTCCGGCGAATGAATCTGGAAGGCGGTGAGAAAGCGCTCCGACGCGACGTCGAGGGTCTGCGCCATGCGGCGGCGATTTTCACGCACATGGTCGGGATTGTCGCTGGAGCCGAGACCGCCATTGAGACTGGCATAGATGCCCTGCGAGACGCCGCCCTCGCGCGTGAAGAAGGCGTGGCGTACGCCCGGCAGCGTCGACAGCAATGGCGAGGTGACGATCACTGCGCGGCCATGCCCATCGGCGGCTGATCGGACAGGCCCGCCAGCGTCTCGATCGAGGGATGCGAGATGCCGAGTACCTTGAACAGCGATCCCATCGCCTTCGGTCCGGTCCCGGTGAGCCGGGTCAGGGCGCTCTCGATGATCTCAGCGCCCTGCGGGTCGGAATGCTTGATCAGCGTCTGGGCGCGGGTATCGATGCCCAGCGTTTTCAGGAACGTGCCTTGCTCGACCGGGCCATGGGCGCGGGCGCCGATATCCTGCGCGGCCTGCGCCAGGGCCTGGAAATCGACATGTGCGGTGATGTCCGTGGTGCCCGGCGCCTTCAGCGGATCGGCGAAGGTGTGTTTGGCGATCGCCTGAAAGGTGTCGCCGGCATCGCTGCGCAGATGGCCGTAGTCGATGATCAGGGCCGCGCCGCCATGCTCGCGCAGCCGTCGCGCCAGCATCATGATCTCGCTGGCCGGCCGCCATTCGAAGATGGTGCCGACCGGCGCTGCGCGCACATGCGGCGGCACCGACACCTCGAATCCCCTGGTCGGCTCCTTGGCGAGGACAAAGCTGAGGATATCGTCATCGACATCGACCATGCGCTCGTGCCAGCCATAGCTGGTCTTGACCATCTGATGCACCGGCAGCGCATCGAAATATTCGTTGGCGAGGATGATGGCCGGTCCCGGCGGAATGTCGTCGAGACGCTGATGCCATTGCACCGGGCGCGTGTCGGCCAGCGTGTCGCGCTGGATCGCGCGCAGCGCCGGGCTGTGTTCGACAAGATGGACGTCGATGGTGTTGTAGAACGCAGGCAGGATGCGCAGCGCGCGCAAGGCATCGGCCATCATGGTGCCGCGGCCCGGACCCAGTTCGATGAGGTGCACCTTCTCGGGCATGCCCATCATGTTCCATACCGAGGCCGACCACAGCCCGATCAACTCGCCGAACATCTGGCTGATTTCCGGCGCAGTGATGAAATCGCCCTCGCGGCCGAACGGATCGCGCGTGACGTAATATCCGTATTCCGGATGCGACAGGCACAATTCCATGTAACGCGAGACCGGCATCGGCCCGGCGGTCGCGATCAGGTTGCGCAGATAGGTTTCAAACGGGCTGTAGCTCGTCACGCCATGTCTCGCTTAAGTCTCGCTTACGGTAAGTCTGGCTTACGCTCTCCGCGTCGACAGGCCACGACGATAAACCCTAGCCCCGCCACGATCATCGGAACCGACAATATCATTCCCATGGTCAGTCCGCCCCACAGAAATCCGAGCTGTGGATCGGGTTCGCGAAAGAACTCGCCGGCGATGCGGGCGAGGCCGTAGCAGGTGGCGAAAATACCGATGATCAGACCGGGACGTTTCAGTGCGCCGGCGCGGATCGCCACCGCAAGAATGATAAAGAGCAGGATGCCCTCCAGGCCGGCCTCGTAGAGCTGGCTGGGATGGCGCGGCAGCGGGCCGCCATTGGGGAATACCATCGCCCATGGCACGCTGGCGTCGGCGGGCCGGCCCCACAATTCGCTGTTGATGAAATTGGCGATGCGCCCGAGCAGCAGGCCGATCGGTCCGACCGCGCAGGTGACGTCGCCGAGCGACAGCACGGGGATGCCGCGGCTTCTGCCGAACGCCAGCAC
>JAFKKO010000097.1 GCA_017305455.1 Hyphomicrobiales bacterium | reverse complement strand
CTCGGCATCGAGGTCACGATGGAGGACGGCCTGATCAAGGTGGTGTCGCCGATCGACGACACGCCGGCCTCGAAGGCCGGCATCATGGCCAACGACATCATCACCAATCTCGACGACGAAGCGGTGCAGGGCCTCACCCTGAACCAGGCAGTCGAGAAGATGCGCGGTCCGGTCAACACCAAGATCAAGCTCAAGATCATCCGCAAGGGCCAGGACAAGCCGGTCGAGGTGACGCTGACCCGCGACAACATCCGCGTCCGCGCGGTGCGCGCCCGTGTCGAGGGCGGCGACATCGCCTATATCCGCATCACCTCGTTCAACGAGCAGACCACCGAGGGTCTCAAGCGCGAGATGGCCAACCTGACGGGGCAGATCGGCGCCGACAAGCTCAAGGGCTACATCCTCGACCTGCGCAACAATCCCGGCGGCCTGCTCGAGGAAGCGGTGTCGGTGTCCGACGCCTTCCTCGATCGCGGCGAGATCGTCTCGACCCGCGGCCGCAACGCCGAGGAAACCCAGCGCCGCACCGCCAAGTCCGGCGATCTCGCCAAGGGCAAGCCGGTGATCGTGCTGATCAACGGCGGTTCGGCCTCGGCCTCCGAGATCGTCGCCGGCGCATTGCAGGACCACAAGCGCGCCACCGTGATCGGCACCCGCTCGTTCGGCAAGGGCTCGGTGCAGACCATCATCCCGCTCGGCTCCGGCAACGGCGCGCTGCGGCTGACCACCGCGCGCTATTTCACGCCGTCAGGCAAGTCGATCCAGGCCAAGGGCATCACCCCGGACATCGAAGTGCTGCAGGACGTGCCGGATGAACTCAAGGCGCGCACCGACACCAAGGGCGAGGCCTCGCTGCGCGGCCATCTCAAGGCCGAAGGCCAGGAGGAGACCGGCTCACAGTCCTACGTGCCGCCGGACGCCAAGGACGACAAGGCGCTCAAGATGGCCGACGACCTGCTGCACGGCATCAAGCAGAACGCCTCGACCGTCGTGCCGCCGGCCAAGGACGACAGCAAGGCCAAGGCTGCGAACTGAGAATCTTTGGAACGCGTTTTCTTCACGCGAACCGGTGCCTACTTCGCTCGAAAACGCTTTGGACGCATCAAGACTTCAACAAAAGGCGGCCGCTGGGGCCGCCTTTTTTATTCGGGAATGATCATGGCAACCGAAAAGCAGAAGATGATCGCGGGCGGGCTCTATCTGCCGAACGATCCCGAAATCCAGTCCGACAGCGCCGCCACCCAGATCTGGCTGGCGCGCTACAACGCCATGCTCGGCGCGGACACCAAGAGCCGCCTTGCGGTGCTGCGCGAGCGCATCACGGCCGGCGATGATTGCAACATCCGCCCGCCGTTCTTTTGCGACTACGGCTTCAACATCCGGCTCGGCACCGGCGTGTTCATGAACTTCAACTGCGTGGTGCTCGACGTCACGCATGTCACGATCGGCGACCGCACCCAGATCGGCCCGGCGGTGCAGATCTATGCCGCCGACCATCCGCGTGATCTGGCGCGCCGCCGCGAGGGCTTCGAATTCGCCCGGCCGGTCATGATCGGCGCCGATGTCTGGATCGGCGGCGGCGCCATCATCCTGCCCGGCGTCAGCATCGGCGATGGCGCGATCATCGGCGCCGGCAGCGTGGTGACGCGCGACGTGCCGGCCAATGCGACGGTGGTCGGCAATCCGGCCCGGCCGGCCGGCGCGCGGGCCTGAAAGCCGCCGGCAAAGCGAGGCGATCCACCCCCGTCATGGTAGGCTGCCGCGGATGATTCGCAGGGCCTTGCACCGTGGTCGATGACTTGAGCGCGCCGCTCGGACAGGAGGTGCCGCGCAAGCGGCGCATCCGTCTGCCGTTCACCGCCCCGCAGGCGCTGGCGACGCTGCTCGGCCTGTTCCTCGTCAGCTTTGCCGGCTTCGCGCTGTTCGGCAGCAACCCGTTCGGCGGCGAGCCGGCGGCGAAACTCGCCTACGATCCGGCGACCTTGGCCGGCGCAAAGCCACAAACCACCGCCCCGACGCAGCCCGCCGCGACGTCCGAGCAGCCCGCAGGGCAAAAGACCGTCACCATCATCGACGGCTCCAGCGGCCAGCGCCGCGAAATGCCGATCGGCGGCAGCGCCGCGGCAGGCGGCCCCGCGGACAGCGATACGCTCGCGCCCGCGACCGCCGCCAATCCGAAGCTGCTGGAGAGCAGCCGCTACGGCCTGGTGCCGGCCGCCGCCGAGGGGCTGCGGCCGTTCCGCGCCTATGCCATGGCGAGCGACCTGCAGCGCGCCCGCGCCGCCACCACGCCCTCGATCGCCATCGTCGTGACCGGGCTCGGCGTTGGCGCCGCCAAGACCAATGACGCCATCATGAAGCTGCCGGCCGCGGTGGCGCTGGCCTTCACGCCCTACGGCGCCGATCCGGCCAAGCTGGTCGGGCAGGCGCGGGCGCAGAACCACGAGGTGCTGCTGCAGATCCCGATGGAGCCGTTCGACTATCCGGACAACGATCCCGGCCCGCAGACCCTGCTGACCGCGCTGCCCGCCGAGCAGAACCTCGACCGGCTGATGTGGCACATGAGCCGGTTCCAGGGCTATGTCGGGCTCGCCAATTTCATGGGCGCGCGTTTCTCCGTGACCGAACCGGCGCTGCAGCCGATCATCAAGGAAGCCGCCAAGCGCGGGCTCGGCTGGCTCGACGACGGCACGGCGCCGCGCAGCCTGGCCGGGCCGCTCGCCGAGGCGCAGGCGATGCCGTTCGCCAAGGCCGACGCCACCATCGACGCGGTGCCGACCGCCATCGAAATCGACAAGACGCTGGCGCGGCTGGAGACAATCGCACGCGAGCGCGGCAGCGCCATCGGTGTTGCCTCGGCGCTGCCGGTTTCGATCGAGCGCATCGGCCAATGGGCGAGGCAACTCGAGAGCCGCGGCCTGATGCTGGCCCCGTTGACAACGGTGATGACGAAATCAAAATCGAGCTAGGAGCAGCTCGTGCTTCGATGGGTCGCTGCGCGTCATGCGCGGACTTGATCCGCGCATCCATCTTCTGAGAAGTTGATGGATTGCGGGTCAAACCCGGCAATGACAGGTCGAGGCGATTCCATCACACAAGACCGCTCATGACAGGGGCCTGATCGAATGTCGCGTTACGACGACCTGCCTTACCGGACCTGCGTCGGAATGATGCTGCTCAATGCCGCGGGCCTCGTGTTCATCGGCCGCCGCGTCGGCGGGCCGGAGCATGTCGATCAGGCTCATGTCTGGCAGATGCCGCAAGGCGGCATCGATTCCGGCGAGGATCATTGGAGCGCGGCCAAGCGCGAGCTCTATGAAGAGACCAACGCACGCTCGGTGGAGAAACTCGCCGAGGTGCCAGAGTGGCTGACCTACGACATCCCGCGCACCATCGCCGGCCGCGCCTGGAAGGGACGCTATCGCGGCCAGCGGCAGAAATGGTACGCGATGCGCTTCACCGGCGACGACAGTGAAATCAATGTCACCTCGCCGGCCGGCCACAAGCCGGAATTCATCGACTGGCGCTGGGAGCCGATGCAGAACCTGCCGGAGCTCGTGGTGCCGTTCAAACGTCCGGTCTATGAGCGCGTGGTCGCGGAGTTCTCGCGTTTCGCAGGGAAGTGAGACGGCGCGACTGCTCCGCTCCGTCACATCGACAGGCGGCGCTCTCGTTCGTCGTATTCAGTTGTCATTATCGGGCCTGTCCCGGTGATCCACGTCTTGCTTCATACTGCATCGATCCACGTGGATGGCCGGGTCATAAGGGCGTTCACGCCCGTCTTCGACGGCCTATGCCCGGCCATGACGAGAATGGAGAATGAAGCCGGCCTCATCGTCATTGCGAGCAGCGAAGCAATCAAGTCTCGCGGCGCAGCGCCAAAGAACTGAATTGCTTCGTCGCTGACGCTCCTCGCAATGACGGCGATTCAACCTCCCCGCTCCGGCGCATGCCGTAAAACAAAAAGCCCCGCGCAAGCGGGGCCTTGTCATTCCGTGTCACGCAATCCGCGCGGCGCTCAGTGCATCGCGGTGGAGACGATCTGCTGCTGGATCACCTTGAAGTGGTCGAGGCGCGCGATCGCCTTGTCGAGCTCGGTGCCCGGCTCCTCGTCCTTCAGCTTCTCTTCCATCTCCTCGATGCGCGCGGCGAACGCGGCGCGGTCGAGTTCGGCCATCGAGGTCGCGGTGTCGGCGAGCACGGTGAGGCCCTTCTCGGAAATCTCGGCAAGGCCGCCGAGCACGATGATCTTCTCGTGCTTACCGTTGGCGGTGACGGTCATGATGCCGGGGCGGATGCTCGCCACCAGCGGCGAGTGACCGGCCATCACGCCGAAATCGCCTTCGACACCCGGAATATCGACCTGCTCGACCTCGCCCGAGAAGGCGATCTTTTCCGGCGAGACGAGATCGAAGTGGAAGGTAGCCATGGTTCACTATCTCGTTGTCTTCACCTCTCCCGCTTGCGGGGAGGTCGAACGCGCAGCGTTCGGGAGGGGAAAATCGAGAGGAAGCAAAGCCCCCTCCCCAACCCTCCCCCGCGAGCGGGGGGAGGGAGAGAACTCTTACGCCGCTTCCGCCGCGAGCTTCTTGCCCTTCTCGACGGCTTCCTCGATCGAGCCGACCATGTAGAACGCCGCTTCCGGCAGATGGTCGTACTTGCCCTCGCACAGGCCGCGGAAGCCCTTGATGGTGTCGGCGAGGTCGACGAACTTGCCCGGCGAGCCGGTGAAGATTTCGGCGACGTGGAACGGCTGCGACAGGAAGCGCTCGATCTTGCGAGCGCGGGCCACCGTCAGCTTGTCCTCTTCGGACAACTCGTCCATGCCGAGAATGGCGATGATGTCCTGCAGCGCCTTGTAGCGCTGGAGGATCTGCTGGACCATGCGCGCGGTCTGATAGTGCTCCTCGCCGACAACCAGCGGCGACAGCATGCGCGAGGTCGAGTCGAGCGGGTCCACCGCCGGATAGATGCCCTTTTCCGAGATCGCGCGGTTGAGCACCGTGGTGGCGTCAAGATGCGCGAACGAGGTGGCGGGCGCCGGGTCGGTCAGGTCGTCGGCCGGCACGTAGATCGCCTGCACCGAGGTGATCGAACCCTTGGTGGTGGTGGTGATGCGCTCCTGCAGCGCGCCCATGTCGGTGGCCAGCGTCGGCTGATAGCCCACCGCCGAAGGAATACGGCCGAGCAGCGCCGACACTTCCGAACCCGCCTGGGTGAAGCGGAAGATGTTGTCGACGAAGAACAGCACGTCCTGGCCCTGGTCGCGGAAATGCTCGGCGACGGTGAGGCCGGTGAGACCGACGCGGGCGCGCGCGCCCGGCGGTTCGTTCATCTGGCCGTACACCAGCGCGCACTTCGAGCCGTCGCCGCCGCCCTTCTTGTTGACGCCGGATTCGATGAACTCGTGATAGAGATCGTTGCCCTCGCGGGTACGCTCGCCGACGCCGGCGAACACCGAATAGCCGCCGTGGGCCTTCGCGACGTTGTTGATCAGTTCCTGAATCAGCACGGTCTTGCCGACGCCGGCGCCGCCGAACAGGCCGATCTTGCCGCCCTTGGCGTAAGGCGCGAGCAGATCGACGACCTTGATGCCGGTGACGAGAATTTCCGCTTCGGTGGACTGCTCGGTGTAGGCCGGCGCGTCCTGATGGATGGCGCGGGTGCCTTCGGCCTTGACCGGACCGCCTTCATCGACCGGCTCGCCGATCACGTTCATGATGCGGCCGAGCGTGCCCTCGCCGACCGGCACCATGATCGGCGCGCCGGTGTCGGTGACTTCCTGACCACGGACCAGACCCTCGGTGGTGTCCATCGCGATCGCGCGCACGGTGGATTCACCGAGATGCTGCGCAACCTCGAGCACCAGACGGTTGCCCTGGTTCTGGGTTTCGATCGCGTTCAGAATCGCCGGCAGATAGCCGTCGAACTGCACGTCGACGACCGCGCCGATGACCTGCGTGATGCGTCCGACCTGATTGGCGGGTTGGGCCATGGAAACTCTCTCCTTGATAACTTAGACGGCGGTCAGCTTGACGGGCACGTTGCCCTTGGTCGCCTTGGAATACGGACAAATCGTGTGGGCTTCCTCGATCAGGGCCTGAAGCTTGGCCTTGTCGGCGCCCTGCAGGGCGACTTTCAGTTCAGCGGCGAGCGAGAACGCGCCCTCATTGACGTTGAGGGTGACATCGCAGGTCACCTTGGCGGCCTGGCCGTCGAGACCGTGCTTCTTGGCAAGCAGCAGGATCGCCTGACCGAAAC
>JAFKKO010000096.1 GCA_017305455.1 Hyphomicrobiales bacterium | reverse complement strand
GCGGCTATGTTCGGCACTGGCTCGGCAATGTCTGGGGCGAATACGATCGCATCAAGCTCACCGACATCGTCGGCAACAAGGACAAGGTTCGCCTCGCCGGCGAGCAGTGATCGCCGGCCTTCGCATCTGATGCCCTTGAGCCTTTCGGCTTGATGAAATCAAAGCCGGGGCTCTGGTTCTTATTTTAGCGCGTTTTCTTCACGCGAACCGGTATCCACTTCGCTCGAAAACGCTATAGACCGCCGAAGATGCTTCGCACGCCGGTTTACATCATCTGCTCACCGCGTCCCGATGTCGGCAAGACGCTGCTGGCGCGACTGCTGTCCGAATTCCTGCTGCTGCAGAACGGCTTCGTCAGCGCCTTTGACATCAACCTGCGCGAGCCCTCGCTGCTCGACTATCTGCCGCGCCTGACCGAAACGGCGTCGATCTCCGACACCCACGGCCAGATGGCGCTGATGGACCGCCTGATCGTCGACGACCGGGTCGCCAAGGTGATCGACCTCGGGCTGCACGCCTTCGATGATTTCTTCAAGGTGATCGGGGAAATCGGCCTGATGAAGGAGGCGGTGCGGCGCGGCGTCGAGCCGATCGTGCTGTATGTTCCCGATCTCACCCGCCCGGCGGCGATGGGCTGGAAGATGCTGCAAACCAACTTCGCGGGCTCCAATTTGTTCATGGTCGACAACGAGAATGTGCTGTTCGGCGAGACGCCGGAGGCGTTCGCCGGCGCGCACACCTTGAAAATCGCCGCGCTGCCGCCGTTCCTGAAAAGCATTATCGGGCGGAAGAATTTCTCGTTCACGCAATATCTGCGCACGTCGAAGGACGATTCGTCCGAACTGCACCAATGGGTACGCGCGAACTATTTCAGCTTCCGCAACCTCGAAATCGGATTGAGGCTGCACGGCTAGACCGGAACGAAATGACGTTTAATCACCGTCATTGCGAGGAGGGATAGCGACGAAGCAATCCAGCTTCTTCGTTGTCGCTCTGGCTTGCTTCGCTCCGCTCGCAATGCCGACGGAGATGGCCGAACCTTATTTCAACATACGCCGGCCGACACGGATCGCGGCTCAGTGCCCCTCGAAGGTCACCAGCGTGCGCACCGGAACGTCCATCGCGCGAAGCTTCGCAGCGCCGCCAAGATCGGGCAGATCGATGATGAAGCACGCCGCGATCACTTCGGCGCCGATCTGGCGCAGCAGCTTGACCGCGCCCTCCGCGGTGCCGCCGGTCGCGATCAGATCGTCGATCAGGATAACGCGCTCGCCGGGCTGGATCGCGTCGGCGTGCATCTCCATCTCGTCGAGGCCGTATTCCAGCGAATAGGCGATCCGCACCGTGGTGTGCGGCAGCTTGCCCTTCTTGCGGATCGGCACGAAGCCGGCCGAGACCTGGTGCGCCACCGCGCCGCCGAGGATGAAGCCGCGCGCTTCGATGCCTGCGACCTTGTCGATCTTCATGCCGGCCCAGGGCTGCACCAGTTCGTCCACCGCGCGGCGGAACGCCCGCGCATTTCCGAGCAGCGTGGTGATGTCGCGAAACATCACGCCCGGCTTGGGATAGTCCGGAATGGTGCGGATCGCAGCCTTCAGATCGGTTTCAAGGTTCATCGAAATTGTCTCTCAATCCGTCGCGCTGATTTCGTCATTGCGAGCGAAGCGAAGCCATACGGAGCGACAACGAAGAAGCTGGATTGCTTCGTCGCTATCGCTCCTCGCAATGACGTATTTTCTCTTTTTCATTCCTGTCCCAGCCGGAATGCATTCTCGACGATCTTCAGGCCGACATCGCCTTCCAGCGACATCAGCGATTCAGGATGGAATTGCACGCCGCCGACCGGCAGTTCCTTGTGCTCGATGGTCATCGGAATGCCGTCCTCGGTGCTCGCGGTGACCCGCAACACGTCCGGCATGCCGTCCGGGGCGACGAACAGCGAGTGATAGCGGCCGATCACGAACTCGTTCGGCAGGTTGCGCATCAGGGTGCCACCACGGTTCAACACCCGCGACGGACGGCCATGTGCCGGCTGCTTCAACTGGCCGAGCGTGCCGCCGAAATATTCGCCGATCGCCTGCACGCCGAGACAGACGCCGAACACCGGCATCTGCTTGCCGAGCGCCGTGTCGATAAAATTCGAGATGCCGAAATCCTGCGGCCGTCCGGGTCCCGGCGACAGCACCAGAAGATCGAAGGTCTCGTTCTTCAGCCGCTCCAGCGCATGGGTGTGGCGCGTGACGCTGACCTCGGCGCCGACCTGACGGAAATAATCCGCCAGCATGTGGACGAAAGAGTCGTCGTGATCGATCAGCAGCACCTTCTTGCCCGAGCCAGTGGCGTCGGGCGCGAAGGTCGATAGCGGCTTTGGCGGATCGCCGCGCAGCGCCTGAAACAGCGCCGCCGCCTTGGTCAGGCATTCCTTCTCCTCGGCGACCGGATCAGAATCGAACAGCAGCGTGGCGCCGACCCGCACCTCGGCAAGACCGTCCTTCATGCGGATGGTACGGATGGTCAGACCGGTGTTGATGCCGCCGTCGAAGCCGAGGAAGCCGAGCGCGCCGGCGTACCAGCGGCGCGAGGACCGCTCGTTGTCCTCGACAAACTGCATCGCCCACAATTTCGGCGCGCCGGTCACCGTCACCGCCCAGCAATGGGTGAGGAAGCCGTCGACGGCGTCGAAGCCCGGACGCAGCATGCCCTCGACATGATCGACGGTGTGAAACAGCTTGGAATAGGTTTCGATCTGCCGCCGCGCCAGCACCTTGATCGAGCCCGGCACGCAGATGCGCGCCTTGTCGTTGCGATCGACGTCGGTGCACATGTTGAGCTCGAACTCGTCCTTCTGCGAGTTGAGCAGTTCCTGAATCTGCTTGGCGTCGCTGATGGCATCGGCGCCGCGCGCGATGGTGCCGGAGATCGGACAGGTCTCGATCCGCTTGCCGTCCGAGCGCACGAACATCTCGGGCGAGGCGGCGACCAGAAATTCACCATCACCGAGATTGATCAGCGCGCCGTAAGGCGACGGGTTGATCTTGCACAGCCGCTGGAACACTTCGGCCGGCGTGCGGTCGCACGGCTCGGCGAACAGTTGTCCCGGCACCGCCTCGAACAGGTCGCCGCGTGCGAACGCATCGCGCGCCCGTTCCACCGTCTGCTGATAGACGCCCGGCGCATGGTCGGCGAAACTCTCGCGCGGCATCTTGTTGTAGATGCTCGGCGGTGTCGCGCGGTCGAGACCCTGGGTCGACTGGCCCTGATAGGTGAATTCGTAATCAATGGTAACGCCGCGCCCGGTGGCGCGGTCGTAAACCAGGATGCGGTCCGGAATGTAGAGCACGATGTCGCGCTGATCGGCCTCACGCGCCCGCTTCTGTTTCAGATCCTCGATCTGGAAGACGAGATCGTAGGCGAAGGCACCGAACAGGCCGAGCATCGGATCGCCCGGATAGCTCATCGCCGCGATGATGTCGCGCACCAGCGACATGATGGAAGCGCGGCGGGTGCGCTGGTCTTCGTCAACCGGCGCATCGCCCCGCACGATATGGCCGGCAAGGCAGGTCGCGCTCTTTTCGGTGATCGTCACGCAGGGCTCGCTCAGCACCGAGCCGAGAAAGGCGACCAGGATCTTGCCTCGCGCGTTCAGCGCCTCGATCAAAAAGCGCGTGCCGGTCGCCTCCAGCCGCAGCGGCGGATCAGCGAAACCAAGATCGAAGCTCTCATAGCGGCCCGGCACCGTGGTGCCGGAGGACAGCACCACGCCGCGGCGGGTGTCGAGCAGTTCGATCAGTTGATCGAGCGCCGCGCCGCCGGTGAAAGGCGCCACCGCACGCGACACTTCGAGCCCGCGCGCGGTGCGGAAATCGAACTGCGGGGGGAGCGAAAAGACTGTCCTGTTCATGTGATCCTCTTAAGAGACTTGGATGAGGAACGCCACACAGGACAATAAAAAAGGCCGTTCTGCATGACGGCCTCAACGATTATTCCACGCGCAATCGTACCGGCCACCTTTAGAAGGTGCGCCACCACGACCGGACAATGCGGGACACGCTGTTCATGGCAGGCAAGTCATCATTCGCCGGGGAGGATGTCAAGGGCGCCTGCCACCCGGCGGCTCCCTTGCGCCCTCGCCCAGCCCGGCTACATTTGCCCAAGCCTGTCTTTCGGAGAACAAAATGACATTTGCGGTGGCCAGCGACAGTTTCAAGGATGGCGACTATCTGGCACAGGATCACGTCCTGTCGGCGGAGTTCGGCTTTGGCTGCGCGGGCGGCAATCGCTCGCCCCATCTGAAATGGTCGGATGCCCCGGCCGGGACCAAGAGCTTCGCTGTGACCTGCTACGATCCCGACGCGCCGACCGGCAGCGGCTTCTGGCACTGGGTGGTGGTGAACATCCCGCCTTCGGTCACCGAACTTGCGCTCGACGCCGGCAATCCCAATAGCGGCAAGCTGCCGGCCGGCGCCTTGCAGACCCGCACCGATTACGGCGCGGCTGCTTACGGCGGCCCCTGCCCGCCCAAGGGCGATCACCCGCACCGATACATCTTCACGGTTCATGCCGTCGGCGCCGACAAGCTCGACGCCACCGCCGACACCTCGGCGGCGGTGATCGGCTTCCAGCTTCATTTCAAGGCGCTGGCGAAGGCAACTCTGATGGGCCTCTACAAGCACTAAGCCCTGATCCGGCCCGATCCGATCTTCAGAGGCGCGGCCGCCCCCGCCAAAGCGACAACCGCCACCGCAAATACAAAAAAGGGCTCCGTCCGGAGCCCTTTTTCAATTCGGATTGCGTTGCGCTCAGTGCGCGTCGGCCCAGATCTTCTTCTTGGTGAAGTAGAGCAGACCGGTCAGCAGAACCAGGAAGACCATCACCTGGAAACCGAGCCGCTTGCGAGCCTCGAGCTGCGGCTCCGCCGTCCACATCAGGAAGGCGGAGACGTCCTTGGCGTACTGGTCCACGGTCGCCGGGCTGCCGTCGTCATAGGTCACCTGACCGTCGGAGAGCGGCGGCGGCATCTTGATGGAGTGGCCCGGGAAGTACTTGTTGTAGTGCGAGCCTTCCGTCAGCGTGAAGCCGGCGGGCGGATTCTCCTCATACCCGACCATCAGCGCGTGGATGTAGTTCGGACCGCGCTCCTGGAACTGGGTGAAGAAGTCAAAGATGAACTGCGGGAAGCCACGCTCGTAGGAGCGAGCCTTCGCCATCAGCGACAGGTCCGGAGGAGCCGCACCGCCATTGGAGGCGCGGGCGGCGTTCTCGTTCGGGAACGGCGAAGGGAAGTAATCCGCCGGACGGCCGGGGCGCTCGAACATGTCGCCCGCGTCGTTCGGACCATCCTGCACCTTGTACTCGGATGCGAACGCCGCAGCCTGCGCCGCCGAGTATTCCGGGCCGCCGGGCTCGGACAGGTTGCGGAAGGCGATATAGCTCAGCGAGTGACAGGCCGCACAAACTTCCTTGTAGACCTTGAGACCGCGCTGGAGCTGGGCACGGTCGAACTTGCCGAACGGGCCGGCGAACGACCATGTCAGCGATTCCGGCGTCGGGCCATGAGCGTCCGCCGCCTCGGAGCGGCTGACGCCGCCTGCCAGCAGCATGCTGCCTGCGAGCAGCGCGACTATCACGGGAGCCATGACGTTCTTCTTGCCATATTTGGCCAGCACGTCATCGGCGATCGAGTGCGGCACCGGACGCGGGGTCTCGACCCAGCTCAGCACCGGCAGCACGATCAGGAAGTAGGCGAAGTAGCAGAACGTCAGCACGCGGCCGATGATCACGTAGATGCCCTCGGCGGGCTTGGAGCCAAGCCAGCCCAAGAGGATGCAGATCGCCACGAAGATCCAGAAGAACTGCTTGGCCAGCGGACGGTACTTCGACGAGCGCGTGCGGGCGCTGTCGAGCCAGGGCAGGAAGGCTAGCACGAGGATGGCGCTGAACATCGCGACCACGCCGGCGAGCTTGTTCGGGATCGAGCGCAGGATCGCGTAGAACGGCAGGTAGTACCATTCGGGCACGATATGCGCCGGGGTCACCGCCGGGTTGGCCGGGATGTAGTTGTCGGCTTCGCCGAGATAGTTCGGCACGTAGAAGATGAACCAGGCGAAGAACAGCAGGAAGCAGGACATGCCGAACGCATCCTTGAGGGTCGCGTAAGGCGTGAACGGCACGGTGTCCTTTTCGGTCTTCGGCTCGACGCCGGCCGGGTTGTTCTGGCCCGCGACATGCAGCGCCCAGACGTGCAGCACGACGACGCCGGCGATCACGAAGGGCAGCAGGTAGTGCAGCGAGAAGAAGCGGTTCAGCGTCGGGTTGCCGACCGAATA
>JAFKKO010000122.1 GCA_017305455.1 Hyphomicrobiales bacterium | reverse complement strand
CATGACCGATTTTCCGTTCGCCTCGTTCGGCATCTCCTCGCTGATCCTGTTCGGCGCCTACACGCTGTTCGGCATCACCGGCTTCGGCCAGAGCATCATCGCCATGCCCTTCCTGGTCATGGTCGCATCCCTGCGATTCTTCGTGCCGCCAACTTGAACGCATCGGCAGATCGGCGCTGGTCACCTCTGCGAAAAAGCCCCGTAACAAGTTGCGCTTGTGAGATGAAGTGTCAGCCGGATTTCAACGGGATGGCGACACGGTAATGGCGCACGGCGCGCTGTGTCGGGTGATGCACTGCTGGTCAACAGGTTAGCTCCGGGGGGCAAGACGCCATCGAGGAGACGTCTAGGATGCCGGAAGTCGATGACGCTCCGGGCATCCGATCTGATCGGCGTGTGCGCGGAAGTTTCTTTTGGAGCAAGCATAATGGTCAAGACCGTACAGCCCAAGATGGGTGTGATTTTCAAGTCCTATGAACCGCTGACGGCGATCCGCGCCTATGCCGAACAGACGGAGGCTTCAGGCTTTACTGGCGGGTTTTGGATCGCCGAGGCTTATCACTGGTTCCGGCAGTACGGGCTGGAGGCTCGTGGTTGTTTCACCACGCTAGCCGTTGTCGCCCAGGCGACAAGCAAGATTCCGGTCGGCCTCGGTATCACCTCTCCCTATATGCGTCATCCCACCATCCAGGCCTCCGAGGCTGCCGCAATCGACGAATTGTCGAACGGGCGCTTTATCATGGGCATTGGTGTCGGCAAGGTCGGCATCGAATATCTTGAATATGATATCGAGAAGATGCGACCGGTGGCTGTGCATCATGAATCCATCGATATCATGCGAAAAGTCTTCAGGGGGCAGAGCTATGCCTATGAAGGCAAGCACTACAAGTCATCAATGCCCGCGTTCGATCGCGCCGGAAAAGGCTTGCGTACGGATATTCCGGTATATGTCGGAGCAACCGGACCGTTCATGCAGAAGCTCGCCGGCAAGGAGAGCGATGGCATGCTGCTCGCCGGTTTGACGTCTCCCTCTTTCGTCAAATATGCGCTGGGCAATATGAAGGATGGCGCCGCATCGGTCGGACGGGCGTTGCCGGATGATTTTGCTGTGGGCGGGGTCATTCTCTGCGCCTGCTCGCGCGATGGAGACAAGGCGCGTAATGCGACGCGCAGCTACACCGGCACGTACATTGTCAACAAGATCCGTAACATCAAGAACGATGTGATTCTGGCTGGCTCCGGGCTGCCCGACAGCGCCTGGGATCCGTTCCGCAAGGCAATCGCCGAGGGCACTCAGGACAACGTCACGCATCTTGTCACCGACGAGATGATGCGCCGTTTCACCGTCATCTCGGGGACGCCAGAGGAGTGTCTCGAAATCGTTCAGGATCTGGTCGATGCCGGCCTCAACCTGCCGCTGCTCGAGGTCGTCGGCAAGAACGAGGAAGACAATCTCGAAACGATCCGCCTGATGGGCAAGGAAGTTCTGCCGAAGCTCAAGCCGGGCCCCGCGGCGACGGCATGATGCGTGCGTATTGGGCTGAAACGAGCCCGCGACGCCTCAAATGAAACGGAGAACTTCATGAAATTAGCGAGCTTTAAGATAAAGTCGAGCGGCAAGCCAACGATTGGCACTTTGCTTGCCGATGGCAGCTATCTCGACCTCAATGCAGGGACAGGCGGTGAACTGCCGAACACGATGATCGCCTTTCTGCAGATGGGCGAGAGTGCGATGGCGAGGGCGCGGGCATTGGCGGCGGAAGCGGCTGCCGGACAACCGAATGTCCTTCCGGCAACGGACGTCGAACTGCAGGCGCCGGTGCCGCGTCCCGGAAAGATCATGCATACCTCGTGCAATTTTCCCGGCCATCTTTCCGAACTGACAACATGGCAGGCGCCGGAGTGGCAAGCTCACAACTGGGGCGATTTCCATTTCGAGCATCCAACGGGCTTTCTGGAAGCGCCGTCGAGCGTCGTGCCAAGCGGCGCATCGGTTGCGATACCGCACTTTACCAAGCAATTGGATTACGAGATCGAGATCGGCATCGTCATCGGAAAGAAAGCTTTTCGTGTTTCGCCGCAAGAGGCGCTCGATTATGTCGCCGGGCTTACCATCTTCAACGATCTCTCGGCGCGCGACATTCAAGCGCGCGAACATGCCAACAAGGTGATCCTGCTCGGCAAGAGCTTCAATGGATCGTGTCCGCTCGGACCTTATCTGGTGACGCTGGATGAAGTTGGCGATGTCAACGATCTCGACATGCAACTGACGCTCAATGGCGAGTCGCGCCAGAACTCGAATTCCAGCCGTCTTCACTACAAGGTCGCCGACATGGTGTCCTGGTGGTCCAATACGACCCTGGAGCCAGGTGACGTGATCACGTCCGGCAGCCCCCCCGGCGTGATCGCGGGCAGTAAAAATCCGAACTATCTCAAAAGCGGCGACCGTATCGACTGCAATGTCGCAAAACTCGGAACGCTGACGACTTTCATCGTCGACTAGTCAGGCAGAGCAACCATGGCAAAGAAAAAAGTAAACACGGATCTCGTCAAAAAGGCGACAGATCTGATCGACCGCGAGCGTTTGGTCGGGTTGACCGTTGCGCTGACGGATATTCCGAGTCCGACCGGATTTGAAGGTGATATGGCGCGCGCCTATCACGAAGTGCTGCGCACGGCGGGCTTTGATGCGACTTTGCAGCCGATTGGCGATGAGCGCTATAACGCGGTCGGCCGGTTGCAGGGCGAGGGCGGCGGCAAATCGCTGATGTTCAACGGCCATCTCGATACCTCGTTCGGCCCGGAACAATCACACCGTGGCATCGGCTACCAGTGCAAGGGGACCGTGGTCGACAACGAGTGGATTTACGGCATGGGCGCCTTCAACATGAAGTTCGCCCTGGCCAATTATGTCACCGCGGTCGAGGCGATCCGCAAGGCCGGAATCAAGCTGCGTGGCGACATTGTCATCGCCGGCGTTGCCGGCGAGATCGAGAAATCACCGGTCAACGATTATGAGGGCCGCCAGTATCAAGGTTACGGGGTCGGCACGAAATACGCGATCACGCACGGTGCGGTTGCCGATTACTGCATCCTGGGCGAACCGACGAACATGGTGCTGGTGCCTCGCCATTGCGGCACCGCCTGGATCAAGATCACCGTGCCAGGACAGTTGATCCATACCGCATGGTCCGACATCGACAAGAACGCGATCAACAAGGCGCGGGTGGTTCTGAATGCGATCCACGAGTGGATTCCCGATTATGTCGGCCGCAACACTCTGGGCGATTTCCGGCCGCGCGTGAATGTTTCCGCGATCGAAGGCGGGTGGCCCTGGCGCGGCGCCCGGACACCTGACAATTGCGTTATCTACCTGGATGTTCGCACGCTGCCTGACAGTCTGCCGCTCGAGGCGTTTAATGAAGTGCGGGACCTGGTCAGGTCAGTCGTCAGGCAGAATCCGAATCTGGAAGGCACCCGGACGGAGATTTTCATCTCGGCGCCAGGAACGTCGATTCCGGACGATCATGAATTGGTCCAGAGCATCATCTCCGCTCACGAAAACCAGCTCGGCAAGGCGCCACAGATGGGCGTCGAGACCTGGTACAGCGATGCGGCGCATATGAACCGCTATGGCATTCCAACGGTCAACTACGGCTCCGGCGGCCGTATCCGGACCGGTGGCGGCGGTTTCTCAACGGCGCAGGGCGAGCATGTTCACATTGGCGACATGGTGGATATCGTCAAGGTCTACGTCGAGGCGGCGATAAATCTCTGCGGTGTTGCCGAATAGGTGAAAGCCGGTGTGTGCATTGGAGCCGTCTTCCGAAGCTGCGCGTTTCAGGACCAAGTGAGGATTCGCAAGCAATGATCCTGGGAACCAACAGCTTTCTGAAGCCGCGCCCCGATGCGGACGCTGCTCTCGCGCTGGCCAAATGCCGGCTGCTGGAGCAGATGCAAAGTCTGGCAGCGTCGCTTAGGGATCGCGGACACGGCATGGCGATGACCTATTCGCCGAAGGTGTTCATTCCGCTTACCCAGCTATGCCGCGACGTTTGCCATTACTGCACCTTTGCAAAAGTGCCGAACAAGGATCAACCGATATATCTCACATCCGAGCAGGTGCTCGATATCGCGCGTGCCGGCGCACGCGCTGGATGTCGTGAGGCGCTGTTCACCTTGGGCGACAAACCGGAGCTGCGCTATGAGGGCGCGGCTAAGGCGCTGGCTGCTCTGGGCCACACCTCCACGATCTCCTATCTCGCCGCGATGGCGGAATTGGTGCAGCAGGAGACTGGTCTGCTGCCGCATTTGAACGCGGGGGTGATGACCGCCCAGGATTTGCAGAAGCTTCGTACGGTCTCCGTTTCACAAGGGTTGATGCTCGAAGGTCTGGCTCCAAGTTTGTGCGAACGAGGAGGGCCGCACTATGGTTCTCCCGATAAAAATCCGGCGGTGCGGCTGGAGATGATCGCGGCCGCTGGCCGGCTGAAAATCCCCTTCACGTCGGGTATTCTCATCGGCATCGGCGAAACGCGCCAGGAACGTATCAGGGCGTTGCTCGCCTTGCGCGATCTCAACGACGAATACGGCCATCTTCAGGAAATCATTATCCAGAATTTTCGCAGTAAGCCCGGCACAAAAATGGCGGACGCGCCGGAGCCCTCGCTTGAGGAGCTGTGCTGGACGATTGCGGCTGCAAGAATCATTTTCGGCGCTGAGGTGAATATTCAGGCCCCGCCAAATCTGTCTCCGCGATCGATCCGGGCGCTGATCAAATCGGGGATCAATGATCTGGGCGGCGTGTCGCCTGTCACCCCCGATCACGTCAATCCTGAAGCGCCGTGGCCGCATCTTGCGCTGCTGAAGCGGGAAGTCGAATTGGCCGGAAAGATGCTGGTGCCCCGGTTGCCGATCTATCCGCGATTTGTCCGGCAATTTGAAAAATGGGTGGATCCGCGGCTGCATACCGCCGTGCAATCGCTTGTTGATGGCTCAGGACTGCCACGCACTGACGCTTGGTCTCCGGGCGCAGACGTCGTTCCACCGAAAATGCCGGACTTTCCGCCGGCGTCACAGCTCTCCTTTTTTCTCGGGAGCGAGAGCTATCGCTTGGCCCAGAAGGCCGCGGAGGGAAGGCGACTTTCCGAACCGGAAGTGGCGCGTCTCTTCGACTTGCGTGACGGTGAATTTCACATCCTTTGCGCCATGGCGGACGAACTGCGCCTCCAGGTAAAGGGAGAAACCGTTACCTATATTCCCAACTGCAATATCAATTATACGAACATATGCGCCTACAGATGTCAGTTCTGCGCCTTTTCCAAGGGCAAGACGAGCGATGACCTGCGCGGCAGGCCATATAACCTGCGGCTCGCGGAGATTCAGCACAAAGCTGCCGATGCCTGGGATCGGGGCGCTGGCGAAGTTTGCCTGCAGGGCGGAATTCATCCGTCTTATACCGGCCAGACCTATCTCGACATCTGCAGGACGATCAAGGCGGCAAGGCCACAAATGCATATTCACGCATTCTCGCCGCTGGAAATCCGGCAAGGAGCGGAGACGCTCGGCGTGCCGTTGCGCGATTACCTTACCGAGCTGAAGGAGGCCGGCCTCGGGTCGCTGCCCGGAACCGCGGCAGAGATTCTCGATGATGAGGTGCGTCGGACGCTTTGCCCCGACAAGCTCACCGTAGCGCAGTGGGTGGAAGTGATGCGTGTAGCTCACGGCGTCGGTCTGAAGAGCACCGCGACAATTATGTATGGGCATATCGAACGGCCGGAGCATTGGGCGCGACATCTGCTCCTCTTGCGCGATCTGCAAGAGGAGACCGGCGGCTTCACGGAATTCGTGCCTTTGCCGTTTGTGCACATGGAAGCGCCGATCTACCGGCGGGGCAAGGCTCGCCCCGGCCCTACCTTCCGCGAGGCTGTTCTGATGCATGCGGTGGCGCGCCTCGTCCTGCATCCCCTCATCGAAAATATCCAGGGGTCGTGGGTGAAGATGGGGCGCGAAGGCATCCGCGCCTGCCTGCAGGCAGGTGTCAACGATCTGGGAGGAACGTTGATGAACGAGAGCATCAGCCGCGCGGCCGGCGCCGCGCATGGACAGGAAATGACCCCGAGAGAATTGGAGGCGATGATTCGTGCGGCGGGCCGCGTGCCTGCGCAGCGCACAACTCTCTATGAATTGTCGGCACCGCGAAGCTATGTGCCGGCATCGATATCTTGCGACGTGGTCGATTGTGCTTGATGGCGGTGGCCATGCAGTCGAATCGCGGCTTGTCAGCGTCGCATTTTCCAAACATTGGCAGCAGCGACATATCGTCGATTTGCGCCATCACCATTGCATGAATTGAGGTGACAACATGGTACGCGGAAACTCTATTCCGTCCGATCTGATCTGGACGGGCGATATCAATCAGCGCCCCGAGGTTCAGGACGGCTTTGACCGCACGAAAACTGTGCGCTTCTACGACACGACGCTGCGCGATGGCGAGCAGGCGGTGGGAGTGGTGTTTTCTGCGGATGCAAAATACGAAATCGCCTGCCGCCTCGCCGAATTGGGTGTTGGGCGAATTGAATCCGGTTTTCCGCGCGTTTCCGAGGAGGACACCGAAGCGGTTCGGCGCATTCTCTCCGCCGGCCTGACCTCGGAAATCTGGGGTTTCTCACGGGCGGTCAAAGCCGACATCGATGCGCATATCGAGCTCGGGACCACGGCGGTGCTGATCGAGATCGCCACCAGCGCGCAGAAAATGGAGGCTTACGGATTCACGCGCGAGAAGGTGATCACGAGAATGACCGATGCGATCAGGCATGCGCGCGATCATGGAATGAAGGTGAATTTCTTTCCTGTCGATTGCACGCGGTCCGATTTCGATTTTCTGGAGCAGGTCTACAAGGCAGCGATCGCGGCGGGCGCGGAAGATGTGTCCGTTGTGGATACGATCGGCGCTTGTGCACCGGAGGCGGTGGAATTCCTGATTCGCAAAGTGGCATCCTGGGTGGGACCTGATGTGCCGATCCACTGGCACGGTCACAATGACTTCGGCCTCGCCACGGCCGCAGCGATCGCCGCTGTCCGCGGTGGCGCAACGTGGATCCAGGGGACCATCAACGGCATGGGAGAGCGCGCCGGCAATGCAGATATTTGCGAAGTCGCTCTGGCGCTGCAGTGCCTTTATAATGTGCCTGTCGAGATGGATCTGACCAAAGCGCGTCAGGTTTCCGAACTCGTTTGCAGGAAAGGAAACTATCAAGTCGATCGCTGGAAGCCCGTGGTCGGCGAGGCGCTGTTCATTCGCGAAAGCGGTGCCGTGGCGGCGCAATTCCACATTCCCCATGCGATCGAGCCCTATGCGTCGGCGGTTGTCGGCGCGCGGCGTGGCATTGTTCTCGGTAAGAAAAGCGGCTTGGCGAACATCGAGATCAAGGCGAAGGAACTGAATTTGCAATTGCCTTCGGGCAGGCTTCCGGGACTCTTGGCTCTGGTTAAAGAGCACTCATCGCGCACACACCAGCTGGTCAGCGATCAGGAGTTCATCGAAATGGCGAGCAGCCTGCAATAATGCATGTCGGCATGGTTGCAATTCGGTGAGTTTGGCAAAGTCACTCGGGCTGCAGGCTTCGTAGTCATGACGGATCTTAGGCCGTGCCTGGAGTTTGATTGACGCTATCGCCTGGAGAGCGTCTCTGAAGGCAGCTCACCGAACATTTTTCGATAGGTGCGAGCGAAGGCGCTGCCGTTGAAAAAACCCCATTGTGCCGCAACATTTCCGACCTGGCAGCTTCCAGGCGCGGCCTTGCGCAAGGCGTCATGGACGCAATGCATCCGTAAGCGTTTCAGATAGGTAATTGGTCCGACGCCGAACTGCTCGATAAAACCATATTGCAGCGTCCGCGCCGAAGCGCCCGACGCATCGATCAGATCGGCGAGAGTGAGTTCGTCGGCGACATGAGCGTCGATGTAATCGAGCGTGCGTGCAACGTAATTCCTTCGGCTGCTGCAAATTGTCCTGTTGGACAACGCTCGGACGTCGTTTTCCTGCGACAATAACAACGATAGCAGAAGCGTTTCTTCCACTGATTTGGTGGTGATGCCGCGGCTGAAAGCCGAGCCTGGATCCACGCTTTCCCGGCAGATGGTGCCGAGCGCGTTGGCGAAGCTGCGCCCGCTTCCATCGGTAAGCGTCATGAGTGATCCGATCCGCATTCTATTCGGCTCGAGCGCGGGGAATGTCGTGCGAGCGAGAGCTCTTAGTTTTTCGGCATAAACCGAGAGTACGAGCGCGATGCAGTCCTCGCTCCAGTAGGTGTTGAACCGGTCTTGCGGAGAATACACCAGCGCGGTGCCACGCGTGGCCTCGATATCGGAGTGCCCGACCAGCTTGCCGCGAAGCGGAACCATGATTTGATACAACGCAAGAGGAGGCGATGTAACCTGGATGGCAGATTTATGCTGAACCCCGAACAGGTGACCAAAGTTCAGGATGACATGGCTGATGCGAATATTAGGGGTGGAGCTGGTTGTGCATGGATTGATGCGGCGTGGTTCGGCGAGATTGCTCACCATGCTTTCCACCACGCACAAATCCCTGCCGCGCAATTTTGTCGCGGCGCTCATCGGAAAACCATCGATGCCAGGGACAACAGCGGACATTGATAGATGTCTCTCAACCTTTGAATTATAGTCAATTCCAGCGTTTTCTTCGTTGATGAACGTCAATTATCATGTGCATGGATCCAGCCATTCGGCCCGCCAGATCGTGGAATACCATGCGGCCGTGTTAATCGAATTTATCATGCAGACGGCGATGAACATGATCGCCATGTTGATCCGAATTTTTGCAAGAAACTTCCCGCAACAGAATTGAGCACTTCCGCCTATGCTCATGCTTGCCGAGCATGCCGGCTTGATGACGGATTATCTCGCCTGAAAATTCGCCGCGCTTGCGCAAATAAGACATTGATTGCGCACCATCGCTAACGATCGCAAATTCTTGTTGCTATGGTGCCACAAAAGCGTCCGCGAGTACGCAGAAAAAAGCGGCAGGAGGAAGCAATAAATGAAGAACGGTGACATGAGCGGTGTCGGCGCAACTGATCTGTGGATCGGCGGCAGCCGTATCCCGCCGACATCCGGCAAATATTTCATCGACCGCAATCCGGAAGACGATTCTCCCTATGCCCGTGTCGCCGAGGGCAGTGCCGACGATATTGATCGTGCCGTGCAAAACGCACATGCGGCTTTCGCCACCTACAGCAAGACCCTGGCCTGCGAACGCGAGGCTTGGCTCTGCCGTGCCGCAGCTCTCGTCGAGAAATACCGTGACGATTTCATTGATATCCTGATCAAAGAGGTTGGCTCGCCGATCGGCAAGGCCGAGTTTGAAGTGAGATACGCAGCCAATTGCTTGCGTGCCGCGGGCGGCGTGGCCCGGCGTATAGCCGGACAGACCATCCCGTCTGACATGCCTGGACGCTTTGCGATGACGGTGCGCGAGCCGCTCGGCGTGATCGCAAGCATCACGCCGTTCAATGTGCCGTTGCTTAAGAATGCCAAATTGAGTTCGTCGCCACTGGCGACTGGCAACACGGTGGTGATGCTCGCCTCGGAAGAGGCGCCGATGGTCGCCAATCGGCTTGCGGAGATTTATCACGAGGCCGGCCTTCCGGCCGGAGCGCTCAATGTAGTGACAGGCTTTGGCGCGGATATCGGGGACGTGCTGACGACCCATTCGCTGGTGAAGGCTGTGATGTTCACCGGATCGAGCCGCGTCGGAAAACACATCGGCGGTTTGTGCGGCTCCCTGATGCGGCGCGTGGTGCTGGAGCTTGGCGGCAAGAGCCCGCTCGTCATTCTCGCCGACGCGGACCTTGATGCCGCAGTCGAAGCAGCAACCTTCGGCCAGTTCTTCTTCCAGGGCCAAGCCTGCATGGCTTCGAGCCGGATCTATGTTGAAAGAAGCATCGAGGCGGAGTTCTGTCGTCGTTTCAAGGCCAGGGCGGAGTCGCTGAACATGGGCGACCTTCGCGATCCCAACACCTGGGTGGGGCCGATCATCTCGGAGCGGCAGCGCCAGCGCGTGCGCACTCATATCGAAGACGCTCGCGCCAAGGGCGCCACGATCCTGACCGGCGGCGAGTGGATTGGAAACCGTTGTCTGCCCACGATCCTGACGGGGGTCAGCGAAAATATGACCGTATGCCGGGAGGAGACATTTGGGCCGGTGACCTCGGTCTATCCCGTCGCAGACCTCGACGAAGCCATCGCACGCGCCAACGACACCAGCTACGGTTTGAGCTCGGCGATTTTCACACGCGATATCTCGAAGGCATTCCGGTTCATGGAAGAGGTGCGCGCCGGAATGGTGCATATCAACGCGCCGACGATCAATGACGAGCCACATGTTCCATTCGGCGGTAGCGGCGACAGCGGGTTCGGCCGTGAAGGAACCGACATCGACGTTGACACCCTGACCGAATGGAAATGGGTCACGATCCAACTCCCGCAAAGCTGAGCGTTGCGGGTCATTCTTTCATTACGGGATAACGAGTGACACCATGGTCGATCCGTATAATTGCGTCGGGCTGATCCCCACCGTGTGGGGCATTCGCCAGCGCGAAGATATCATGAAGAACATCGAGCACCTCGGCCACTTGACCAAGGCGGCCGCCTGGTTGTCCAGCCTGGACATTCCGGTGCGTCTGCTCGTGATACCCGAAGGCGGGTTGCAGGGTTTCAACGACGAGGTGCTCGATCTCGACCATGCGGACTTCGCCAACACCTGCGCCATCGATATTCCGGGACCGGAAACCGACGCGCTGGGCAAGATCGCGCGCCAGTACGGCGTCTTCATCATGGCGCAGGCCAAGGCCAGACATCCGGAGTGGAAGGACCGCTTCTTCAACGTCGGCTTCGTGCTTGATCCCGACGGCAGCGTCATCATGCAGCACTACAAGCTGGCGACGCTCTATCCGGTCGAGCACAGCATGACCCCTCATGACATCTTTGACTGGTGGATAGAAAAATACGGCCGCACGTTGCAGGCCTTCTGGCCGGTGGTTGACACCAAGATCGGACGGCTCGGGGTGATGATGGCCAACGAGGCCTCCTATCCTGAAAATGGCCGCGGCCTCGCATTGAACGGCTGCGAAGTCGCCTATCGCGCTTCGTTTCCGCACCCCGGCACGGGCAACGATTTCTTCGAGATCTCCTCGCGCGCGCGGGCGCTCGAGAACAACATGTACGTGCTGTCGCCGAACATGGGGACTTATTATCTGTTCCCGGATTCGACGACGCCGATCGACACCTTTGGCGGGCACTCCTACATCATCGATCACCGCGGAGGCATCGTCGGCAAGCAGGAATACGGCGCAGGATCGACCTATGTCGCCGGTGTCATCAACATCGAGCAACTGCGTCATCACCGCGCGAACGCGCAAATCTCCAACTGGCTCAAGGACGTGCGATCCGAGCTGGCGCAGATCATCTACGAGAAACCGATCTATCCGAAGAACTTGTATCTCGACCGCGAGCCGATGAAGCACGCGGAATACAAGAAGGAAATCATCGATCGTCAGATCGCGCTTATGCACAAGCGTGGCGCCTGGAAAAAGCCGGGTCGCTAAAATTACATCGGTTGGGAGGGGGCCATATGAAGTCCAAGGCAGCTATCGTCGACAAAAAATCGGGAAAATTCGAAATCACCGAGGTGGAACTGGCTGACCTGCGCGACGACGAAGTGCTCGTCCGCATTGTCGGTGTCGGGGTTTGCCACACGGATCTGATCTGTCGTGACCAGGTCTATCCGGTTTCCTTTCCGGCCGTGTTCGGTCACGAAGGGTCCGGCGTCGTCGAGAAAATCGGGGCGCGCGTGACCAAGGTCGCACCGGGCGACCACGTCGTTCTGACCTTCAGATCTTGTGGCCGTTGCAAGTCCTGCCTGAGCGGCGATCCGACCCATTGCCCACAGACATTCGAAGCCAATTTCTCCGGCAAGCGCAGCGATGGTTCGGCCACCATTCATCACCATAACGCTCCGATCTTCGGCAATTTCTTCAACCAGTCATCTTTCGCCGCTTACGCGCTCGCCAACGAAGCGAACACGGTGAAGGTCCAGAAGGAAGCGCCCCTTGAATATCTCGGGCCGCTGGGTTGCGGAATTCAGACGGGCGCCGGAGCAGTCATGAACGCCTTGAAGCCCGCTGTAGGCTCGAGCATCGCCGTGTTCGGCTGCGGCTCGGTCGGGCTCGCGGCCGTCATGGCCGCGTATGTTGTCGGCTGCACGACCATTGTCGCCGTCGATCTTCTCGAAAGCCGTCGCGCGCTGGCCCGAGAGCTGGGCGCCACCCATGCATTCGATCCCGCGCAAGGCGACGTCGTCGAAGAAATCAAAAAGCTTGGCGGCATGGATTATTCACTCGAATGCACCGGAATCCCGTCCGTGCTGCGACAGGCGGTGGACTGTCTGACCGTGCCGGGCGTGTGCGGTCAGGTCGGCGCCGCGCCGCTCGGTGCGGAAGTTACGCTCGATGTGAACAGCATCATGTTTGGCCGCAGCGTGATCGGCGTCATCGAAGGGCAGAGCGTGCCGGATGTTTTCATCCCGAAGCTGGTCGAATTGTATCGTCAGGGCCGCTTTCCACTCGAGAAGCTGACCACCTTCTATTCCCTGGACGAAATTGATCAGGCCGTCCGCGATTCTGAAAGCGGCAAGGTGATCAAGGCAGTTCTGCGACCGTAAATCGACCGAAAAAAAATGTGAGGAAACGTAGATGCATGAGGATAGGCGTTTGAGAAGGGCAGGCTATTTGCTGCTGATCTATTCCGTTGCCTTCGTGGCTTTTCCAGTCCTGGCTGCCGAGGACGATGATGCCGCAATCGAACAGAAACTAGGAACCTGCGTCGCTTGTCACGGTGCCGACGGTATCGGCAAGGCGCCTCAATATCCCAATCTCCAGGGACAGAAGGGGGCCTATCTGGAAAAGCAACTTAAAGCTTTCCGTTCCGGCGAGCGTAAAGACGCCAGCATGACTGCCTTGGCTGCAGGGTTATCGGACAAGGACATCGCCGATCTGTCGACCTACTTCGAGCAAGTTAAATAAGCCGATCGACAATAGGAAAAATCCATGAAGAACCAAGCATCATCGCGGCGCCAGGCGCTCCAGCAACTGATCGGTCTTACCGCTCTGGGCGCAATGGACCTTCTGCGTGCACCGCAAGCGCTGGCGGCTCCAGGGCCGACTGCTCTGGCAATTCCCGGCGTCGCCGGAAAAATCGTCCAGCGAGGGGAGAAAGGTTATGAAATCTGGCGCCAGTCGATGGTCTGGCATATGTCGAAGCCGAAACGCTATCCCGACGTTATCGTGCAGGCGAAATCGACGCAGGACGTGATCAATGCGGTGAACTATGCGGCCCAGAAAAAGCTGAAAGTCGCTGTTCGCGCCGGCGGACACAACGCCAACGGCCCATCGCTGCGCGACGGCGGCTTGCTGATCGATCTTTCAGCGTTGCAGGAAATCCATATCGACACCGAAAGCAAGATCGCCTCCATCCAGCCGGGCGTGAGAAGTCTGGAGCTGGTCAAGGCCGCGCGCAGCAAGGGCTTGACCTTTCCGGTCCCTCACTGTCCGTCGGTGGGGCTGAGCGGATTCACACTGGGCGGCGGTATCGGCTGGAATTACTCCCAGCGTGGCGGAGTCTCGACCCATTCGATCGTCGGCGCGGAGATTGTGACCGCCGACGGCCGCGTGTTGCGGGCGACGGCCAAGGAAAACCCGGATCTTTACTGGGCCGTGCGCGGCGTCGGTCCGGGATTTTTCGGGGTTGTCACCCGACTTGATCTCAAACTCTACGAGGCTCCCAAGGCCATTCTAGCCAGTTCTTACATTCTGCCGCTATCCGAGCTCAAGATAGCGACGACCGCGCTGGAAGATCTCCGAAAGGCTGGCCGTATTGGTCATACCGAACCGCTCATTGTATTGATGCATCATCCGGAAATCCCCGAGAGTGCTCCGCCCGAGAAGTCAAAGATTTGCTTCGTAACGATCTTTGCTTTCGACGACAGCGAGGAAAATGCGCGTAAAGCTCTGAAGCCATATGCGGAGTCTGCCCTCGCCGGCAGCAAGACCCTCCTCAAGGCGGAGTATCAGTCGTTCGATTTCGAAGGTCTGTACGACCGCTATTTCAGTCTTAACGATCCGGCAGGTCGTTGCGCTCGCTATGCGGTCGATAATGTGCTGACGAACCGGGCTGGAGAGGCGCTGCACGCGCTGGCCGATCACTTCGCCAAGGCTCCCACGAAGTGGTGTCACGTGTTGGCCTCGTTCAATATGAATACCAAGGTTTATCCGGATTCGTGTTTCTCATGGGCGGTCGATACCTACGTTGGATGTTATGCCATCTGGGACGATGAGAAGGACGACCCGGTCAACTTTGCCTGGCTGAAAGAGAATTTGCCCAAGATGGACCCTTTCGCTGTCGGGCACTACATCAACGAGGTGGATTGGCAGTTGGATCCGCAGCGCTTCAGGAAGTGTTTTACGGAGGCCAACTGGAAGCGTCTGCAGCAACTGCGCAGCCAGTATGATCCGGCGGGCGTCTTCCACACTTACCTGGGACAAAGCTGACAGGTTCGAACTGTTCGCCCCCATGCAGACCAAGGCCGGCAACCGCGACAAAGCGTTGTCGGTCTTGGTTGAAGTTGGTTTTGACGGTGCGCTTGATCAGGCCAGGAAATCGCTGCGGTTCACCCGGCTGAGCGAGGTTTCCAGCCGCAAGCTGTCGCGCCGGATCTCTTCCACCGTTTCAAACGTGAAGCGGATGTGCTGCGCCGCGGCGGCCTCGGCCTCCTTGGCGTTGCCGGCGACCACGGCGCGCGCAATTGCCAGATGCTGTTCGAGCAACTGGTTGCGCACGCCTTCTCGCAGATAGAGTTGCGCGCGATTGTAGAAAATATCGTTGCGCAGAAGGTTGGCGAGCGCGCGCATGATATGCAGCAGAACCACGTTGTGGCTCGCCTCGTAGATCAACAGATGAAGATCAACATCGGCGTCGCCTTCCTGCGTCGGGTCCTCCAGCCTGTGTGCCTTCTGCATCCGTTCGACGCATTGCTGGATCGCCTTGCGATCGAGATCGGTGGCGCGCATGGCCGCAAATCGCGCCGCATTCACTTCCTGAATGCGCCGGAACTCGAAATAATCGGCGGTCACTCGCGGCTTGTCGTGCAGCAGCGTCGCGAGAGGCTGAAACAGCGGCGTGAGGAATTGCGCGACGAAGGTGCCTGACCGGCCGCTGACCAGCAGACCGCGGCCTTCGAGAATCTCAAACGCCTCGCGAAGCGACGGGCGTGAAATCTCCAGCTTTTCGGCGAGCTCACGCTCCGGCGCGAGCCTTTCACCCGGCCGCAATACGCCTTCCAGGATCAGCTTTTCGATGTGCGCGGCCATCGCTTCCGAGACCTTCGGTCCTCGCACAAGGTTGCTCAAGACGCTCCCCATCTCTTTGGCGGATCAAGCGAATCCGACGCCGACTATGAACGAACCCCGGTTCCGGTCAAGTATGAACCAATTTTTCCGGTAAAGGTTCGTACAAATGGCTTATTGACATGTCTGGTAAGTTAATTTTACCACGCCAAAAAATAGTCAAGGATCGCGACCAGGCGACAGTTCTCTTTCGCAAGGAAACATGAGGAGGCCTTTGTGACGTGGACCCAGGTTTACGACCCCTTTAATAACCCTTGGCTTTCGACGGCGGTGGCGGCGCTACCGGTCATCGTGCTGCTCGGCGCGATCGCCATTTTCGAAATCAAGGCGCACTGGGCCGCGATATTGGGACTGGTGGCGGCGCTTGCCGTCGCGGTTCTGGGGTTTGGCATGCCGGTCAAGCTGGCGGGTCTTTCCGCCGCTTACGGCGCCGCGTTCGGCGTGCTTCCGATCGGCTGGCTGGTGCTCAACATTATCTTTCTCTATCAGCTCACCAACGAAAAAGGCGAGTTCGCGGTTCTGCAGCGCTCGATCAGCGGCTTGAGCGACGACCGGCGGCTGCAACTGCTTTTCATCGCGTTTTCGCTGGGCGCCTTCTTCGAAGGCGCCGCCGGCTTCGGCACGCCGGTCGCCGTCACCGCGGCGATGCTGATTGGTCTTGGCTTCTCGCCGCTTGCCGCTTCCGGTCTGTCGCTGATCGCCAATACCGCGCCAGTAGCTTACGGCGCGCTGGGAACGCCGGTTATTGCGCTTGCCGCGGTCACCGGTCTCGATCTGCAGGCGCTCTCCGGCATGATCGGACGGCAGCTTCCCTTCTTCTCTCTGATCGTTCCGTTCTGGTTGATCTGGGCTTTCGTCGGCTTCCGCAAGATGATCGAGATCTGGCCCGCCATTCTGGTGGCCGGCATTTCATTCGCGGTTCCGCAATATCTGGTGTCCAACTTCCACGGGCCGTGGCTGGTCGACGTCATCGCAGCCATCTCGTCGATGGTCTGTCTGTGGGCGTTCCTGCAGGTCTGGCAGCCGAAGCGCGTCATGAAAGAGATGCCCGAGGGGTTCGGCAAGGTTCAAAAGGAAGAGGACCACGAGCACCAGGCCGACAAGACGTCGACCGGGGCCGTCGCCCGAGCCTGGATGCCATGGATCATTCTGTCGGTGTTCGTATTCGCGTGGGGCACGCCTCAGGTGAAGGCCTGGCTGGACGGCATCTGGATCGGCCGCTTTCCGGTTGAAGGACTGCACAATCTGATCATGAAAGCTCCTCCGGTCGTGGCCAAGCTGTCGCCGGAAGGCGCGGTCTACGCATTCAACATCATGTCGGCCGCTGGCACTGGCATCTTCCTCTCGGCTCTCGTGTCAGGTTTTCTGCTCGGCTACACTCCGATGGGTCTTGTCAGGGTGTTCGGCAAGACTCTCGCTCTCGTCCGCTACTCGTTGTTGACAATCGCCTGCATGCTGGCACTTGGCTTTGTGACCAAGTACTCGGGCACTGACGCAACCCTCGGCCTTGCCATGGCCAAGACGGGCGTTTTTTACCCGTTCTTCGGCGCCCTGATCGGCTGGCTCGGTGTTGCTCTCACCGGCTCCGACACGTCCTCGAACGTGCTGTTCGGCGGATTGCAAAAGATCAGCGCCGAGCAGCTGGGCTTGAACCCGGTGTTGATGGCGGCCGCCAACAGCTCCGGTGGCGTGATGGGCAAGATGATCGATGCCCAGAGCATCGTCGTCGCTTCGACCGCGACCAAATGGTACGGGCACGAGGGCACCATCCTGCGCTTCGTTTTCTTCCACAGTCTGGCGCTCGCCGTCCTTGTCGGCTTCCTGGTTCTGGGTCAGGCCTATCTGTGGCCGCTGACTCTTCTGGCGCAATGATCGCAGAGGCGGGGGATGGTGTCCCCCGCCTTTTTCTTTTGAGAGAATCCCTTGTCGCCAAACGCTGGTCTGGAGGGCACAGATGCGTCTGAATCAATGTCACAACTTCCATGATTTCCGGCGGCTTGCGCGCCGGCGTTTACCGGGGCCTATTTTCAACTACATCGACGGCGGAGCGGATGACGAGACCAGCCAGCGCCGCAACACCAGGAGCTTCGAGGATTGCGATCTCGTCCCCAACGTGTTGCGAGGCGTACGGGAAATTGATTTGTCAGTGACCGTGATGGGTCAGAAGCTTGCCACGCCGTTCTACTGTTCGCCCACCGCGTTGCAGCGCTTGTTTCACTATCAGGGCGAGCGCGCGGTTGCGGCCGCCGCGGCGAAGCTCGGGACCATGTTTGGCGTCTCTTCGCTCGGCACGGTGAGCCTCGAAGAGTTGCGCAAGACCCACGACACGCCGCAAATCTATCAATTCTACTTCCACCGCGACCGCGGCCTCAACCGCGCCATGATGCAGCGGACAAGGGAGGCCGGCGTCGAAGTCATGATGCTGACGGTGGACAGCATCACCGGCGGAAATCGCGAGCGCGATCTGCGCACGGGGTTCAGCATTCCTTTCCGCCTGACGCTAGCCGGCATGCTGCAATTCGCGATCAAGCCGATGTGGGGACTTCAGTACGTCACCCATGAACGCTTCAGGCTGCCGCAACTGGAAGATCATGTCGACATGAGCGGCGGCGCCATGTCGATCGGTCGCTATTTCACGGACATGCTGGACCCCTCGATGAACTGGGATGATGTCGCCGAGATGGTGCGCAACTGGAACGGGCCGTTCTGTCTTAAGGGCATCATGTCGGTCGAGGACGCCAGACGCGCGGTCGATATCGGCTGCGCGGGAATCATTCTCTCGAATCATGGCGGCCGGCAGCTCGACGGCTCGCGTGCTCCTTTCGATCATCTCGCCGAAGTCGTCGATGCGGTCGGCGACCGGATCGACGTCATGATGGACGGGGGCATCCAGCGCGGCACCCACATTCTCAAGGCGCTGTCGCTCGGCGCCAAGGCGGTTGGTCTCGGACGCTATTATCTCTATCCACTTGCCGCCGCTGGTCAGGCCGGCGTGGAACGCGCGCTCGGCTTGCTGCGGGCAGAACTCGAGCGCGACATGAAATTGATGGGATGCACGTCAATCAGTCAGCTATCGCGGGAAAATCTGCGCGGCAGGTCTGTCTTGCGTTGATGCGGACGGATGTTGCTTGATCACCCCAGCGGGGATCTGATGACGGATCATTGCCGTACGCTCGTGATGCAGGGGAGGAGGAATTCGCCATGACCCAGTCTGACACCCGGAACGTGCCGTCGCGCGACGTGCTTTTGGATCGTCTGCGCGCCATCGCGGGTGCGGCTCATGTGCTGACCGCGAGCCGGGAGACGCGGCGCTATACGCGCGGCTTTCGCTGTGGCGGCGGTCCGGTAGCGGCGGTGGTGCGTCCCGGTTCTCTGGTTGAGATGTGGCGGGTGCTGAATGCCGCCGTCGAGGCCGGGCGTGCGGTGATCTTTCAGGCCTCGAATACCGGCTTGACCGGCGGCTCTACGCCCTGGGGTGAGGATTATGATCGCGAGATCGTTCTGGTCAGCGTGATGCGCCTGAAGGGCATTCATCTGATCGAGGACGGTAAGCAGGTGGTTTGCCTGCCGGGCGCGACGCTGGATGCGCTGGAGAAGCAACTGAGACCGCTGGGACGCGAGCCGCATTCGGTGATCGGCTCCTCCTGCATCGGGGCCTCGGTGCTGGGCGGCATCTGCAACAATTCGGGCGGCGCGCTGATCCAGCGCGGACCGGCCTATACAGAAATGAGTCTTTACGCCGAGGTGTGCGCCGACGGCTCGGTCAGACTCGTCAATCATCTCGGGCTGAATTTGGGTGAAGATCCCGAACAAATCCTGTCTCGCGTCGAACGCGGCGATCTGCCGGACGCCGGCCCCGCGAACGCCTGGGCCTCGGACCGCGAATACGCCACCCATGTCCGCGATATCGAAGCGGAGACGCCGGCCCGGTTCAATGCCGATCCGCGGCGTCTTCGGGAGTCTGTCGGTTGTGCAGGCAAGCTCGCCGTGTTCGCGGTGCGGCTCGACACGTTCGCGGCCGAGAAGGATACGGCCGTCTTTTATATCGGCACGAACGATGCGGCTGAACTGACCGAAATCCGTCGTCATATCCTCGCCAGTTTCCGGAGCCTGCCGATCTCCGGTGAGTACATCCATCGCGAGGCCTATGACGTCGCCGCGAAATACGGCAAGGACACGTTCCTGTTCATTCAGAAAGCAGGAACCGACCGGATGCCCGCGCTCTTTGCCGCCAAGGCGCGCATGGACGGGCTGACAGAACGGCTGGGGCTGGGCACCACCATCTCGGATCATCTCGCGCAGGCTGTGGCGAGGCTGATGCCGCAGCATTTGCCGACACGGATGAACGATTTCCGTGACCGTTACGAACATCACCTGCTTCTGCGGATGGGCGGCGCGGGGATCGCCGAAGCGCGTGGCTATCTGACCGGTCTGTTTCCGTCGGCTCGCGGCGATATGTTCGAATGCACTCCTAAGGAAGGCACTGCGGCCTTCCTGCACCGTTTCGCCGTCGCGGGAGCGGCGGTACGTTATCGTGCGATCCATACCCGCGAGGTTGAGGACATTGTCGCCCTGGACATCGCGCTCCGTCGCAACGATCGCGACTGGGTGGAGCAACTGCCTGCGGAGCTCGACGCGAAGATCGAGAAGAAACTTTATTACGGTCATTTCTTCTGCCACGTCTTCCATCAGGACTACGTGGTGAAGAAGGGCCATGACTGTCTCGCGGTCGAGCACGAAATGTGGAATCTGCTCGATAAGCGGGGCGCCGAGTATCCGGCCGAGCATAATGTCGGCCACCTTTATCGCGCCAAGCCCGAACTGGCCGGATTCTACCGCAGGCTCGATCCGACCAACAGCCTGAACCCCGGCATCGGTCAGACCTCGAAATGTGCCCACTGGCACGAGCCATAGGCACGCTTGAGGGTCGGCCTGAATTCGCCCGTCGGCTCGATTTGTCAAATCCGAGGTCAGCCGGTAAGGCATGAGGCGAACGGCGCCTCGTGCGCGCGCGATCCGACAGTGTCGCCGTCGTGTGCGAATGCGCGGTCTTCGGCGCGACCTGCAAAGGCAAAAGGCAAGGGCTGGCATATGGACATCTTCGATCGGTTGAAGACGGCAGCGATCACGGACTGGGAAAGCTACGTCGATCATGATTTTGTCCGCCGGCTCGGCACGGGGACGCTGCCGCAGGCGGCGTTCCGCACCTATCTCGTGCAGGACTATCTGTTCCTGATCCAATTCGCGCGGGCTTATGCGCTTGCCACATACAAGAGCCGCACGCTCGCTGACATGCGGGTGGCGCAGGCCGGACTTGCCGCCATTCTCGACGAGATGGATCTGCATGTGCGGCTGTGCGGTCGCTGGGGTCTCTCGCCGGAGGAAATCGAGGCGACGCCGGAACATCAGGCGACTGTCGCCTATACGCGCTTCGTGCTGGATTGCGGCGCGGCCGGAGATCTGCTCGATCTGCATGTCGCGCTTGCTCCTTGCGTCATCGGTTATGCCGAGATTGGCGGCAATCTCGCGCCGAACGGCGTTGCCGCGCTCAGCGATCATCCCTATCGCGAATGGATCTGCGAGTACGCCGGTAAGTCCTATCAGGACGTCGCCATCGCGGCGCGGCGCCATCTCGATGACCTCGCGGCGCGCGCGATGACCGAGCGGCGATTTACCGAGCTTGCCGCTCTGTTCGCAAAAGCATCGAGACTCGAAGCGGACTTCTGGCAGATGGGTCTCGACGCCGCCAAAGGCTGATCACGCAACCGGCCGATAAGCCCGCCGCTCAGCAGAGGCGGTCGATGGCGGAAAAATCGATCCAGCAACAATAATGTGCTGATCCCGCGCCGACTTGTTGGCCGCGGGTTTTTGCGCGCAACCGTGGTCGATTTTTCATCCCCATGAGTGCGAAGCTGTGGCATGCTTGCTACCGGAACTTCACTCGGACGGCCGGATTCAGACAGGAGACTGAAGATGGAACAAGATGTGAGAAGTCCATGCGGTCCCCGGTGCATCGCACTGGTGGGACCGTTCCAGAGCGGCAAGACCACCTTGCTCGAAGCCATCCTCTCCCGGACTGAGGCTATTCCCAAAGCAGGCACTGTCGAAGCGGGAACCACCGTGGGGGACTCCTCGGCGGAAGCGCGCCTGCATCAGATGAGCATGGGACTCACGGTGGCGACCACCACCTTCATGGGAGACAGCTACACCTTCATCGACTGTCCCGGATCGGTGGAGTTCGCACACGACATGCGCGCGGCTTTGCCGGCGGTCGATGCCGCGGTGATCGTGTGCGAAGCCGACGAGCGCAAGCTGCCGCAGTTGCAACTCGTGCTGCGCGAACTGGAAGACCTCGGCATCCCGCGTTTCCTGTTCCTCAACAAGATCGACAAGGCCAACCAGCGCATCGGCGAGGCGCTGGCGATGCTGCAGCCGGCGTCGCGCACACCGCTTGTGCTGCGGCAGATTCCGATCTGGAAGGGAGACATCGTCACGGGCTTCGTCGATCTCGCGCTCGAGCGCGCCTTCGTCTATCGCGAGCATATGCCCTCCGAGGTGATCGGTCTTGAGCCGGGCGATCTCGACCGGGGGAAGGACGCCCGCCTCACCATGCTGGAGAAACTGGCGGACCACGACGACAGGCTGCTGGAGCAACTGCTCGAAGACATCCCGCCGCCGCGCGACGCCGTGTTCGACGATCTCGCCAGCGAATTGCGGGAAGGACAAATCTGTCCGGTTCTGCTCGGCTGCGCCGCGCGCGAGAACGGTTTGCTGCGGCTGATGAAGGCGCTGCGCCATGAAGCTCCCGGCGTGGCCGACACCGCGCGCCGTCTTGGCGTATCCGAAGAGAAGACCGGGCTCGCCTACATCATGAAAACCACGCATCTCCAGCACGGAGGAAAATTGTCGCTCGCGCGCGTCTTGCGTGGCCAGTTCACGGACGGCGATACCGTGATGTCGTCAGGCGGTGGTGCGGGGCGTATCTCCGGCATTCTTGCAACGAACATCGGCGCCGACAGCAAGCGCGGTTCCGCCGCGGCGGGTGATACCGTCACGCTCGGCAAGCTCGATGCGGTGAAGACCTGCGAGACGCTGACCACCGGCAAGACCACACCAGCAGCCCTTGTCGATGTGGTGCCCGCTCCGCCGGTGCTGGCGATCGCGATCATCGCGGATAACCGCAAGGACGACGTCAAGCTCGGACAGGCGTTAACCCGGCTGACGGACGAGGATCCTTCGCTCAGCGTGGTCCACAATTCGGTGACGCATGAAATGGTGCTGTGGGGCCAGGGTGAAATGCATCTGCGCGTCGCGATGGAGCGGTTGCAGGATCGCTTCGGTATCAGCGTGAAGCAGCATGCGCCGCCGGTCGGCTATCAGGAGACGATCCGCAAGCCGATCACACAGCGCGGACGACACAAGAAGCAATCCGGCGGTCACGGCCAGTTCGGCGACGTGGTGCTGGATATTAAGCCGCTGTCGCGCGGCGCGGGCACCGTGTTCGGTGAGACCATCGTCGGTGGCGCGGTCCCGAAGAACTACATTGGCGCAGTCGGGCAGGGGGTTGGCGACGGCCTGATCCGCGGTCCGCTCGGTTTTCCGGTGACCGATGTGGAGGTCACGCTGACCGACGGCTCTTATCACAGCGTCGATTCGTCCGACCAGGCGTTTCGTACCGCGGCGCGGATCGGCATGACCGAGGCGCTCCCGCAATGTGCGCCGGTGCTGCTCGAACCCATCCATGTCGTGGAGATTGTCTGCCCGAGCGATGGTGTCGCGAAAGTCAATTCGATCGTGTCCGGTCGGCGCGGCCAGATCCTCAGCTTCAGCACCCGCGATGGATGGTCGAGCTGGGATGTGGTGCGGGCGATGATGCCGGAAGCAATGATCGGCGATCTGATCGTGGAGCTGCGTTCGGCGACGGCCGGCGTCGGCAGCTTTACCCGCCAATTCGATCACATGGCGGAAGTCACCGGTCGGGCGGCGGACCAGATCATCGCCGGTCATAGGCCGGCGGCTTAGGCGATCATGTCTTGAAGCGTGAGTGGATTGAGCCCTGGTAAGCCCGGTCCTCGATGATGTCGCCGCCGAGGTCCGGTAGCGCGCTGCCGGCCGGCTGCAGAGCGTTGCGCGCGCGAGCGCGTCACCTGCAATGCGTACGGACGAAACGGTCGCGAATTTCCGCTTCCGTTGAGCCAGTTCGAATGGATGCTTCTATGCGCGGTGATATCAGTCCTTGATATCAATTCTTGATATTAATTCTTGGGCAATCCAGCCGCGATGAGCAATGCGTCGAAACGCTCGCGGGCGGGCAGATAGCGCGCGCTCTGGTTTTTGGAAGGCAGAGAGACGTTCTCGACCGTCGCTCCCGGACGCAATTTCATTCCTTCCATGATCGCCGCTCTCGCCTCATCATGGCGGCCCAACGCTTCATAGGTGATGGCGAGAAACATATGGGTGCGTCCCGTGCCCGGCGTCACGGCGAGGGAATCGCTTCTTCGTAGTGCTGCAGGATGACGAGGGTGAAACCCTCGCCAAGCAGCCAGGTCCATCGCGAAACTTGCGGCGTGTCGTAAGCATCGGCGCGCTTGAACGTCGCCAGCGCATCGTCAAACAGACCGAGTTGTAATTGCGCCATGCCGAGATGGAAGGCGCGGAGCCGTCCAATAACCGAAGCTCAAGGCCTTCTCGCAGGCGACCAGACTTTCCGCGAAATGGTTTGTGGTAATCAGAAATCGGCAATAGGCCTGCAGGCCGGGAATGTAGTCGGGCTCGCTTTTCAGGACGCTTTTCAACAGTGAGCGCGCGCTGTTCGGCGCGCTCCGCCTCCGCCGGAGGATACCAAACCACCTGAATGCCTCGCAGCAGATGAGCGGCCAGCGCGGCCCTGAGGTCGAGTCGTCGGGATGATCGGCCAGCGCTTTCCCCAGCATGGTCTGGGCCGCGGCAAAGCGATCGGGCGTGGTCCGGTTGATGAAGGACGATGCCTGTTCGATCACGATCTTCGAGTCCGCGGACGGCAGGCGCGCATGTGTGAATGCGTTGATGCGTAGCGCCAGCGGATAGCCAACGCCGACGATCAGGCGGGTCTGCTGCAACGTCCGGTCGATATGATTGCGGCGCGAGGACGAGGAGATTGCCGATCTGCGACAGTCCGTCCGTCAATCCGTCGGTAATATTTGCAGCCATGGTGACGCTGTCGGCATCCGTTGACCGCGCCTCGGTGGTGTTGTGATGATGGTCGCGTTGGCCATGCCGGCGACCGCGCCGAGCCCGGCGACCGCGCCGACGATCGAATAGCTGTTGAACGTGTTGTCGGAGATCGCGGACACCAGGAGTGCCGAGGAGATGTTGATCGTGGTGTCCTGCCAATGTAGGCATTGGTGGTGTTGTTGCTGAAACCGATTGTTCTCCAATTCGAGCATTCTGCGCGCGCATTTCGTTTCGGCCGGCTACAAGCCAGACACGGTGGCGAGCAATATGCCGATCAACGGCGGCCTTCTGATGTTTCGCGGCAGCGACGACAAGGGACGCACCACAATCCTGATTCTGCAGGGCAATGTGGCGCAGGGCGAGAACAATCAGCGGGTTCTGACGCCGAGCGGGCTGCTGCTGTTCTATGTCGCCGATGCCAAGACGCTGGATATCTACCGCCTGCCGCCCGGCTCCTTCTGATCCTGGCGCCGATCAAGAAAATAAAAGCTCCATCGGCTGTGAAGCCGATGGAGCTGATGGAGCTGATGGGTTTTGGCTCAAGCCTCTTGTAAAGCCGAAACGATTCTATCCTTCAGAGCCAGCCGCTTTTTGCGCAGCAAGGCTTCGGCTTCTTCGCTGACCGGCTCCAGCCGGGTTTCGGCGCGATGAATCTGATCGTTCACCTGATCATAGTCTTCCAGAATTTGCGCGAATTCCGGGCTCTTGACCTTGAGGGCGTGGATCGTATCCATCTGGTCGGGAAACTCGTCACGGAGCGTGTGGGGGGTGTTGGACAATTCATGCTCTCCTTGATGCTCTCTTGGGACGCGCGAATGATGAGCTTCGCGCGCGATACTCTGGTATTAAATGAATGCAGCGTGCGTTGTGATGTCAGTCACGAAAGCCGGATGACCGGCAAGCCGTGTGACGCCATTAAGGCTTCTCGACGCGAACGATGCGATAGGTGTGGTAGTCTTTGCCTTGCCCGATCGATACATATTCGCCGGTGATGAAGCGTTCCTCGCCGAGTCGGAATCCCGGCTCGTCGTCGCCTTCGCCAGCTTCATAGTCAAAGTACCACTGTCCGCCGGGCTTGCGTCGCAGACGTCCGATTTTGACGTCGCCGTGCCTGTCGAAGCGCCTCACGCGGCAGACGGCTTGATGCGTCTTCCACTCATGAGGGTCGAGACGGCCATCGGCATCGAGCGGCACGAGAAGATCGTAGCCCTCATCCTGCTCTCCGGCGGGGTGCTCTTTCTCGCGTCCGAGCAGCAGGCGTACATGACGAAAATTCGGCGTTAAATCCTTGACATCGATCATCATGAATATCCTCTTTCGTCCTTTTATACATTGCCGTCCGATCTTCATCTTGATGTGCGTCAACGCCTGAACGATCGGCCATTGGGCGTCGCTAGAGGCGATGTTGCTCTGAATCCGAGGAAGTAGGTGAGCAGGCACCGCCTGATGCGGTAGCGGCAAGCTGTGTGAGCGCGCCGACTGCTTCAATCGACTCTTTGTCGAGTTGCGGGCGGATATGACCACCGCGATTTCGCCAACGATAAAGCGTTGCGCGCGAGCGGAAGGCATTCGCGGCAGTCATGATCGCGTGCCGTTCGAAGAGCCGCATAATATTTTTGCGCGTCGCGAAAAAAATCGAACAACCTTGTGTTCAATCAAAGAGGCATATGGCCTGCAGGAGGATCATGAATTGTGAGATTTGAAATCAGCTCTCCATGTGGAGGTTATTATGCTCTCTCGTCGCAATGTGTTGATGTGTGCCGCTGCATCGGCGCTGTTCATGGCCGTTCCAGCTCTGGCGGCAGACGATTTATCGGGGCTCCAGCGCGTCAAGGTCGATCTCGTCGCTCCTCCCTTCATTCATCCGCACGAGCAGGCCACCAAGGCCGCGCCGCGCGTAGTCCAGTTCCGGATGACCATTCAGGAAAAGGAATGGGTGATCGATAACGAAGGCACCAAGATTCACGCCATGACGTTCAATGGCTCGGTGCCGGGGCCGATGATGGTGGTGCACGAAAACGACTATGTCGAGCTCACCCTCGTCAATCCCGAAACCAACACCATGGAGCACAATATCGACTTCCATTCCTCGACCGGCGCGCTGGGCGGTGGCGGATTGACGTTGATTAACCCCGGCGAACAGGTGGTGCTGCGCTGGAAGGCGACGCGCCCCGGCGTGTTCGTTTATCACTGCGCTCCGGGCGGCCCGATGATTCCCTGGCACGTCGTGTCGGGAATGAACGGCGCGATCATGGTGCTGCCGCGTGACGGCCTCAAGGATGAGAAGGGCAAGGCGCTGCGCTACGACAAGGCCTACTACATCGGCGAGCAGGACTTCTACGTTCCGCGCGATGCCGAGGGTAAGTACAAGACCTATGCTTCGCCCGGCGAGGCCTACCCCGACTCGGTCGAGGTGATGCGCAAGCTGATCCCTACCCACGAAGTTTTCAACGGGCGAGTCGATTCCTTGACCGGCAAGAACGCACTGACGGCGAAGGTCGGCGAGCGCGTCCTGATCATTCACTCGCAGGCCAATCGCGATACCCGTCCGCATCTGATCGGCGGCCATGGCGACTATGTCTGGGAGACCGGCAAGTTCAACAACCCGCCGGAGAAGGACCTCGAGACCTGGTTCATCCGTGGCGGCTCGGCCGGAGCAGCGCTCTACACCTTCCTGCAGCCGGGCGTCTATGCCTACGTCAACCACAACCTGATCGAGGCGGTGGAGCTCGGGGCGACGGCGCACTTCAAGGTCGAAGGCAACTGGAACGACGACCTGATGAAGCAGGTTCAGCCGCCGAGCCCGATCGGCACCGGCGACAAGCTGGGTGCGGTCGTCCCGTCCGCAACCAAGGTTAACTAACGGCAAAAGCCCGGTGGTCGCGCGTGCCGCGATCACCGGCCGGGAGCTTCCGCCATGATGACGTTTCTTCATGCAAAAGTTCTTCTGGCTGTCGGTGTCGGCGCGTGTCTGCCGCTCGCGCTTGTCGGCCTGCCGACCGGCTCTCAGCCGGATGCGGCGCAGGTTGCGGTTGCATCCGAAACCGTCAGGCTGGCGCCGGAGAGTTTCCGCTATCGCGTCGCGGGCGAGTTCACCCGCGAGGGGCGGCCGGTCAACGCGCCGATGCTGGAGCGGAAAGGCAAGAAGCCGCTCTCCATCATGAAGGCGCAGGTGACGGAAGCCGAGTTCGACCGCTGCGTGCGTGACGGCGGCTGCCGTCCGCTTGGCCAGCGTGGCAAGACGCGGGCCGATGTTCCGGTGGTCGGCGTGAGCTGGGAGGATGCGAGCGCCTATGCGCGCTGGTTGTCGGCCAGGACCGGACAGGTCTGGCGGCTGCCGACCGACGAGGAATGGGTATTCGCCGCCGGATCGCGGGCGAAGGACGATGCTCTCGATGTCGAATCGACCGATATCAGTCAGCGCTGGCTGGCAAAATACGAGGAGCAGTCGTCGCGTCAGCGGCTGCCTGATCGCGGACCGCGCCCGGTCGGCGGTTTTGGCGCCAACGAGCACGGTCTGCTTGATCTTTCGGGCAATGTCTGGGAATGGACCGATAGCTGCTTCACCCGGCAGACCCTCGATGCGGGTGACCGCGTCATCGGGGAAGGCATCGTGAACTGCGGCGTTCGCGTGATCCAGGGCGCGCACCGTGGCTATACCACCACCTTCATCCGCGACGCGCGCGGCGGCGGTTGTAGCATGGGCGTGCCGCCGGACTATCTCGGCTTCCGCCTGGTGCGGGAGGAAGGCTCGTGGCTTGCGAATGTCGCCTCGCGGCTGCGCAGGCCGTTCGAACGGATTTCGTAAATTGCTTCATGTTGAGTGCAAACGCGATCAAAGATCGGGTTAACGGCTCTTCTCAATCGGGTCGTCCCGGCGAACGCCGGGGCCCATATTCCCTGCCGATGTTTTGAATCGACGGCTTCGACATGTGTCCCGCGAGGCTGGTGGTTATGGGTCCCGGCCTGCGCTTCGCTTGCCGGGACGACGCAATGGGATCATTGCGTTTATGACAAAACCGCGTTCTTAACGTTCCCAGCAGCCTTTATGTCGTGAGCTGGCGATAGATCGCGGGCAAGGCGGCGGGTAGGCGGGTGATGTCGCGCACGATGGCATAGGCACCGCGCCCGAAGATGTGCGGGAAGTAATCCCGCGCGTTCTCGTCGATGGTGACGCCGAACACCCGCAGCCCGGCCTTGCGCGCCTCGCGGATCGCCATCCGCGTATCCTCGATGCCGTAGCGGCCCTCATAATGATCGACATCGTTCGGCTTGCCATCGGTCAGCAGCAGCAGCAGGCGATGGCGCTGCGGTCGCTTGGCGAGCTCGCCGGTGACATGGCGGATGGCGGCGCCGATCCTGGTGTATTGCCCCGGCTTGAGCGCCGCGATCCTGCGCGCGACGCGCTGGTCGAGCGTCTCCTCGAAGCCCTTGATGGTGGTGACATTGACGTTGCTGCGCCGGCGCGACGTGAAAGTGTAGATGGCGTGCTCGTCGCCGCAGGCGGTGAGGCCGTGGGTGAAAGCGAGCAGGGCGCCTTTCTCGACATCCAGCACCCGCCGGTCCTGCATCCAGGCGTCGGTGGACAGCGACACGTCCATCAGCACCGCGACCGACAGGTCGCGCGCGGCGGGACGGACATCGGTGAAGACGCGCTCGGTGCCGGATTCGCCGGCGCGGCGATCGGCGACCGAGCGGATCAGCATCGACAGATCGAGCTCGTCGCCATCGGGTTGGGCGTGGAGGGTCTGGCGGCGCGGCTGCAGCGCCTCGAACTGGCGGCGGACGTGGCGGATATTGCGCTCTGTCACGGTGTCCACCGGCCAGTCCTCGCCTTGCTCCGATGCGCGGCCGGTGATCACCCGGCAGTAATCCGGCCGGTAGACCTGCCGCTTCCAGTCCCATTCCGGATAGGTCAGGTCGGCGACCAGCGCGGCGGTGTCCGCTTCGCGCGGGCTGAGGTCGAGATCGAGCTTGAGCCGTGCCGATGGCCGCTTCTTGTTGGAGCCGATGGTGAGTTCTGGCGTGTCTTCGAGCGCCTGACGCGCGCCTTCCTCGTCATCGTCATCGACGTCGCGGTTGACGTTGATCATCTCGGCGATGCTGAAGATCGTCTCGAACCGGTGCAGCATCAACGGATCGCCGCGATCGCTGCGGTCGGTGGATTTGCGCACGCCGGTGCGGCGCTTGGCATCGACCGCGATCGAATCGCCGCCGGGCTCGTCCACATCCGCGCCGGCTGCGCCTGCCGCATCGATTTTGATGTCGCCCCACAGTGGCACCGGCAGAAAGGTGTGGTAGCCGCGCGGCGCCGTGAACGACGCATCGAGTTCGTCGTCGCCCATGATGGCGTCGAAGATCGGATCGGATAGCGGCGTGATGTCGCTGAGAAGATAAAGAATGACTTTCTCGATTTTGCCTTCGAGATCCGGCAGATTGCGGCGCGGACGCTCGTCCAGCGTTGCGCGGCGCAGGCGACTATAAACCGGAATGAGGCCGGGCCATGCCGCCAGCGTGGCGCGAGTGATCTGCATCGCCGAGCGCAGCCGATAAAGATCGTCGCGCAGCGAATCTTCGTCATGCCGGGGCGGAGTGGCATGGGAAAACCAGATCGCCAGCCATTCATAAAGCCGTTCGTTGTCTGCTGCGTCGGCAAACAGGTCGATGCGGCCGGGCAGGCGCAGCGCGCTGGAGTCGAGGGTGGGGCGCTCCAGCGTTTCGGTGCCGAGCCCGAGCGCCTGCTTCAGATTGAGCCGGTGGTGAGATGTCGTCGCCGCGCTGCCGACGATACGGATCGCGCCGTCGCCGCCGCCGGCCCGGAACAGCAGGCCAAGACGCACCCGCAGCGCATCGAGCGCGACCGCGGCGTCGGGATGACCGGGATAGGAGCGCGACGAGCCGACAAGGCGGTGCCAATACTGTCCGAAGGCTTCTTCCGGTTCGAACAGCGGCATGGCGTTACCCGAGTGCGATCTGCGCGACGCGGATGAGGCCCGCCACGATCTCCGGATCGTCGGACAGCGGTTCGATCAGGGCCACGCGCAGCGCGGTGTCGTAATCGACGCCGTCCCGGATCATGGTGGCGCAATAGACGATGAGGCGCGTCGAAGCGCCTTCCTCGATATCCTGCCCCTTCAGGCCGCGCAGCGCCTGCGCCACCCGCACCAGTGCGAGGCACCGCTCATGCGGCAGACCGCTTTCATGCGCGACGATACCGGCTTCGGTGTCGAGGGTCGGGAATCCGAACTCCATGGCGAGGAAGCGCTGCCGCGTGCTCGGCTTCAGCGTCTTGAGCACGTTCTGGTAGCCCGGATTGTAGGACGCCACCAGCATGAACTCCGGCGGCGCCTGCAGCAGTTCGCCAGTGCGCTCCAGCGGCAGCGTGCGCCGGTCGTCGGTGACCGGATGCAGCACCACGGTCACGTCCTTGCGCGCTTCCACCACCTCGTCGAGATAGCAGATTGCGCCTTCGCGCACCGCGCGCGTCAGCGGCCCGTCCACCCAAACCGTGTCTCCGCCCTTCAGCAGATAGCGGCCGGTAAGATCGGCGGCGGTGAGGTCGTCATGACACGACACCGTATAAAGCGGACGGCCGAGCCGCGCCGCCATATGCGCGACAAAGCGGGTCTTGCCGCAGCCTGTCGGTCCCTTGAGCAGGACCGGCAGGCGGTTGTGATAAGCGTGCTCGAAAATCTCGCATTCCGAGCCGGTCGGCGCGTAGAACGGCAGATCGCTCTCTTTCGCCGCGGTATTGACGCTCTTCAACATGCAATCGTCCTTCGTGGCGCTGAGCCGTTACTTCGCCGTTTGCAGCGGCATGCTGATGTGGGCCGGTTGTTCCTCCTTCACAGGTCCGAAGATCGAGTAGAGGAACAGCAGGCACGAGATCAGAACGAACAGGCCGGAGCCGAGGCGCATCCAGTAGAACAGAGCGATCTGCTCCTGTACTTCCATATAGCTCATGCCCAGCACGCGCTGCAGATGCACCTGCACGACGCCGGCGAAGGTCAGCACGAAAGTCATGAACGCCATCGCGGAGGTCATGATCCAGAAGCTCCACATGTTGAGCACCTGATTGTAGGGCTTGTGCTTGCGCAGGTGCGGCATCGCGTAGCTGATCATCGCCAGATTCAGCATCACATAGGCGCCGAAGAAGGCGAGGTGGCCGTGCGCCGCGGTGACCTGGGTGCCGTGGCTGTAGTAGTTGACGAATGACAGCGTGTGCATGAAGCCCCACACGCCGGCACCGAAGAACGCGCCCACGGTGCAGCCGAGCGACCACAGCATCGCCGCCTTGTTGGGGTGGTCGCGGCGGCCCTTCCACACCATGGTGAAGGCGAAGATGACCATGGCGAAGAACGGCGCCACCTCGAAGGTCGAGAAGATGCTGCCGATCCACTGCCAGTAGCCCGGCGCGCCGATCCAGTAATAATGGTGGCCGGTGCCGAGCACGCCGGAGAACAGCGCAAGGCCGACGATGGCGTAGAGCCACTTCTCGATCACCTCGCGGTCCACGCCCGTCATCTTGATCATCAGGAAGGCGAGCACGGAGGCCATCACCAGTTCCCAGACGCCCTCGACCCAGAGGTGGACGATGTACCACCAGTAGACCTTATCGAGCGCGATGTTGCCCGGATTATAGAAGGCAAACAGCCAGAACACCGCGATACCCCACATGCCGAGGAGCAGCACGTTGCCGATCGCGGTCTTGCGGCCCTTCAGAATGGTCATCGAGATATTGTAGAGGTAGATCAGCGCCACCACGACGATGGCGGCCTTGATCCAGAGCGGCTGCTCGAGGAATTCGCGTCCCTCATGGATCCCGAACAGATAGCCAGTGACCGCGGCCAGCGCGCCGAACATCAAAAGGCCGAGCTGCACATAGGCGAGGAAAGGGCTCTCGATATCGCGCTCGGCCTCCTCCGGAATGAGGTAGTAGCCGCAGCCGAAGAAGCCCATCAGCAACCACACGATCAGCGCGTTGGTGTGAATCATGCGCAGGATGTTGAAGGGGATGATATCGGACAGGAAGTTGGGAAACACATAGACGATGCCGGCCAGCGTGCCGAAAATGATTTGCACGCCGAACAGAATCATGGCGCCTATGAAATAGGCCAAGGCGACTCGTTGGGTAGGATACTTCATTGTCTTTAGCTCCTCAGCCGGAGTTCTTCGGCGGCCAGCCTTGCGTCTTCACGCCGGCGGTGAATTCCAGGAAGTCGATCAGGTCGTTGACCTCCTGATCGCTCAGATGAAAGTCGGGCATCTGCCGGCGCCCTTCGACGCCGCTCGGTTGCGAGCGCATCCAGGCAGTGAGGCCTTCGCGAGCGCTCTGCGCATCCTCGCGTCCGCCGTAGCGGACCCAGACGTTGCCGAGTTCAGGGGCGAAATAGGCGCCTTCGCCGAGCAACGTGTGGCAGTTGATGCAGGAGTTCTTTTCCCACACATGCTTGCCGCGCCGGACGCTGTCGGTCAGGCCGCTGTCGCTCGCGCTGGTCTTGCGGATGTAATGATCGGTCTGCGCCGTCAGGCCGACAAAGATCACGAAGAAGAAGATCGAGCCCCCGTAGAAAATGTTACGGGCGGCCGCCTTGGTAAACCTCTCACTCATCGCCCACCGGCTCCCACCTTTCCAGACTTTCCAGATCGCTGTGCTTCGCCACCTTGTGTGGCGAAATTCTCGACCTGTTCTAAAAGGTCGGCCTGTCCGCACTTTGAGCTAGAACAAAAAAGAAATATTTTACACTCATATTATATTGGCCAAGGAGAAAAGATATCAAATGACATTCGTGCCGACGCATCGCGAATCTGTGGACCCGGCGCCACAAACGGCGGATTGGGGGCCGCTTTCGGGCCTGCCCGGGAATCCGATGATCTGGATTCTGATTCTCGGCGAGATGGCGGTATTCGGCGCGCTGCTGCTGGGATTCTCCGTGGCACGGGTGCTGGATCCCGCGACCTTCGCGGAATCGCAGCTCCATTTGCACCGGTTGCTGGGCGGCGTGAACACGCTGGTCCTGGTCAGCAGCGGCTTTCTGGTGGCGGCGGGCGTGAGCCGCAGACAGGAGCGACGCGATCCGCGCCTTCTGTTGGTGGCCGGCATGCTGCTCGGCGTCGCCTTCCTCGCGATCAAGGGTGTCGAATATCGCGAGCTGTTCGCGTCAGGGTTTGATATCGAGACGAATACCTTTTTCCAGCTTTATTTCCTGATCACAGGCTTTCATGCTGTCCATATCGTGCTGGGCCTTGCGATTCTCGGCATCGTGCTGTTCGCCGACAGCATCGAGAATCTGGAAACCGGCGCCGCGTTCTGGCATATGCTCGACATGATCTGGGTCATGATCTACCCGATCATCTATCTGGTGCGCTGATCATGACGACGCTGGTGAAAGCCTGGATCGTTCTCGCCGCCCTGACGCTGGCGGCGATGGGAGCCGGCGCGATTGAAGGCGCGAGCGTGCCGGTGGTGGTGCAGGTCGGTATCGTGCTTGCGGTCGCGGGCCTGAAGGCTTCAACGATCCTGCGCTATTTCCTCGGATTGCGTACGGCGTCGGGCGGCTGGCGCGTGCTGTTCGCGCTTTATCTCGTCGTGCTTTGCGGCGCGATCTTCGCGATCTATGCCGCGGGATCCGCGTTGGCGGTATCGGGACCGATGCCATGAACGAGCCCCAACTCGGATTGCTCGTGCTGACGCCCGTCATTCTGGTCTTCATCGTGTTCATGTATCGAAAGGGCGCGATACCGAAAGTCGGGGCCGTGGTCGCGGCACTGCTGTCGCTCATCATTGCGGCGGCGATGTTTATCGGCCAGTCTTAAAAGACAGGGTTGCTCCTCGCATGCCGCGCTGATCAATCCAGCCATGCGCCTCGGCAGACCTCTCATTGACATCCATCAACATGACGAGCGCGCAGGAGCGGATGATGTTGATATCAACAGGAGGCCGACATGTCCGGCAATGCACTGCTTTCGTCCATCCTTCCGCTTTGCGGCGCTCTTGGCGCCACGGTCCTGCTTGTTTTGCTCACGGCGGCTGTATCAGAACTCAACGTGCAGGCGAAGCCGGCCAAGGTTCGCGCCCGGCATCGGCCGTTTTGACGGCTCGACGAAGGAGCTGTGGTTTTTGCGGGCGGTTCGGTTGACCAGAAGGTAATTTGGCAGCGGCGGCGACCGGCGGGAAATCCGAAAGTAAAAGCGCGAGCGAGGAAAACCAAGTTTCTCGCCCGCGCTTTCAGCTCACTTTTGCCGCGTGGTTTCGTGCAAACTCCGCGATCAGTTCAACCGCTCTTGCGGAGCTTCGCCATACCAGTCGAACGGCTGGTCGGTCATGTTGATCATCACGCTCTTGACCTCGAAATGATCGTTGAACGATTCAGGTCCGAATTCACGGCCGACGCCCGACAGCTTGACGCCGCCCCAGGGCGAGGCTGGATCGAGCCGATGGTGATCGTTGATCCAGACGATGCCGCACTGCAGGGCGGCGGCCACACGATGCGCGCGTGAGACGTCCTTGGTGCGGATCGCCGCGGCAAGGCCGAACGGCGAATCATTGGCCAGAGCGATCGCTTCCTCCTCGCTCGAGAACGGCGTGATCGAGGTGAAGGGGCCGAACACTTCCTCCTGGAAGATGCGCATTTTCGCGGTGACGTCCGCGAAAATGGTCGGTTCGACGAAATAGCCGCCGCTGTTCGACAGATGCTTCGGCACGCCGCCGCCGGCGACGAGACGCGCGCCTTCGTCGAGACCATACTTCACATAGTTCAGCACGCGCTGGCGCTGCTTCTCCGAGATCACCGGCCCAAGCTGCGTCGCGGTTTCCGTCGGATCGCCGACCCGGATCGCCTTCGCCTTCTTCGCCAGCTTCTCGACGAATTCGTCGTAGACGTCCTTGTGCACGATCTGGCGGCTGCCGCAGACGCAGGTCTGACCGGCCCCGATGAAGGCGCCAAACGCTGCGTAGTTCACGGCGCGGTCCACGTCGAAGTCGGGGAAGGTGAGCACCGGCGTCTTGCCGCCAAGTTCAAGGGTCTGATGAGCGAAGATGCGGCCGGCATGGGCGCCGGCGATCTGTCCAGCTTCTGTGCCGCCGGTCAGAACCAGCTTGTTGTAATCGGGATGCTCGCAAAGCGCCTTGCCGGTGGTCGGGCCAAGACCGGTGACGATGTTGAACACGCCGTCGGGCAAGCCGGCTTCGGTGAAGATGCGCGCCAGCGCCAGCGTGGTCAGCGGCGTGTATTCGGAAGGCTTGACCACTGTCGTGCAGCCCGAGGCGAACACCGGTGCCAGGCTCTTCGACAGAATCATCAGCGGATGATTGAACGGCGTGCAGTTGGCGACAACCCCGACCGGCTTTCGTAGCGTGTAGTTGAGATACTCGCCTTCGACCGGGATCACGGCATCGCGGCGCGCGAGTGCAAGGCCGGCATTGTAGCGGAAAAAGTCCGGCACGCGGCGAAGCTGAGCGCGCGTTTCGTTGACCGGCCTGCCGTTGTTGATGGTCTCGAGCTGGTAGAGTTCGTCGAGATTTGCCTCGAACGCATCGGCAAGCTTGTTCACCAGCCGTGCACGAGTGCGAACCGGCATGCTGGCCCAGTCTTTCCCGAGAAAGGCCCGGCGCGCGCTTTTCATCGCGCGATCGACATCACCGGCTGTGGCATGGGCGATCTCGGCGATGACTTCGCCGGTGGCCGGGTTGTGGACCGCGATCTTTTCGGAGCTTTCACCGGCCACCTCGCGACCATCGATGAAAAGTCCATGTATTTCGATGTTTTTTTCGGACTGTGGGTTCGCTTGACCAGACATGTGACCTCCGATGTTACGCTTTTATGCTTGCAGAACGACCCATTCGAGGGCCGCGCTGAATCGCTTTACCGCCGCAGTGACGTGTTTTTTCAGAAGATTGGCGGCAAGGCGTGAGTTTCGCGCTTGCAGTGCGGTGATGATGGCCCCGTGCTCCTCGACCAGCTTGTCGGGGTTGTGCCCGCGCAAAGATGCGACGCTCATCCGGGTGAGGCGATCGGCTTCCTCGATCAGGTCGCAGGTCGCGCGGGTCATCCGGCCATTGCCGGAGCAACGTGCAAGCGCGCAGTGAAAGTCGCGGTTATAGGCGATGAAGTCGCCTTCGGACGTGCCGCTGAAGTGGCGGAATTGATCCAGTGCTTTCAATTGCTCGTCGCTGGCGTTCTTTGCAGCCTCGACAATGCATGCCACTTCGAGTGCGCAGCGGAACGTAAACATGTCGCGCGCATCGGTGAGGGAGATCGGCGACACGCGATAGCCCTGGCGCGGCATGACAGTGACGAGCCCGTCGCGCACCAGATGCTGAAGGGCTTCGCGGACCGGCGACTTGCTGACATCGAAACGTTGCGCAAGTTCCTGCTCCCGCAGATCGGTGCCCGGCGGCAGCTCGCAGGTGAGGATGCAGCGTTTCAGCTCGTCGTAGATTCTGGTCCCGTGCACGACAGCCGGGAGTGTGGCGGGGTAAGTCATCTTCAGCTTTGTAAGATATTACAAGATTGGCGTAAAGAGGGTTTAGTTTTGGAGAGTGACAGTCCGTCGAAAGAGTCGCTATCTCTTATTGATTGATTTATCAGTATAAATTATGTTCTTTAGAGATAAGAGAGGCGATGAACTCGTTCAGGCTTGACTCATTTGACGATGAAGTGACATCTTACAAAAATCAAAAAACAAATACGTGATACGCTAGTAACGGATGGGGAGAGAGCGATGATGCGGTCGAGTGCCCTGATTTCAGCGGCGGTAACGGTCCTCGTGGGTTGTGGCCTGTCGGCGGCGGAGGCGGCGGACAACAGCCCGCTCAAGGTCGGCTTCATGACGGTGCGATCAGGCGCACTGGCGGCCGGCGGCCGGCAGATGGAGGAAGGCCTGCAACTCTGCATCGACGAGCATCATGGCCAGATGGCAGGTCGCAAGATTCAGGTGATCACGGCCGACACCGCGGGCCAGCCCGCCGTCACCAAGACCAAGGCGCAGGAACTGGTCGAGCGCGACGGCGCGCAGGTTCTGATCGGCCCGCTGGCTGCGTTCGAGGCGCTCGCGATCGACGACTACATCCGGCAGACCAAGACGCCGATCATCTCGCCTTCGGCCGCCGCGGAAGACCTGACCCAGCGCAAGCCAAATCCATGGTTCGTGCGCGCGGTCGGCACCTCGGCGCAGGCGCATCATCCGCTCGGCGAATACGCCGCCAAGGAGCTGAAGTATAAGAAGATCGCGATCATTGCCGACGATTTTGCGTTCGGTCATGAAATCGCGGCGGGCTTCCAGCGCGCGTTCGAGCAGAATGGCGGCAAGGTGGTCCAGAAGCTGTGGTCGCCGCTCAACACCGCGGAATACGGCACCTACATCACGCAGATCGATCCGAGTGTTGACGCTGTTTTTGCGGCTTTCGCCGGTGGCAACGGCATCAAGTTCCTCGGTGAATACAAGAATTACGGTATGCAGAAGCCGGTTCTCGGCGCCATGACCACGGTGGACGAAGGCATTCTCAAGCGTATGGGCGACGAGGCTGTGGGGGTGATTTCCTCCGGCTGGTACAGCGCGGCGACCGATACGCCGACCAACAAGAAGTTCGTCGAGGCCGTGCGCAAGGCCTATGGCGCCGATCCCGGCTACTACACTGTCGGCGCTTACATGGCCTGCCAGTTCCTCAACAATGCGCTCGAGCAGGTGAAGGGCGATACCTCGAACAAGGATGCTTTCATCAAGGCCCTGCGCAACGTCAACATCCCCGACAGCCCGTATGGGCCGGTGAAGATCGATCAGTATGGCCAGCCCATTCTCGACATCACGATCCGCAAGGTCGAGAAGAAGGATGGTCGGCTGCAGAACGTTGTCATCAAGACCTATCCGGCCGTGAGCCAGTTCTGGACCTATGGTGCGGAGGAGTTCCTCAAGAGCCCGGTTTATTCACGCGACTGGACGCCGACGAAGTAGCTTCGCGTCGTCGGGAGAGAGCCGCATGAACTTCTGGATCATTCAGGGGCTGAACGGTCTGGCATTCGGATCTCTCCTGTTCATTCTGGCATCGGGATTCTCGCTGATCTTCGGTCTCATGCGGATCGTCAATCTCTCGCATGGCGCCTATTTCATGCTCGGTGCTTATGTCGGGCTGTCGGCGATCGGGGCGGGAGCCAATTTCTGGGTCGCCATTCTGGTCGGCGGCGTGGCAATCAGCATTCTCGGCACGCTGATCGAGCGGTTCATCCTGCGCCGGCTGAACGGGCAGCCGCTGGCGCAGGTGCTGGTGACGCTCGGCATTGCGTTCATCATCGCCGACGCCTGCGTCTGGATCTGGACCGGCGATCCGCGGCCGGTCCCGATGCCCTCGGAACTGACAGGTGCGTTCCGCGTCGCGAATCTCGCGTTTCCGATCTACCGCCTGTTTGTGATTGGTGTGGCGTTCGCACTCGCTGTTGCGCTCTGGTTTCTGCTCGAACGCAGCCGCCTCGGTGCGATGATCCGTGCCGGCGTCGATGATCTGACCATGGCGCGCGCCATGGGAATCCGCACCTCGCTGTTGTTCTCGGTGGTGTTCTGCCTTGGCTCGGCGCTGGCGGGCGCGGGCGGCGTGCTGGCAGGACCGATCCTGTCGGTCTACCCCGGCCTCGACACCGACATGCTGCCGCTCGCGCTGGTCGTGGTCATTCTTGGCGGCGTCGGCAGCCTGCTCGGCGCCTTCGTCGGCAGCCTGATCATCGGTTTCATCTACAGCTACGGGCAGGCGCTGTTTCCGGATCTCGCTTACGTGATCCTCTTTCTGCCCATGGTGCTGGTGCTGACGTTGCGGCCGACCGGCTTGTTCGGAAGGCAGGCGATCTGATGCGAACACCGGCTTTTTGGTTGACGTGGTTGATCGGACTTGCAGCGCTGCTGGCGCTGCCGTGGCTGGTGAGCTCCGAATACTATATCAACATCGCCAGCCAGATCGTGATCGCGGCGATTCTCGCGCTCAGCCTCAATCTTCTGATCGGCTTCGGCGGCATGATCTCGCTGGGGCATGCGGCCTATCTCGGCGTATCGGCCTATCTTGTGATCTATCTGACGGCCCATGCGGGATTTGATCCTCTGTCCGGTGCGTTGATCGCCATCGGCGCCACCACCGTGCTGGCGATGCTGTTCGGCTATCTGTCGCTGCGCGCGTCGGGGCTCGGTTTCCTGATGATCACGCTGGCGCTCGGCCAGATCCTGTGGGGCGTTGCCTATCGCTGGGCCAGCCTCACCGGCGGCGATAACGGCCTTGGCGGCATGAAGCGGCCGCAGCCGTTCGGCCTCGACCTGACGCACCCGACGATCTTCTATTACTTCGTGTTGTTTTTCCTGGGCCTCGCGCTCTGGTGCATTGCGCGCTTCATTCAGTCGGCGCTCGGCCAAAGCCTGCAGGGCACCCGCGATCAGCCGCGCCGCATGCGCGCCCTTGGCTATAATGTGTGGCTGATCCAGTGGCTAAGTTTCGTCTTCGCAGGCTTCTGGGGCGCGGTCGCGGGACTGCTCTATGCCTACTATCACCAGTTCGTCAGCCCGCAGGCGCTGCATCTGACCACATCGGCGGAGACATTGCTGATGGTGATCGCGGGTGGCACCGGCACGTTGTTCGGGCCGGTGGTCGGCGCGGCGCTCGTGGTGATTCTCAAGAATGTGGTCAGCGCCTACATCACGCGCTGGCTGATCCTGCTCGGAGTGATCTTCGTCGCCATCGTTCTGTTCATGCCCGAAGGCCTGGTGCCGGGAGTGCGAGGCTGGATGCGCTCGCTGAAACGGCGTTCCGGCACGGACAAGACGGCTGCCGCGCGCCCCATCACCAAGGACCGTGTGCTATGACGACACCCGTTCTGGAGGTTGCGGGACTGTATCGCTTCTTCGGCGGGTTGCCGGCGGTGCGCGATGTTTCGATGCGTATCCCGGCCGGTGAACGGCGTCTGCTGCTTGGTCCCAACGGCGCCGGCAAGACCACGTTCTTCAATCTCATTGCCGGCGACTATCCGCCTTCACAAGGTGAAATCCGGATCTTCGGCCAGAACGTGACCCGGAAGTCCGCCAACCAGCGCACCCATCTCGGCATGGCGCGGACCTATCAGATCATCACGCTGTTTCCCAAGAACACGCTGCTGCACAATGTCGTTATCTCCCTCGTCGGCTTGCGCAAGCTGCGTTTCGATCCGTGGTCCGACCTGCGTCGGCAGACCGCGCTGTGGGATGAAGCGCGCGCGACGCTCGCGCTGGTCGGTCTCGATCACCTGGCCGAGCGGACCGTGATGGAAACCAGTTATGGCGAACGCCGCCGGCTCGAGATCGCGATGGCGCTGGCGCAGAAGCCGAAGCTTCTGTTGCTCGACGAGCCATTGGCCGGCCTGTCCGCCGACGAGCGGCAGGATGTCCAACGCCTCCTGCAATCGATTCCGCGCGATGTGACCATCGTCATGATCGAGCATGACATGGATGTCGCGCTTGCCTTCGCCGACGTGATCACCGTGATGCAGCACGGCCAGGTGGTTGTCGAAGGAAACCGGGCCGACGTTGTCGCCGATCCCAAGACGCGGGAGGTGTATCTTGGACACTGACGCGCTCACCATCAGCGGCCTGAATGCGTTCTACGGCGAGAGCCATGTCCTGCACGATCTGTCGTTCAGCGTGAAAAAGGGGCAGGTGCTGGGGCTGCTCGGGCGCAACGGCGCGGGAAAGACGACGTGCATCAGCGCGATCATGGGGCTGGTCAAGGCCAAGGCGTCGCGCATCGATCTGTTCGGTCAGCCGATCGCGGGCCTGTCGCCTGAGACGATCTCGTTGCGCGGTGTCGGTCTGGTCCCGCAGGGTCGGCGCATCTTTCCGTCACTGACGGTCTACGAGAATCTCACCGTCGCCGCGCGGCAAGGCTATGCCGGCGATGGCGCGCGATGGGGGCTTGAACAGGTCTACAGCACCTTTCCGCGATTGTCCGAACGCCAGCGGCAGCTTGCCGGATCGCTCTCCGGCGGCGAGCAGCAGATGCTGGCGATTTGCCGCGCGCTCATGACCAATCCGCGTCTCGTGCTGTTCGACGAGCCGTCCGAAGGACTGGCGCCGCAGATCGTGGCGGAGGTGGCGGAGATTCTCAAGAAGCTGCGCGACAGCGGGCTGTCGATCGTTCTGGTCGAGCAGAACATCAAGCTGGCGCTGGATATCGCCGACGAAGTGGTGGTGCTCAACACGGGTTATGTCGCGCATGCCGGCGACGTGAACTCGTTCCGCGCCAACGACCGTCTGGTGGAGCAGCTATTGGGTGTTTATTGAGAGGTGAAGAATGGCGTCGGTTCGCTTGCATGACGGAATTCTCGATATTGCGGAGACAGGGGCGGGCAAACCCATCGTGCTGCTGCACTCGCTGCTTGCAGACCGCGCGGTGTTCGACAGGATCGTACCGCTGCTCGCCACCGAGCGGCGTGTAATCGTACCTGATCTACCTGGGTTTGGCGGATCATCCTCGGCCGGCGCGACGATCGAGGGGATCGCCGACCGGATTTCCGGATTGTTCGATGCGCTCGATCTGGGCAAGGACGCGGATGTGCTCGGCAACGGCTTTGGCGGGTTTGTCGCAAGTGCGCTCGCCATTCGCCATGGCGCCAAATTCGATCGGCTTGTTCTGGCCGACACCGGCATCGGCTTCACTCCGGAGGGCAAGCAGTCGTTTTATGCGATGGCCGACCGCGTTCGTCAAAGCGGCATGGAAGCCATCGTCGATGTCGCGATGAAGCGGCTGTTCCCCGACGATTTCATCGCGGCGCATCCCGATGTTGTCGCCGAGCGGCGCGCCGCGCTGGTCAAGACCAACCCGGAGTTCTTTGCTGAAGCCTGTCATGCTCTCGCGGCGCTGGATCTGTCCGCGCAGATCGGCGGCATCCGCAACCGCACGCTGGTGGTGGTCGGAGAACTCGATTCCGCGACGCCGCCGCAGATGTCGCGCGCGCTCGCCAAGGCTCTTCCCGATGCGGAACTGGTGGAAATCGCCGGATGCGGCCACGCGCCGATGGTGCAAGCACCGCAGACTTTCATCGAAACAATTTCCGGTTTCCTCGGCTTGGGACGCGCCGCGCATCTCAGGGCCGGCGCGTAAATTTTGGAGTGTTGACGATGCCGCGGGCTCGGGTAGGGCGATACGAACTGAATTATCTCGATGAGGGGCAGGGCACGCCGGTGGTCTTCATCCACGGGCTGGCGGGCGACCTCAGCGCCTGGGCGCCTCAGATGCAGGCCCTCAAGTCTCGCTATCGCGTCATCTCCTTTGATAATCGGGGCGCGGGGAAAAGCACGCAGGTCGACGAGCCGATCAGCACCCGCGATATGGCTTACGACACCATCGGGCTGATGGAGGCTCTTGGTATCAGCCATGCCCATATCGTTGGCCGCTCCATGGGCGGCGCGATTGCGCAACATATCGCGCTGGAGCGTCCCGATCTTGTCCGCTCTTTGGTGCTGTGCGCCTCGTTCGCTAAGCTCGATCCGCTCGGCGCTCGCGTTCTGCACAACATGCGCGAAGTGCTGGAATGGCGCGGCAACTGGGCCGATCACGCGCGGCATTCGGTTCAGAATTTTGTCGGCGCCGCCTATTTCAATCGGGAGCGTGAGCAGATCGCGCGGATCGAACAGCTGATTGGCGGCGAGGCGCGGTTGCCGGCCTGTTATGTCCGGCAGAACTGGGCGTGTCATGAGCATGATACGCTGGATCGTCTGTCCGAGATCAAGGTGCCGACATTCATCATGGCGGGGGCACAGGATCCAATCTGTTCGCCGACCTGCACGGCATGGATGTCGGAACGTCTGCCGAATTCCCGCACCGCCATGTTCGAGAACTGCAGCCATTTCTTTCTGATGGAAGATGCTCCGAAATTTATGAGCCATCTTGAGTCATGGCTCGCCGAGATGAATGCCCATTAGTTTGGCTATTGGCGGTTTCCGCCCTTTCGCCGGCCCGATCGGTTTCTGCAGGTAATCGGCAAACGGTCGCAATGCGGCGGCATGCTTTTTCGCATCCTCGTCTTTGCAACGCGCCATCCCTTGATGGCGGGAATGAACTCGCCGTTCGCGGATGCCGGAATCGCCGGCAATCTGTTGATCGAATTGCGCTCGTTTCGGTGGAACGTCGGGCGATATGAAGGCATTCTTGGTTCGGATTCGCTCTTGAAGGCGAGCGCGAGCGATCCCGAATGTGCCGAAAACCGGACCGGAGCCGTTTTCAACAATGGATGGACAAGCCATGGCGACTGCCAAGAACATGATCTGCCTGTGGTACGACAAGGACGCTGAAGCCGCAGCCCGCTTCTACGCCGAGGTTTTCCCTGACAGTTCGGTGCGCGCTATCCACCATGCTCCCGCTGACTATCCCTCCGGCAAGGCAGGCGATGTGTTGACGGTTGAGTTCACGGTCGCCGGCGTTCCCTGTATCGGTCTCAATGGCGGGCCGATCTTTAAACACAACGAAGCCTTCTCGTTTCAGATCGCCACGGACAATCAGGAAGAGACCGATCGCTACTGGAATGCCATTGTCGGCAATGGCGGGCAGGAAAGCGCGTGTGGCTGGTGCAAGGACAGATGGGGTGTTTCCTGGCAGATCACGCCTCGTGTGCTGACCGATGCACTGGCGACTGGCGGCGAGGAAGCCAAGCGCGCGTTTACCGCGATGATGGACATGACGAAAATCGACGTCGCCGCGATCGAGAAGGCTCGCCGTGGCTGATCGTCATTATTGCGGCGCGCCGATCCTGATTTTGTCCCGTGGCGTGTCGACGATGTTCGACATGATGATCGGGCCTTCCTCGAGCTCGATATGCGCCATGACGTAAGGTGGGTCGGCGTGGCGGGTGCCGGGATGATCGCGAGTGGCCTTGCATCGGAGCAAGGTCGCATCCGGCACTTGTACAGCCGGATGCGCTTCGTCCCGCAACTGCCGCGCACCACCTCGATCGGGATGCAGGGTGCTTTGATCAAATGCCTGCGGATAGCGGACGCAGTCGTGATGTCCGCTATGGGTGGGCGGGCAAAACGACCCGTCGTCGGGGCGGAGCGGGATCAGCGGATCTCAGTGGCGTCACGCACATCGCGCTTCCGGGATTGCCGCTGATCACGTCCGCGCTGATCCTGGCATGATCACCGCCGGGAGCCCGCGCCGCGCCTGCTGTCCCAGGGCGGCAGCGGAACGCACGCCCGGCGGTTGCGCGGGAGTTGTTCCAGCTCTCCGGCCCGATCCTCGCGAATCGGAACTCTAAACGCTGTGACGTCGCCGGCTTTGAGCGGCGGCCTGAATGAAGCGGTCTGACGTAGTGAGCGAGCCTGTCGGGCAGGCGGCGCCGGGCCTGGCTCGTACTCCGCGCGATTTTCCTGTTCATCTTCCGTGGGATCCGGCCCTGTTGGGGACGTCATACAGGCGTGATTTTCGATCCTTGATTTGCATCAAGGCACCTGCGCGCAAAACACGAAAAAGGTGGGTCGTTTCAAGGCTGGCGCTCGGGGCGCCGGTCGTCGCGAATCACGTCGGGGGATTTCATGAAGTACGGCTCGGGGATCTTCCTCGCTGGAGGGTTGGCTTTTCTCGCCCTGCTGGGCGCCGCCTTTGCAGTCGATGACTTGTTCCGGCAGCATATGTGGATCGCGTTCTTCACGCTCGCGGCCTTCACGGTCGGCCTGATGCGGACGACGAACTTCGAGCCCGAAGCGCCGGTCGACGAGTCGGCCTACATGGACGGGCCGGTGCGTTACGGCGTCATCGCCACGGTGTTCTGGGGCGTCGTCGGCTTTCTCGTCGGCGTGTTCATCGCAGCGCAGCTTGCCTTTCCGGATCTCAATTTCGAGCCGTGGCTGAATTTCGGCCGCGTGCGCCCGCTGCATACCTCGGCGGTGATCTTCGCCTTCGGCGGCAACGCGCTGATCGCGAGCTCCTTCTATGTCGTGCAGCGCACCTGCCGCGCGCGCCTGTTCGGCGGCGACCTCGGCTGGTTCGTGTTCTGGGGCTACCAGTTCTTCATCGTCATGGCGGCGACCGGTTATCTGCTCGGCATCACCCAGTCGCGCGAGTACGCCGAACCCGAATGGTATGTCGACCTCTGGCTCACGATCGTCTGGGTCGCCTATCTCGTCGTGTTCATGGGCACCGTTCTGCGGCGGAAGGAGCCGCATATCTACGTCGCCAACTGGTTCTACATGTCCTTCATCATCACCATCGCGATGCTGCATGTGATCAACAACATGGCGATTCCGGTGTCGATCGTCGGCTCGAAGAGCTACTCCGCCTTTTCGGGCGTGCAGGATGCGGTGACGCAGTGGTGGTACGGCCATAACGCGGTGGCGTTCTTCCTGACCGTGCCGTTCCTGGCGATGATGTATTACTTCGTGCCCAAGCAGGTGGACCGGCCGATCTATTCCTATCGCCTGTCGATCGTGCACTTCTGGTCGATCATCTTCCTTTATATCTGCGCCGGCCCGCATCATCTGCATTACACGGCGGTGCCCGATTGGGCGCAGACGCTGGGCATGGTGTTTTCCATCATGCTGTGGATGCCGTCATGGGGCGGCATGATCAACGGCCTGATGACGCTGTCGGGCGCCTGGGACAAGATCCGCACCGATCCGATCGTGCGCCTGATGGTGGCCGCCATCGCCTTCTACGGCATGGCGACGTTCGAGGGCCCGATGCTGTCGATCAAGGCGGTCAACTCGCTTTCGCACTACACTGACTGGACCATCGCCCACGTCCACGCCGGCGCGCTCGGCTGGAACGGCATGATCTCGTTTGCCGCCGTCTACTTCCTGGCGCCCAAGCTGTGGGGGCGGGAGCGGCTCTATTCCATCCGCATGGTCAACTGGCACTTCTGGCTCGCGACCCTCGGCATCGTGCTCTACGCCTCGTCGATGTGGGTGTCCGGCATCATGCAGGGCCTGATGTGGCGCGAATACGATGAGCAGGGCTTCCTGGTCTATTCCTTCGCCGAAACCGTTGCCGCCATGCATCCCTATTATCTGATGCGTGCGCTGGGCGGAGGGTTCTATCTCGCCGGCGGCTTCCTGATGGCGTGGAACGTCTACCAGACCATCCGGGGCAGGGTGCGCGATGAAACGCCGATGGGCAGGGCGCTGCCGGCGCGCAGCGCGGCCATGCAGCCTGCCGAGTGAGGAGCGATCGATGTCTGTCTTGAAGAACCACTCCAAACTCGAAAAGAACGCGACGCTGCTGCTGATCGTATCGCTCGCGGTGGTCACCGTCGGCGGCCTCGTCGAGATCGCGCCGCTGTTCTATCTGCAGAACACGATCGAGAAGGTCGATGGCATGCGCCCTTACACCCCGCTCGAGCTGGCTGGACGCAACATTTACATCCGCGAGGGCTGCTATGCCTGCCACTCGCAGATGATCCGGCCGTTCCGCGACGAGGTCGAGCGCTATGGCCATTACAGCCTCGCGGCGGAATCGATGTACGATCACTCCTTCCAGTGGGGGTCGAAGCGGACCGGTCCTGACCTTGCCCGCGTGGGTCAGCGTTACTCGAACGAATGGCATGTCCAGCATATGGTCGAACCGCGCTCGGTGGTGCCGGAATCGGTGATGCCGAGCTATGCCTTCCTCAAGACCACGCTGCTCGACACAAAGGGAATCTCCGGCCATCTCGTCGCCAACCGCCGGGTCGGCGTTCCCTATACCGACGACATGGTCGCCAATGCCGAAGCGGATATGAAGGCGCAAGCCAATCCGGATGCGGACAGCAGCGGGCTGGAAGCCCGCTATCCCAAGGTCAAGGCCAGCGATTTCGACGGCAACAAGCAGGCGCTGACCGAAATGGACGCGCTGGTCGCCTATCTCCAGATGCTCGGCACGCTGGTCGATTTCTCGACCTATGACGAAGCCGCCGGCTATCGCTGAGGAGGAACGGATGGAAACCTACACCGCCATGCGGCACATGGCCGATAGCTGGGGCCTCTTGTGCATGGCTCTGTTCTTCGTCGGCGCCGTGATCTTCGCATTCCGCCCCGGCAGCCGCGCGCTCGCTGATGAAGCCGCCCAGATTCCTCTTAAGGACGACTGACATGAGCGAAAAACAGATCGACGAGATTTCCGGCGTCCCCACCACCGGCCATGAATGGGACGGCATCAGGGAACTCGACACCCCGATGCCGCGCTGGTGGCTGATCACCTTCTACGTCACCATCGCGTGGGCGGTGGTCTACACCATCGCCTATCCGGCCTGGCCGCTCATCAGCTCGGCGACATCGGGAATGCTCGGCTATTCCAGCCGCGGCGAGATCAAGACCGAACTGGCCGCGGTCAAGGCGGCCAAGGCTGACTATATCGCGGCGATCGGGTCCAAGACGGTCAACGAGATTATCGCCGACGACAAGCTGCGCACCTTTGCGGCGGCGGCCGGCGCGGCCGCGTTCAAGGTCAATTGCGTGCAGTGCCATGGCTCCGGCGCGCAGGGCTCGCCCGGCTATCCGAACCTCAACGATGATGAATGGCTGTGGGGCGGCAACCCCCAGCAGATCCAGGAGACCATCGCCCACGGTGTCCGTTTTGCCGAAGACTCCAAGACCCGGATTTCGGAAATGCCGGCCTTCGCCGACATTCTGAAGCCGAAACAGATCACGCAGGTTGCTTCCTTCGTGGCCTCGCTCTCGAACAAGGCCGGCAATGCGAGCGCTCCGGACATCGCCGCCGGCAAGGAAATCTTCGCGCAGAACTGCGCCTCCTGCCATGGCGAGGACGGCAAGGGCAGCCGCGAGTTCGGCGCGCCCAACCTGACGGACGCCATCTGGCTTTACGGGTCGACCCCGGCGGCGATCGCCGCGCAGGTCAAATCGCCCAAGCACGGCGTCATGCCGGCATGGTCGGCGCGCCTCGGCGACACCATTGTCAAGGAACTGGCTGTCTATATCCATTCGCTCGGGGGCGGCGAATAGGAGGGCTGCATTTATTTGGCGTGCGGGCGCCCGCAGCGTGAGGATTCGCTCACGCCGGGCGTCCACATATGAAGAATGGCCGGCGCTTCAAAGGGAGCGCCGGTAGGAGGCCACGGATATGCTCGAAACGTCGGACATCGAGACGTTTGATGCAACAGCGGTGAATTCGGCGCGGATACGCCAGCCGCTCTACGCGCCGCGCAAGAAAATTTTCCCTAAAAAGGTCGAGGGCCGATTCCGCCGTTTCAAGTGGATCGTGATGCTGATCACGCTCGGCATCTATTATCTGACGCCATGGCTGCGTTGGAATCGCGGCCCTTATGCGCCCGATCAGGCTGTGCTGGTCGATCTCGCCAACCGGCGGTTCTATTTCTTCCCGATCGAAATCTGGCCGCAGGAGCTGTACTTCGTCGCCGGTCTGCTGATCATGGCGGGGTTCGGGCTGTTCCTGCTGACATCGACGATCGGGCGCGCGTGGTGCGGCTACACCTGTCCTCAGACCGTATGGGTCGATCTTTTCCTCGTGGTGGAACGCGCGATCGAGGGCGACCGCAATGCGCGCATCAAGTTCGAGGGCTCGCCCTGGTCGGCGAACAAGCTGATCAGAAGGATTTCCAAGCACGCGATCTGGCTGGTCATCGCGGTGGCGACAGGCGGCGCGTGGATTTTCTATTTTGCCGACGCGCCGACCTTGCTGCGCGATCTGGTGACCGGCCAGGCCGCGCCGGTCGCCTACATCACGATCGCGATCCTGACCGGCACCACCTACATTTTCGGCGGGCTGATGCGCGAGCAGGTCTGCACCTATATGTGCCCCTGGCCGCGCATTCAGGCGGCGATGCTCGACGAGAATTCGCTGACCGTCACCTACAACGACTGGCGCGGCGAGCCGCGCACGCGCCACACCAAGAAAGCCGCCGCCGAGGGACAGGCGGCAGGCGACTGCGTCGATTGCAATGCCTGTGTCGCGGTCTGCCCCATGGGCATCGACATTCGCGACGGACAGCAGCTTGAATGCATCACCTGCGCGCTGTGCATCGACGCCTGCGACAACGTCATGGACAAGATCGGCAAGCCGCGGGGGCTGATCGCCTACGCGACGCTTGCGGAATACGATTCCAACATGGCGCTGGCGACGCTCAGTGGCACATGCGCCATCGATCCGGGCAGGGTGCATGACGCCAACGGCAAGCTGTCGGACAGCATTGCCACCTTCCATGTGCGCAAGCTGCTGAGGTCGCGCACTCTGATCTATTTCGCGGCATGGTCGCTGGTCGGGCTTGGCCTTCTTTTCGCGCTGCTCACGCGCGACCGGCTCCAGGTGAACGTGCTGGCGGACCGCAATCCGCAATTCGTGGTCCTGTCGGACGGCTCGATCCGCAACGGCTATACCATCAAGCTCCTCAACATGATCCCCGAGCCGCGCACCATCATCGTGACCATGCAGGGTCTGGAAGGCGCGGAGATGAGTGCCGTCGGCATGGATCACGCCGCGGCTCGCAGCTTCGCCGTCGAGGTGGAGCCTGACAGGCTGAAGACGCTCAAGGTCTATGTGCGCCAGCCGCGCGAGAATGTCGCCGGCCCCACGCAGCATTTCAGGTTCGTGGTCGAGGACAAGTCGAGCTTTGAAAGCGATCGCTACGAAGCCATATTCGATGCGCCGGGAGTGAAAAAATGAACGCAACGGACCGTAATCGCGAACTGACGGGCTGGCACGTCTTCGTCATCATGGCGAGCTTCTTCTCGGTGGTGATTGCCGTGAATTTGACAATGGCTTTTTTCGCCCGTTCGAGCTGGACCGGTTTTGTCGTCGAAAACATCTATGTGGCGAGTCAGCACTTCAACGAGAAGGCGGCGGAGGGCCGCGCCCAGGCCGCGCTGGGTTGGAAGTCCGAGCTCGCCATCGCCGGCGGCAAGGTCAGTTACCGCCTGACCGACAAGGTCGGCAACATGGTCGCCGCCAGGCGCGCAACGGCGAACTTCCGCCGGCCGGCTTATGCCTCGGAAGATCAGGAGGTGGCTTTGATCGCCCAGCCGGACGGCTCGCTTGCCGCGCCCGTCGCATTGCGCGACGGCATGTGGATCGTCGAGGTCCATGTCGAGGCCGGCCTCGCTCATCCCTATCGCGACACGCGGCGGCTGACCCTTCGCAACGGAGCCATCCAATGAGTCCGTGCTCCCGCGCGCGGGATTAGGGCGCGCCGCATGACCGCTCTCGTCTATCTGATCCCGGTGGCTCTGCTGTTCGGCCTTGGCAGTCTTGCCGCTTTTCTCTGGGCGTTGAAAAACGGTCAATACGACGATCTGGACGGCGCAAGCGCGCGGATTCTCATCGACCGCGATTCCGACGGGCCACCCAGCCATCGTTGATCGATGAATCAGTCGGAGAGCGCACGCGCCTTCCACGTTCCGTTGTCGATCATGTCGCGCATCAGCTCGATCAGGATTGCCGCCACCGCGTTGGTGGACATCATGTTGATGGTTCGCTGCGACACCACCACCGAGAAGCGCCAGTTCGGAGTCGGGTCCATGATAGGAACGGCGCCGAACAGGCCGGCATTGATCTCCTGCAACATGGCGAAATGCGGCATGATGGTCATGTAGCCGGACTTCACCAGTTCGACGATCGCGTTGAAGGAATCGCTTTCGATGATCACGCGAGGCGTGATGCCGTTGCGGGTAGCGAGGTGCTCGATGTAGTTGCGCAGGACGTGCTGTTTTCCGGGCAGAACGACTGGAATGGCCTCCAGTTCGACGAAGCCGATCGAATTGCGATGCAGGATCTGGTTTTTGCTGTCGGCCACCAGCATCAGATCCTCGATCCCGACGGGATACAGCGAAATATTCGCGAACACCCGCGGATCGTACAGTAGCGCGATATCGAGCCGCGAGGTCTGCATCCATTCGTCGAGCGTGCCGGTCATTGCCTCGATCAGATGGATCGAGATGCTGGGATATTTTTCTTTCACCTTCTCGACCAGAGCGGCCGAAAGTCCGCGACATGCCGACGTGGGGAAACCGACTGACACCCTTCCACTCGGATTGCGCGACTGCGTGATGACCGTTTCCTTGGCGAAGGCCACATCCTTGAGGATCGAGCGGGCGTGCACATAGAGCGTATGTCCCGTCTCTGTCAGGAGGACGCCGCGGGCATGGCGATGGAACAGTTCGATGCCGAGCTCGGCTTCGAGATCCTTGATCTGCTGGCTGAGGGAGGGCTGCGAGGTGCGCAGGATTTCGGCGGCGCGCGACAGGCTGCCGGAATCGGCGATGTAGACCAGCGATCGCAACTGTCTCAGGTCCATGGCCGCACTCCCTGACTTCCGCTCCGACGCGGAAAGAGCGAGGTTTTGTTTCCGTCGCCTGCCTCCGGTAGCTCGTGGTCGCGGCTATATCACGCACCGCAGCAACGCAACGAGCCCCAAAACGTCACACCTCAAGTCTTTACGTATACCAGTTGACCTGCTGATTTTGCGGGCTTTTGGCCTGATCATTGAGCAGATGCACAATACTATAGGTGTTGCCTATAGCTAGGATAATGATTTCATCTTTGTGCTGGTCGCTGCCTTGGTCTTCTATCCGCGGCAACGGCTCGACGACGTTTCACGGACGAGCCGATGGAGGAGACATCAATGACCCATTTGAAATGGTCTAAATCACTTCTCGTTGCGGGTGCCGTCACTTTCATGGCCGCCCCGGCAGTTGCAGCCGATCTGAAGCCCTGCATCGGCAACAGCGCCCCGCTGACCGGTCCGGCCTCTTTCGGCGGCACCGCGGTGAAATACGGCGCGGAAGTCGCGATCGATGAAATCAACGAAGCCGGCGGCGTGCTCGGCCAGAAGCTCAAGCTCATTCAGTATGACGATGCCGGCGCCCCGCCGCGCGGCGTGGACAACGTCCGCCGTATCGCGCTGTCGGACAAGTGCATCGCCATCTTCGGCGGCTATCACTCGACCGTCGGTCTCGCCCAGGTCGGCCCGGTGAACGAAATCGGCATTCCGTGGATCGGCACCACCGGTGCCGGCACCAAGATCGTCGAGAATGGCGGTTCGCCGAACTACATGTTCCGGGTGTCGGCCAAGGATAAATGGGTCGCGCAGTTCCTGGCCACCGAGGCGCTCAAGGTCTCCAAGAACGGCAAGGTCGCCATCATGTATGAAAATACGGGATGGGGTAACGGCGCGCTGCCCGACTTCAAGGCGGCCATGGAAGCCAAGGGCAAGACGGTTGCAGCGATCGAGACCTTCAACTGGAACGATCAGGACATGACGGCCCAGGCGATCCGCATCCGCGATTCCGGCGCCGATGCTGTCGTCACCTTCGCGCTTGACCGCGAGGGCAACCAGATCGTCCGCAGCTTCGACAAGATCGGCTACAAGCCGACCATCTTCGGTGCCTGGGGCATTGCCGGCAATCTCGGTGATCTCGCCGGTCCGCTCGCCAACGGCGTGCGGGTGATGCAGACCTTCACCTGGATGGGCGAGATGGATCCGCGCACCAAGGCGGTGTGGGAGAAGATCAAGAAGAAGTTCAACCTGAAGGATCCGTCCGAGCTGAAGATGGGCTCGGCGACCGCGAACTCCTATGACGCGGTCTACATCCTCGCCAAGGCGATCGAGAAGGCCGGCTCCTACGACTGGAAGAAGGTGCACGACGCGCTCTACACCGTGAAGCATGACGGCCTGGTCGCAAAGTACGATCCGGCGTTCGATGCCTCGAATCCGGAGCGCCAGGACGCCATCCTGCCGCAGTACTACAAGCTGACGGTGTGGTCGGACGGCAAGCTGCTGCCGATCAATCAGACCAGCTACGGCAAGACCAACTAATCCAGAACCTGACCGCCCGCCGCGTTGCGGGCGGTCTCCCACTCCGGACGTTCCCGTGAAAGCCGGCGCGGCTTCCTGCGGAAACGACCGTGCGCGCGGTGGATCAGATGCAATCGATTATCCAGTACACTTTGTCGGGACTTGCGATCGGAGGCTGCTATGCCCTCGTCGCGCTCGGCTTTCACATCATGTGGTCGGCGGCGAAGGCGGTGAACTTCGCCCACGGCGACACGCTCATGCTCGGCGCGGTGCTGACCATCATGGCGATCGATCAGGGCGTCCCGTTGCCGCTCGCCATCGCTGGCGCCGTCGCGGTGTCGTGTCTGTTCGGCATTCTGCTCGAGCGTTTCGCCGTGCGGCCGTTCGCCAAGACCACGAGTTCGATCGGCTGGATGCTGACCACCATCGCCATCGGCATCATGCTGCAGGCGCTGGTGACGATGGAATTCGGCGGCTTCTCGCGCGCACTGCCTTCGCCGGGCGTGGAGAAGGCGATCTCGGTGATGGGGGCCGGCGTCTATCCGCAGGAACTCGTCATTCCCGTCGTCGCATTGGTTGCGATGCTCGGCCTCGGCTGGATGCAGCGCCACACGCTGATCGGCCGCGCGATGCAGGCGGTGTCGTTTGACCGCAACGCCGCTTCGCTGATGGGCATCAACGTCAACTGGATGTTCGGATTCTCCTTCGGTCTCGCCGCTGCACTGGGCGGCGCCGCCGGCATCCTGATCGCGCCAATCACCCAGGCTTCCGCGTCGATGGGTCTGACGCTCGGCCTCAAGGGCTTTGCCGTCGCCATCATTGGCGGCATCACCAGCGCGCCCGGCGTGGTCATCGCCGGTCTTGGTTTCGGCGTCGTCGAGAAATTCGTTGAGGGCTATATTTCCACCGCGGCGCGCGAGATCGTCGGCTTCGGTCTCACCATTCTCGTCCTCCTCGTCTTCCCGCAAGGGCTGTTCGGCAAGCGCGAGGTGTTCAAGGTATGACCCGGCGTCTGCTCACACCTTTCGCCTTCGCTGCGCTGGCGATCTTCCTGGCTGTTCTGCCGTTCACGGCGGAGAACGAATACTCGCTGCGGCTGTTCATGCTGTTCACGATCTATGCGATCGTGGCGCTCGGCCTCAACGTGCTCGTCGGTCTCGCGGGTCTGATCTCGCTCGGCCAGGCCGGATTGTTCGCGCTCGGCGCCTATACCGGCGCGATCCTGGCCAGCCGTCTCGGGCTCGATTTCGTCTTCGCGGCGATCGCCGGAACGGTGGTGGCCGGCGCGTTCGGCGCGCTGCTGGCCTATCCCACGGTGCGGGTGCGCGGCGTCTATCTCGCCGTCATCACCATCGCCTTCGGCCTGATCGTCGAGAACGTCATCATCGAGTGGGATCATCTCACCGGCGGCACCACCGGCATCAGCAGCATTCCCAAGCCGACGCTGTTCGGCTGGCCGCTCGATGGCTTCCGTTATTATGGCGTGCTCGCCTCGCTCCTGTTCCTTGTCGTGGTCGTGACCCACAACATCAAGCAGTCGCGCTACGGCCGCGCCATGCTGGCGGTGGCGCAGAGCGAGACCGCGGCGCGGGGCGTGGGCCTCAACGCCACCGGCGTGCGCACGCTCGCTTTCGTCATCGCGGCCGCGACGGCGGGTCTGGCCGGCGTGCTCTACGCCTTCCTCAATCTTTACATCTCGCCGGACAGCTTCACCTTCAACGACTCCATCCGCTTCCTGCTGATGGTGGTGCTGGGCGGGGCAGGGACCACCGTCGGCGCGCTGCTTGGCGCGTTGATCCTGACCTATCTGCCCGAATATCTGCAGCAGCTTCAGTACTGGCAGCAGTTTGCCTATGGCCTGTTGCTGGCGCTGGTGATGTTTGTGCTGCCCCTCGGCATTTTCGGCACGCTGACACATCTGGCGGCGCGTTTCCTCAGGCGTGCTCCGGCCCCGCTGCGGGTGACGGAGAGCGAGATCGAGCAGGTGCTGAAGGATTCGAAGGCGGGATGGGCGCCGGCATCCTTCTCCGCCGAAGGCTTGACCATTCGCTTTGGCGGTCTCACCGCGCTGAACAAGGCCTCGATGCAGGTCGCGCCGGGCGAGATCCACGCTTTGATCGGCCCGAACGGGGCCGGCAAGTCGACCATGGTCAACATCGTCACCGGCTTCTACCGGCCGAACGAAGGCGTTGTCACGCTCGACGGCGTCAATCTCGCCGGCTCACCGCCGCATCTCGTCGCCCGCAGCGGCGTTGCGCGCACCTTCCAGAATACCGAGCTGTTCGGTGATCTGACGGTGATCGAGAACGTGATGGTCGGTTACCAGAAGCGGCTCTCCTACGGTCTGTTCGAGGCGGCCTTCCGCGCCGGGCGTTTCCACAAGGAGGAAGCCGAATGCCGCCATGCGGCGGAAGCGCTGCTGGCCTTTGTCGGCCTGACCGATTTCGTCAATGAGAAGGCGCGATTCCTGCCGTTCGGCATGCAGCGCCGCCTGGAGATTGCCCGGGCGCTCGCCACCGCGCCCCGCCTTCTGCTGCTCGACGAGCCGGCTGCCGGCCTGACCACGCAGGAAATCGACGAGCTCGACCGCATGATCCGCCGCACCGCCTCGCTCGGCATCTCCGTGCTGCTGATCGAGCACCACGTCGATCTCATCATGTCGGTGGCGGATCGCGTCACCGTGCTCGACTACGGCGTGGTTATCGCCAGCGACAAGCCTTCCATCATTCAGAACGATCCGCGCGTGATCGAGGCGTATTTTGGCGTCGCTCCGGCGGCCCAGGCGGCGGAGGGGGCTTGAGCATGAGCACAAGCGCGAACGATGTGCTGCTCGAAGTGCGCGGCCTCGAAATCCAGTACGGTGCGGCGATCGCCGTGCGCGGCGTCGATCTTGTCGTGCGGCGTGGTGAATTCGTCTCGGTGATCGGCAACAACGGTGCCGGCAAGACCTCGATCCTGCGCGGCGTCAGTGGCCTCGTGCGGCCGCGCGCCGGCAGCGTCCTGTTCAAGGGCGAGGAGACCGCGAATTTCCCCGCCCATCGCAAGGTCAATCGCGGTCTCGCGCTGGTGCCGGAAGGGCGGCTGATTTTCGCGGACCAGACCGTCGAGGACAATTTGATCCTCGGCGCCTACGGCCGCTGGAAAAGCGATCGCGAGGCGGCGCTGCGCGACTTCGACACCATGTTCGATCTGTTCCCGCGGCTCAAGGAGCGGCTGCATCAGCGCGCCGGCAGCCTGTCCGGCGGCGAGCAGCAGATGCTCGCGGTGGCGCGCGGGCTCGTCTCCAAGCCCGACCTCCTGATGATCGACGAGATGTCGCTCGGCCTCGCGCCGAAGATCGTCGAGCAGATGATGGGCGTGCTGCGAGATCTCAATGCCGCCGGGCAGACCATCCTGCTGGTGGAGCAACTGGCGGCGCAGGCGCTGGCGATCTCGCATCGCGCCTATGTCGTTGGGCACGGAAAAATCGAGCTTGAAGGGCGTGCGGACGAACTGGCGGGTTCACCCGCCGTGATGGAAGCATTTCTCGGAAAGAAGCATCAACCGGACAAATAAGCCGAAGGAGAAAGTAAATGAGTAAACGTATCGTCGATCTTAGCCTGCTGATCGAAGACAACATGCCGGCGCACAAGCTGTTCCAGCGCCCGGTGATCACGACCCACATGTCTCATGAATCGGCGAAGGCCTTCAATCTCGGCGTGCCTGGCGATGCGATGACGTTCCAGACCAATTTCATCGCCATGCTCGACCATGTCGGCACGCACGTCGATGCGTTCCGCCATGTCAATCCGGAAGGCAAGGCGGTGGACGAGATGCCGCTCGAGCTGTTCATGGGCAAGGCGGTGGCGTTCGACCTGCGCCATGTCGGTGATCTCGAAGACATCACCGCCGAGCACATGGCCGAGGCGGAGAAGAAGTCGGGCGTGAAGGTGGACGGCCACATCGTGCTGCTGTGCACCGGCTTCCACAAGCGCAACTATCCGAAGCTGGAATCGGTGTTCAAGAATCCGCAGCTCACCGTCGAAGCCACCAAGTGGCTGCACGAGCGCGGTTCGAAGATGCACGGCGTCGAAGGTCCTTCGACCGACCGTCCGTCGGACAATATCTTCTCGCAGCATCGCCTGTGCCGTGATCTTGGCATGAGCCACTGGGAGTGGTTGGTGAACCTTGAGGAGTTGCTCGGCAAGGGTGAAGTGCAGTTCTTCGGCGTGCCGCTGAAGTTCAAGGGCGGTTCCGGCTCGCCGGTGCGCGCTTTCGCCATCGTCGGCTGATGCGAACAAACAGAGCGGCGGCGCGGTGCCTCGCCGCTCTGACAACGATGTCATGGCCTGGGGCGGCGGAGATCGCCGCCCGCTTTTTTCGTGATCGTCGCCGGAGGTTAAGTGATGTCGACCGAATTCGATGCCCTGTCCGCCGTTGAGCTGAAGCGCCTGATTGCCCGCAAGGATGTCTCGCCGGTCGAAGTCACGCGGCGCGCGCTTGCAGCGGCCGAGGCGACGCAACCCACTCTCAATGCCTTCAGCACGCTGATGCCGGAAGCGGCGCTTTCTGCGGCCGTGGCGGCGGAAGAGGCGGTGATGCGCGGCCAGCCGCTCGGCTTCCTCCACGGCATCCCGGTCAGCGTCAAGGATCTGATCGCGGTCGGCGGCGTGACCTATGCCTCCGGTTCGAAGGCGATGGCCAACAACATTGCTGCGGCCGATGCGCCCGCGGTGGAGCGGCTGCGGCAGGCCGGTGCCATTATTATCGGCAAGACCACCACCAGCGAGTTCGGCTGCAAGCCGGTCGGCGACAATCTGCTCACCGGCATCACCCGCAATCCATGGAATCAGAACAAGACGCCGGGCGGCTCCAGCGCCGGCGCCGCGGCGTCGGTCGCGGCCGGCGTCACGCCGTTCGGGCTCGGCACCGATGGCGGCGGCTCGATCCGGATTCCGTGCAGTCTTTCGGGGCTTGCCGGCATCAAGGGCCATTTCGGCCGCGTGCCGGTGTGGCCGGCCTCGGCGACGCCGACCCTGGCGCATGTCGGGCCGATGGCGCGCTCGATGCAGGATGCGGCGCTGCTGTTCTCCGCCATCGCCGGTTACGACGCGCGCGATCCGTTCAGCGTCGCAGGACCGGTGCCGGACGTGCTCGGCGCGGCGCAGGCGAGCGTGAAAGGTATGCGGGTCGCCTACAGTCCGACCTTCGGTTACGCCAAGCCCGATCCCGCCGTGCTCGCCGTGGTGGAGAAGGCGGTGCGGACGCTGGAGACGCTCGGCTGCGAGGTCGAGCAGATTGATCGTCCGTTCGCAAGGGACCCGATTGATCTGTGGACCGCCGAGTTCTATGCCGGCGTCGGTATCCGGCTGCGCGATTTCGTCGAGAACAAGCGCGACATGCTCGATCCCGCGGTCGCCGACGTGCTGGAAGGCGCGCTGTCGCAGGACATGCGCAGCTATTACACCAAGGTGTTCGAGCGTTATGCCTTCCGCGACGAGGTGCGGACGTTGTTCGAGACCTACGACGTGCTGGTCTCACCAGTGGTGCCGGTCTCCTCGCTCGATGTCGGCGTGAACATTCCGGAGCATCTGTCCGACCGCAATCTGGTGTCGTGGGTCTATTACACCTATCCGTTCAACCTCACCGGCCAGCCGGCGGGCTCGGTCTGTGCGGGCATTGCGACAGATGGTATGCCGGTTGGGTTGCACATTGTCGGGCGCGCGCTCGGCGAATATGACGTGGTGCGTCTCGGTGCGGCCTATGAGCGCTCCCAGCCGCAAGGCTACAACCGCTGCCACGCCATGGTGTGAGGAACGAGGGGCCGCGTCGTCACACAACCGGGACGCGGTCTCGATCGCAAGACGAGCGGTCAGCCGCCGCCCATGCCAAAGAACATCAGCGTCTTTCGCGTGTATTCCTCGGCGTAATCGACGATCTGGTCGGAGCCGTCGCGCGCGCCCGCCTCGTCGTTTTCCGCGATGCGCCGAGCCACATGAGCATGCAGGGTGCAGACCCGCTGCAAATCTCCGAACTGCTTGAAGTGCAGATACCAGAAGCGCCGGGTCTGCACCTCAATCGGAGAAATGGCCTGTGCGGCGTATTTGTTGCGCGCGGTCGCGATGATCAGTGAATTGAATTCGCGGTCGGCCTCGACGAAAGCAAGGCCGCTGTGCGTCGCGGCAGCCTTCTCGAACATGAGAGCGAGCTGACGAAAACGGGCGCGCTCGGTGTCGCGTGCGAAGCGGGCGGCCCGACCAGCCAGGACCCTCTCGATGCCCTTGCGCACTTCGATCATGGCGAGCTGATCGACCAGATCGATCTCCGAGACGAAGGCGCCCGAACGCGGCACGATCCTCACGGTGCCTTCAAACGACAGTCGTTGCAGTGCCTCGCGGATCGGCGTGCGTCCGATGCCGAGCTTGCTGCTGAGCGACACTTCGGAGATGCGCGAGCCGGGGGGCAGCTCGTGCGTCACGATCATCTCCTCGATCAGACGATAAGCGGTGCGCGACTGCAATTCGTCGTCGTTGTCGACAACTTCGGGAAGGCTCATGGATTGCATCACAAAAACTGCATGATTGATGACAGATAAGAAAAGGTCTTATTCCTGAGTATGTTATCCTGCCTTAACCACGGCGTTCCAAGCCTACGATCGTCTTAATGATCGGGGTTGTCACCTTTCCCACGCGGTCAGCCGTTTGGCGAGTGCCAAATGGACGCGAGTCGCCTGTCTGGCGCACCCCTGGCGAGAAACTCTTCGAGATCACAGCCGGACCGTGACCGGGTTGCAATAAACTTGCAACAGCTCGGCGGGACTGACATGTTAGAGATATACTATTAGCAATAGAGAGCCGGGTTAACTGGCCAATAATCACAACATAGGGAGTGAAACGACATGACAACCCAAACCGGGCGGACCACGTCTGCGCCGCCATCACGCTGGTTTCAACTTTTTCTGGGCATGGTCGCGATGATGGCGATCTCGAGCCCGCAATATGTCTGGGCGCTGTTCACCGGCCCGCTGACCGAAAAGCTGCATGCTCCGCTTGCCGAAATCCAGGTGACGTTCTCTCTGCTGATCATGCTGCAAACCTTCCTGTCGCCGGCGCAGGGCTATCTGGTCGATCGCTTCGGCCCGCGCGTGCTGCTGGCGTTCGGCGCGGCACTGACCGGCCTGAGCTGGGTTCTCGCCGCTCATGTCGAAAGCCTCACGGGACTTTATATTACGTACGGCGTTCTCGGCGGCATCGGCACCGGCATCATCTATGTCGGCGTGGTCGGCATGATGGTGCAGTGGTTTCCCGACAAGCGCGGTCTTGCCGTGGGCCTGGTCGCGGCCGGTTACGGCTTCGGCGCCATCCTCACCACCTTCCCGATTTCGGGCAGCCTGCGCAGCAGCGGTCTGTCGCACACGCTTATGGTCTTCGGCATCATCTTCGGCGTCGTCGGCGTGCTGGCCGCGCTTGGCATGCGTCGTCCCGACAAGAGCACGCCGCACGTTGCGGTCGATGCGCAGGTCCACGGTCTCGTGCAGGAAACCCGCGACTACGCGCCGCGCGAAATGCTGCGCAGCCCGATTTTCTGGCTGATGTTCGTGATGATGACGATGATGTCCACCTCGGGCCTCATGGTGATCTCGCAGATGGGCGCCTTCGCCAAGGATTTCGGCGTCAAGGACGCTCTGGTGTTCGGCCTTGCAGCGCTGCCGCTGGCGCTGACCATCGACCGCTTCACCAATGGTCTGACCCGTCCGTTCTTCGGCTGGGTTTCGGACAGGATTGGCCGAGAGAACACCATGCTGATCGCGTTCGGCATCGAAGGCATCGCCATGACGATCTGGCTGCTCTTCGCCCATCACCCGCTGACCTTCGTGCTTCTGTCGGGCGTCGTGTTCTTCGGCTGGGGCGAGATCTTCTCGCTGTTTCCCTCCACCCTGACCGATACCTTCGGCACCAAGAACGCCACCACCAATTACGGCTTCCTGTATATGGCGCAGGGTGTCGGCTCGGTGCTCGGCGGCCCGCTCGCGGCCGAGCTGCACGAGATTACCGCGTCATGGAACGTGGTGTTCGGCGTCGTGATCGCGATGAACTTCCTCACGGCGTTCCTGGCGATCGCGGTGCTCAAGCCGATGCGCACCGCTCATCGCCAGAGCAGCGCCGGCACTGCCGCGGTGGCGACGGCATAGCGCGCCGCCGTCATCCTGGAATCCAACAGATCAGCCGGGGCGCGCCATGCACCCCGGCTTTTTTTGTGAGGCTGTCTTAAGCGAACCGCAGGATTCCCGCGCCGATGGCGATGATGCACACCGCAACCATGCGGACCATGCTGACCCGCTCCTTGAGAACCAGCGCCGAGATCGCCGTTCCGAACAGGATAGAGGTCTCGCGCAGGGCGGCAATGACGGCGACGGGCGCAAGCGTCATCGCCCAGAGCGCGAGGCCATAGGAAATGATCGTGCCCGCGCCACCCACCAGTCCGAGATGCCAGTTGGCGGCGATATAGCCCTGGAATTCGGCGCGCCGCGCGACGAACGTCCAGACGATCAGCGGAATGCCGGTGAGCAGGAAGATCCACAATGTGTAGGCGGCGGGCGCGCCCGACAGGCGCACGCCCAGCCCGTCGACCAGCGTGTAGCTCGCGATCACGCCCGCATTGAGCAAAGCGAGCGCGAGCCCGGCCTTGTTTTTCGAGTGCCCCGACGTCGCCATCGCGAGGATGCCGGCGCAGATGATGGCAATCCCGACCCAGGCTGAAGCGGACAGATGTCCTCCGAGAACCGCGACGCTGATGATGGCGACGAGCAAGGGCGCGGTGCCGCGCATCAACGGATAGGTCTGGCTCATATCCGCAAGATGATAGGTCCGCGCCACCAGCACGTAATAGCCGACCTGAAGCAGCGTGGAGACGCCGATGAAGGGCCAGCTTTCCCGGCTTGGAGCGGGCAGGAACGGCAGGCACACCGCGGCGATCAATGTCGCCCAGGTCGTGACCAGCACGGTGGTGAGCAGCTTGTCGGCGCCGCCTTTGACGACGGCGTTCCAGATGGCATGAAGTGCGGCGGCGAACAGAACGACGCTGAATACGAAAATAGTCATTCTGGTGGTCGTGCGCCTGTCCCGATGCGGTTCGATCCGACACTAGAGCAATCGAACCGCGCCTTCAATGTGAGGCCCGATCTTTACGCGGATGGCTTGCTGAAAACGTAGGCCAACCCTACCAGCATCACCGCGCCGGCGATCGCCAGAGGTATGGCGCCGGGGCCGACCCCGAGCCAGAGCCACAGAAAGCTGACGCTCATTCCGCCAAGCGCGAGCAGCTTGGCTTTTCGGGGGATCGCGCGGTTTTCGCGCCATGCCATGAGCGCGGGCCCGAACCGGGGATGCGACAGCAGCCAGCTCTCAAGCCGGGGAGAGGAACGGGCAAAGCACGCAGCCGCAAGAATCAGGAACGGCGTGGTCGGCAGCACGGGCAGGAACGCCCCGACGAAGCCGAGGATCACGAAGGTGATGCCGAAAAGCAGATAGAGATAACGCATCGGATCAATCGCCATGCGACGCAGGAAGACCTGCCGGCCTCGAACGCCCTGGCTGCAATGCGCGGACGCCCGCTCTGTTTAGCAATGTCTGGTGCTTTAACAATGTCTTCCGAGCGCCGCGCCGGCCGTGACGGAGGCCATGCGGGACGTCGTCTCCGCAGGCTCGTGCTTAAAGCCGCAAGTCGGCTATTGGCTTGATCGGGTTGCGGCGCGTTAGCGCCGCGGGCCGCCTGCGGCCACGGCCCGCAGATTCGCCAGCCGCCAGATCGAATGTGCGGCGAGCTTCTGCGCAAAATCGAGACTGCTCTGGTCGGTGGCGCTGTCGGCATCGTCGAGGTAGATGTTTGACAGTTGCTCGGCCCGCCGCAGGGCGCGTTGCTTGACCTGTTCGAGTTCGCCGGGCGCCGGCGTTTCGATGTCACCGAGCGGGGCGTCGTCGGAGGGCGCGAGCGCGCCGGCCAGCAGAAGCTGCTCGCTCTGCGCCGGCGGCAGGGTCTGCGACCACGCCAGCATGTCTCGCCGCAGCAGGCTTTCCAGCAAAGCGGCCGACATGTCCCTGTCGCCCTGATCGCCTTCGCTCGTTTTATGCTCGTTCTGCCATGCAAGACGTCGCTCCCGGCGCAGCAGATTGCCGTCGGCCAGCGCCTCCCGCGCCAGCCGTTCGGCGGCGGCGCTGATCGTCGGCTGCGCGGCAAGAGCGGCGACGTAGGTCCAGAACGCGAAAGCGCGCCGGCGATGGCGGACCGCGAGCGCCCATGCGGCGTAGGGCGTGACCAGGCGCGAGTCGGCGATATCCACAATTTCCTGCATCGGGACCAGATCGGCGAAACCGGCCGGCAGCTTTTTCAGATCGGGAGGCTGACCGCACGCTTCAACGCAGGCCTTCGCGATCGCATCGGCCCGGATCTTTTCCCGCGATACGAGAGTGGCGAACACCGATTGCAGACCGCTTGCGTTCCGATCGGCATGCAACGTCGCCGCGCTATAGTGCTGTGCTGCGCGTTGAGCCTGATTGAAGGCAACAGCGTAGAATTCCGGCAGACTGACGATCGGCGCCGGCGTCGTTGTCAGCAGAGGCTTTTCGTGCATGAAGAGCTTCGCCTCGCAGTCCGTGATTTGATATAGGACAAATGCCATTATTATCTCTACTGATACAGATGTCCATGCGGGGTTGCCAATGCACAGGAACCGGCGGCGTCGTTTTTTGTTGGCTTCTCCTGAAGCAGCAAAAGCGGATGGGGACGGTTTGTCTAAATTCCGAGATTTTTGCGTCGCTCACGTCGTCGCTCTTGTTGTCCTGATCGGAGCGATTTTCCTCGCTGCCGATGCACGCGCGGCGGGCCAGCTCAGCGAGTATCTCAGCAAGGCGCAGCCGGCGGAATTGATTCCGCAGGCAACGCGATTCGGGCCGCTGCAGGGCGATCCGCCGGTCGCACCGATCTACAAGGACGATCAGCTTCTCGGCTTTGCCTTCCTCAATTCGGATTTCTCTAATTCGGTCGGCTATTCGGGAAAGCCGATCCATGTTCTCGCCGGCATCACCACACAGGGTGTTCTCGCCGGATTCAAGCTGGTCGATCATAAAGAGCCGATCGTCCTGATCGGCATTCCGGAAAAACGCATTCTCGACGCCGTCAACAAGCTGGTCGGCACCGAAATGATGCCGGTGGTCAGCGGTGCCGCGAAAGCGCCGCAGGTCGATATCGTCAGCGGCGCGACCGTCACCGTGCTGGTGATCGGCGACAGCATCGTCCGCTCGGCGACGAAACTGATCAGGACCGGGCGGCTCGGCAATCAGGGGCAGGCTGGGGTTGCGGCGGTCGCGGCGCAGGTGGTCAAGACCATCGACATGAGCAAGAGCGAGACGCGCGACTGGCAGACCCTGCTGGGCGACGGCTCGATCCGCCGGCTGCATCTGAGCGTTGCCGATATCAACGAGGCTTACGCGAAATCCGGCAACGCGGCGGCGGTGGCGCATGCCGAGACCGGCGATCCGGCCGACGATTTCATCGATCTGTATGTCGCCGATGTCGCGGTGCCGACCATCGGCCGCAGCCTGCTTGGCGATGACGGTTATGAGCGCCTCAAGGCGCGGCTGAAGCCCGGCCAGCAGGCGCTGGTGGTCGCCGGCTCGGGCCGCTATTCGTTCAAGGGCTCGGGCTATGTCCGCGGCGGCATCTTCGACCGCATCGAGCTTCTGCAGGACGGCAACAGCATCCGCTTCCGCGACCGCGATCACACAAGGCTGGGTGATTTTGCCGCGGAGGGCGCGCCAGCCTTCCCCGAAATCAGCCTGTTCGTGGTGCCGCCCGATTTCACGTTCGATCCGGCCGAGCCGTGGACGTTGCAGCTTCTGGTGCAGCGGGCGATCGGCGCGCGCGACAAGGCGTTCCTGACCTTCGATCTCGGCTACACGCTGCCGGACGCCTATCTCAAGCGCGAGCAGCCGGCGACGGTCGTTCGCACCGAGCAGCCCGCCGCGGCATCGCCGCAACCCGCGCAGAGCGCGGCCGCCGCGGCGCCCGACGAGGAGCCGCTGTGGATGCGGATCTGGCGCGGCGATGCCGTCAGGATTGGCATCACCGTGGTCGCGCTCGGCACGCTGACGCTGATCTTCTTTTTCCAGAACGTGCTGGTGCGGCGGCCGCAGGTCTATGTCTGGGTGCGTCGGGCCTATCTGTTGTTCGTGCTGGTCTGGCTCGGCTGGTACGTCAACGCGCAGCTTTCGGTGGTCAATGTCCTGACCTTCATGAGTTCGCTGCTGACCGGCTTTAGCTGGGAATATTTCCTCTCCGCGCCGCACATCTTCCTGCTGTGGGCGTCGGTGGCGGCGGGGCTGCTGTTCTGGGGGCGCGGGCCGTTCTGCGGCTGGCTGTGTCCGTTCGGCGCGTTGCAGGAATTGCTCAACAATATCGCCCAGGCGGTGAAAGTGCCGCAGCTTCGGCTGCCATGGGGCCTGCACGAGCGGCTGTGGCCGATCAAATACATGATCTTCCTGGTCCTGTTCGGCTTGTCGCTCTATTCCACGGCGCTGGCCGAGCAGATCGCCGAGATCGAGCCGTTCAAGACCGCGATCATTCT
>JAFKKO010000095.1 GCA_017305455.1 Hyphomicrobiales bacterium | reverse complement strand
GGAAAGGCGCTCCGCGGAGCGCCTTTTTCTTTTACCGCGGGCGCCTGACATGGCCCTCTCTTGATCGCGGCCCCTCTTTCGGAAAAAGTGTGGACCGCGCCTCAACCACAGGGATCGAATGTGACAGCATCCAGCGAGACAGCCCAGACCCGCCGCGACCTTGCATGGTCCATCGTCGTCGGCGGTATCGGCATCGTCAGCTTCGCCGCCGCCCTCACCTTTGCGTGGGCCTTCTCCGCCACGCTGTTTCTGATCTTCGCGGGCGCCCTGCTCGGTGTCGGCCTCACCGCCATGAGCCATCTGATGCGCCATGTGGTCGGGGGGCCGCATGCCTTGCGGCTGGCGCTGGTCTGCGTGCTGCTGGCCGGAATGCTGTCAGGCGTGGTCGCGCTCGGCGGTTCAACCATCGCCCAGCAGGCTGCCGTGCTAAGCAACACGCTGAAGGCGCAGATCGTCACCGTGAAGGACTTCCTCGAGCAGCACGGCGTCGATACCAGCTATCTCGAACTCGGTAGTTCGAACGGAACGCCTGCCACCCCGGAGGCCTCCGCCACGACGCCCGCAGCGCCACGCAACCTGCCGAGCGCAGGCGCCCTCGCCTCCGGCGGCGGCGCCATCATCAGCCAGACCTTCAAGCTGCTGCTCGGCACCGTCAGCGTGGTCGGCAACTTCTTCATCGTGCTGTTTCTCGGCCTCGCCTTCGCCGCGCAACCCGGCGTCTACCGCAGCGGCCTGCTCCGCCTCGCCCCGGCGCGACATCGCGCCAGCGTCACCGAGGTGGTGGACCGGATCGGCGAGACCCTGGAGCGCTGGCTGATCGCCCAGATGGTGACCATGGTGGCGGTATTCCTGGTCACCTGGATCGGCCTGAAACTGATCGGCATCCAGAGCGCGTTCATTCTCGGCATCCAGGCCGGCCTGCTCGCCTTCATCCCGACGGTGGGCGCGATCATCGGCGGCCTGATCGTGGTGCTGGCGAGCCTCGCCTCGGGCTGGGTCGCTGCCGCCAGTGCCGCCGTCCTGTTTCTCGGCGTCCACGCGCTGGAGAGCTACGTGCTGACTCCAATCATCCAGCGCCAGGCGCTCGACATTCCACCCGCAACGCTATTTGCGTTCCAGATCCTGCTCGGCGTGGTGTTCGGCCTGTGGGGACTTGCGCTGGCGCTGCCGCTGGTGGCGATCGTGAAAGTCGTGATGGACTATCTGCGCGAGGGCGAAGAACCCGAGTCGGTCAGCACTTGATGATCGGTCAGCACTTGATGAATCGCCTCATTGAAAAAGGCCCCGGTCGGGGCCTTTTTCATATCGTGACCACTTAGAAAGCGCCCACCTTGTTAGTGTGCTCGACCTCGGGGGGCGATGCGAAGTGCGGCCCGACCAGCGCCCGCCATTCCTGGAATTCCTTGGATTCGCGAAAATCGACGATGTGATTTTCCAGCGTCTCCCAGATGATGAAAAGACGATAGCGCGACGGCTTCTCGATCGAGCGGTGCACTTCGAGACTCTTCCAGCCCTTGCTGCGCTTGAAGATCGGCTGCGCCATCGCAACCGCCGCCTCGAAATCCTTTTCCTCGCCGGGCTTGATTTCGAGCTGTACGATTTCAGTGATCATGGTGGTGCACCCTTTCTGAACCTCGGAAAGGGTTATAGCGTTTTCAGCCGGCGTGGATACCACTCGCCTGACAAAAGCGTCGGAGGACACAGCCAAAATTTTATCGATGGCAGAGACCGGCGGACCTCTGAGCAGGCCCTACAGCATCACGAGCAAGGCACCGGACAGTATCAGGGCGCAACCGGTCAGGATCACCGGCTGCCAATCGATGCCGGTGCGATAGCGCCCCTGCGCGCGGCGCTCGCTGATCAACGCCCGCTCATATTCGTCCGAGGTGGAGAACATGCAGGCAAATCCCGCGCGCGCCGAGGCGGCAGCCGCTTCGAGCGCCGAAAGATCCTTGTGAACGTCGTGACCAGATGAGCCGGACATGCCGCAATAGTAGGGCCGGTGTAGTAAACAGAACCTTAGGAGAATGCTTGCGCGAACGAATTATGCGCTCGCTTCCACCATGTTGGCGAGTTCGACCGCCGGCTGCGCGGCTGCCCCCGGCACGCCGCGGCGCGCCTGCCCGAGCGACAGCGGCTGCTCGATGATCGCCCTGACCTGGTTGCGGCCGCCGCGCTTGGCCTGATAGAGCGCCGTATCGGCGGACGCCATCAGCACCTCAAGCTCGGTATCGGCCGGCCCTCCGGCGAGACCGATGCTCACTGTCGTGGCGAGCGGCTCGTCGTCGATCGCGACGCCGGAATCCTGAAACGCCTCGCGGACGCGCTCGGCTGCGGTTTCGGCCTCGTCCATGCCACAGGGCAAAAGTGCTGCGAATTCCTCACCACCAACTCGCCCGATGAGGTCGGTGGCACGTAGATTGGCGACGACCGTTTCGGAAAACAGTTTGAGCACCTCGTCGCCCGTCGCATGACCGAAGCGGTCGTTGACCGACTTGAAATGGTCGATGTCGAAGATCATCACCGTAATGGGACGGCCCGCGCCGGCCTCGCGCTCCATCATCCGCGCCGTCGCTTCGCTGAAGCCGCGCCGGTTGAGCAGGCCCGTCAGCGGGTCGATTGAGGCCGCGGTCTTGTGAGCCGCGACCACGCGCTCGGACACCAGAATGAAGATGATAAATACGGTGCCGACCGCATAAAGCACGAGCTCGGCGGCAAAGACCGCGATCCACAGGCCGCGCATGTTCGTGGCCATGCCCTGCGTGTGCATGACATCGCTGACAACGATCGGCAGCATCAGCACCGCGCCGTGCAGCAACGGCACGATCAGCGCGGGCCAGCGCGCCCGCATCGCCTTGCGCCGCTCGCGGGCAAGTTCGGCCGCCGTCAGCGCGGCATAGGCTGCGACGATGCCGGCGCCCAGCGTCATCTGCATTTCGGCGGTCAGCGGATCCAACAGGAGGCTCGCCGCCACCCACAGCGCCGCGCCGGCCAGCACGCCGCCGATGCTTGGCGCGCGACCATGGAACACCCGCGCCGCATCCCAGACGAGGCCGCAGGCGATAAAGCCGACCGCATTGACCGCGAGCGACAATTCAAATCCAAGCGCGCCGCCGCCGATAGTCCAGAGCGCGATCGAGGCGCTGCCAAGCATGTAGGCCGAGCCCCACCAGCCAAGCGCGGCGATCTTCTGCTGCCGCCAGAAAAACAGCAGCATCGCGCCCAGCAACAGCGCGACCAACGCCGCGACGAGATAAAGCGTCGAGATGTTGAGAGAAAGGGTCGTGCCTGCGGACACCATGGAGGTACGCGCTCAACTCGGGCGGAGCCGGAATAGCTCCTCAGCCGTCCTCACGCTAGCAACCGTGTGTTGGAACTCCGTTTGCGACGCTCACAAAATTTTCGCGAAAACTGTCGTCAATTCATTTCAATCCGGAACGACAAAAAAGGGCGCCCGAAGGCGCCCTTTTGTCGGCATGGCCCGCAAGATGCGGACGATTTGATCGAATGCGTTAGCGCTTCGAGAACTGGAAGGAGCGGCGGGCCTTCGCCTTGCCGTACTTCTTGCGCTCGACGACGCGCGAGTCGCGGGTCAGGAAGCCGCCCTTCTTCAGAACACTGCGCAGGTCGGGTTCGAAGTTGGTCAGCGCCTTGGAGATGCCGTGACGAACGGCACCCGCCTGACCGGACAGGCCGCCGCCGGCGACGGTGCACACCACGTCATACTGGTCCTGACGGGCAGCGGCGACGATCGGCTGCTGGATCAGCATGCGCAGAACCGGACGGGCGAAATAGGTTTCGACGTCGCGGGTGTTGACGGTGATCTTGCCGGAGCCGGGCTTGATCCAGACGCGGGCGACCGCGTCCTTGCGCTTGCCGGTGGCATACGCGCGACCCTGCTTGTCGACCTTCTTGACGTACTTCGGAGCCTCGGGCGACGCCGTCTTGAGCGACGACAACTGGTCGAGGGACTGCATGGTGTCTGACATTATGCTGCCCTCGTGTTCTTGCGGTTCAGCGATGCGATATCGATAACTTCGGGCTGCTGCGCCTCGTGCGGATGCTCGACGCCGGCGTAAACGCGCAGGTTGCCCATCTGCATGCGGCCGAGAGGACCGCGCGGAATCATGCGCTCGATGGCCTTCTCGATCACGCGCTCGGGGAAACGACCCTCGAGGATCGACTTCGCGCTGCGCTCCTTGATGCCACCGATGAAGCCGGTGTGCTTGTAGTACATCTTGTCGTCGCGCTTGCGGCCGGTGAGAACGACCTGCGCGGCGTTGATGATGATGACATTGTCACCGCAATCGACATGCGGGGTGTAGGTCGGCAGGTGCTTGCCGCGCAAACGCATCGCGACCAACGTGGCGAGGCGGCCGACGACCAGACCCTTGGCGTCGATCAGCACCCACTTCTTGTTGATCTCGGCTGGCTTGGCCGAAAACGTCTTCATGTGAGCTATCCGTGAATTGGGCGTCGCGGCGCGGACCGCCGGACTGCGCGGGCTTTCTAGAGAACGGGCGCCGATCCGTCAACGCCCCATCGCGCAAATAATTCCATATAAATCAAATGGCTATAAATATGGTGCTATAATACCGTAGAAATCAATCAATATTCGGAATGGAATATGTCGCGGTGACATGAGCGATCGGATCGGGCGACGTGCCGGACAGCAACTGCACCTCGCCCACCGCGAGGCGCTTGCCGAGCTTGAGCAGCCGCGCCGCGGCGACGACGTCCTGGCCGGGCTGCCCCTTGCGCAGAAAATTGATGTTGAGGCTGGTGGTGACGGCAAGACCGACCGGACCGATCGCGGAGAGCAGCACGACGTACATGGCGAAATCGGCCAGCGCCATCAGCGTCGGGCCGGACACCGTGCCGCCAGGCCGCAACATGCGCTCATTATAGGGCTGGCGCAGCAGGCTGGCGGTGCCGTCCGCGCTCTCGATCAGAATCTCGCCGCTGGCGAAGGCCTGGGGAAACTCCTCACGCAGGAACGCTTCCAGCTCGGCCACCGTCATCTTCGCTTTTGTCATCGGTGGAAATGTCCTGCTTCCTTTCGATCGGACCGCCTTGTAACACAGGGGACGCAGAGCAAAAGTGGAAACCGCCTTTGCATCAAGCCGCACATCCACTACCAAAGGCGAAGAATCCATTCGCAGGATATTGCCATGAACCACGACGCCTACCCCGACAGCTATATCCGCGAGATTCTCACCGGCGTGAAGACCATCGCGATGGTCGGCGCCTCCCCGATCAACGTGCGGCCGAGCTATTTCGCCTTCAAGTATCTGGCCGAACGCGGCTACGACATGATTCCGATCAATCCCGGACAGGTCGGAAAAACCCTTGTCGGCAAGCCATTTTTCGCATCGCTGCGCGATGTCGACCGGCCGATCGACATGGTCGACATCTTCCGCAACTCCGAGCGCGCGATGGCGATCGTCGATGAAGCGCTGTCGCTGACGACGCTGCCGAAGATCATCTGGATGCAGCTCGGCGTGCGCGACGATGCCGCCGCGGCGAAGGCGGAAGCCGCCGGCATCAAGGTGGTGATGAACCGCTGCCCGAAAATCGAATACGGCCGCCTTACCTCCGAGATTCAATGGATGGGCGTCAACTCGCGCACGCTCAGCTCAAAGCGCGCGCCGATTCCGACCAGCGGCATGCGGCTGTCGCTCAATCGCGCGAGCGTGGTGGGCGGCGCGACCACGGCGGCCGATCGCATCGCCAAGGACAGGAACAACAAGTCGTAAAACGCCGCTTTCATGGAATGAAAATCCACGCAGCGGCAAAACGCCACGACGCTCATCCGCCGATCCGCCAGATGGCCGCGGCGGCTTGACTGTCCCCGCGCCGGATCGCAGCATGAAACTCAACATGAACTCAGTATTAAATCGTCATTACAAGTAACATAGCGACAGGACCTCTCATGACCGAACGTCTGCCCGGCTTTTCGACCCTGGCCATCCATGCCGGCGCGCAGCCCGACCCGACCACCGGTGCTCGCACCACGCCGATCTACCAGACCGCGTCCTATGTCTTCAACGACGTGGACCATGCCGCCTCGCTGTTCGGGCTGCAGACCTTCGGCAACATCTATACCCGCATCACCAACCCGACCACGGCGGTACTGGAAGAGCGCGTCGCCGCGCTTGAAGGCGGCACCGCGGCGGTCGCCGTCGCCTCCGGTCACGCGGCGCAGGTGCTGACCTTCCACACCTTGATGCAGCCCGGCGATGAATTCATCGCCTCGCGCCGTCTCTATGGCGGCTCGATCAACCAGTTCAACCACGCCTACAAGAATTTCGGCTGGACCGTGGTGTGGGCGGACACCGACGACGTCGAGAGCTTCCGCCGCGCGGTGACGCCGAAGACCAAGGCGATCTTCGTCGAGTCGATCGCCAATCCCGGCGGCACCATCACCGACATGGAGCCGATCGCGGCGA
>JAFKKO010000121.1 GCA_017305455.1 Hyphomicrobiales bacterium | reverse complement strand
TGCAGGCGCTCGACATCCTCGTTGAGGAGATCGGCGAACACATCGACCCGGCCGTGCGCCTCGAGATCGCCGGCATGGTGGAAGGCGTCGGCGTTGATCATCTCCTCGGAGAGCACCGGCTCGAGCTCGACCATCGCCATGTTGCAGCGCTTGGTGAAGGTGCCGTCCTCGTCCAGCACATAGGCGATGCCGCCCGACATGCCGGCCGCGAAGTTGCGCCCGGTCTTGCCGAGCACGATGACGATGCCGCCGGTCATGTATTCGCAGCAGTGATCGCCCGCGCCCTCGACCACGGCGATGGCGCCGGAGTTGCGGACGGCGAAGCGTTCGCCGGCGACGCCGCGCAGATAGGCTTCGCCCTCGATCGCGCCGTACAGCACGGTGTTGCCGACGATGATCGACTCTTCCGGCACGATGCCGGATTGCGCCGGTGGCCGCACGATGATGCGCCCGCCCGACAGGCCCTTGCCGACATAGTCGTTGCCTTCGCCTTCGAGCTCGAAGGTGACGCCGCGCGTCAACCAGGCGCCGAATGCCTGTCCGGCGGTGCCCTTGAGATGGACGTGGATGGTGTCGAGCGGCAGGCCGGCATGGCCGTAGCGCCGCGCCACTTCGCCTGACAGCATCGCGCCGGCGCTGCGGTCGGTGTTGTGGATGGCGGTTTCGATCCGCACCGGCGCGCCGCGGTCGAGCGCGGCCTGCGCATCCTTGATCAGCGTGCGGTCGAGTACGGCGTCCAGATGATGATCCTGCGCCTCGGCGTGATGGATCTTCTGGCCCGGCAGCGCCTGCTGCTTGAAGAACAGCTTGGAGAAGTCGAGGCCCTTGGCTTTCCAGTGCGCGACAAGACGGGTCTGGTCGAGCATCTGGGTCTGGCCGACCATTTCGTCGAAGGTGCGGTAGCCGAGGGCCGCCATGATTTCGCGGACCTCTTCCGCAACGAAGAAGAAGTAGTTGATGACGTGCTCGGGCTGGCCGGTGAAGCGCTTGCGCAGCACCGGGTCCTGCGTCGCGACGCCGACCGGGCAGGTGTTGAGATGACACTTGCGCATCATGATGCAGCCGGCGGCGATCAGCGGCGCGGTGGCGAAGCCCATTTCGTCCGCGCCGAGCAGCGCGCCGATCACGACGTCGCGTCCGGTGCGGAAGCCGCCGTCGACCTGGACGACGATGCGGCTGCGCAGCCGCTCGCGCACCAGCGTCTGATGGGTTTCGGCGATGCCGATTTCCCACGGCGAGCCAGCATGCTTGATCGAGGTCAGCGGCGAAGCGCCGGTGCCGCCTTCGAAACCGGAGATGGTGACATGGTCGGCGCGCGCCTTGGCGACGCCCGCGGCCACCGTGCCGACGCCGATTTCGGAGACCAGCTTGACCGAGACCTGCCCTTGCGGGTTGACGTTCTTCAGGTCGTAGATCAGCTGCGCCAGATCCTCGATCGAATAGATGTCGTGATGCGGCGGCGGCGAGATCAGGCCGACGCCCGGCGTCGAGTGCCGCACCCTGGCGATGGTGGCGTCGACTTTGTGACCGGGCAGCTGGCCGCCTTCGCCGGGCTTGGCGCCCTGCGCCATCTTGATCTGCATCATGTCGGAATTGACGAGGTATTCCGTCGTCACGCCAAAACGGCCCGAAGCCACCTGCTTGATCGCCGAGCGCATCGAGTCGCCGTTCGGCAACGGCTTGAAGCGATCCGCTTCCTCGCCGCCTTCGCCGGTGTTGGACTTGCCGCCGATGCGGTTCATCGCGATCGCCAGCGTGGTGTGCGCCTCGCGCGAGATCGAGCCGAACGACATCGCGCCGGTGGCGAACCGCTTGACGATGTCCGCGGCCGGCTCGACTTCATCGAGCGGCACCGGCGTTCGGTTGTCGTCCTCGGCGCTCTTGATGCGGAACAGCCCGCGCAGCGTCAGCAGCCTCTCGGCCTGTTCGTTCAGGGTCTTGGCGAACGCGCGGTAGCGCTCCTGCGAGTTGCCGCGCACGGCATGCTGCAAATTGGCGACCGAATCCGCGGTCCAGGCGTGATCCTCGCCGCGGGTGCGGATGGCGTATTCGCCGCCGACATCGAGGAAGTTGCGATAGACCGGCGAGTCGCCGAACGCATCGGCATGACGCCGCACGGCTTCCTCGGCGATCTCGGCAAGGCCGACGCCCTCGATGCGGGTGTGGGTGCCGGCGAAATACTTGGCGACGAAGTCCGCCTTCAGCCCGATGGCGTCGAAGATCTGCGCGCCGCAATAGGACTGGTAGGTTGAGATGCCCATCTTCGACATGACCTTGAGCAGGCCCTTGCCGATCGACTTGATGTAGCGCTTGACGATATCCTTGTCGTCGAGCGCGCCGGGCAGGCGGTCCTTCAGCGCGATCACGCTCTCGAAGGCCAGATACGGATTGATGGCTTCCGCGCCATAGCCCGCGAGACAGGCGAAGTGGTGCACTTCGCGCGGCTCGCCGGATTCGATCACGAGGCCCACCGAGGTGCGCAGACCGGTGCGGATCAGATGATGATGCACGGCGGCGCAGGCGAGCAGCGAGGGCATCGGAATGCGGTCGGGCCCGGTCATGCGGTCCGACAGGATGATGATGTTGTCGCCCTCGCGCACCGCGGCTTCGGCGCGGGCACAAAGCTCGTCCAGCACGTGTTCCATGCCCGCCGCGCCGAGCCCGGCGTGGAAGGTGGTGTCGATGGTGCGCGACTTGAACTGCGAGTTGGCGACCTCGGAGATCGAACGGATCTTCTCAAGGTCGGCGTCGGTCAGGATCGGCTGACGCACTTCGAGGCGCTTGTGCTTCGACAGGCCTTCGAGATCGAACAGGTTCGGGCGCGGGCCGATGATCGAGACGAGGCTCATCACCAGTTCCTCGCGGATCGGATCGATCGGCGGATTGGTGACCTGCGCGAAGTTCTGCTTGAAGTAGGTGAACAGCGGCTTCGACTTGTCCGACAGCGCCGAGAGCGGCGTGTCGGTGCCCATCGAGCCGGTCGGCTCCTCGCCGGTGGAGGCCATCGGCGTCATCAGGATGGTGAGGTCTTCCTGGGTGTAGCCGAACACCTGCTGGCGATCGAGCAGCGACAGGTTAGTGCGCGCGCCCTTGGTGGATGCGTTGTTCAGATCTTCGAGCACGATCTGGGTGTGGTTCAGCCACTCGCGATAGGGATGGCTGTTGGCGAGCTCGGCCTTGATCTCGTCGTCGGGAATGAGGCGGCCCTGCTCGAGATCGACCAGCAGCATCTTGCCGGGCTGCAGACGCCACTTGGTGACGATCTGATCTTCCGGAATCGGCAGCACGCCCATTTCCGACGCCATCAGGATGCGATCGTCCTTGGTGACCAGATAGCGCGCCGGACGCAGACCGTTGCGGTCGAGGGTCGCGCCGATCTGGCGGCCGTCGGTGAAGGCGATGGCGGCGGGGCCGTCCCACGGCTCCATCAGCGCGGCGTGATATTCGTAGAATGCGCGGCGCTCTTCCTCCATCAACGGATTGCCGGCTCACGCCTCCGGGATCATCATCATCACCGCCTGCGGCAGCGAGTAGCCGCACTGCACCAGGAATTCGAGCGCGTTGTCGAAGCAGGCGGTGTCGGACTGGCCTTCATAGGAGATCGGCCACAGCCGGCTGATGTCCTTGCCGAACAGCTCGGACTGCACCGAGGCCTGCCGCGCCGCCATCCAGTTGACGTTGCCGCGCAGGGTGTTGATCTCGCCATTATGCGCGATCATCCGATAGGGATGGGCGAGCGACCAGGTTGGGAAGGTGTTGGTCGAGAAGCGCTGGTGCACCAGCGCGAGCGCGCTGGAGAAGTCCTCTTCGTGCAGGTCGGGATAATACTTGCCGAGCTGGTCGGCGAGGAACATGCCCTTGTAGACCACGGTGCGGCACGACAGCGACACCGGGTAATAGCCTGCGAGGCCACGTTCGCGGCGCTGGTAGATGGCGTTGGAGATCGACTTGCGCAGAAGGTACAGCGTGCGCTCGAAGTCTTCCTCGGTCGTGATCTTGTCGCCGCGGCCGATGAACACCTGCATGCCGTGCGGCTCGGTGGGCTTCACCGTCTCGCCGAGCGAGGAATTGTCGGTCGGCACATCTCGCCAGCCGAGCAATGTGAGACCTTCGGCTTTGATCTGATCGGCGATGAGGCTCTGGATTACCGTGCGCCAGGAGGTGTCGCGCGGCATGAACAGCGCGCCGACGGCGTATTCGCCGGGCTTGGGCAGCTTGAAGCCGAGGGCGGCGGCTTTGCGTGCGAAGAAATCGTGGGGGATCTGAACGAGGATGCCGGCGCCATCGCCGGCGCGGGGATCGGCGCCAACAGCGCCGCGATGCTCGAGATTGCAGAGGATGTTGATCGCGTCGGAGACGATCTGGTGGGACTTGCGACCCTTGATGTTGGCAATGAAGCCGACGCCGCAGGAGTCCTTTTCCATGGAGAGGTCGTAGAGACCTTCGGCCGGCGGACGCCACGTATGTTCGGGGGCGTGGGCGCTGGCACCGTGTTGTGTTCGTTCAGGCCGGCCACCGCCAACCTGAACCATCTGTGGTGCTTGGGCACCGCCTGAATATCTCACGAATTTTGAATCGCTCATCTGTTCCTCAAACCCGAATGGGCTTCGCCATAACCGTCCAGCCGCACCCACGGCGTTTGCGGTTGGCCGGTCCACCCCTGGACCGGAAACCGCCCGCCAGTGGACGAGCTCATTTCGAAAATGCAGGCTCGCCGGCCCCTTGTCGGCCCGAACGAGCGGTCTTCCATGGCAGACGTCGGGGAAGTGCCCATGACTTCGTGCCCGGAACCCCGGCAAATTAGGACAGTAATACTGCCCTAACTCCGAGATTGCCAAACTTTTTTCTAACACACAAGCAAATGAGAGTCCGCGCAGCGATGCGCCACTGCATGGCCTGTCCGCCGCATTTCGAGCGGCGATGGTGCTGCAATCGCCGCCATCCGGCCCAAGCTCCGCCGAAATCGGATTCGACGCTCCCGTTGCCCAGCAGGGCAATCAATCCACAGGGTTTGCGTGTGGCGAAGGGAGCAGAAGGCGATGCGGCAGGGTTCAGGCAGAGCGGCAATCGGCAAGACGGCAGGCGCGCTGGCGGTTCTGCTGCTGGCGGTTGCCCAACCGGCACGGGCGGCGGACGAACTGCCTTATGTGCCGATGCCGGAAGTCGGAATCTCCGTGCCCGAGGTCGAGGTTTCTCCCCCCGAGGTCGAAGTCGATGTCGGCAGGGTCGATGTCGCGCCGCCGTCGCGGCGGCTCTATCCCGACCCGCGCGGCGCCTATGCCGCGATCCCGCCTGTGCGCTATGGCGGCATGGTCGAGCGGCCGACCGTGCCGCCGCACCGGATCGCAACGATGCTGCGTGCGAGCGGTTTTTCGCTGCTCGGCCGGATCGAGCAGCGTGGCTGGATCTATACCGTGGCGGTGCTCGATCCCAACGGCGATGACGGCCGCGCCATTATCGATGCGCGCACCGGCGCCATGATCAAGTTCATCCCTGCGCAGGCAGTCACCGCCCGGCTCAAGGACGAACTGGCGACGGTTTATGGCCCGCCCGGTCCGCCGCCGATACGCGATCTGCGTCATGCCCCGCGCCCGCCGCTTAACGTGCCGAGGGTGGCGAGCCGCGCGCCGGCCGCGGCGCCATTGCCGCGTGCGCGGCAGGGAGCAATGCCTGCGCGGCAGGCGGTCAAACCCGTCTCGCAACACGCGGCGATCAAGTCGAAGCCCGCTGGGGCGCCGGAGACGCATGCGCCTGCAGCGGTGCCAACGCCTGCCGCACGGTCAGCGGGCCGACCGGCGGAGGTCGAACTCAAGCCGACACAGGAGATGCCGCCGGTGCAGACGCTGGAGTGAGGAGATGGGCCGGCCATCGCCCTGTGTGATAGCCGCCCTGTTCCCGCTCAGGGCCTCCAGACGCCGGCGGGCTGCCTTGTCGCGATGTTCAGCCGGTTCCAGACATTGATGCCGGCGACGGCGAGCACCAGCGCGGCGAGCGCCGTCTCGTCATAGTGACGGGCCGCCTCGTCCCAGATCTCGTCCGGCACGGGATCGGGACGATCGCTGATCCGGGTCAGCGCTTCGGCGAGCGCGAGAGCGGCGCGCTCGGCGTCGCTGAAATAGGGCGCGTCCCGCCAGGCGCCGACTGCGAACAGCCGTTCGTCGGTTTCGCCGGCCTTGCGCGCGACGCGCCAGTGGCCATCGACGCAGACGCTGCAGCCGTTGATCTGGCTGACGCGCAGGTTGATCAGTTCGAAAAGGCGCTCGGAAATTTTATCGCTTCGGCTGGCCGCGCCGAGCGCGTAAAGCGCCTTCATCGCGTCGGGCACCAGCATCGCCGGATTTTTCATTCGTGCTTGCATCATCGCTCTCCATTGAGTTGTCTGAATGACGCGGTCCCGGCCGACGGTGTGTCACGTCGGCTCGAGTTCATCCGTCAAGATGATGACGAAGCGGGACGGAAGGATGTGACCGATGCAGGACAATAAATTTCTCGCCGGGCGTTTCGAGGCCAGCCGCGCGCATCTGCGCGCCGTGGCCTACCGGATGCTCGGCTCGCGCAGCGAGGCGGAGGATGCCGTGCAGGAGGCCTGGCTGCGGCTGAACCGGGCCGACACCAGCGAGGTCCAGAATCTCGGCGGCTGGCTCACCACTGTGGTCGCCCGCATCTGTCTCGATATGTTGCGCTCACGCAAATCGCGGCGTGAGGATCCGCTTGGGCCGGATGTGCCCGAGCCTGTGATCGATCCCGAGGCGCTGGAGAGCGAGGCGCAACTTGCCGACTCGGTCGGTGCGGCGTTGCTCGTGGTGCTGGAGATGCTGACGCCGGCGGAGCGGCTGGCATTCGTGCTGCACGACATGTTCGCGGTGCCGTTCGAGGAAATCGCGCCGATTGTCGATCGCACGCCCGCGGCCGCGCGGCAGCTCGCAAGCCGGGCGCGCCGCCGTGTGCGGGGCGTCTCGCCGGCGCCGGATGGCGATCTACCCCGCCGGCGCAAGGTGGTGGAGGCGTTTCTCGCCGCCTCGCGCGATGGCGATTTCGAAGGGCTGCTGACGGTGCTCGATCCCGAAGTGGTGTTTCGCGCCGATGCGGTCGCGGCCAAAATGGGCGGCCCGGCAGAGATGCGCAGCGCGGCGGCCGTCGCGGAGCTTTTCAAGGGGCGGGCGAAGGCCGCACGTCCCGCGCTGGTCGACGGCGTGCCGGGTATCGCCGTCATTTTCGGCGGGCACCTGCGCATCGTCCTCAATCTGACGATGACCGACGATCGCATTGTCGGGATCGAGGCGGTGGCTGATCCGGCCACGCTTGGCGAACTCGACGTGGCGCTGCTCGACAGCCAATAAAAAACGCCCCGGGGCACCGGGGCGTTTCGCATTCAACGCAGGCCTTGCAGGCGGGATGCCGCTCAGGCGGCGGCCTTGCCGGTTTCCGTGACCACCTGGGCCGGAGCGCCGCTGGTGATCGGAATCTGGCGGGGCTTCTTCGCCTCGGGGATCTCGCGGACGAGATCGACATGGAGCAGGCCGTTTTCGAGCGAGGCGTTCTTCACCTGCACGAAATCGGCAAGCTGGAAGGTGCGCTCGAAAGCGCGCGAGGCGATGCCGCGATAGAGCAGTTCGCTCGGCTTGCTGTTCTCGTTGGCGACCTTCTCGCCCTTGATCGTCAGGGTGTTCTCCTTGGCGACAATCGAGATGTCGTCCTGCGAGAAACCGGAGACCGCGACGGTGATACGGAATTCGTTTTCGCCCGTCCGCTCGATGTTATAGGGCGGATAGCCGGGCGCGCCGTCGCCGTTCACCTGATCAAGCAGGGAGAACAGCCGGTCGAAGCCGACGGTGGAGCGATAGAGGGGGGTGAGATCGAAGCTGCGCATGTTTAGTCCTCCTGTTGAGCGACCAGCGCGTCAGTCCGGCGGACGGATTTCTTCCGGTAACCGTCGCCGAGGCACAACGCGCCACTCTTTCATTCAAAAGAGCAGACAACCCGCCGAATCTGGCCGGGTTTTCGTTCTGCGTGCAGCCTTAACCGGCCTGCACGAAACTGATATGGAGGGGGCCTCCAAGCTTTCAAGGGGTGGCAAAGGATCTGCCGGTGTTGATTTTTTTCGGCGATCGGTGTTTTGCGCCAGCCAAAGAAAGGCGTGGATGCCCGGCACAAGGCCGGGCATGACGAAACTGATTGATCTACGCTGTCGATAAACATTTGCGGTTTCGATGACCCTTATTTCCATTCCCGCCAATCCGGTGCCCGGCAATGTCGTCGCCGGCGTGATCCGGACGCCCGATGGCGCCGATCTGCGTTTCGCGCGCTGGGCGCCGCCCGCCGGCCGCAAGGGCACGGTGTGCGTGTTCACCGGGCGCGGCGAATGTATCGAAAAATATTTCGAGACGGTGCGTGACCTCCGTGACCGCGGCTTTGCGGTGGCGATGATCGACTGGCGCGGGCAGGGGCACTCGTCGCGGCGGCTGCGCGATCCGCGCAAGGGCTATGTGCGCTCCTTCGCGGATTTCGAGACCGATCTCGACACCTTCATGCGCGAAATCGTGCTGCCGGACTGTCCGCCGCCTTATTTCGCGCTGGCGCATTCGATGGGCGGCGCGGTGCTGCTGCGCATGGCGCATGCCGGAAAACGGTGGTTCGATCGCATCGTGCTGAGTGCGCCGATGATCGATCTGCCGGGCGCCAGCACCAGCGGGCCGGTGCGGATGCTGATCCGCACCATGCGCTATCTCGGCCTTGGCGGACGCTACATCCCCGGTGGCGGGCCCGAGACTGTCGGCACCGGCCCGTTTGCCGACAATCCCCTGACCAGCGATCCGGTGCGCTATGCGCGCAATGCCGCCATCCTCGAGGAGGACCCGACACTCGGCATCGGTGCGCCGACCGTGGCCTGGGCCGATGCCGCGTTCCGCACCATCGTCGGGTTTCGCGCGATGGATTATCCGGCGCGCATCCGTCAGCCGATCCTGATGATCGCGGCGAGCCACGATCTCGTGGTCTCGACCGCAGCGATCGAGGAATTCGCCTATCATCTGCGCGCCGGTTCGCACCTCGTCATCTCCGGTGCGCGGCACGAGATCCTGCAGGAGCAGGATCGCTATCGCAGCCAGTTCTGGGCCGCGTTCGACGCCTTCGTGCCCGGCACGCCGCTGTTCAAATGAGCTGCAGCTTGATCAGCTTGTCGATCGCAAGATAGGCGCCGAGCCCGATCATCGAGATCAGGAACCAGCGCCGGAATGTCGCCGCATCCATGCGCTGGCGCAGCACCTGGCCGAGATACATCCCGATCAGTGCGGCAACGAGGCCGAGCGTCGCCGGAAGCGCCACGTCCGGCGTGAGAAAGCCGCCGTTGCCGAGGTTGAACAGCATCGCCACGGTGGAGGTGGTGAAGAAGATGCCGAGCGCCTGAATGAATTCGTCGCGCTCCATGCCGAGCGCCTGGATGAACGGCATCGAGGGGATCACCTGCACCCCGGTTGCCGCTGCGATCAGGCCCGACAGGTATCCGCAGATACTTCCGATCCATTTTTCGTTCGACCCTGCAATGTGGAAGTGCGGACGCGACAGCGCGACGATGGCGTACACCACGAGCAGCAGGCCGAGCAGGATGGTGCCGTAAGGCGCATAGGGACCAGACAGGAAGTCCTTGCCCGACCAGACGCCGAGGCAGCAGCACAACAGGAGCGGCCAGAGCCGTTTGATGCTGCTGAGCAGATATGGCCCGGCGAAGGTCTGCCACAGATTGGTCAGGATGGCGGGGCCGATCACCACGGCGATGGCGTGAGCCGGAGGCATCCGCGTTGCGAGCAGGCCGATCGCGACGGTCGGCAGGCCCATGCCGATCACGCCCTTCACAAAACCCGCGAGCATGAAGACAAAAGCAACCGCAATAAGAATCGGATCGATCATGGCGTGCACATTGACCGTCCCGGCCGCCGGGCACAATCTGGAGGTTACGGAGAAAGCCTTCGGCTTTGACGAAGGCTGAAGCAGGGTGGGCCGATGCGGCAGTTCGATCTGGTTGACCTGAATTTGTTCGTGATGGTCGCCGAGACCGGCAATATTACCCGGGCCGCCGCCCGCGCGGGCCTCGCGCTCGCGTCCGCCAGCGCGCGGATCAGGCATCTGGAAGAAGCACTCGGGGTCACGCTGCTGGACCGCCAGCGCCTCGGCGTGAGACTGACCCCGGCCGGCGAGAAGTTGCTCGATCACGCGCGGCTTGTGCTGCATCAGGTTGCGGCGATGCGCAGCGAGGCCGGATCATATTCCGACGGCGTGAGGGGACATGTCCGCCTTCTCGCCAACACGTCGGCCGCGAGCGAGCATCTGCCGCGCGTGCTTGCATCGTTTCTGGCGCGGCATCCGGCGATCAGTGTTGATGTCGAGGAGCGCGAAAGCGCCGATATTGCGCTCGCGCTTGCTTCCGGCGCCGGCGATATCGGTATCGCTATCGACAGTGTCGTGGGCGAAGGGCTGGATCGTTTTCCATTTTGTGACGACCGGCTGGTGCTGATCTGCGCCCGCTCTGATCAACTCGCGGGGCGCCGGCTGATCGGCTTTGCCGAGGTGGCCGACCGGCCTTTTGTCGGCCTCTCGGAGGGATCAGCGTTGCAGGATCATCTCGCGGCTCAAGCGGCGCGACTTGGCCGGCGGTTGAACCTGCGTGTCCGGATCAAGACCTTTGATGCGATCAGCCGCATCGTCGAGGCCGGTGTTGGCGTGGCCGTGATTCCGGATATTGCCGCGCGGCGCTGTGCGCAAACCATGAAAATCAAGGCGGTGCGGATGAGCGATCCATGGGCCAACCGGAGACTGTCGATCGTGACGCGGGCCCGCCATGTCTGGCCGAAAGCGGCGCAGCAGCTTGTCGATCATCTGAAGGCGGTCGCGCGTGCGTAGAGTTCAGCCGCGCAGCAGCGCCATTGCGGCTTCATGCACGCGCTTGTCGCCGGCGGCGATGATGCGTCCGCCGGACTGGGCGGGTGCGCCTTCCCAGGTGGTGATGATGCCGCCCGCGCCGGTGACGATCGGGATCAGCGCGGCGACGTCGTAGGGTTTGAGCTCGGTCTCGATCACGAGATCGACATGGCCGGCGGCGAGCATGCAATAAGCGTAGCAGTCGCCGCCATAGCGCGACAGCCGCACCCGCTGTTCCACTTTCTCGAATTGCGCCAGATCGGCTGCGTTCATCAATCGCGGGCTGGTGGTGAACAGCGTGGCCTCGGCGAGCGAGGCGCAGCGGCGCGTCGCCAGTTGGCGCTTGCCGGACGTGCCCTGATAGGTCGCCGCGCCGTTGTCGCCGTAGAAGCGCTCGCCGATGAACGGTTGATGCACCATGCCGAAGGCCGGCACGCCGTGCCGCATCAGCGCGATCAGCGTGCCCCAGATCGGCATGCCGGCGATGAAGGATTTGGTGCCGTCGATCGGATCGAGCACCCAGACATATTCGGCGTCCGCAGCCTCGACGCCGAATTCCTCGCCGACGATGCCATGCTGCGGGAAAGTCTGTTTGATCATCCGCCGCATCATCGCCTCGGCGGCGCGGTCGGCCTCGGTGACCGGATCGAGATCGCGGCCCGCATTCTTGTTCTCGATGCAGAGCGAGGTGCGAAAGAACGGCAGAATGGTTTCGCCGGCTGCGGTCGCCAGACGCTCGATAAAGGCTGTAAAATCGATAACCGTCACGATATGTCCTCGCGGCCCGCTTGTGCGCGGCTTCTGCTTGCTTGTACGACGCGCCGGCGGCGCCGGGCTACGGTCTCAAGCCGTTCTTGCCGTAGCGAAAACCGCCGGAGCGGGCAATCTGTGTCGCCGCGCTTCCCGCTTCCGGGATCCCGAGAGAGTTCATTCTTTAGCGGTGGCAAAGTAGTGCTAAAGTAGAAACCAGTGCCATGAATGTAGAATAATAGATAGATTCATTCCTTAATATTAAGCTCTGAAAAATCGATAGGGCTGAAAGGTCTGATCGATTTCCCAAAATATTGATTTTGAATGATTTTCACATTGAGAACACATTGGGCTACCCGAGCTTGCTATGCGTCTGACGCATAAATAAAAATTCGATAAGGCTTGCTTTTGATGCGTTGCGGTCGCATATTGTTGCGGTGCGGTAACGCCTTGCGTTATCGCTGCCCTCCTTGGGCGTTTCCTCCCTAGACTTGGGCCACTTGCAATGCGAGTGGCCCTTTTTTCTTGTCGGGCCAAACAAGACCGTTTGGGCTTGAAACGAGTCTTTCCGGTTCAATAATCGACAAAATCGATCGTGCTCGCCGGTCGGAGCTGATCCGGTCCTGCCGTTGGCTCACGCAGCGGCTCAATCCGTCACTCTCAGTCTGCCACTCTCAATCTGCTACCCTCAGTCTGCCATAGCTGGTCTGTCACGGCTCGGTCGCGCCAGCCCTGCTGCAGATACGGACGCTGAAGGCGGAGTCGCGGTTTATTCCGCGGCGGTCTGGAATGGTCCGAGACCGTCCAGCGGCACCTCGGCCAGCGCTTCGGCAAGCACCGCGAAAGCCGTCACCACGTCGGCGAAACGCGGCCCGCGCTCGCGCGTGCGCTCGTTCATGTAGATCGCGCGGTTGAGTTCGAGCTGGATGGCGTGCATGCCGGTTGCCGGATTGCCGTAATGTTCGGTGATGAAGCCGCCGGCATACGGCTTGTTGCGGCCGACCGAATAGCCGAGCCGTGCGAAAGTGTCCTCGACCACATCGGCGATCAGGTTGGCGCAGCTCGTGCCGTAGCGATCGCCGATCACGAGATCGGGCCGTGCCTTTTCCTCGCGCGAAACGCCGACCGAGGGCATCGAGTGGCAATCCACCAGGATGACCGAGCCGAAGATCTGCTGGCCGCGTCCGATCAGGCGGCGCAGCGCGCGGTGGTAGGGCTTGTAGAGCAGGTCGATGCGCCGCAGTCCGTCTTCGACGTCGAGACGGTGATGATAGATTTCCTGGCCCTCGCCGACCACGCGCGGAATGGTGCCGAGGCCTCCGGCCACGCGCATCGAGCGGGTGTTGGCGAAGCTCGGCAGGCGGCCGTCGAACATGCGCGGGTCGAGCTCATAAGGCTCGCGATTGACGTCGACATAGCAGCGCGGGAAGTGGACCCGGACCACCGGGAAGCCCCGGTCGCTGAGGCGGACGATCATCTCGTCCATGAATGAATCTTCCGAGCGCCGTAGCGCCGGCAGATCGATGCACGACGCGGCGACGAAGTCGGCCGGATAGTTCGATCCCGAATGCGGGGAATTGAAGATGATCGGCGCGCGCCAGCTTGCGGGTTCGACGATCTCGAAGGGGGGCGACAAGGCGTCGTTAAAATCATCCATTGTCGCGGCAATCCTCGAACCCGTGGTTTCGGCGGGAGATTTCAGCCGGAAACGCGACGTGCGCTGTGTCCTCTGCATTGTCTACAAACCCTTCCGGGGCGGCAAGAGCTACCGGCCCTTCACCCGAAATTTACCCTCTATGAGTCAGATAGGGGGCAATCTGTTCCACCTAACCGGATGCCGGCCCGCGCCATGCAGCATAAGATCCTCCTTGCCGAAGACGACAACGACATGCGCCGCTTTCTAGTGAAGGCGCTGGAAAATGCTGGCTTCCAGGTGTCGTCCTACGACAACGGGCTGTCAGCCTATCAGAGGCTGCGCGAAGAACCTTTTGAAATGCTTCTAACCGATATCGTGATGCCGGAAATGGACGGTATCGAGTTGGCGCGCCGCGCTTCGGAACTCGATCCCGATATCAAAATCATGTTCATCACCGGCTTTGCGGCGGTGGCGCTGAATTCCGATTCGGAAGCGCCGAAGAACGCCAAGGTGCTGGCGAAGCCCGTCCACCTGCGCGAATTGGTCAGCGAAGTGAACAAGATGTTGGTGGCCTGAGCCGCTCAGATCCGGATCAAAACCACTCCGAGCACCAGCAGCGCGCAGCCCGCCAGGCGGGACAGGTCGACGCTGTGCTGCGGCACGCCGAGAATGCCGTAGTGATCGAGTGCCACCGACATCACCATTTGCCCGGTGACGAACAGCGCCAGCAGGGTCGCCGCGCCAAGACGCGGCAGCAGCAGGATTGCCGCCACCACATAGACCGCGCCGAACAGCCCGCCGAACCAGGACAGCCAGGATGTTTTGGCAAGATCGGCGCCGGTCAGCCATGACGAGCCGCTGACGGCGACAAACACCACCATGGCGATGGCGCCGCCCACATAGCTGATCAGCGCCGCCCATGATGCCGAATTCAGCGCAAAGCGCAGGTCGGCGTTAACCGCGGCCTGAAAGACGATCGAGGCGCCGGCGACGATGGCGAAGGCCGCCAGCCCCAGAAACTCCAGTAATCCCATGCTTGTCGCCCCCGCGGAGACCGTTTTGCCCCGATATTGAGATCAGGTCCGGTTCTGCGAAGCCAGACGACTTTCGGACATCCCTGGCTTGCGCCCCCAAGGGCAAGCCGATATAGGGATGGCCTCGCATCCGGTCGGTGCGTGAAGCGGCAACGCTTCGCGCGGTCAGATCGCGGAAACCCGGTCTCCTCACGGAGACCATGGCGCTCAGGCCTTCAGAGCTTGGGAGCCGCGGAGGGTGAACGGGCGCGTAGCTCAGCGGGAGAGCACTTCCTTGACATGGAAGGGGTCACAGGTTCGATCCCTGTCGCGCCCACCATTCCCCTAAGCCTTGTGTTAGCTCGGCTTTCCTTCTGCTTCCGGTCGGCTGACCATCCTCGACATCGCTTGGCCGGAAGAGGCCATCAAGCGCATGCGGGAGGTCGGTGGATCAATTTTTGCCGCGCAATATCGACAAAGCCCGGCGGCTGCGTTCGGCGAGCCGATTCAGCCGAGAAAATTCAGTGTTTTGCCGATTTGCCGTCAGATGCCGGCCGTATCGTTCTGAGCTGGGATGCCGCTGTCAAAGCTGGATCGGACAACTCTTAATACCGTGTGCCTAGTAATCGCACGCGATGCCCGCCGGCATTATGTCATCGACGTGCTGCGCTCGTCTCGATCCCGTTCAAATGCGTGATGCTGCGCTTCACCTGATCGGTGCCTACAAGCCCTCAGAAATCCTGATCGAAGACGCCAGCTCTGGAGCAGGCTGGCGAGCATGTTGTCCGAGCGCGGTCATCATGCCGAACTGCGCTCGACCGGAGGGCGCGGCAAGAAGGAAGAGCGGCTCGAAAGCCAGCTTCATATATTCGCGCAGCACCGCGTTCTGATTAAACAGAACCAATCCTGGACAGTCGAACTCGAAGCTGAGCTTCTGCGCTTTCCGTTCAGCAAGCACGACGATCAGGTCGACGCCCTGACACAGTATCTGGCCTGGATCAGCGAAAGTCTTGTCGCTAATTCGATCATCACAGGCGTTGGTGTCCAAGACGCGCAGATTGCGCGTGCTCCCTCTTGTGCTCTTTGGCCTGTTGCAAAAGGCGATAATCCCTTGCGGCCGAGGAGCGGGCGGTTTCGTCGCCGATAGCGCCCAATGACGGGAATTCGCATTGTGTCGGATGTCGCCCGCTGAGCGCCACAGTGATGAGCAATTCGCGAGATATAAGCTTTATTGGCCGCTCTGCTTAAACACTGCAATTGTTAGGTCGGAGCCGGGGCTGGAGACGAAATCGACAGTGACAGCCGCCCCGATTTTGATCTTATCGAATGGCGTATTGACGAGGTTCGACATGATGACGGGGCCTTCCTCGAGCTCGATATAGGCCATCACATAGGGCGGATCGGCGCGGTGCATGACGCTGTAGCTATAGACAGATCCGCGCCCCGAAGCTTCTTCCCAGGCAAGGTTGCCGCCAAAGCAGAACGGGCAGTGAGCGCGAGGGTAATGATGAGCTTTGCCGCAGTCCCGGCAGCGGTGTAGCAGAAGCTTGCGTTGCTCCAGAGCATCCCAATAGGGACGCGTATCGGGTGTCGCCCGACTCTTCGGTTCGTTCTTGACGTTCGATGCCATCTTATTCGCGCTCCAGAATAAGCGTGCCGCTGACGTGACGGGTGCCGAGGCGACCGCCTGTGGCCTGCACCAGTGCCAGGTCACATTCCGGGACTTGAACCGCAGGGTGTGCTTCCCCCCGTAGTTGCCTCACAGCCTCGATGATCTTTGTCATTCCACCGCGATTGGCGGGATGGTTGTTGCAGAGGCCGCCGCCATCAGTGTTGAACGGAAGCTTGCCGACACCGGAGATCAGATTGCCGTCGGCGACAAATGTGCCGCCTTTTCCTTTCTCGCAGAACCCCAGATCTTCGAGTTGGATCAGGACGGTGATCGTGAAGCTGTCATAGATGGAGGCATATTTAATGTCGGCCGGCTTGACGCCGGCCTCAGCGAAAGCGATGGGGCCGGAGCGCGCGGCTGCCGATGTTGTCAGATTGACCCGGCCTCCCATCGGATGCTGGATGGCTTCGCCCGCTCCCCGGAGCTTGACCCTCGGACGTCGCAGGGATTTTGCAACATCAGGATGAACTACGACGATGGCGCCGCCACCATCCGACACCACGCAGCAATCCAGCTTATGCAGCGGCGATGCGACCATCGGAGAGGCGAGCACCTCATCGACAGTGACAACATTCGGCAACATCGCATGTGGATTATGCTGGGCGTGGTGAGAGGCCGCGACCTTGATCCATGCGAGTTGCTCTGAGGTGGTGCCGAATTCGTACATGTGCCGCATGGCGCACATGGCGTAGAGATTACTGATGACCGGCCGATAGGGATGTTCGAATGGAATATCTGGCGCATCGTCTGTGAAGACATGAGGGACGGTGCCGATCGTAGAAGCCTGCGAACGTGGGCGTCCGGCCAGCGTTATGAGTGCGATCCTGCATTTACCCATCGCGATGGCTTCGGCTGCATGTGCAACGTGAAGCAGATAGGAAGAGCCGCCGGTCTCAGTAGAATCCATATGCCGGACGTTAAGTCCGAGATAATCCAGCATGGACAGCGGCCCGAGGCCGGAGGCGTCGCCGGCGCAAAAATAGCCGTCGACGTCATCCTTGGTTAAACCAGCGTCGTCCAGGGCCCCCTTTGCCACTTCCGCATGAAGTTGCCCGAGCGATTTGTCGGGCGCCTTGCGCGTAGGGTGTTCGTAAGCGCCAACGATGTAGGCTGCGCCGTTGATGCTCATGCTGGCTCCGCTGGAAGTGGCGAGACGTTACTGGGTGGTGTCTGCGGCGATGACTTTGCTGATAACAGGCCAATAATATTCGCCAAGGCCTTTCTCCGAAGCGCTAGCCAGCAATTTGTCTGCGGTCCGGGCGCCGGGCAGCGGGACCCCGAACTGATCGCCGAGTGCGAGCGCGTAAGAAATATCCTTGCGGGCGTAATCAGTCGAGAATGCGCGCTCCGGAAAGTTCTCCGGCAAGACCGATTTCATGCCGTGGTTGCGCAATGCGAAGCTGTCAGCGGAGCCTTTCATCAAGGTTTTGAACAGCATTTCGCCGTCGACGCCGGCGCGGCGGGCGATGGTGATGGCTTCGGAGAGCGCGACCACCGTTTCGACAAGAACCATATTGTTGAGAATTTTAACGACCTGACCCGCGCCAACGTCGCCGCAACGAGTAACGTCGCTGGCGAAACAGGAGATCAGGGGCTCTAGAGTTGCATATGTGTTGGCATCGCATCCGACCATGACGCTCAGGCGTCCTTCTTGAGCGGCCTGTCGGGTTCGGGCGATAGGTGCGTCCGCGTAGCGAACGCCCTTTGCCTGGAAACGCTCCGCCAGCAACTGGGTGAGCGTGACCGGGGAAGTGCCGAGATCGACGATGATCTGGCCCGGGCGGGCTTTGGGCAATAGATGATTGTTGCAGACGTCCTCGACCTGCACGCCGCTCGGCAGCGCCATAAAGATAACATCGGCCGTCCGCGTCAGGAGATCGATGCTCTCGCATGCGCTGACTCCCAGGGTAGCGAGCCGCTGCAGCGGTTCAGCCTGGCGGTCGTAGGCAATAACCTTGAGCCCGCTCTTTTGCGCCAAGTGCTGACACATCGGCTCGCCCATTGTGCCAAGTCCGATGAAACCAAGGGTCTGTATGCTCATTACTCTGCTCTGCTTGTACGTGTCGGCGCTGCCGATGGTGGACTAAAGGTCGAAATAGATACTCTTGGCGAGCTGATAGAGCCGGAGCCCCTCGATCCCTTTCTCCCGGCCAAGTCCGCTGTCCTTGAAACCGCCGAACTGTGTGGAGATGCTGAGTTGCTTATAGGTATTGATCCAGATCGTGCCGGCTTCGATCCGACGCGCAATTCGCCAGGCGCGCCGATAATCCGCGGTCCAGATCCCGCAGGCGAGGCCATAGGCCGTCGCGTTGGCTTGTTCGACCAGATCGTCTTCGTCTTTGAACGGCAGGATGCACAACACCGGCCCGAATATCTCCTCGCGGCAAGCGGTCGCAGAATTCGGCAGGCCAGCAATCAGCGTCGGAAGATAGAAAGCGCCTTTCGCCAACGTTGCATCATCAGGGCGGTTTCCGCCTTCGAGAATTTCCCCGCCTTCGGCTCGTGCCGAGGCAACGAGGCTCTCGACTTTCTCGCGATGCGCGAAGGAGGCAAGTGGCCCCATGGTGCTGCCGGGCTGATCCGGAAGCCCGACCTTGATCTGCCGAACTTTTGCACGCAGCCGGGCGATCAGATCTTCATAGACAGATTGCTGAATGAAAAGGCGCGATCCGGCGACGCACGATTGACCGCTGCCTTCGAAAATTCCGCCGATGATGCCATCCACGGCGGCATCCAGATCGGCGTCGGCAAAAACAATGTTGGGAGATTTGCCGCCAAGCTCGAGCGCAACAGGGATCAGGCGTTCCGCGGCCATGCGTCCGATCGCGCGACCGGTTTCGGTACCGCCGGTGAACGACACCATGCGAACCTTCGGATGCTTGATAAGCGGAATGCCAGTGTCGCGGCCATAGCCGGTCACGACATTCAAGACACCGGCAGGCAAACCGGCTTCGATTGCGATCCTGGCGACGTCGATCGCCGCGGTGGAGGTCACTTCCGATGGTTTGACGATGACAGCATTGCCTGCCGCCAGCGCAGGCGCGATCTTCTGCGCCTCCATTGTAAGAGGGGAGTTCCACGGCGTGATGGCAGCAACGACGCCGACCGGCTCATGGATCGTCATCGACAGATAGTTGCCGCGCGGGGGCGTGACTGAGCTGCCCAACGTTTCACAGACGCCAGCGTAATAGCGGAATGTCGCGGCGGCGCCGGCTGCCTGCGTGCGGCATTCGGCGAACACCTTGCCATTCTCGCGCATCTGAATTTTTGCGAAATGTTCGGCCTTCTTGACAATTCTGTCGGCGATCTCATGCAGGATTCGAGCCCGCGCATGAGGGTGCATGTTGCGCCATTTCTGGTCGCTTGCAGCTTTGTGCGCACTTGCGACAGCGCGCTCGACATCGTCAGGGCCAGCTGCCGAGACATAGTAGTTAGTGTCTCCGGTAGCGGGATTGATGGACGGAAACGCTTCGCCTGATCCTTGAACGGCTTCCCCGTCAATAAAGAAGGGCAATGGTTGCGTCGCGTTGTTTGCGATCGGGGAGGACGCTTGCGTGCTCACAGAAAATCCTCTTGCGTGTTCTGCCTAACAGAACGTATATTCTTTTTTATCGCACACCCCTCTGTTTGGCAAGTTGGGTGAAGGAGAGGAGAAGAGGATGGTTGCGTCCGACAAGGATTCGAATGGATCGCAAGGGGTCGCTGCCGTAGAGCGGGCGCTGTCGATCGTCGAAGCAGTGGAAGCAAGCCCGGAGCCGCAGACGCTGGCAGAGATTTCTCAGCGCACCGGTCTCTACAAGAGCACGATATTAAGGCTTCTTGTTACGCTCGAAGCCCGTGGATTGATCGTTCGCTGGAGCGACGGACGGTATGCGCTGGGCCCGGCAGCTTTCCGACTTGGTCTTGCTTATAATCGTTTCGATCAGCTCCGTGGCCACGCCATCCAGGTTCTTCACGATCTTGTTGATAAAGGATCGGAGTCGGCCTCAATCCATATCCGTCATGATGCGACAACGCGGCTTTGCCTTTGCCGGGTCGATTCAAAGCACGCAACGCTCGACCGTATCGCGGAAGGAGACCTTTTGCCGCTGGACCGGGGAGCGGCCGGTCGGCTTTTACTGGCGTTCGAGGGGAAAAAGGGTGCGGCGTATGATCGCCTGCGGGCGGAATGCTTCGCGCTGTCAACGGGTGAGCGTGAGCCAGGTTGTTCCGGAATAGCGGCGCCGATTTTTGGTGTGGAGGGAGTCATTAAAGCGACGTTGTCGCTTTCTGGACCCAGTGAACGCTTTACGGAAGAACGGGTTGCGAGCATGCGGAAACCGTTGATGAAGGCCGCTGCGACAATCACGGCAAGACTTGGCGGAACTTTCCCCGGCGAACATGCGGGGATTCGCCGTCGCGCAAAATAGTCGCTGCTGTCCGAAAGTCCGGCTCTGGGAGTTGACTCGGAAGCCAAAGTCGACTCAATCTATAAAATACAGAACATGTGTTCTGTCAGACAGAACAGCTGAAAGTGCTTTGTCCGATCTTTGAGGCTTGGCACGGCAGGGAGTGTGGGATGTCGGAGTTTTGTCGAGTTGAGAGGGATGGACACCTTCTCCTCGTAACTCTCGATAGGCCGGAAGTGATGAATGCGCTTCATCGCCCGGCGAATCTAGAGCTTGAGAAAGTCTTCGATGACTTTTCAATGAACCCGGATCTTTGGGTTTGCATTGTTACTGGTGCAGGAGAAAAGGCTTTTTCCGCCGGCAACGATCTCAAGTATCTCGCTAAGGGGAACGACGCGACGGTGCCACCGACTGGCTTCGGTGGTTTGACGGCACGCTTCGATCTCGACAAGCCGGTGATTGCCGCAGTGAACGGTCTGGCTCTCGGCGGCGGATTCGAGATTGCGCTGGCCTGCGACATCATCATTGCCGCCGAGAATGCGAGCTTCGGCTTGCCTGAACCGCGCGTCGGGTTGGCCGCCACGGCTGGCGGACTGCTGCGGCTGACGCGTCAGATTCCCGTCAAGCAAGCGATGTCGATGATCTTGACCGGGCGTTCCGTGACCGCGGAGGAGGGCTTTCGGCTTGGTTTCGTGAACGAGGTCACCCCGCGAGGCGAGTGCCTTGAGCGGGCAAAGAATCTTGCTCACGAGATTCTTGCCAATTCGCCGCTCGCCGTCCGCGCCGCCAAACATATCGCGTATCGCGGTCTCGACTGCGCCGATCTCGAGACGCTGTATCGCGCGCAACGAAATCTCCCAGTTGCTCAGACTCTTTATGGAAGCGCCGACGCCCTGGAAGGGCCGAAGGCCTTTTCCGAGCGGCGGAAGCCAGTCTGGCTGGGGCGATAATCTTACAAACATATCGGGCATGGAGGAGAATTAACAATGAAACGTGGAATAGGCCGGTTCGTAACCTGTATCGCGATGCTGATGGCCAGCGTCCAATTGGCGTCCGCACAAAATCTGCCGCAGCAGATCAGGATTGTCGTTCCCTTCCCGCCGGGTGGGCCGACGGACGTTCTGGCTCGCTATATCGCGCAGGGCCTCTCGGAAAATCTGAAGCGCACGGTCTTCGTTGAAAACCGCCCCGGTGCCAACGCCACGGTTGGTGCTGAGCAGGTCGCCCGCGCCGCGCCGGATGGCTCCACGCTCTTGTTCAATGCCACGCACCAGGTCATCACGCCGGCGCTTTTCAAGAAGCTGCCTTATGACACCGAAAAGGATTTCACGGCGATCGGTCTTGCCGCCACCGTGCCGAACGCGCTGGTCGTTAATCCCAGTTTCGAAGCCAAAACAGTCGCTGAGTTGATCGCCATAGCGAAGAAGGATCCGGGCAAGCTGTCCTTCGGCTCGTTCGGCGGCGCTAACCATCTTGCCGGCGAACTGTTCAAGCACATGGCGGGCGTGAACATCGTCCATATTCCTTACAAGGGCGCGGCTCCCGCGATGAATGACGTGGTGGCGGGCCATCTGCCGATGATGTTCGACTCGCTGCCGACGGTTCTTCCCGTGGCGGAGGGCGCTCGCGTGCGCATCCTTGCCGTGACCAGCGCCGAGCGTTCCAAGTTGCTGCCGGACGTTCCGACCATTGCGGAAGCTGCCAATCTACCCGGCTATGAGGCGAAGGCGTGGTTCGGTCTGTTCATGCCCGCCGCGGAAGGCTCTGCGGTTCAAAAGGAACTCGCCAAGGCGATGGCCGAAGTACTTGCGCGCAAGGACATCCAGGAAAAGTTTGTCGCGCTGGGAGCCACGCCGGGCGATCTCACGGCTGATGACTTCACCAAGTTCGTCAAGGCCGAACTGAAGAAATGGCGGAAGGTCGTGGACGACGCCGGTATTGAGCGGCAATAGCCGTTGCCCGATTGATTTCAATAAGGCGGTCCAGCCGGCTTGCTGGGCCGCCATAGCGTGGGTTCGGGGAGATAAGAATGGCCGCAGGTTCAGAGCGAGCAGGTTTGATAAAGGGGCCGCGCGAGTTCTATAGCGGAATTGTGCTGATGGTCATTGCCTGCGGCACCTTATGGGAGCTGCGCAATCTGCCGGGCATCCGGGGATTCTCCCTTGGCGCCGGAACTGTGCCCACGCTCTATTCCGTAATTCTGCTTTTGCTTGGTGCGGCAATTCTTGGCATCGGTCTCATGAAGCGGGGAGCGTCGCTCGACCAGCCTTCGTTTCGTGGAATGATTTTCATTGCTGCAGCCTTGGTCCTTTTCGCATTGTGCATTGATCCGGCAGGCTTGATCATCGCGTCGATGGCATCATTCCTGACGGCTGCGCTTGGCTCTGCTGAAACGCGCTGGAGGGAAACGATTCCGGCATCAGTCGTCGTTACCACGTTTTGTTGTCTGCTCTTTGTTTATGGGTTGGGGCTGCCTTTCCGATTGCTTCCCCGGATCGCGGGGTGAGTGATGGACGTCCTTTCTAATCTCGTAATCGGGCTGCAGGTTGCCGTATCGCCGAACAATCTGCTTCTGTGCTTGGTCGGAGCGTTGGTCGGCACGCTGGTGGGAGTGCTTCCCGGTGTCGGCACGATCGCGACCGTTGCGATGCTTCTTCCGGTCACATTCGGCATGCACCCGACTGGCGCCATCATCATGCTGGCGGGAATTTACTACGGCGCCCAGTATGGCGGGTCGACGACATCGATCCTCGTCAATATTCCCGGCGAAGCAACATCGGTTGTTACGGCGCTGGACGGATTCCAAATGGCACGTCAGGGGAGGGCCGGTCCTGCGCTCGCCATTGCCGCCATCGGCTCGTTCTTTGCTGGTTGTGTTGCGACGGTCCTAATTGCGGCGTTGAGCGTTCCGCTTATGAATCTCGCTTTGGCCTTTGGGCCGGCGGAATACTTCTCGTTGATGACGTTGGGTTTGGTCCTGGCTGTGGCCCTGGCACGAGGATCGGTTCTCAAGGCCGTGGCGATGATTGTTCTTGGCCTTCTGTTGGCGGCCATTGGCTACGATATGGAGACCAACGTTCCGCGAATGTCATTTGGCATCGGGGAGTTGTCGGATGGATTGAGCTTTGCAACGGTGGCGCTCGGTCTGTTTGGTTTTGCCGAAATCATCCGTAATCTGGAAAGCCGGACGAGCGAAGATCGCAAACTCGTGCAGGATAAAATTACCGGATTGATGCCGACACGAGAGGATCTTCGTGCATCTTGGCCGGCCATTCTGCGCGGGACCGGTCTCGGTTCGGCTCTCGGTATCTTGCCGGGTGGTGGAGCGGTTATTTCCTCCTTTGCGTCCTACACGCTGGAGAAGAAGCTTTCCAAGCACCCGGAGCGTTTCGGCAGAGGCGCGATCGAAGGCGTTGCGGGGCCGGAGAGTGCTAACAACGCTGCTGCACAGACGTCCTTCATTCCGCTTTTGACGCTCGGAATTCCGGCAAATGCGGTGATGGCGCTTTTGATCGGCGCCATGATGATACAGGGAATCGTGCCGGGCCCGCGCATCATGCAGAGCCAGCCCGAGCTCGTATGGGGCGTCATTGTTTCCATGTGGCTTGGAAATTTGATGCTGCTGATCATCAATCTGCCAATGGTTGGCATTTGGGTTCGGTTGCTGCGAGTGCCGTATCGCATCCTGTTTCCGGCGATTGTGGTCTTCTGCGCCATTGGCGTTTACTCGATCGGCACCTCGTCGGTCGATGTGTTGATTGCGGGCGCCTTTGGTCTGTTTGGTTATTGGCTGGCGAAGAACGATTTCGAACCGGCACCCTTGTTGCTGGGCATGGTGCTTGGGCCGATGATGGAAGAAAACCTGCGACGAGCCATCATGCTGTCGCGCGGTGACATCAGCGTCTTCGTCACGCGTCCTCTTTCAGCAGCGCTGCTCGCCATCTGTGCCATTGTTCTGATTTTGACCGTTCTGCCGGCAATCAAACAGAAGCGCGAAGAGGTGTTCGTGGAGGAATGAGCCTCGAGATGAGGTTTGTGATGTTGTCCGACCTTGGCTGGTCGGCGGCATCCGGCTCGTCAGTGCCGCTGCAAAACGCTGACAGGCATGAATCACTAAAGGGAGATTGGAATGCAAATCTATACCGAGCTTAATCTCGGCAAAACCGATCCGGGCCTGCGTGAGCCGGATGTTCCGTTCGACATTACAAAGGCTACGGAAAAAGCGAAGCTGATCGAGTCTCTCGGATTCGACGGGGTGGTTTCGACGGAAACCAAGGACGATTCCTATATCATGATGGCGCTCGCTGCCGATGCGACGACCAATCTGCAGATCGCGACATCGGTTGCGATCGCGTTCGCGCGAGCTCCGTACACGACGGCAATGGCCGCCTGGCGTCTTCAGGCGCTGTCGCGTGGACGGTTCACTCTCGGTCTCGGTCCGCAGGTGAAGGCGCATATCGTGCGGCGTTTCGGCATTCCGTTTACGCCGGCCGGCCCGTGGATGCGGGACTACATCGGCGCGGTGCGTGCTTTCTGGGATTGCTGGCAGAATGGCACCAAGCTGAACTACGAGAGCGATCGCTACAAACTTAACCTGATGGTGCCGCTGTTCGATCCGGGTCCGATCGAGTTCGCACCGCCGCCGATCCATATCGCTGCGGTCAATACCTATATGGCTCAGGTCGCCGGTGAGGTCGCTGACGGCTTGCGCCCTCATCCGATGTGCACGCCACGCTATATCCGCGAGGTTTTGATGCCTTCGTTCCAGAATGGCGCGGCCAAGACCGGACGCGATCCGAGCGGCATTGCGATCGCGATGAAGCCGCTGGTGGCGACGGGCCCCGATGAAGAGACGCTCGAAAAGAAGATTCGCGACGTGCGGGCGCGCGTCGCCTTCTACGCGTCGACACCGGCCTACCGTCCCGCCTTCGAAATCTGGGGACTCGGCGATCTGGCTGATCGTTTGAGCATTCTGTCGCGCGAACAGCGTTGGGAAGAGATGCCGGGCCACATCGACGATGAAATGCTCAACACCTATGCGGTGGTCGGCCTTTACGATGAAATCGCGGACAAGATCGTGGATCGCTTCAGTGGCGTCTTGTCCCATGTGGGCTTCAGCATTCCTGTCGAAAACGAGAAGGACGCGGAATTGATGAAGACCATGATCAAGCGCGTTCAAGCAGGCTAGCCCACATACATAAGATAAAGGCAGGCGCCCTGCGGGGCGCCGCCGCTGCATCAAAGAAGGATACGGTTATGAACGGAGCGCTGTCGCACATCAGGGTGCTGGATCTCTCGCGCATTCTGGCAGGCCCATGGTGTACGCAGAATCTTGCCGATCTCGGAGCTGACGTCATCAAGGTCGAACGGCCTGATGTTGGCGATGATACGCGGGGATGGGGCCCTCCGTGGATCAAGGATTCTGCCGGCAACGATACCCGAGACTCCGGCTATTACGCGTCTGCCAACCGTAACAAGAAGTCGGTGACGATCAACATCGCCACGCCTGAAGGCCAGTCGCTAGTGCGCGAGTTGGCGAAGACGGCCGACGTTTTTATCGAGAACTACAAGAACGGTGACCTCAAGCGATACAACCTGGATTACGAATCCATCCGTGCGGTCAACCCGTCGATTGTTTATTGCTCGATTACGGGCTACGGCCAGGATGGTCCGTATGCCGAGAAGCCCGGTTATGACTTTGTCTTTCAGGGCATGGGCGGCATCATGAGTATTACTGGCGAGCGGGACGATCTTCCCGGCGGCGGACCGCAGAAGGTCGGGATGGCGCTTTCCGACATCATGACGGGGATGTATGCCACGATCGCGATCCTGTCCGCCTTGATGTATCGTCAGCAAAGCGGCAAGGGGCAATACATCGATATGGCTCTGCTTGATTGCACCGTCGCGATGGGTAGCAATCAGGCGCTCGCTTACCTGATGACCGGAAACATTCCCAAACGATTTGGGAATGCACATGCAGCCGTTGTTCCGTATCAGCCTTTCGCAACGGCGGATGGTCACGTTATCATCGCCGTTGGAAACGATCGGCAGTGGCAGCGCTATTGCCAGGTGATGGAACGACCGGATCTCGCCGCAGATGAGCGTTTCGCAACGGCGAGCAACAGAATCGTCAATCGTGAGATTCTATTGCCTGAGATCGCGCGCTCCATGAGTGAACGGACATCCCAGCATTGGCTTGAATGCCTGGAAGCTGCTGATGTGCCGTGCGGTCCGATCAATAACTACAAACAAGTCTTTGAGAACCCGCAGGTCGTGCATCGTCAGATGTATCATCTTGTCCCGCGCGGTGACGGGGCAATGGTGCCCACCTTGGCGAGCCCGTTGCGTCTGACAGAGACGCCGCCAGCCTATCGGAAAGCGCCTCCAGCACTGGGCGAGCACACCGACGATGTGCTCACGGGCCTTCTGGGCAAGACCGACGACGAGATTCGCGATCTTCGCAACAGCAAGGTGATCTGATGGGTGACGGTGAAAACAAGCCGGTCATCGCCATCATCGGCGGGACAGGCGACCTTGGCTCCGGACTGGCAAAGAAGTGGGCTGCCGCAGGCTATAAAGTGCTGATCGGATCGCGTTCGCCCGACAAGGCCGAAGCGATGGCGCAGACCGTCGGTCATGATGCTGCTGGTTTCGGCTATGTGGATGCCGCCAAGAATGCCGATGTCGTCGTCGTCGCCGTGCCGTATGCAAGCCACGCGGAAACGCTGCACGAGATCAAGCCCGTTCTCTCGGGCAAGATTTTGGTTTACGCGGTGGTGCCTCTTGTTCCGCCAAAGGTTTCGACGGTGCAGCTTCCGGCGGATGGCTCTGCCGCACGTCAAGCAAAAAATATCGTCGGCGATGAGGTCCGCGTCGTATCGGCCTTCCACAATGTTGGAGCCGCGAAACTGCATCAGGGTGGGCGCGCGGAATGCGACGTCCTGGTTTTTGGCGATGATCCGGATGCGCGGGCGCTGATCGTTGGTCTTGCGGGCGAAGTGGCAACGCGAGGCGTGGATGGCGGCGTGCTGGCCAATTCCATCGCGGCGGAAGCGCTGACGTCGATCCTGATCGGTATTAATCGCCGATACAAGGTGGCTGGTGCGGGCATTCGTATCACCGGCCTGGATTGATCCGTTCAACGGCGCGTCCCGATCATTGTTTGACGCGCTTCCGAATTTCTTGTCCTCGGTGGAAGACCTTTTATGGCTTGGGAAACTGTCGATGTCCTGATCGCTGGAGGTGGCAATGCGGCGCTCTGCGCTGCCATTTCAGCGCGCCGGCAGGGAGCGACTGTCCGTATCGTGGAGGCGGCGCCAAAATTCTATCGCGGTGGCAACACTCGCCACACTCGCAATATGCGGTGCGCCCATGATAGTGCCACCGAGACCTTGACGGGCCCCTACACAGAGGACGAGTTTTTCGAGGATCTACTTCGCGTGACGGGCGGCAACACCAATCAGGACCTCGCTCGGTTCATGATTTCCGAATCCAAGGGCATGCTCGACTGGATCTCCGAACAAGGCGTCCGGTTCCAGCCATCGCTTGGCGGCACGCTGGGTCTTGGTCGTACTAATTCCTTCTTCCTCGGCGGCGGCCGCGCGATGCTGAATGCGCTCTATCGCACGGCGGAAGCGCTTGGCGTTGAAGTTCACTACGAGGCCGAGGTCGTTGGGCTCGAACTGGATGACGGACAGTTCCGCGCTGCGCGCGTTCGCCTGGGGGAGACTTTGGAGAACATGCCGGCGCGATCGTTCATCGCGGCCGCCGGCGGCTTTGAAGCCAATATCGATTGGCTGAAGCAGGGTTGGGGCGAGATCGCCAGCAACTTCCTTATTCGCGGCACGCCGTATAATCGCGGCGGCGTTCTTCGGCTTTTGCTGGATGCGGGAGCGCAGCCAACCGGGGATGTCACGCAATGCCACGCGGTGGCCATCGACGCGCGCGCGCCGAAATTCGACGGTGGCATCATCACCCGCCTGGACTGCGTTGTTTTCGGCATTGTCGTGAATCGCAATGCCGAACGCTTTTATGATGAGGGCGAGGATATCTGGCCCAAGCGATACGCCATATGGGGCAGGCTCGTGGCCGCTCAGCCCGAGCAGATCGCCTATATCATTTTTGATTCACGCTCATTGAAGCTTTTCATGCCCTCGCTGTTTCCGCCGATCGAGGCGCAGAGCATCTCCGAGCTTGCCGAAAAACTCGATCTCGACCCGCAGGCGCTGAGCCGCACCGTGACGACCTTCAATGCCAGCGTCCGTGATGGTGATTTCGATTCAACCGTCCTGGACAATTGCCGTACCGAGGGGCTGAGCCCGGCGAAAAGCCACTGGGCTCGGCGACTTGAAACTCCGCCATATTATGCCTTCCCCGTGCGGCCGGGCATTACCTTCACTTATCTCGGCACCAAGGTGAATCAGGAGGCGCGGATCGTGATGCAGGATGGCCAGCCAGCCGCAAACATGTTCGCGGCCGGAGAAATCATGGCTGGCAACGTTCTCGGCCAGGGCTATGCCGCTGGCATAGGAATGACCATTGGAAGCGTTTTTGGACGCGTTGCCGGAAAGGGTGCGGCCGATCATGCACAGCAGTGAGACTCTCAAGGAAGCCGATCGTCTCATGACGATCTGCAACTCGTGTCGTTATTGCGAGGGTCTTTGTGCCGTATTTCCTGCCATGGAGTTGCGCCGGTCATTCACTGATGGGGATCTCAATTACCTGGCCAATCTCTGCCATGCCTGCGGCGCGTGCTATCATGATTGCCAGTTTTCGCCGCCACACGAATTCAACGTCAACATTCCTCGTGTGATGGCTGAGGTGAGAGCCGAATCGTATCAATCTTATGCGTGGCCGCAATGCGCGCGTGGCCTGTTTGAGAGAAATGGCCTCGCCATTGCTCTCATTACGGCTCTGTCGATTGCTGTTTTCATCGGTGGATTTGTCGGATGGCACGATCCGGCCGTCGTGTTCGGAACGCATACCGGCGAAGGTGCGTTCTTCAGGCTGATGCCGCATAATGCGATGGTCGCTCTGTTCGGCGCAATATCGCTCTACGTTCTGGTCGCTTTATTCATGGGATTTCGAGCCTTCTGGAAGGATATCGGCTCCATCCCAAACACCCCGCTGGGCAGCCGATCACTGTTTACGGCTCTGCACGATGTCTTGCGGCTGCGTTATCTCGACGGCGGCGGCGTAGGCTGTTTCAATGAGGACGAGAAGCCGACCGACCGGCGAAGGCTCTATCATCACCTGACATTCTACGGTTTCATGTTGTGTTTTGCCGCGACTTGCGTTGCCACGCTTTATCATTACGTGCTGGGATTACAGGCTCCCTATGCTTGGTACGATCTGCCTGTGGTGCTCGGCACGCTCGGCGGCATCGGGCTTATCGTTGGCCCGATTGGCCTGTTGAAAGCCAAGTTCCAGCGCGATCCGATGATGATCGATAAAGCGCGTCTCGGCATGGATTCGGCGTTCATTGCGATGCTGTTTCTGACCAGCCTGACGGGCCTGCTCTTGCTGGTCTTGCGCGCGACTCCGGCCATGGGGACACTGCTTGCCCTCCATCTGGGCGTCGTTTTCAGCCTGTTCCTGACCATGCCTTACGGAAAATTTGTCCATGGGCTGTATCGCGCCGTCGCTCTGGTTCGATATGCATGGGAATTCCGCCAGTTCGACAAATCACCCCCAGCGAAGGTCGAGCCCAAGAGTGATGTTAAGGTAGCCGCATAATCGGAGATAACGGCGGTGCGCCTGATCTCTTTGGCCGCGCGATGCGCATCAGTGAAATTGCGGCAGCTGACGAACTTGCCGCTGCCGCGTCTCTGGTGATGGGGCAGGCATCCGAGGGCCAGCCGATCGTTCATGTGCGAGGTTTTTGCAGCACGGCGGCGCACTCTCCGGGTTCGGCGCTGCCGCGGCTCAAAGCGCGGGACATGTTCCGATGAACGAAGCAAATCAGATCTGCGGCGCCGAGAGGCGCGTGGTGGCGCTGTGCGGCGGAGTGGGAGGCGCAAAGCTCGCCTTCGGATTGCAAAAGGTGCTCGGCTCGAAACTTCATGTCGTCATCAACATGGCCGACGATTTCGAGCACCTGGGACTGCATGTCTCGCCTGATCTCGATACGCTTCTTTACACACTTGGCGAGCTTAATGATCGACAGCGAGGGTGGGGAAGGGCCGGCGAAAGCTGGAATTTCATGGAGGCGCTCGGCCAGATTGGCGGCGAGACGTGGTTCGCCCTCGGCGATCGCGATCTGGCCCTTCATGTCGAGCGGACGCGCCGACTGGCAAACGGTGAAAGTCTGACGCAGATTGCAGCCGACGTCGCGAAACATTTCGGGATCGCGGCCCATCTGTGGCCGGTGACGGATGACCCGATCCGCACCATCGTGATTACCCCCGAAGAAGAACTCGCGTTTCAACGCTATTTTGTGGCACGGCGCTGCGAGCCAGCCGTGCGGGCAATCCGATTCGATTGCGCCGAAAAAGCGAGGCTTGCAAAAGGCGTGGAAGACGTTTTGCAGCCGGAGGGGCTGCGAATGATCGTCATTTGTCCCTCGAATCCTTTTTTGAGCATTGATCCGCTGTTGGCGGTGCCCGGCTTGCGCGAAGCGTTGCGGGCTGCCGGTGCACCGGTCGTGGCGGTGTCCCCGCTGATTGCAGGGCAAGCGGTGAAGGGGCCCACACGCAAGATCATGGACGAGCTCGGTATCCAGGCGACAACCGCCACCATTGCCGCGCACTACCAGGGTTTGATCGATGGATTGATCGTCGACGCAGGTGATCTTCCCGACGGCATCGGGCTCGATATTTCGGTGCAGGCAGTTCCTACCCTGATGACTGACGACGAATCGAAGACGAGGTTGGCGCAGGATGTCCTCGCCTTCGGCGACAGGCTTGCAAGAAAAGCGGATGAGGGGAGGTAAACAGCATGAGCTGCCAGGATGTCCGTGTAATCGTACCGGTGAAATCCTTCGAGGGCGCCAAGCGTCGCCTTGCTCCTTTGTTGAGTGTTCGCGAGCGCGCCACGCTTGCGCGGTTCATGCTGGCCGACGTTCTGGCGGCAGCTATCGTTGCGGTGGGACGACAGTCGGTCGCTGTCGTGACGAGTGCCGACCAAGTTGCAGATTATGCACGTCGTGCCGGTGTTGGTGTCATCGACGATGAGGGCGCTCCAGGCACAAACGCGGCGGTAAAGGCCGGCTTTGCCAGAATTGCGGCTCGACGCGGCGGACCCATACTGGCTCTAGCGAGCGATATTCCAGGCGTCATCTCTACCGATATCGCCGCGCTCATTTCCACGGCGGAGCGCTCGCGCGTCGCCTTGGCCGCGGCCCCTGACGACGGCGGCACCAACGCCCTCGCCTGTGACATGGCGGGGCGGATTCCGCCGTGCTTCGGGCCTGACAGTTTGGCCCGCCATGTGGCGGCGGCCAATGCTGCCGGAGTCCGCCCGGTCATATTGCTCAATCGGCGCCTCGGCCTCGATCTCGATGAGCCACACCATTTGATGCAATTTCTCGATCAGGCAACATCGACGCAAACTGACGCCTATCTGCGCTCGCTTAAACTGGAGGAGCGGGGAGGATGCGGTTTCGAAATATCGGCTCCGCGCCAGGCGATCTGTGCCGGCTCGCTGGCGATATAGAGACAAAGATGGGAACGGAGCGGATGTTGACGGAGCAACTGCGTCGGACGGATCTCACCGGCGCCGATGTCATGAATCTGATCGGCGATATGCCGGTAGACGAGTTGATGGGGCTCGCAGCGTCGCGGCGTGATGCTGCTCACGGCAGCAAGGTGTCGTACTCCCGGAAAGTATTCATCCCGTTGACGCACCTTTGCCGCGACGTGTGCCACTATTGCACATTCGCCCACGCCCCCCGCAAAGGCGAGCGAGCGTTTCTCACGTCGGATGAAGTGTTGGCCATTGCGCGCGAAGGGCAGGCGGCGGGCTGCAACGAGGCGCTCTTCACGCTCGGCGACAAGCCGGAGATGCGCTATCGGGTCGCGCGGGAAGAGCTGGAATTGCTGGGTTATCCGACGACGCTCGCTTATCTCGAGGCTATGGCGCGACTGGTGTTCAAGGAAACCGGGTTGCTGCCGCATCTCAATCCTGGCTTGATGGATGCCGAAGACATTGCAACGCTCCGCAAAGTCTCGATCTCCCAAGGCATCATGTTGGAAAGTATCTCGCGGCGACTGTGCCAGCAGGGCGGCCCGCATTTCGGATCGCCGGATAAGGATCCGCAGGCACGGCTGCGGACCATCGCGCTGGCCGGCGAGCAGGCGGTGCCTTTCACCAGCGGTATTTTGATCGGAATCGGCGAGACGAGGCAGGAGCGGGTCGAGTCATTGCTCGCGTTGCGCGCGCTTGATGCGCGGTACGGCCACATCCAGGAAATCATCGTTCAGAATTTCCGCCCGAAGCCAAACACGCGGATGGCCAATGTCGAGGCGCCGCCGCTTGAGGAACACCTCTGGTCGATTGCGATCGCGAGACTTTTGTTCCGGCCCGACATGACCATCCAGGCCCCGCCAAATCTCAGTCCGAGCCTTCTCGATCGCATTGTTGCGGCAGGCATCAATGATTGGGGCGGCGTGTCACCGGTTACACCGGATCATGTTAATCCGGAAGCTCCCTGGCCCCATTTAGCGCGGCTCGAGGCTACGACACGACAGAGCGGTAAGGAGCTTGTCGAGCGGCTCGCCATCTATCCGGCCTATGTGCGGAAACTGCATCAATGGGTCGATCCTTCGCTGCACGCTGCCGTGCTCACGCATGTGGATGGGAACGGCTGGCCGCGCCGCGATAACTGGTATCCAGGCGCGGCGCTAAATCCACCTTCGCGAGACTTGGAACTGCTGGGCAACGGCGTGGCTGCGCCAGCAAAGCTCAGCTCCTACTCAAGTACGATCGCGCGCGCACAGGCCGGCCGAGGGCTTGATGAAGCTGAAGTCGCGGCGCTGTTTGCAGCAGAGGATGCCGATTTCACCGCTGTATGTCGTGCGGCGGACGAACTGCGTCGCTCCGTCAATGGCGACACGGTCAGTTATGTGGTGACACGTAACATCAACTACACCAACATCTGCTATTTCAAATGTCAGTTCTGCGCTTTCTCCAAGGGAAAGCTGTCGGAGAATTTGCGTGGGCGGCCGTATGACCTCGGCCTTGACGAAATCGCCGGGCGCGCGCGTGAGGCATGGGAGCGTGGTGCCACGGAAGTGTGCATGCAGGGCGGAATCCACCCTTCATATACCGGTGCGACGTATCTTTCGATTTGCCGCGCGGTCAAGAAGGCGGCGCCCGATATACACGTCCATGCCTTTTCTCCGCTTGAGGTCTTTCAGGGAGCAAAGACCCTTGATGTTCCAATTTCAGACTTTCTTGCCGAGCTAAAGCGAGTTGGGCTGGGGACGCTGCCGGGCACCGCCGCGGAGATTCTTGACGATGAGGTCCGTGCGGTGCTCTGCCCGGACAAGATCAACGCTGCCCAGTGGCTTGATGTGATGAGAGCGGCGCATTGCGCGGGCTTGCGCAGCACGGCGACCATCATGTTCGGCCATATCGATCGCTACGATCATTGGGCGCGTCATATCTTGCGTATCCGCGAATTGCAGAGCGAGACGGGAGGTTTTACGGAGTTCGTGCCATTGCCTTTCGTCCACATGGAAGCTCCGATCTATCTCAAAGGGCGATCCCGGAAGGGGCCGACGTTCCGCGAAACCGTCCTGATGCATGCGGTGGCACGGCTTTCGCTGCATGAGCGGATTGGCAATGTGCAAGCGTCATGGGTGAAGCTTGGTGAAGCGGGGATACGTGCCTGTCTGAGGGCAGGGGTGAACGATCTTGGCGGTACGCTGATGGACGAGACAATTTCACGTTCGGCCGGCGCGAGCCACGGTCATGAAATGACACCGCAAGCGATGGAGAATCTGATATCGGCGGTGGGGCGTATTCCTCGTCTGAGAACTACTCTTTACACAGACGCTTCCAGCGAGCGGCGGGCAACTGCGTTTTGTGCCGCTCAGCAAGGAAATGAGAGGTCTGTTGAGCGCTTCTTTGGATAGTGGCGGTGAGAATTTCCTGGTGATCCCGTGGCGCGGGTGACGCGCTTGCCAGGGCGAAGCAGCATTTCCTCTTCAAATGACTTAAATGGTGCAGGGTACTTTCAGGGAACTATCGAAAAACTGCGGCATTTAATATCGACATCGCGCCGCTCATGAGTGTGTTTCCTCATCAGCCACAACCGGCGTCACCTGATGACGATAAAACGATTTGGGATACTGTCCGCACTCGCGATCGTATTCGTGCTGACACGACTCATGCCGGCTGCCGCAGGCGTTCCGGCGCGTGACTTGTCGCGTGTCGCAGTGACGCCGCCTTCGAACGCAAAACTCCCGCTCACAACCATGTTGCGCGAGGGAAAAAATCCTGAACAGCCGATCGGGAGATGGTTGGGCGGCGTTCCGAGCATCTGGATACTGGCCGATTTTACCTGCCAGTCGCTCTGCAGTCCGGTCTTGCGCCAGACAGCGGATGCATTAAGCGATTCCGGATTGGTGGCGGGGGGCGACTTCCATCTGTTCGTCGTCGGAATTGACCCGAAGGACAGCGCGCAGGATGCCGCGGCGTTGAAGGCCGCGCAGATCGGGAACGAAGGGCAGGTTGCTGCGTACACCACGATGCTGCGGGGAGATGAGAACGCCGTGGCGCAGCTTTCTGACAATCTCGGCTTTCACGCCATTTACGATACGACGAACGATCAGTTCGCGCACCCCGCCGCAGTATTTGTTGTCGCGGCAGACGGCCGTATCAGCCGGGTGCTGTCAGGCTTCGGACTCGACCCACAAGACATAAGATTGGCCCTTGTCGAAGCCGGGAAGGGACAGGTCGGTTCGCTGTCCGATCACGTCAGGCTGCTGTGCTACGGCTTCGATCCTGCACGCGGCGCCTACAATTTTGCGGTCAGCCGTGCGCTTACTATTGGCGGCGGCATGACAGTTCTGTCTCTCGCAATTTTGCTTGGCCTGATGCTTCGGAAGGAACGTTCGGCCCGTTGGCCGTGACATTCGTCGGCATGAATTGCCTGACGAAAAATGTCCCCCACGCGGTCGCTATCAGGATTGTGACTGCAATCAGCACCGCAGGCAGCAGAGAGCCATTCAGCCCATGAATCCCGGGCGCCGCCAGCACCAGTGCTTCCACCACGCGCAGGACTAAAGTCGCGATGCAAAGACCCAGCAGGACTTTTCGGTCGCGGCGGGCGCGTTCCGAGAGCAGCAGCAGGAAAGGTCCGACGAACTGCGCCGATGCGAGCAGCATGACGACGTATTGCCAGCCATCCGTGCTGCGCGCGAGATACCACGTCACCTCGTCGGGAATATTGCCTGACCAGATCACGATGTATTGCATGGCATGAAGGTAGGCCCATAACAGGATCATGCTAAGAAACAGTCCGCCGTAACCTCGCGCCGAAGGAATCCATGTGTGTGATGACAGGCCGACTCCAAGTGCGAATGCCAGTCCCGACATCCACGTGAAGCTGATGAACAGAAGCCCGTAGATCGAGGAATGAAATTCGGGATTGAGCGATTGGAGCCAGTCGATGCCTGCCAGTGAAGCTGTCAGCGCATAGACGATCAGCCCGACAGAGGCCGCACGGGCCATGCGATCCGGATTTTTCCACGCCGCCTTGGCCCAGAACGCAAGCGCGTACCAGATCGCAAAAAAAACGATAGTGCGCGTAGCGAAAAACCACGGCGAGAGGTAGGCAGCCTTGAATGCTGGCAGATCAACCGAGCCTTCTGCCGCCGGATACAGTTCGGGCTGTCCAAGCAGGATCGGAAGGGCAAGCAGACCGCAAAGCGGAAGGGTCTCGGTGGCGGCTATCAGGATTCGATGAAGGTCGTTCGTCCACGCGCGGTGGACGAGATAGGTCATCTGCAGCAATGCCAGCGCGCCGATCGGGATCGATGCTGTCGCCACCCATGCGATCAGATAAGCGGCGAGGGTTGTGCGCGCATCGAAGAAAATGCCGGCCACGACGATGATTCCGGCCGCCAGACATAATACAGCGATCGCCCGATATCTTGTCATTGCGAGACCTCGAGCTTCTGCCGTTCCTTGCTTGGGATATCGCTCAGTGCCGCGTGGCGGCTGAGTTGCAGTGCGCGAATATAGGCGACGATGGCCCAGCGGTCGCGCGGCGCGACGCGCGAAGCATAGGAATACATCGCGCCATAGCCATTCGTGATGACATCGAAGAAGTGCTGGTCGTCGGCGGCGCGCAGGCGAGGATCGAAATAGCTCGTCGGGTGCGGCATGCCTCGTTGCACCACCATGCCGTTGCCTTCGCCGGTCTGCCCGTGACAGGGCGTGCAGAAAATCTCGAACCGATTTTGGCCGCGCGCGAGCAGTTCGCGTGTCATGGCGGGCTTGGTCTGGGTTTCGCGCTCCCGTTCGATATCGCCCCGGGCGACTGTTCCGGCCGGAGGGGAACGCAGGCTGCTGCCTCGAAATAGAGGCGCATAGGAATAGCTGTTGTACTTCGGCTGGACGTCCATGTTCTGGTCGCATCCGGCGAGCATCAGCGCCAACGCGGTGATGGCAGCAATGCGTCTCATGACGGCACCAGTTCGACTGTGACGGCGCCGGCGTTTGTCAGGAACGCGGCCGTCTTGTCCGAGTCGAATTGTCCATCATCGGCCTTGATGCAGAGAAAGAAGCGGTCCTTGCTGGCAAGACGGAAACGGCTGGCGTTGAAAACCGGATAGTTCAGTCGCGGCAGCTTGATGAGACAGAGCAAGCCGACAAAAAGAAACAGAACGGAAAACAGCACGGTCAATTCGAACATCACAACGGCATACGCCGAGAGCGGATAGATCGGCCGGCCGCCGACATTGAGCGGATAGGTCCAGCTCACATAGGCCTGAATAGCGAGAGCCAAACTGAATCCGAACAGGCCGCCGATCACGCCGAGCCGGGGGAGCCGCGTATCGCGAAAGTGCAACGGCGCAGCCAGTTGCTCGACTGGAAACGGCGTGAAGGCATCGAGCCGCGTATAACCTTCATGACGCGCGGCCTGCGCCGCGAGAACGAGTTCGGTCTCGTTCCTGAATTCCGCCAGTAGTCCGTAAGGCGCGTCAGCCATGATGCGCCTCTTTCTCTTCTGCCAAGGTCTTTTCAGTCTCGAAGATCGATATCGAGGGAATGAAGCGGATCGCCAAAAGGAATGGCACCAGAAAAAGCCCCAGCGTGCCGAAATAGGTTGACCAGTCCCAGAACGTCGGCGTGAATTTGCTCCATGAGGAGACCAGAAAATCCCGATACAGGCTGGTGACCAGGATCATGTAGCGCTCAAGCCACATCCCGATCACCACCGAAATTGAAATCAGCATGAGAGACCATGTCGTGCGGCGCGCGGCGCGCCACCATAGCGCCTGCAGCACGACGAAATTGAAGAAGATCGCGCCCCAATAGGTCCAGGAATAGGCGCCGGTCATGCGATCGATCAGCGTCTGCAGATCGTGATCCTTGCCGGAATAGAAGACGTCGAAGATTTCGAAGACATAGCCGTAAGCCGTCATTAGCCCGGTGGCGAGAAGCACCTTTCCGAGAAGGTCAAGATGGCGTTCGGTGACGAGGTTCTTCAGATCGAACATCGCGCGCAATGCGATGGCGATGATGGAAACCACTGCGAACCCCGAGAACGCCGCGCCGAGTACAAAGTAGGGCGGAAACAGCGTCGAGTGCCAGCCGGGGATCTGGCTTGCCGCGAACAGCAGCGAAATTTCGCTGTGGACCGACACGACCAGCGGTACGGCGATCGCCGCCATGATCCGATAGGCTTGCGACCACCGCATCCAGTGAACGGCCGAGCCCCGCCATCCCAGGGAGGTAATGCCGAAGAAAATCTGCCTGCCGCGCTTGGTCGCCCGGTCGCGGGCATCTGCCAGATCCGGAATGAGGCCGGTGTACCAGAACAGGACCGACACTGAGAGATAGGTGAGAACGGCCCAGATGTCCCATTCCAGCGGGCTGCGAAACTGCGGCCAGACATCTATCGTGGCCGGATAGGGAAACATCCAATACAGATACCAGGGCCGACCCAGATGAAGCACCGGATAGATGCCGGCGCATACGACAGCGAACAATGTCATCGTTTCCGCAAAGCGGTTGAGCGAGTTGCGCCACTCGCTTCCCGTCAAGAGCAGCAGCGCCGAGATCAGCGTTCCGGCGTGGCCAATGCCGAGCCACCAGACATAATTGTGGATCGCAAAAGCCCATGTCACCGGAATATTGATGCCCCAGATGCCGACGCCGCGTGTAAACAGCGCAACGACGGACGCCACGAACAGCGCCAGCAGCAGTGAGGCGACGATCATGGCGATGAGCCAGCGGCGCCTGGCGGGAAAATGCAGCGGAATTCGTGTCAACTGCTCGCTGACATCACCAATGCTTTGATCGGCCGGGAGGATGTCGGAGGAGGGCATCAGGTGCGCTCCGTATCATCGGGCGAATCGTTCCAGCGCGCAAGATAGGTCGTGCGTGGCCGCGTGCCGAGTTCTTCCAGCAGGCTGTAGTGGCGCCCGCTGCGACGCAGCTTCGAAACCTTCGAGTTCGGATCGTTGATGTCGCCGAACACGATTGCTTCGGTCGGGCATGCGCTTTGGCAGGCGGTGACGACATCGCCTTCGCGAAGATCGCGCCCGTCCTTGTCGGCCGCGGCATGGGCGGCCTCGATTCGCTGGGTGCAATAGGTGCATTTCTCCATCACGCCGCGCGAGCGCAGTGTGACGTCGGGATTGTGAGCCGCCTGTTCAGGAGAATCCGGCGCGGTGCGATAATCGTAGAAATTGAAGCGCCGCACCTTGTAAGGACAGTAGCTGGAGCATGTCCGCGTGCCGATGCAGCGGTTGTAGACCATCTGGTTGATGCCTTCAGGACTATGCGTGGTGGCGTGAACCGGGCAGCCCATTTCGCACGGTGCATCCTCGCACTGCATGCAGGGCACAGGCTGAAAATAGCTACGGGGTTTTTCGGGTTCGCCCGCGTAGTAACGTGCGATCCGGAGCCAATGCATTTCCCGACCGGCGATGACCTGATCCTTGCCGACCACGGGCACGTTGTTTTCCGCCGTGCAGGCGACGACGCAGGCGTTGCAGCCGATGCAGGTATCGAGGTCGATCACCATGCCCCAGGCGTGTTTGGCGGAGGGCAGCGGCAGATATAGGCTCGATGGTGAAGGTGAAGCAGGCAGTGTGGGTTGTTGCGCCGTGACCTCGCGAATGAAATCGAATCCTTCGAGACGATGGTGAAGCTGGGTGACGGCCAGTTCGCTGACTTCGTTAATCTTGCGGATTGTTCCACGAGCGCGCCACGGATTGTCTGGCGGGCGGATCCTGTAGGCGTCGTAGCCGATCTGATCGCCGACACGACCGGCATTGCGGCGGCCATAGCCGAGAGAAAGAGAAATCGTGTTTGTTGCCTGACCCGGCAGAATCCAGACTGGCCCGGAAACCGATCGGCCGCTTATGGTCACCTCGACATGATTTCCGTTACTCAGTTGATGATGCTTGGCCATCTCCGGGCTCAGGGTGATGATGTTTTCCCATGTCAGCGTGGTCAGCGGTTTCGGCAGTTCCTGTAGCCAGCCGATGTTGGCGAAGCGGCCATCCCATGCGGTCGGGTCGAGCCGGAAAACGATATCGACATCGCCATTACTCTCTTGATTGTTTGTTCCGGTTGAGAGTTTAAGTAGCGGCGTGACGAGCTCGCTGCCGCCCGCGATGAAACCGTCGTGCAGCGCCTGTTTCCATCTCTCGTCGAAGACATCGCCAAATCGTGCGCGCCACGTCGCCTTGATCGGGACATCCGCAGCAATGTCGCCCCGGCCGCGAAGAAGTTCGATGATCTGGTGAACGGTTCTGACGTCATAAAACGGCATAATGGTTGGCTGGATGATGGTGGCGGTGCCATCGACGGCAAGAGCGTCGCTCCAGCTTTCGAGGCTGTGCGTCGTGGCAAGCTGGAAGGTGGAGAGATGTCCGGTTTCGTCGCGCTGCTGCCCGATATGGATCGTGGTCGGAACCTTTTTCATCGCTTCTGCGAACGGCAGTGCACCTGGCGCCGTGTAGGCCGGATTCGATTCCACCATTATGAGTGTGTTGACCGCGCCCGATCGCATATCGTCAACGAGTGCAGCGAGCGATCCGGCAGAGGCTAGAATTCCGACGGGAGGCTTTGTGAATTCCAGTGTTTTTCCAAACGCGCCGATCGCCTGATTGATCTGTGCAACCAGGATTGCGGGTTCACGGCCTGCGCTGAGACCGGACGTGATAAGGGCGGACCCTTGCGCCTGGCGGATCGCATCTGCTGCGTGAGAAACCCAGGCTGTTTCGTCATCCGACAAATCGGGCGTTTTGATGCCCTCGATGCCGAGTTTTGTTGCCAGCGCGCCGGCCAGCAGCGACATGCGTGAGGCATCGGCGGCCAGCCGCATGGCGGACAGCGCTCCTGTCGCGCCGGGGATGCTCTCCGCACAATAGAGATGAATGCCGGGTCCGTCCGCGCCACGCCGTGCCTTTGACCAGCCGATCGCATTACCGACTTGATAGGGGCCAGGGCCGAGAAAATCATCGTCGAATGAAACGACCACACTACATCGATCGAGCCGATAATGCAGGTCCAGCTGATCTCCGTAGGCCGCAGCAGACAGTCGACGACGGTCTTGCACCCCGGTGGGGTCGTGGAGATGAATTCGCGCCTTCGGATACTCTGAGAGCCATTCTTCGATCTGGCGCTGAAGTGTCGGCGACGTGAATGGCTCGATCAGCAGGCGCGCGCCTTCGCCTTGCGTCGCTTTCCATTGATCGCGGAGTGTCGCGAATTGTCCGGCCAGATTTTGCCAACTGATCGGTTCGCTGTGATGGCTGGGATGCTGCGACCGATCCGGATCGTACAATTGAAGTACAGCGGCCTGCATGAAGGCATCGCTGCGTCCTTGAATCAGGGGATGATTGGACAAGCCGTCGAGCTTTGTCGGACGCCCGTCATGGGTAGTGGCGAGGACAGGTTGGGCATAGCCATCCAGCATGACGGCTGTCGCATAATGGCGCGGCACGCCGATCGTCGCAGCGTCCGGTTGATCGACATAGGGAAGAGCGGGCGTGAACGGGCTCTTCTCGCACCCGGTCAAACCTGCCAGCGCAAATGAAGCTGCCATCAGCTTGATGAATTCTCGCCGTGCAACGGGCGCGAACGTCGCCGCTACCGGATATTCCGCCGTAATCCAGCTGTCGAGCGCGCTGGCGTGCTCCAGTTCGTCGATGCTGGTCCATTGGTGTGATCTTGTCATCGGTGGCACACATAGCAATGGGTGAGTTCGCCGAGGCGGATGCCGGCATGAGCCGCGATCTCGGTTCTGCGCGTATCTCCTTTTGCCGGCTGCCAAGTCATGTCGGTGATGTGATCCGCTGGCCGCAGATGCGGAATCGGGTCGCGATGGCAATCGAGGCAGAATTCCATCGTGAAGGCCTTGGCGCGGTAGGTGAGCGGCATGGTGTCGATGCGGCCGTGGCAACTCACGCAGCCGACGCCCTTGGCGATGTGCACATCGTGTCGGAAGAAAACGTAGTCTGGTAATTTCGCAACGCGGGTCCAACGGATCGGCGTGTGATTGGCGAGGCTGTTGCGGATCGGTGCGAGCATCGCCGCATTCGTCCAGATCTGCGAATGGCAGGTCATGCATGTTGCGGTCGGCGGCAGGCCGGCTTTCGGGCCTTTCTCGACATCGGCATGACAATAGCGGCAATCGATCCCGAGTTCGCCTGCATGATGGCGATGGCTGAACGGCACGGGTTGATGCGGAGCCTGATCGGTGGAGGTGACGTATGCCGAGTGGGCGATGCCGATGGCGCCGACGAAAGCACCTGACATCAGCGCGAAGAAAGCCAGCACGCTCAATCGGAGCCAGGTGTCGGCGGTAGGCGAGAATATCTGGGCCATGAGTGGATTCCGCTAGGCCTCAACGAAAGCCCCTTGGCCAAGTTCCGCAGGAACCGACGGAAGCGGCCCGCATTGTAGGTGCAAGCAGGATGCTGCGATGGACCACAATTCGGATGTCGATTTTGAGCGTGCGGATGCCGATCCGAAATTGATCGTGTCGATTGGCGTCGGGATTGCTGTGTTCGTGGCCTTGGTGCCGTTGTCGATTCCAGTGTTTTTTCCACAAGTTCACCAGCGGGTAGAGGCAAAGCCACCCGCCATTTCCGATGCTGCGCCGCGGCTGGCGGTGCACCCGCGCGATGATTTGGCTCGCTTTAAGGGTGCCGAAGATGGCGTACTGCACGGCTATGCATGGATCGACCGTGATAGCGGGATCATCCGGATTCCGATCAACCAGGCGATGGAGATACTGGCGAAGCGAGGGCCGCAATGGCCTGCGCCGACGCAATGACGAAGCGGTAGCGGCAAGGCGACCAAGCGCGGAGCGATGCAGCTGATGTGGCGAGAGTGGATACCATTCTGGCACGCGGGCATATCGCCTTACGGCGGGGACGTCGATCTGCTGTTCGTGGGCCTCGTTCTCGTTAGCGGTCTTGTCCTCGCATTGCTGTTTTTTCTCCTGCTTTATTTCTGCATCCGCTACCGCGCCGGAAACGATGTCGATCGCTGCAATCACGACGAAAAAAGCTGGCGGCTCGAGGTGGGATGGACCAGCGCCTCGATGCTGGCGTTTCTCGGATTGTTTATCTGGGGCGCTGTGGTGTTTCTGAACATCTATCGCACGCCGGGCGACGAACTGACGGTGTTTGTCGTCGCCCAACAATGGATGTGGAAGGTGCAGCATGCGGGTGGTCAGGCCGAGATCAATGCCATGCACGTGCCTGTCAATCGACCAATCAAGCTTGTCATGGCGTCCCAGGATGTCATTCACAGCTTCTTCATTCCGGCCTTGCGGCTGAAACACGATGTCGTGCCCGGCCGCTATCAGGATATCGAACTCCAGATCCGCCGCCCCGGCCACTATCATCTGTTCTGCGCTGAATATTGCGGCACCGATCATTCCCGGATGCTCGGCGAAGTCGTCGCGATGGAGCCGGCCGATTACACGACATGGCTCAACGAGCAGGGGCCATCGAACTCTCTGGCGCAAGGGGGCGAAGCATTATTCAGGACGCTTGGATGCAGCGGCTGCCATGAAGGCAGCCAGGCGGTTCATGCCCCCTCGCTTGCCGGCCTCTACGGCAAGCCCGTCCCGTTGTCGGACGGCTCGGTCGTCACGGCGGATGAAAAATACATCCGCGACTCGATCCTGTTACCACGCAGTCAGATTGCCGCAGGTTATCAGCCGATCATGCCGTCTTTCGAGGGGCGAGTGAGCGAAGCGCAGTTGCTGCAACTTGTTGCTTACGTCAAATCGCTAGCGGACCGCCAGCCATGAGCAAGAATTATCTGACTGACGATTATACTCTGCGCTCGTGGTTCTTCACGACCGATCACAAACGCATTGCCATTCTCTATTTCGTGAGCCTGATCGCGCTTTTCTTCATCGGCGGCGCTGCCGCGACGATGATCCGGATCGAGCTTGCGACGCCGCAGGCTGATCTTGTGTCGTCTGACACCTACAATCGCCTGTTCACCATGCATGGCATCATCATGGTGTGGTTCTTTCTGATCCCGTCCATTCCGAACACGCTGGGAAACTTCATCGTTCCTCTGATGATCGGCGCGCGCGATTTGGCGTTTCCACGGCTCAATCTCGCGAGTTGGTATTTGTTCATGCTTGGTGCGGCAATCACGCTTTACGCTATTTTCATGGGCGGCATCGATACCGGATGGACATTGTACACGCCGTTCTCGACGCTTTATTCCAACAGTTATGTCGCCGTGGCTGCTGCGGGAATTTTCGTCGCCGGATTTTCCTCGATCCTGACCGGTCTCAATTTCATTGTCACGATTCATAAACTGCGGGCGCCTGGTTTGACGTGGTACAAGCTGCCGCTGTTCATCTGGTCGCTCTATGCGACCTCGCTCATTCTTGTGCTGGCAACGCCGGTGCTCGCGATCACGCTGGTTTTGCTGGCTGCCGAGCGCATTTTCGGCGTTGGCGTGTTCGATCCGCGGATCGGCGGGGATCCGTTGCTGTTCCAGCATCTGTTCTGGTTCTACTCGCATCCGGCGGTTTACATCATGATTCTGCCGGGCATGGGCGTGGTGAACGAACTCATCACCTGCTACTCTCGCAAGAAGATTTTCGGATACAAGTTCGTGGCCTGGGCGAGCCTCGCGATCGCCGCCGCCGGATTTCTGGTGTGGGGCCATCATATGTTCGTCAGCGGACAATCGCTGATTGCGAGCCTCGTCTTCTCCTTCATGAGTTTCGTGGTCGCGGTACCGTCCGCAATCAAGGTGTTCAACTGGACGGCAACGCTGCACAAGGGAACACTGAGATTCGATGCGCCGATGTTGTATGCGCTTGGCTTCATCGGTCTGTTCACGATGGGCGGCCTGACGGGCCTTTTCCTGGCCTGCCTGGCGTTCGACGTCTACGCGACCGATACCTACTTCGTCGTCGCGCATTTCCACTACATCATGGTCGGCGGAATGGTGACGGCCTACTTCGGCGGGCTGCATTACTGGTGGCCGAAAATCACCGGCCGGATGTATTCCGACTACTGGGCGCGTGCGGCTGCAATCCTGATTTTTCTCGGATTCAATCTCACCTTCTTTCCCCAATTCATTTTGGGCGTGGAAGGGATGCCACGTCGCTATCATGTCTATGCGCCTGAATTTCAGGTGTGGAACGTGCTGTCGTCGGGCGGTGCGACCATATTGGCAGCAGGTTATCTCCTGCCGGTGTTCTATCTCGGTTATTCGATCTTCTTCGGTGCCAAAGCGCCTGCCAATCCGTGGGGCGCGACAGGATTGGAATGGCAAACCTCGTCGCCGCCGCCCAAACTCAATTTCGACCGGCAGCCTGTCGTGACCTCGCCGCCTTATGATTACGAACATGCGCCGGAGCCGCAGAATGCCTGAACCGGGCGACATCGCCGCACATCTGTCATCGCCGAAACAGCGCGATGAAGTTCTCGAGCTCGGAATGTGGACCTTTTTGTCGACCGAGGTGCTGCTGTTCGGTGGATTGATCCTGACATACATGGTCTACCGTCACGCCGATTCCCAATCCTTCGCGGAGGCCAGCCGGCAAACCCGTATTGTGATCGGGACGATCAACACGGCAACGCTGTTGACGTCGAGTTTTTGCGTGGCCGCGGCGATCCAGGCGGGACAGGCCGGTGCAGCGAAGGCGGTGCGGGGACTGCTGGGCGTGGCCATTGTCCTGGGGTTGATTTTTCTCGGCCTGAAGAGCGTGGAATATCTCGGCGAGTATCGCGATCACCTCGTCCCAGGCATCGACTTCGAGCAAAGCGGGCCGCATGTACAAGGCATCCGGCTGTTCTTCACTTTCTATTTTGTGGCGACAGGATTGCACGCCGTGCATCTGTTGTGCGGCATTGCCGTTCTGGCCATCTTCTTGCGGTGCGCTTCCCGAGTTGCACGCAATGCCCGCTATTTGGCGGGACTTCGAACCGCAGGGCTTTACTGGCATTTCGTCGATGTGGTCTGGATATTTCTCTACGCGCTGATCTATCTGCCGGGGAGGTCCGGATGACCTCGTGGCGGCCATCCAATGGCTTGATTTTTTGCTGGGCGGCGCTGATGGCTTTGTTGGCGCTGACCGTGACGCTTGCGTATCAGCCTCTTGGCACCTTCAATTTCATCGCTGCACTTGGCATTGCGACGGTCAAGACCATCCTGGTCATGGCCGTTTTCATGGAACTCCACGAACGCCCGGGTCTGGTTCGCGTTTTCGCTGCGGCGGGGTTCTTCTGGCTGACGATCCTGCTCTGGCTGGGATTGATGGACTTCATCACGCGGGCGTGATCTGAAAATCCGCATTATGCTGAAAGACAAATAGTATCGTAAAACGATATATTTCTGCCTGACGTCGGAAAGTCTTGGGTAAAGTTTTCGAGAGGTGGAACTGGCGTCTGATGTGTCCGTTGGAAAGGAAATTCTGCGGGCGGATTCGCCATGACGATCAATCGACGCCAATTGCTGGCCAGTGCGGCCTATATTGTCGCAAGCCTGTCCGCCGCTCGCGCATCGCCGATCATGCGGCATCTGCCTTGGAGCCCCAACGGCGGCAATCCTCCCAAACCGTTCCAACCCGGACCATGGCACTATTTTTCAGGTGCCGAGGGCCGTGCGATGGAGGCAATAGCGGATCGCATCATTCCGCCTGATCCGGACACGCCCGGTGGCAAGGATGCGGGATGCGCGGTCTTCGTCGATCGTCAACTGGCGGGGCCCTATGGCCGCAAGGACGGCCACTACAATTGTCCGCCCTTCATGAGCGGGACCAAGCAGCAGGGCGAACAGGACGAAGCCACGCCTGCGCAGCACTACAGGAGGGCGCTCGCCGCGTTCGACCGGCACTGTCAGGAAAAATTCTCCAAACCGTTTGCCGAGATTTCCGACGGCGACAAGGACGCTGTTCTGCACGAACTGGAAGCAGGCAGCGTGCCGCTCGATGGCCTCGACGGCAAGGCGTTCTTCGAACTCGTGCTGAAAGACATCCAGACCGGATTTTTTGCCGATCCGCTCTATGGCGGCAACCGCGACATGGTGGCCTGGAAGATGATCGGCTATCCCGGCGCCCGTTACAACTATCTCGACTGGATCGATCGTCACAACGAACGCTTTCCATTGCCGCCGGTTGGATTGACGGGCCGCATCGACTGGACTCCGAAAGGTTGAAGCATGGCACGCAAGCTTCCGCGAAAAGATGTCGTCATCATCGGCCTTGGCTGGACCGGCTCGATCCTCGCGAATGAACTGACGGACGAGGGACTCGATGTGATCGCCATCGAGCGCGGACCCTGGCGCGATGCGCCGACCGAATTTCCTCCGACTTATGCGCAGGACGAATTGCGCTATCGTATCCGCCATGAATTGTTTCTGCAGCCGGAACAGAACACGTTCACCTTCCGCAACAAGATAGACGAGAGCGCGCTTCCGATCCGGACCTGGGGCGCGTTCATGCCACCCAATGGCGTCGGCGGCGGTGGCGTTCACTGGAATGCCGAGACATGGCGCTTTCTGCCGTCCGATTTCGTTTTGCGCACGCATCTGACCGAACGATATGGCGCGAGTTTCCTGCCCGAGGACATGACGATTCAGGATTGGGGCGTGACCTACGACGATCTAGAGCCGCATTACGACCAGTTCGAATATCTCTGCGGCACGTCGGGCGCGGCGGGCAATCTGCGCGGTGTCATCCAGGAGGGGGGCAACCCGTTCGAGGGGCCGCGCTCGCGGCCCTATCCCAATCCGCCGCAGAAGCAGGGTTTCGGTCATACTTTGTGGGGAAAGGCCGCGCGGGAGCTTGGCTACAAGCCGTTTCCGCAGCCGTCCGGCAACATGTCACGGGCCTACACCAATCCGCTCGGGTTGCATCTCGGGCCTTGCACCTATTGCGGCTTTTGCGAGTGGTTCGGCTGTGGAAATTATTCGAAGGCCAGCCCGCAGACCACCATCCTGCCGGTTCTGATCCGCAAATCGAACTTTTCGGCGCGCGACAATTGCGAGGTCACGCATATCAATCTCGATGCCTCTGGCAAGCATGCGACGGGCGTGACCTTTGTCGATACCGACAACGTAGAATGGGAGCAGCCCGCCGATCTCGTGATTCTCTCGGCATTCTCGGTGTTCAATGTTCAGATGCTTTTCAATTCCGGCATCGGAAAACCCTACGATCCTGTCACCAACTCCGGCGTGGTCGGACGCAATTTCACGCACCAGACGATGTCCGCGGTCGATGGGTTCTTCGAGAAGGACAAGTTCAATTTCAATCCGTTTATCGCGTCCGGTGCCATTGGCATGTGCATCGATGAATTCAACGGCGATAATTTTGACCACGGCCCGCTCGGTTTTGTCGGAGGAGGGTATCTGGGGCAGGTTCAGACCAGCGGCCGGCCCATTCAGAACACGCTCGTGCCGCCAGGCACGCCGAAATGGGGCGCGCAGTGGAAGAAAGCCGTCGCCGATAATTATCTGAGTACACTGGTCGGCGGCAGCATTCACGCCAGTTTCTACAGTTACCGCGACGTTTATCTGGATCGCGATCCCACCTACAAGGATCGATTCGGCCGCCCGCTGATGCGGATGACGATTGATTTTCACGACAACGAGCTGAAGGCCGCGAATTTTCTCACCGACAAGTACGCGGAGATCGTCAAGGCGATGGGCGCGCGTCAGATCGTGAAAAAGCCGCGCAAGGGGCCTTACGACATTTCGCCGTACCAAACAACGCATCTCAACGGTGGCGCGATCATGGGCGCTGACCCGAACACCAGTGTCGTGAATCGCTATCTTCAGAGCTGGGACGTTTCGAACGTCTTCGTGATGGGCGCCAGCGCTTTTCCTCAAAACGCCGGCTACAACCCAACCGATACCGTCTGTGCGCTGGCCTTCTGGTCGGCCGCCGCGATCCGCAATCAATATCTGAAAAATCCGGGGCCGCTGGTCAATGCGTAAGCAAAGCAAAACGGCCATTGTTCTGATTGCGGCATGCACGATCGCAGGCTGCGGCGCATTTGTAGAGCATGCAGGCGCGGCCCGCCCGGACGGGCAGAAATTCGGAGAGATCGAAAGAGGACGATATCTTGCGGCGGCGGGTGATTGCTTTGCATGCCACACGGTTCAGGATGGCGGGAAACCTTACGCCGGAGGCCGCCCGCTTGAGACGCCGTTCGGCAATATCACCTCGCCGAACATTACACCGGATCAGGAAACGGGCATCGGCGCTTGGACCGACGATCAATTCGACGATGCGGTGCGCAGAGGTGTGCGGCCGGACGGTTCGCACCTCTATCCGGCCATGCCCTACACGTCTTATACCAAGATGTCGCGCGACGATGTGCTGGCCATCCGCGCCTATCTCAATACGGTTGAACCCGTCCGGAATCCGGTGATCGTCAACACGCTGCCATTTCCATTCAACATCCGCACCAGCATGGCGGTCTGGAACAAGCTCTATTTCAGGCAGGGCGAATACAAACCGGATCCAAACAAACCGGCTGAATGGAATCGCGGCGCCTATCTCGTCGAAGGGGCGGCGCATTGCAGCGCCTGCCATACGCCGCGCTCGTTTCTCGGTGGCGAGAAATCGGCCCGTTATCTGCAGGGAGCATCGCTGCAGGGGTGGTTCGCGCCGGATATCACCAATGCGGACAAAACTGGTCTCGGCAAATGGACGATCGAGGATGTCGTCGCTTATCTGAAGACAGGTCATAACCGCTTTTCCGCCGCGACGGGGCCGATGGCGGAGGAGGTGACCCATTCGACCTCGATGCTCAGCGACGATGACGTCAAGGCGATCGCAATCTATTTGAAATCCGTTCCCGGTCAGGCCACATCGTCACAGCCGCTTCCTGCGCAGGATCCGCAGATGGTGGCGGGCGGGGCGATCTATCGGGACACCTGTTCGGCCTGCCACGGTCTCGACGGCAAGGGTGTTTCTCGCCTTTTCCCGTCGCTTGTTGGTTCGGCGGTGGCCCAGTCGGATGATCCTACAACGGCGATACGGGTTATTTTGCGTGGCGCTCGCAGCGTAGCGACATCCGCTGAGCCGACAGCGCCGGGAATGCCGTCTTTCGCATGGCAACTCAACAACGATCAAATTGCCGCCGTCACCACCTATATCCGTAACGCCTGGGGAAATTCGGCATCTAAAGTTTCGCCGAGCGCGGTCGAGAAACGCAAGACGGATTTGAAACGCCGTTCGGACTGAAATCTTATCAAGATTGTCGATCAAACCCACTCAACGGTGATGAGGGTTACTCCCGATATCGACAAGGTCACCCTTCTGAGCGATCGCGTTTGGGACCGAGCGTGGGCATGCCCTCTCCGGATGGCGATGGCGTATCTGCATCTTGAAAGACAGAGGCCTGTCAGCGATGGCGACGCCTTGCGTCGTCAATGCACACATCACGAGAGCGGGCCGTGAGTTCAAGTTTTTAAATTAGACTAAGAATAGTTTGATTGTTGTACTGCGTGGGACCGCTTCATACTTAAAACCCATCTAAACATATATTTCGAATATTGCTTCATGGTGCGCCGCTGTTTACAGCATTGGCCATGCATTGTTGCTCTGACGGTGCGAGCAGGAGCGCAACAACGCTCGACACCGACTTGCTGAGAATCGAGCGGCGATAAATCGCCGGTGTCGTGCCGGCTGATTGGGGAATGACCGCACGAAAGTCGGTCAGGGGGAAGTGATGGTCGCAGTCCATTTTGGGCCGCTCATGCGGCGGTCGCGCGCAGAGTCAGCTGCGTTCATGTTTGATCGAGGCATGGCTTTCGTCGCCGTGCTGAAATTTCCATTGTGCATTCCCTCTCGGCCGGATGGCGCTTTTCCCCGAAGTCAGAGAGGAACGATATGACGTCCGCTTTCCTGATGATTGTGCTGACCCTGTCTGGCGGTCCGCAACTGTCGGCTGCCTTCGTCAATACTCCGACGCTGGCGGAGTGCGAGACGCGCGCCGCCGCCGTGCGCGGTATCCTCGAGAAGGGCAACGTGCAAATCAAGCAGATGGTCTGCCGCGCTTCGGATGTCCAGTTCGAGCCGTTCGCTCACGGCGCGGAGGATGACGCCAAGCGCTTTGCCTATGTGATTTCCTTCGACGACAAGAGCGCGAACGTTAAATCCGTCGCTTCCTGTGAGGCGACGAATACAGCCGGCGAGGGTCGATATTGCGCCACCTCGACCCAGAAGCTGCTTCCGCAGACGCCGTAACACCAGAACGAACAGCAAGTCACCAACACGTCGCGCGTCGCGGCGGCTGAACGCGCGCGACCAGAGGGCTGGAGAACCGAAGTTATGAATAGTGCGATTATCATCGTCGGTGAGGAGGCGCGGTCACCCGCAAGCCGGACCGTTCTCAAGGCCACGACGCTTGCCTTGTTTTTGTCCACGGCGCCCGCCGCTCTCGATGCGGCGTATGCGCAGCAGGGCAACAGCAATTGGCTCGACGAGATCACCGTTGTCGGCACGCGCACCGAAGTCTCGGTGCAGGACAATCCGGCTTCCGTATCGGTCATCGATCAGGAAAAGCTCCAGCGCCAGGCGCCGGAGAGCATCGCCGAGATGCTGCGGGACGTGCCGGGCGTCGAGGTGATCGATTCGTCGGCGGCCGGCATGAAGCGCATCCGCATTCGCGGCGAGTCGTCGCGTCGGGTCACTATTCTGGTGGACGGCCAGGAGATCACCGACCACAGCACTTATGGCACGCCGATCCTGGTGGACCCATCCAATGTCGAGAGGATCGACGTGGTGCGCGGTCCGGCGTCCGTGCTGTATGGCGCAAAGGCGATCGGCGGTGTCGTCAACATCATCACCAAGCGGGGCGCCGACAAGCCGATCCAGCTTGAAACCGGCGGAGCATATTATTCCGGCACCGCCGGCTGGCAGGGATGGGCGGCGGTTTCCGGCACGCTGGATAAATTCGACTACCGCCTGTCGGGGGCGATGAGCGATCATGGCGATCGCAGGGTCCCGGTCGGACAATACACATCCACCGGCACGCTCGATGGCACGTCTTTCAGCAACGATAACCTGTCGGCGCATCTGGGCTACAAGTTCGGCGAGAACGGCAACCACTATATCGCGCTCAAGGCCGAGCAGCATCGGCTCAAAACCGAAAGCTGGACCGACCCGGCGACTCTCACTTATCCGATCACCGACTTCAAGATCGACCTGCCCAAGCGCGATCTGCGCAAGGTCGGAGTCTATTATGACGGCACCGACCTCAGTCCGGTGGTGAGGAAGGTTCATATCGACGCCTACCATCAGACCGTGGACCGGCTGTTCCGGAACGACGTGGTGATGAAGCCCTTGGCGAACACCACGGTCGGCGTCGTCTCGACCTCCGACGACACGAACACCAATTACGGCGGCACCGCTCAGGTGGACCTGCAGTTTCATCCCGATCACTACACGATCGTCGGCGTGAACTACCTGACCGACAATCTACTGACGGCGAAGACCTCGACAACCAGCTCGAAGATAGGGGCGGCGCCGTTAAGAATAACGCCCTCATCATCGTTCGATGATGCGTCGATCAATACGTTTTCGACCTTCGTTCAGGATCAATGGTCCTTCGCGGAGCACTTCAAGCTTATCGCCGGCATGCGCTATTACCACACCGAAACCGTGCTGGATCGCACGACGACTGCGGCACGCGCCGGCCTTGGCACCGACAACGACGATCGCGTGGTGACCTCAGCCGGTATTACCTATACCGGCATCGCGAACACCACGTTGCGGACCATGTATTCCGAAGGCTACATCACGCCGACGCTGCTCCAGCTTTTCACCGACTCGAGCGCCGGACGAGGCGTGCTGACGTACGGCAATCCCAACCTCGCGCCGGAGACGTCCCGTAACGTCGAGGTCGGCGCTCGCTACAACGCTGGCGGTCTGGTTCTCGATACCGCGGTCTTCTACACCAAGGCGAAGGACTACATCACCAGCGTGCCCTGCACCGCAGGCGCCGGTTGTCCGACCGGCGCGCCTGTTGCCAATTTCATCTACGCGAATGCCGACGGCGCGGATACCTATGGGCTGGAAGCGATCGCGCAATATACGATTCCGAATACGCATCTGACACCCTATGCCACGGGAGCGTGGATGCGGCGAAAACTCGAATTCAAGACCTGGTCGACCTATGACAGCGACACTCCGGCGCTGGCCGGCCGTCTCGGCATGCGTTGGGAAGGACACATGGCCGAGGCGCCGGTGTGGACAGATCTGTTTGTCCGGGCGTCGAGCGGAGTGAAGCTCGCGTCGATGGACAGCGGCGTGCTGAGCGTGCGTAGCCTTTCGTCCTGGGGCACGCTCAATTTCGCATTCGGCGGCTCGTTTGGCGAGGGCGGCAGGTTGCGCCTCGGTGTCCAGTTCAACAATATCCTCAACCAGGAATACCGTTCCACCTTCGATGAACTGCCCGGGATCGGCCGCAGCGTCGAACTGACGGCGAGGATGACGTTCTAGGAGGCTGTTTGAAGCTTTGAAAACCTTATCCTGAGGAGCCGTTTCGTCAGAAACGGCGTCTCGAAGGGTGAGGTTTTCAAGGATAGAGTCCCCGATCCTTCGAGACGACGCCATAGCGGGCGTAGCCTGCGTAAACTTGGCTACGTAGCGCCTCCTCAGGATGAGGATCTTTCAAACAGTCTCAAAGGCAATACCCCTACGGATAAAGCGGAAGGGCTGCAAAAGCGCTTCCGCTGTCATGCTCCAAATTTTCGGAAGGCAGGCCGATCGGCGGAGCAGCGTGCAGGGCACGCCGCTTTCGACGGGCGTTCTTGAATGAGGCGTCAGATCAAATCGCCGGCGAAACCAGATTTTCCGACCACGGCCGAAGATCGAAAGGCGCAACGGAGTTGTCGCTTCGCGCCGTATCGCTATCGACGGCGGCAAAGCTTCGACCGCGTGTCGCCGGGTCGAAGAACGCGCGCGCGGCCAGTTGCGCAACGTCCTCGCGGTTGATGAAACCGTGCATCTGCGGATCGCTGGTCAGGATGCCGCGGCCGGTCGCCGGATCCGAGCGCAGCCCGCCGGGGCGAATGATTGTCGCCTCCGGGATCACGCTTCGCAAATGTTCCTCGGCGCGTGTCTTGGCATCGACCGCCGCTCCGAATGCGGCGATGGCTCGTTCCGAACGGAACGGCGCCATCTCGCCGCAACCAATCGACGTGACGAACACGAAGCGGCCGACGCCATGCGCGGTCGCCTGATCGATCACGTTGATGTTGCCTTCGTCGTCGACATAGCGTCCATCCGCCCTGCGGCCGCCGAGCGTCGATACCACGCCGCAGACCGGATCATGGCTGGCAAACGCGCGCGCCACGTCATCGCAAGAAAAGGCATCTCCGCACACGACATGGGCGCCCATGCTTTCGAGTTCCGCGCTTGCCACCGGCGAGCGCAGCATTGCCGTGACCGGGATGCTCTGGTCTCTCAACAGCCGGGCGAGCGCCAGTCCGACGCCGCGGCTCGCCCCGAAGATCAGAACCGGGCGCATTTTTAGGTCCTTTCCATCACCGCCGCCAGTTTTGCTTCGAGCCGGTCGAAAGACCCGACCTGATCGGCCTTGAGCTTCCGATTCTCGTCGCGGCCGACGAAGATCTTGAACATGGCTTCGCCGTCCGCATTGAAGAACTGGATCGACAGAGTCTGCGTGCCCATGAACGGTCGCCGCAGGAACACGATCGCACGACAGTTGGCCGCGCGCAAATGTCCGCTGACTCCACCGCCGCCCTTGAGGTTGTAGAAGCCGTGCCCTGACGTGCCATTCGGCAGCCGACCCTCGAATTCGACGATGGCATCCTTGGTATGGACGATAAAGGTGATGTCGCCCCAGCTAGAGATGTCCTGCATCACCTCGATGAAATGTCCGCCGTCCACCTGCTTCCACATCTCGCCGGGAAGACACTGGACGACGCTCAGGAGCGAGAGGTGATGCGCCGAGGCGACCGCCTCCAGCACGCCGTCTGGTTTGGCGGTAAGCTCCCGCCGCACATGATCAAGGTCTGACACAACAACAGCTTCGTTCATGACATCCGTCCTGCCTTTGCCTTGTGATAGGGAAGCGGCGGTGCGATATCGCACCGTGAGATGCGCGATGGCGCGGTGGCGGTGATGATGTCGTTGAAGGCGGCGATTAGGTTGCCGTACCAGAAGCGGCCCGCGGTGGTGAGCTGCGCGATATCGCCGTTCAAGGACACCACGCCAGCGTGCTGCCACTGATCCAGAAGCGGTGCGAACAGAGCTTTCGGATCGGAGACGTGGGGCAGGGGCAGGCCGTCAAGATCGAGCTGTCCGACCTCGAACCCCGCCGTCACGTAGTGGCGCGCGGCTGCAAGATCGTCCGAGATGCTCATGCCATCGAGCGGCTTGCAGCCGGCGGCGATGCCGGCCTCGTAGTGTTGCAGTTCGCCGGCGACGGTGTAGCTGTGATTTCCGATGCTGCCGCCAGCGCCCGAGCCATAGGCAAGACAGTCGGCGCCCTGCTTGATGCACAGATTGTAGCGGTTGCGCTCGCGCGCTGTCCGAGCCCAGTGACTGTTGCTGATCTGCCGCCAGCCGATGTCACCGAGAAACGCGACCCCGGTTTCGTACATCGCGCCGAGATGTTGCAGCGTTGTCGCACTGAGCTTGCCGGCGGCGACCGCCCGGTGCAGCGGCGTGCCGGGAATGAGATTGAGGCCATAGAGATCGACGCCATCCGGCGCGAGGTCCGCGGCAATGCGAAGATCTTCCCGCCACACCTCCGGCGTCTGTCCCGGCAGCCCGTAGAGCAGGTCGATGACCAGCGCGACGCGGTTGCGATCGCGGATCCCGGAAAGAAAGCGGATCGCGTCGTCCTTGCTCGCGCGCCGCCCTTGCCTGCGCCGCACCTCGGTATCGAAGGTTTGAACGCCCACCGAGATGCGGTTGACGCCGGCCGCGATGCAGGCGTCGATCTTGTCGTCATCGAAATGGATGATGCGGCCTTCGAGCGTGATTTCGCAATCCGGCGCGAGCGGCAGGCGCCGCCGCACGGTATCGAGGATGTGGGTCAGATCCCACGTTGAGAGCGCGCTCGGCGTGCCGCCGCCGAGATACACCGCTTCGATCGGGTGATGGCGGATGCCGGGCTCGTCCGCCTCGCGCTCGATCTCGGTGACGATATGATCGGCGTAGACTTGGGCGTTCGCGGGCGAATGGGCGTTGCGATAGAAAGCGCAGAACAGGCAGTGGTTGGCGCAAAAGGGAACGTGAATATATGCCAGCCGTTTGCGCGGCGCTCCCGGATGGGAGATCAGGCGCGACCAGGTGGCGGGAATATCGTGTTGGGCAACGGGCTCTCTGTCGCGCCATGGCATGACCGCGCGTCGTGACGGAAAAGCGTGGCTGATGGCGTGGCCATCGGCATTGGCAAAAAAGCGTGAGATGTCGATCGCGCTCATGCATCTTCCCGTGATCGAGGCGCTGTTTATTGTTTGAATATCGCGCTGAAGCAGGACCAAGCGACGGCCAGGAGTCTGACAGGCCGGGCAACTGCACGGTTCTTGGCAGACATCGCCAATCAAGTGATTGCTTCACGTCAACCGCGTGAGGCGGAAACGGGTATCTGGATGTATTCCAAAATTGGCGAGCGCGCGTGGTTGGTGCGAGGACGATCGTCGGCCGCTGCTTGATCGCCGCTTACCCGTGCGGGCGACATCGGAAGGATGCGGATACAGCGCCTGCCGGATAGAAACATTCTAATTCAGCAAGGCGCTGGTCGGTATTTTTCCGCTCCGTCGTCGATGCACTGAAGTGTGCAAAACCTGCGTGAGCGGCCGACCGAACGATCATATCGCGGCCGGTCCGACGACGTGACGGCCGGAGGGCGTGGTCTCGACCTCCAGTGCAAGACCATAGAGCGATGACAGTTGCGCCGGCGTCAGCACTTCGGAAACGGGTCCGGTGACGAAACAATCGCGGCCGAGGATTGCGACCTGATCGGCGACCAGAAACGCATGTTCGGGTTCATGCGTCGAGAGCACCACGGCAAGCCCGCTGGCGGCGAGGTTGCGCACGGTATCGAGCACCAGGATGCGGTTGGCGAGATCGAGGCTCGCGGTCGGCTCGTCCATCACCACGATGCGTGACTGTTGCGCCAGCGCACGCGCGATCAGCGCAAGCTGGCGCTGGCCGCCCGAGATGCGCGTGGAGTCGCGTTCCGCCAGCGCACCAATGCCGAGACGGTCGAGCGCGGCGGTTGCGGCCTCGTAGTCCGCCTCTTTGGGCGCGCCGAAAGTGCCGAGGTAGGCGGTGCGCCCCATCACCACGAGATCAAGCACGGTGTAGGTGAATTCGATCGGATGCGCCTGCGGCACATAAGCGATGTGGCGGGCGATACGCTGACGGCTGAGTTGATCCAGCTCCGCGCCGTCGAGGCGAACAGTTCCGGATAATTGCGGGATCAGGCCCATCAGCGTCTTGAACAGCGTGGTCTTGCCGATGCCGTTGGGCCCGAGCAGGCAGGTCACCGTGCCGGGCTCGAGCGCGAGGTTGACGCCGCCGGCGATCGCGTTGCGCCCATAGCCGATGGTGAGGTCGTGCGCTTCGAGCAGGCTCATGGCAGCAGCTTCCGCCTGTTATATGCGAGCAGCCAGACGAATACCGGCCCGCCGATCATCGCGGTCAGTACGCCGAGCGGAATTTCGATGCGCGCGCCGGAGCGCGCCAGCGTATCGACCGCAATCATGAAAGCGGCGCCGAGCAGGATCGCCGCCGGCAGCAGGCGATCGAAGCGCGGGCCGATCATCAGCCGCGCCATATGCGGCACCATCAGCCCGACCCAGCCGATCACGCCGGAGATCGCAACCACGCTCGCGGTCACCAGTGTCGCGGCGGCGATCACGATGGCGCGCAGCCGTCCGACCTCGACGCCGAGCGCGCGCGCTTCGTCATCGCCGAGCGAGAGCACGCCGATGCGCCAGCGCAGCAGGATCAGCGGCACGAGGCCGACCAGCACCGCCGGCACGGTGGCGGCGACGTCATGCGCCTTGACGCCGGAGAGACTGCCGAGCAGCCAGAAGGTGATCGCGGGCAACTGGTCGTAGGGATCGGCCAGCACCTTCACCAGCGAGATCGCGGCGCCGGCCAGCGCCCCGACCACGATGCCGGCGAGCACCAGAACCAGCACATCGCCGCTCGATCGCAGCGCTCGCGCCAGCGTCACCACGATGGCGACGGTGGCGAGCCCGCCGGCGAAGCCGAGAAGCTGGATCATCGCGACGGGAAATCCGAGCAGGATTCCGACCACCGCGCCAAGTCCTGCGCCGGTCGAGACGCCGAGAATGTCGGGCGAGACCAGCGGATTGCGGAACAGGCTCTGATAGGCCGCGCCGGCTGCTGCGAGCGCGGCGCCGACAAAGCCTGCAGCGACGATGCGCGGCAGGCGGATGTTGAACAGCACTGTGTCGATGGTGCCAGCATCGCTGTCGCCGATCAGCCGCTGCCACAGCGCCGCGACCACGGTCTGCGGCGGAATGTGGTACGGGCCGATACCTGCCGCCACCAGTGCGACGGCGATCAGGAGCGCGGCGAGCGCGAAAAGGATGGTTGCCGTGCGCAAGGGACCGGGTCAGCCTCCGGAGCCGTCGAGCAGCGTGGTGAGTTCGCTGTCGCTGGGATCGACCTGATAGAAGGTCTTGTAGAAGGCGCGGATCTCGTCGCGCAAATTGCCGTCGATCCGGTCCGGATAGAGCGTGTGCAACAGCCAGATCAGGCCGGCGAAGCGATTGATCGAGGGCGGCGCGTCGATGAAACCGTAAGGCAGGCCGGGCGCGAGAAAAACGCGGCCCTTCGCCACGGCAGGCACCGCTTTCCATTCCGGCTTCTGCGCGATGGTGTCCTTGAAGGTGCGGTCGAGGGTAATGATGGTGTCGGGCGCCCACGCGATTACCTGCTCCGGCGAGACGCGCACGATGCCGCCTTTCTCGCGCAGTCCTTCCACCACGTTGATGCCGCCGACCCGCTCAATGATCTCGGTGTTGATCGAGCCTTTCGACCCCGATTCGAGACCCTCCGTGCCGCGCGCGAGATAGATGTGCGGGCGCTTGTCCGCCGCAATGGCGGCGATGGTCTTGTCCACGCGGGCAAGAATGCTTTCGGCGGTGCGCGCCAGCATCTCGCCGCGCTCCTTGACGCCGAGGATGTCGGCGAGCAGCCGCAGCGCGGCGGGTGTATTCTCGAAGCGTCCGTCGATCAGCAGATACGGAATCCCGGTCTGCGCCTGCACGCGGTCGGCGAGCGAGCGATAGGTGTCGTTGATGGTGCCGTAGTCGATGATGATGTCGGGCTTGGCCGCGAGCAGGCGTTCGAGATTGAGCGTGTCGCCACGCCCGGTAAGGCGGCCGAGTTCGGGCAGCGTGCGGGTAGCGGGCAGCAGATACGGCTTCTCGGCCTCGCGCGGGACGCGGACCCAGCCGATCATGTCTTGCGGCGCGAGCACATAGAGCACGGTGGAAGCGGGCGGGCCGGCGGCGAACACCCGCGTGATGGTGTCCGGGACTTCGACCTTGCGGTCCGCCGAGTCGGTGACGGTGCGGGCATGGGCCAAGGTGGCCTGCCACGCCGGCAACGCGACAAGCAAACCAATGAAAGCACCAAGAGCGCGGCGGCGGCCGGCGTTTGTCATCGAGACTCCCGGATGATTCTGCGAGTGGTTCCTTGGCTGACGTTATATGCCAAAAACCACGACGAGTCAGCGAGTCCGATGCGGCGCCTTGGCGCGCCGGCGCCGGCGTCCCTGACGCGCGGCGATGTCATTTATCGAGCTTGTACATCTTCGCCTTGTCGAGCTTGTAGGACCAGGCAAGACCGGCGTTCTTCCAGCCGTTCACCACGCGGCGTCCGGCGTTCGGGCCGTCCTTGGCAAGGTCGCCCTCGAAACCGTCGACGACCGAATAGACATGCTTGTAGCCCGCTTCGGCGAGCAGGTTGGCGGCCAAGGCGCTGCGGTCGCCGGAGCGGCAGATCAGCACGACGTTGCTGTCGGGCGTCAGTCCTTTGGCGGTCAGACGTCGTCGTACCTCCGGCACGAAGTCCGGATTGAGTTCGAGCTTGAGCGTGCTCCTCTCGGCATTCCAGGCCGGGAATTCCGGCTCGACCACATACGGCACGTTCGCGTCAGCGGGCGTCGGCATGCCGACGAACGCGACCTCGGCGGGCGTGCGTACGTCGAGGAACAGCGTGGCCGCCGGATCTTTCGCGACGAATCTCGCGGCTTCCTCGGCCGACAGATATTGTCCGAGCTTGGTCTGCTTGATTTTCGGGACAGTAGTGGCGTCGACGGCGTAGGCGGCAGGCAAGGCCATGCCGAGCGCAAGGCAGAAGGCAGGATAGAGAATGATATGCTTCATGGCGTCCTCCGGATGGCGAGCGGCTGAACCACGAAGGCGGCGCACTTCCCGGGAGACCCGCGGGGCGCACAACCTCGGTGGACACATTCCAGAGGAGGTTCATTCACGTATTCATTTATGATAATCTGTTTAACAGCAAGCGCGCCGTGTCGCAATCGGGTTGGGACAGGATCACGGATCTGTCAGCGCTCATATGCGCCGGGCCGGTTGTCGGCGGAGACGCCATGCGTGTTCGCGGATGACATCTGCCTTTCGTCACCTTGTCGTGCGGAAGTCCACGCGGGATGATCCGATCCCCAGATCAGCGAGGCCGACGAAATTAGATGCGCGACTTTGAGACACCCGGCCGCTCGCTGGCCGTTGGCCGCAAAGGCATGGCGGCGACCTCGCATCCAGCCTCGACCCTGACCGCGATCGAGATCCTGAAGGCCGGCGGCAACGCGATGGATGCCGCGATCGCGGCCTGCGCGGTGCAATGCGTGGTCGAGGCCGGATCGACCGGCATTGGCGGCGATTGCTTCGCGATGTATTCGCGCGGCGGTTCCGACGACATCGTTGCTTATAATGGCTCGGGCCGGGCGCCCACGGCCGCGACCTGCGAATGGTATCAGCGCGAGGGCATCGCCACGATCGAACGGCAATCGCCGCATGCGGTGACGGTGCCCGGCGCGATCGATGCATGGGCAAGGCTGAGCCGCGATCATGGCCGCATGCCGCTGTGCGAACTGCTGGCGCCTGCCATCGATCTTGCCCGCAACGGTTATCCGGTAACGCCGCGCGTTGCCTATGACATCGGCAAGCAGCGCAATCTGCTGAAGGCCGATCCCTCCACACGGCGCATCTTTCTGGTCGAGGACGAGGCGCCCGCGGTCGGCGCGCTGCAATTCCAGCGCGAACTGGCCGTTACGCTGGAGGCGATCGGGCGCGAAGGGCCGGAGGCGTTCTATCGCGGCGAGATCGCCGCCGACATGGTGACGTTCCTGCGCAGCCATGGCGGCCTGCACACGCGGGAGGATTTCGCCGCCACCGCAGGCGAATATGTCACGCCGATCACGACGCGGTTCCGCGGCCGCACCGTCTACGAGTGCCCGCCGAACGGGCAGGGCGTGGTCGCGCTGATGATCCTCAATATCCTGTCGCGCTTTACCCCGAAGCCGGATCCGCTCGATATCGACAATCTGCATATCGCCATTGAAGCGACGCGGCTGGCCTATGCGGTGCGCGATCTTTATCTCGCCGATACCGCAACCTGCGAGGTACCGGTAGATTATCTGTTGTCGGATCAACTGGCAGATCGCCTTGCGGCGCAGATCGATCTCGATCGCGTGATTGACAAGCTGCCGGAGCATGAGGGCGTGGAGCATCGCGACACGGTTTACATCGCGGTAGTGGACAAAGAGCGCAACGCCGTAAGCTTCATCAATTCGCTGTTCCATCCTTATGGTGCGGGACTGATGGCGCCGCGCTCGGGCGTCCTGTTTCACAATCGCGGGCAGGGGTTTGCCATCAAAACGGGTCATCCCAATACGATTGCGCCCGGCAAGCGGCCGATGCATACGATCATTCCGGGCATGGTCGTCGAAGGCGGGCGGGTGTGTTTGACCTTTGGCGTGATGGGCGGTCAGTATCAGGCAATGGGACACGCCGATTTCCTGTCGAAGCTATTCGACTACGGCCTCGATCTTCAAAGCGCGATGGACCTGCCGCGGCTGTTTCCGTTGCCGGGCACCACCAGGGTGGAGATGGAAGGGCCGCTGCGCGCGCAAGTCGCCGCCGAATTGACGCGCCGCGGATTTAGTGTTCAGCCACCGGAGCGCCCGATCGGCGGCGCGCAGGCGGTCTGGATTGATTGGGACAGGGGCACGCTGCTCGGCGGCTCCGATCATCGCAAGGATGGATGCGCGCTCGGTTATTGACCGGTGCGCAAGGTTAACCAGGAAGGCGACGTGAATGACGAAATACTCCGACACGCAACTCTATATTGACGGGCAGTGGCGCGACGGCAGCGAGAAGCGGATTCCGGTGCTCAACCCGGCGACCGGCGAGACCATCGGCACGCTGGCGCATGCCGGCCGCAATGATCTCGACGACGCGTTGGCAGCGGCCGAGCGCGCTTTCCAGAAATGGAAAAAGACCAGCGCGATGGAACGCTCGCAGATCATGCGCCGCGCCGCGGCCCTGGTGCGCGAGCGCGCCGAGGCCATCGCCACCGCGATGACCATGGAGCAGGGCAAGGTGTTCGCCGAGGCGCGGATCGAGGTGCTGGGCGGCGCCGACACCATCGAATGGTTCGCCGAGGAAGCGCGCCGCACCTATGGACGGATCGTGCCGGCGCGCGCTCCGAACATCACGCAGCTCGTGTTCAAGGAGCCGGTCGGGCCGATCGCAGCCTTCACGCCGTGGAATTTCCCGATCAACCAGGCGGTGCGCAAGGTATCGGCTGCAGTGGCGGCGGGTTGCACCGTGATCCTGAAAGGACCCGAGGAAACGCCGGCAAGCTGCGCTGCATTGGTGCAGGCCTATGCCGACGCCGGCCTGCCGGCGGGCGTGGTGAATCTTGTCTTCGGCGTGCCGTCAGAGGTGTCGTCTTATCTGATCCCGCATCCGGTGATCAAAAAAATCTCGTTTACCGGCTCCACGGTGGTCGGCAAGCAGCTTGCCGCGCTCGCCGGCAGTCACATGAAGCGCGTCACCATGGAGCTTGGCGGCCATGCGCCGGCGATCGTGTTCGGCGATGCCGATGTCGGCCTCGCAGTGAAGCTGCTGGCGGGCGCAAAATTCCGCAACGCCGGCCAGGTCTGCATCGCGCCGACGCGTTTCATCGTTCATGACAGCATCTTTGACCGGTTCGTCGATGATTTCGTTGCCACTGCCGAGAAAATCAAGGTCGGCGACGGTCTGTCCGACGGCGTGAGGATGGGGCCGCTCGCCAACAGCCGCCGCGTCGAGGCGATGCAGACGCTGACCGCAGACGCCACCGCGAAGGGCGCGAAGCTGCGCACCGGCGGTGAGCGCATCGGCAATCGCGGCAACTTCTTCAAGCCGACGGTGCTGACCGATGTGCCGCTGAATGCGCGGATGATGAACGAGGAGCCGTTCGGCCCGGTCGCGGCAATCAACCGCTTCAGCGACTACGATAGCGCAGTGAAGGAAGCCAACCGCCTGCCGTACGGCCTTGCCGCCTATGCCTACACCAAGGCGGCCAAGACCATCTCCGACCTCGGCCGCGACATCGAAAGCGGCATGCTGTCCGTGAATCATCACGGGCTCGGTCTGGCGGAAGTGCCGTTCGGCGGCATCAAGGATTCCGGCTATGGCTCGGAAGGCGGCAGCGAGGCGATCGAGGCCTACCTCAACACCAAGGTGGTGTCGCAGGCGGTGTAACTGCCAAACAAAGGTACACGGTGAAACAGGACTCGATCAGTTTATCGTCATTGCGAGCGAAGCGAAGCAATCCAGAGAAGCGTATGAGCAGGCTGGATTGCGTCGTCGGCTTCGCCTCCTCGCAATGACGGCAATTTCACTTCATCCCGCTCCGGGACAAGTTTGCGCCGCGCCGGCGATGTCGGCGCGGCGTTTTCTTTATGCCAGGAGCCAGCGGATCGAACGCGGCGCGATCGTCAGCGTGACCGGCTGGTCGAGGTCATAGAGCTTATCGCCGGCGCGGAACGGCGCATCGACCGCGATTTCCGTCGCGCCGACGCTGACCCCATAGCGCACGCTGGCGCCGAGGAATTCGCGGAAGCTGACCCGGCCCGGCACGCCGGGCCCACCTTCCGTGATCGCGACATCCTGCGGACGGAACACCATGCGCGCGCCCTCCGTGACCTGCGCATCGGCGCTGATCGGGATCTTCACGCCATTCTCGGTCTCGAACATGCGGGTCTCGCCGCTGCCGACAACGCGGCCGGCGACGATGTTGGCGGTGCCGAGAAAATTCGCCACGAACAGATTGGCCGGCGCCTCGTACAGCGCGGCGGGTGTTCCGACCTGCTGCACGTCGCCGGCGTTCATCACCGCGACGCGGTCGCAGATGGTGTTGGCTTCTTCCTGATCGTGGGTGACGAGGATGGTGGTGAGGCCGAGCCGTTGCTGCAATTCGCGCAATTCGCGCCGCACCTGCACGCGCAGCTTGGCGTCGAGATTCGAGAGCGGCTCGTCGAGCAGTAGAATCTTCGGTTCGATGGCGATGGTACGGGCGAGCGCAACGCGCTGCTGCTGGCCGCCGGAGAGTTGCGAGGGCCGCCGGTCGGCGAGATGCTTCAGCCCGACCAGATCGAGCGCGGCCTCGACGCGGCGCGCGACATCGGCCTTCGGCACGCGGCGTTCCTCCAGCCCAAAAGCGACGTTGCGCGCCACGCTCATATGCGGCCATAGGGCATAGGACTGGAACACCATGCCGACATCGCGCTTCCACGGCGGCAGACGTGAAATCTCCTCGCCGCCAACCATGACGCGGCCCTTGTCCGCCTGCACGAAGCCGGCGATCAGGCGCAGCAGCGTGGTCTTGCCGCAGCCGGAGGGACCGAGCAAAGCGAAGAACTCGCCCGGCTTGATGTCGAGATTGATGTTGTTCAGCACCTTGAGGTCGCCATAGGAGACGTCGACGCCCTCGATGCGCAGGCCGACGGCCTCGATCGCAAGATCGGTGGAGGAGTGGTCGGCGGTTGCTGCCTCGGCCATCATGGTTGTCCTGTTTTGATCCGGCGGTCGCGCTCGATCAGGAATTGCGAAAGAACGGTGCAGGCCGCGACGATCAGCACGGCGATGATACCGAGCGCCGCGCCCGGTCCGCGTCCGGCCGGCGATTGCATGAAGACGTAGAGGCCGTAGGCCAGCGGTGCGTCGGCATTGGCCTGCACTAGCATCAAAGTGGCGGAGAGTTCGACCGCGGCGGTGGCGAAGGACGTGACGAAGCCGGCGACGATGCCGCCGGTCATCAGCGGAATGACGATGCGGCGCACGGTGCGCAGCTTGGTGGCGCCGAGATTCTCCGCCGCCTCCTCCAGCGAGACCGAAATCTGCTGAAGCGCTGCGTAGCAGGCGCGCAGTGCGTAGGGCAGGCGGCGGATCGCCAGCGCCAGCACGATCATGATCCACAGCGAGGCGACCGAGGTGCCGTCCCAGAGCTGCACGCCATAATAGGCGCGCAGGTAGCCGATGCCGAGCACCACGCCGGGAATCGCAAGCGCCGCCGAAGCCATCCAGTCGAGCCAGGCACGGCCAGGGAGTTTGGTGCGCAACACCAGATAGGCGATCGCGGTGCCGACCACGACATCGATCAGACCCGCCATCGAGGCGTAGATCAGCGTGTTCTTGATGTAGACCGAGCTTTCGCCGAATACGCGGGCGTAGTGCGCGGTGGTGAAGGCGTCGGGCAGCGGCGAGAACGACCAGATCGTCGCGAAGGACAGCAGCGTCAGGCCGATATGCGGCGCCAGCACCAGCAACAGCACCAGTGCGACCACGATATAGGAAATCACCGCTTCCCACGGCCGCAGGCTGCGCTTGGCGAGGCCGCCGCCGCCGCGCTGCACGGTGGCATAGTCGGTGCCGCGCGTGGCGAGCGACGACAGCCACATCGCCGCCACCGAGGTAACGATCAGCACCACGGAAATGACGTAGCCCATCGGATCGCTGATTCCGATCGAGGTGACGCGCAGATAGGCCTGCGGCGCCAGCATGTCCTTGACGTTGAGCAGCAGCGGGGTCGCGAGATCGTCGAATACCTTGACGAACACCAGCGAGGCGCCGGCGACATAGCCCGGCATCGCCAGCGGAAACACGATGCGGCGGAACAGGCGGAAGCCGGACGAGCCGAGATTCTGGGCCGCTTCCTCCATCGCGCGATCGACATTGCGCAGCGCCGCCGAAAGATTGATCAGGATGAAGGGAAAGTAGTGGATCGACTGCACAAAGATGACGCCGTTCAGCCCTTCCATGAACGGGATCTTGAAGCCGAACCAGTCATCCAGCAGCAGGTTGACCGTGCCGTTGCGGCCGAACAGCAATTGCATCGCCACCGCGCCGACGAAAGGCGGCATGATCAGCGGCAGGAAGCCGAGGATCTGGATCACGCCGGAGCCGGCGAAGACGAAGCGCGTGGTGATGTAAGCAAGCGGCAGCGCCAGCAACGAGGCGCAGACCACCGCCATCGCCGAGGCATAAAGTGAATTCCAGAACGAGCGCACGAACAGGTCGGTCT
>JAFKKO010000094.1 GCA_017305455.1 Hyphomicrobiales bacterium | reverse complement strand
GGACAGACTTCGACGCAGTCCATGTATTTGCACTTGATGCAATTTTCAGTGACGACGTACGTCATCCAACGAGCTCCGGAACCGTTCTAAATCGGATGCTGCGTAGCGCAGGACGTCCCGCGCTGCAAGGGAAGGGCTGGTCTGCATTCGTAGATAGTTACTGCGTGCGAGGTTGCAAATCCTCATAGAGCGCATGGACGGTCTGCGCATCGCCCCGACGTTCGGCAAAGCCTGCCACTTTCAGGATTCGCACGCGCGTATCGAGCGCAATGGTGAGCACATCGCCGGTTTTGACGGCGTGTCCCGGCGCGGTCTGGCGAATGCCATTGAGGCGCACATGACCGCGTCCCACCAGCGCGGCGGCATCGGCACGGGTGCGGACGATCCGCGCGTGCCAGAGCCATTTGTCGATGCGCTGACGATCCAATCCCGGCTTCCCACATCCGAAGTTCGCCTGATGAGACGGTACGCCCGGTGGCGAACTTCGGATTTAAAGGGAAAACCGGAAAAGAAAACACACCCTTGGTGCGGCTTTGGTTCGCAAGTCTGCCTTTGGAAATCGCGGCGACACAAGCAGGCTTGTGAACCGCCGCACCAACGGTCAGTCCTTGCGGTTGGCAAGCTGCTCCTTGAGCGCGGCGAGCTTGGCGAAGGGCGAATTCGGATCAGCGGGCCGATCACGCTCGCGCGGTCCGGCGCTGCTCGCGAAGGTGCGCAGCGCTCCGCCGCCGCCCTCGCGGCGCTCGCGCTTGCCCTCGAACCGGCCCTTGCCTTTCGGCCCCTTGGAACGGTCGCGACCCTGCCGGTCGTCGCGCTCCTCGCGCTGGGGACGGGTCCGTGCGCCCTCGCCTTCGGCGGCCTCGGGACGGCGATGGCCGCCCTGGCGATCCTCATGACGGTCGCGGCGGCGGCCATGACGCTCCCGGCGCTGGCCTTCGGTCGCGGCCTCGCCTTCCGCGCCCGACGCTTCCTGGCCGTGACCCTGATGGCCATGGCCATGACGATGACGGTGATGCCGGGGACGGCGCTCGTCGGCCCGGCCGGCCGGACGCCAGACCTCGACCAGCACCGGCTCGGCCGGCGTGGCCGCCTCGGGCGCAGAGGCATCGGCCGCATCGGTCTCGGCGGCCGCCGCATCGGTGGTGGATTCATCGGTGGCCGGCTCAGCCGGGGCGGTTGTGTCGGTCGCGTCCGCGCTGGCGGCGGCTTCCGGCGCAGGGGCCGCCTCAACGGGCTCGGCGAAAGCCACTTCCGGCAACAGCGCCGCGGTCGCGGCCGGCGCTTCGCCGGCGTCCGCCTGCGGCTCTGCCGCAGCCACGTCGGTCGTCGCCGCGGTCTCCGCAGCCGCATCGTGATTTGTCGGCGTCTCATCGACCGGCGCGCTCGCGCCCTCGGCGGTTGCGGTTGCCGCTTCCGCCTCGGTCGTCACGGCAGGCGCGGATGGCGTCTGTTCCGGCGGCAGAGGCGGACGGCGATCCATGCGATAGCCGAGCGCGCGCAGCACCGAGGCAAAATCCTCGCCGGCCGAGCCGGTCAGCGAGGTCATCGCCTGCGTCACCACGAAAGAGCGGCCGTCGAACGCACCGGCGGGCTTCTCGACGCCGGTGTTCGGACGCCACGACAGCGCCGGACGAATCAGATCGGCCAGACGCTCGAGAATATCGACGCGCACCGCGCGCTCGCCGCACAGCTTGTAGCCGAGCAGGCGATAGGCATCCTGCGTCAGCGCCTTGTCGGCGGCGAACGAGGTGCGGCCGCTGGCCGCCAGATGCTGCGCGCCGGTCAGCGCCGCGAAATCCACATTGTCCTGCTTCAGCGCCCACAGCAGCGAGGCGAGGCCGCGCGCCGCCGGCTTGAGCAGCGCGGGGAAGAAGATGTGATAGGCGCCGAACCGCACGCCGTATTTGCGCAGCACCGCGCGCGAGGGCTGATCGAGATCCTTCATCTCGGCGGCGATCTTCGGCCGCTCCAGCACGCCGAGCGCCTCGATCAGTTGAAACGCGATGCCGCGTGCGATGCCGGTGACGTCCTCGGCCTTCTGCAATTCGAACAGCGGCGCGAGAATCTTCTCGATATGCGTCTTCAGCCACAGATCGAGCCGGGCCTGCACGCCATCGCGCGGCGCGCCGGTGAGGCGCTCGTCGGCGACGATGCGCACGCGCGGCGCCAGCGTCTGTTCGGTGGCCACCAGCTTGGCGACGGCATCGCCGGTCCAGCGCAGCGTGCCGTCGGAGGCCAGCGCGAACTGATCGTCCGCCGCGTTCGACAGTTTCTCGGCGCGCGCGTCGATCTCGCCGGCCAGCGCCTTGAGCGCGACCGCCTGCAACGCCTTGGCGTCGGACCCTGCCTCGGCCGCCTCCGGCGCGAACATGAACCCGTCGAGGCGGCCGATGACATGGCCCTCGACAATCACTTCGCCGGTCTTTCCAATCTCGGTGTTCAGCATCGTGTTTTCCCGCAAGCGGCGCATCAATACACTGGTCCGGCGATCAACGAAACGCTCAGTTAGCCGTTCATGCAGGGCATCGGACAATTTATCCTCGACCCCGCGCGAAATCTCCTGCCAATGCTCCGGGTCCGCCAGCCAGTCTGGACGGTTGGCCGCGAAGGTCCAGGTCCGGATCTGGGCGATCCGGGCCGACAGCGTGTCGATATCGCCGTCGGTACGGTCGGCCTGGGCCACCTGCGCGGCGAACCAGTCATCCGGAATCCGCCCCTTGCGCATCAGGAAGCCATAGAGCGTCGTCACCAGTTCGGCATGGGCCGCCGGCGCGATTTTTCGATAATCCGGAACCAGACAGGTGTCCCACAGCCGCTCCACCGCCGCCGGCGTCGTCGCCATGTCGCGGACGTCCGGATCGCGCGCGGCGTGATCCAGCACGCGCTGATCCTCGCCGACCGGCGCCCGCGTCAACATGTCGTGGTTCGGCGTCAGCGCCAATGAGACCTGCAGCGCGCCGAGCGAGGAGAAATCGAGATCGGAATTGCGCCATTGCAGCGTCTTCACATTGTCGAAGGTGTGGTTCTGCAGCGCGTTGACGAGCTCGGGCTCGAACGGCGCGCAACGTCCCGTGGTGCCGAACGTGCCGTCGCGGGTGGCACGGCCGGCACGGCCGGCGATCTGGGCGAACTCCGCCGGATTGAGCCGGCGGAACTGGTAGCCGTCATATTTACGATCCGATGCGAAAGCGACATGATCGACATCAAGGTTGAGACCCATGCCGACCGCATCGGTGGCGACGAGATAATCGACGTCGCCGGACTGGAACAGCTCGACCTGCGCGTTGCGGGTGCGCGGCGACAGCGATCCCAGCACCACGGCGGCGCCGCCATGCTGGCGGCGGATCAGTTCGGCGATGGCGTAAACCTCATCGGCGGAGAACGCGACGATCGCGGTGCGGCGCGGCTGCCGCGTGATCTTGCGGTCGCCGGCGAATTCCAGTTGCGACAGCCGCGGCCGGGTGACCATGTTGGCGCCGGGCAACAGCCGTTCGATCGCCGGGCGCATGGTGGCGGCGCCGAGCAGCAGCGTCTCGTCGCGGCCGCGGCGATGCAGGATGCGATCGGTGAAGACGTGGCCGCGCTCGAGATCGGACGCGATCTGGATTTCATCGACGGCCAGGAACGACACGTCGAGATCGCGCGGCATCGCCTCGACGGTGCAGACCCAGTAGCGCGCCTTCGGCGGTTTGATCTTCTCCTCGCCGGTGATCAGCGCCACCGACGCCGCGCCGGCGCGCGCCGCGATCTTGTTGTAGACCTCGCGCGCGAGCAGCCGCAGCGGCAAACCGATGACGCCCGAGGAATGCGCCAGCATCCGCTCGATGGCGAGATGGGTCTTGCCGGTGTTGGTCGGCCCCAGCACCGCGGTGACGCCGGCTCCGGGAACGCGCGCGTCGCCGGAAAGCGGCGCTGACGAAAAAACAGTCATGAGGATGATCTTGCCGGGTCCGCGTGAGGCTCAGGACGTGCCGCATGGAGCGGGCACCGAGCGAATGACTCTCATTGCAGCGATAAGTGTCTCACAATGCAACGCTTATCGCGCCAGATTTAAGGTTTGGAACGACTCCGGAACGAAAGAGGCCCGAATCGCTGACTCATATCGTATCTGCCTTCGTTCACCGCAACATCTCGCGTCACGCAATGTCGATAACGCTAGATCAAGGCCGCGACCCGCTTTTGCCCTGCGCCGGCGCACCTCAAACCTTAAGCGCAGGGAGGACTCCGATCGCGCCAAGAGTCAATATGGCGGTCAATACGGCGCAGACCTCGCGGCGCGCGCCGCCAGGCGGCTTCGCGGCGCGGCTCGGAGACTGTTTGAAAAGTCCTCATCCTGAGGAGGCGTCAACAGCGCGTTCACGCGCGTCTTCCGACGCGCCATAAGCGCGTTTACGCGCGTCTGCGACGCGCTATGGCGCCGTCTCGAAGGATCGAGGGCTTTTCCTTGAAAACCGCAGTCCTTCGAGACGCCGCTTATGACGAAACGGCTCCTCATGACGAGGTTTTCAAACAGTCTCTAATTGGTCTTGGCGGCGGCGTGGGGCGTCGGCGCGGTGACGAATTCGGTGGCCTGCACCAGACCGGTGCCGATCGGCGTCGGGATCTTGATCCGCAGCGGCACCAGCACGCGGGTGCCGGCGATCGGCGCCAGTGTGATTTCCATGTCGCGCAAGGCGGCGAGATATTTGATCGCGTAGCGATCCGGCACATAGCCCGAGATCGGCTTGAAATAGACCGCGCAGACCACCGCCGGGCCCTGATAGCCCTTGGCGAGTTTCACGCTCTCCATCCGCCTGTATTCGAGTTGCAACTCATAGCGCATCCGCCCGTCGAAGATCGCGCTGGTCTTGTTATTGCAGACCTCCGGGCTCACCGGATCGCCGTTGCCCGGAACACGCAGCAGCGAGGCGGTCATCGGGTCGAACACGCCGCGCCGCTGCGCGTCGGTCACCGGCACCCGCCTCGGATCGACCGGAGGTTCCGGCTCGATCGACCAGTCCTTGACGTTGCCGCTGGCCAGATTGATCCGGATGGTCTCGTTCTTCTTGCCGTAGATGATCGAGGTGACATAGGCCGCCGGCGCAAGCTGGCCGCCGACGATCCGGCCTTGCGCGCTGCCGGTGCCGCCGCCTTTGCCGAGCGCCTCCAACAAACCCGTCGTGCCGCCGCTGACCGCCGCCGAGAAATCATCGCTGCCGATCGCAACCGTCCAATTGCCCTTGCCGATCTGCAGACCGGCGAGCGTCACCTCATATTTTGCGTCGAGACGCCCCTGCGCGGCCGCTGGAGCCGCCCATGCCACACCGCACAGGCCCGCGGCCGCCGCAGCCAGCACCATGCGCCGGCCGGGGCCGCGCCCCGCCGCAACGATCCGCCGGCAAAAAATATCGAAGCTGTCCACGAACGGGAAAGTCCTGCTGGAACGGCCGCCGCCCCGCCGGTCCGGGCCGGTCATCGGGGCATCATCGCGAAACTGGCGGCCCTGCCGCCCGAGGGTTCTGATTGTGCCGCCGAATACGTCGATTATATGTTGCGGAACCGAGGCTTTTCGCTGCGGAAACCGGCATTTGGCAGCTAAAAAAGCCCGCTTTCGGGCCGCCCTGCCTTGACGCTCGGCGCTGCGCCGACTATACGTCCGCGGTTCCTGAAATGGACAGAGGATCACCCCTTGCGAGCCCCTCGATGGCGAGGCCGGCTCCGGGACGATAAAGGATTTCGCCATGTCACGGCGCTGCGAATTGACGGCCAAGGGGCCGCAGGTCGGCCACAAGGTCAGCCACTCGAACCACAAGTCGAAGCGCCGGTTTCTGCCGAACCTGTGCAACGTCACGCTGATGTCGGAAGCGCTCGGCCGCTCGGTCCGGCTGCGGATCTCGACCAACGCGATCAAGAGCGTCGACCACAATGGCGGTCTCGATGCCTTCCTGATCAAGGCCAACGCCGCGACGCTGTCGCCGCGCGCGGTCGATCTGAAGCGCCAGATCGAGAAGAAGCTCGCCGCTGCGAGCTGATCGCACCATCCACGAAATAACGAAAAGCCGGGTCAAGCGACCCGGCTTTTTTGTTGGCCTCAAGCCCTCGCGCGCTCCGATCGCGTTACGCGGGCCGGGCGCGAGCCCAGGCGCGCCTATAGGTCTTCCCAAAAGCAACGGGCGGCCCGTTGGGGCCGCCCGCAATGGCATTGACGTTCGTTCTTCGGATCGGATCAGGCGCCTTTATCAGGCTGCCTTGGGCTGGCTGCGCAGCTTGGCGATGCCTTCCGAGATCGCGCCCCAGAACAGCGCGACCAGAGCGAGAACCATGATCGTCGACACGAGGCCGTTCGAGAAGAACACGCCGAGGTTGCCGCCCGAGGACAGCAGCGACTGGCGGAACGCTTCTTCGGCCTGGTCGCCGAGCACGATGGCCAGAACCAGCGGTGCCAGCGGATAGCCGGTCTTCTTCATCGCGTAGCCGACAACACCGAACACCGCCATCAGGATGACGTCGAAGCTCGAGTTGTTGACCGTGTAAGCGCCGATGGCGCAGATCACCAGAATGATCGGTGCGATGATCGAGAACTGGATGCGCAGGATGGCGGCGAACAGCGGC
>JAFKKO010000120.1 GCA_017305455.1 Hyphomicrobiales bacterium | reverse complement strand
TTCCTTGGGGGAGGAACTGGCCGCGCGCGAGCCGGTCGGGACGGGGAGGGGTGGGGATGTGACCGGTCGCGGGTCTGTGTGTGCGGTTGATGTTCAGCGTGAGCTTGCGGTGGCGATGGCGGGTCGCGAGTCGCCGAGCGAGACCCACACATTCGGATCGGCCTGCGACTGCCGCTTTACGAAGCGGTAGCCGGTCTCGGTCCAGGCCACGACTTCCTCGTTCTGGTTGTCGAGCACGAACTCGCCCTTGTCGGTCTTCACGGTCAGCACGGCATGGCCTTCGCCTTTCTTGTCGCGCACCACGGTCACCAGCAGAGCCTCGCGCGGCCAGCCGGCGTCGATCAGCATCTTGCGCTTGAGCAGGACGTAGTCCTCGCAGTCGCCGTAGCCGTCAGTGGGATAGGACCACTTCTCGATGACGCCCCAATGATCCATGTCGGTCATCGGTTTCACCGTTTCGTTGACCCAGCGGTTGACGCGCAGCAGATCTTTCCAGGCGGTCTGCGTCATCACGATGTCGCGCGGCTGCGTCGCATCGCCAGCGCATTCGCCCCGATGTTCGGCACAGAATTCAATCCAGCCGATCGGCGCGCGCGCGGTGTCGCCGAGACTGGCGTACAGCACATGCTGGTCGCCGGTGCGTGTCTGCGTCGCCGGCCCGGCCTGCGCGGAAGACAATCCGATCAGGCCGCCGAGCAGCGCCAGCCCGATATATCGAAGTCCCGAATACCCCTGTCCGAGAGTGGAAAACATTGTAGCCCCCGTTTTTCTTGTTGGGGCCATCATTCGCACAGAGGATTTGCATGGCGGCTAAGTTGCCAAAGTAAAGTCGAGATAAATCAAAGTAAAAACTGGCGATAATTCGAGATATACTTGAATAAAATCTGCTTCAAATTTTAGATAATCGTATTTGATTCAAATTGTATCGATCGCTCTCCAAGTCGATGAAAACACTGGGTATGGCGCGACGCCGGGCCTTGCGAGGCGCCGGATTGCCGTGTCGGAAAATGACAAAGGCGGCGGGCCGGACCGGCGCGCCGCCTCAAGGGCGAGGGAAAAGCAGGATTTCGCTAACCGCGCGGCTTTACCGGGCGGTGACGCTGTCCTCGACTGTGTCGGCGGATTGCGGATGGGCGAACTCGATGGCGAAGCCTTCTTCGAGCCGGCGCACCACGCGCGCAGGCACCCGGCCGAGCGTCACGGGCGTGCCGACATCGGGTTTGATCTCCGCCGACAGCGCGGCCCCGGACAGCGACAGGTCGATGATCCGGCACGGGATCTGCCGGCCGTCCTCGAATTTCAGCCAGCCGCTGGCGTTGCGCGGTGAGCCGCGCTCGTGGCGGCGGTCTTCGGGCAGATTGAGGATTTCGCGGTTGGCGAGCCAGGTGAGCTGGGCGGCCAGCTTCTCGCGCTTGCGCGGCGTGGCGCCGACCGTCATGGCGAAGCCGTTGTCGAGCAGGCGGGTGATCTTGCCTTCGACACGGCCGATATGGTCGAGATAGGCGACGATACGTTCGCCGACGACGCCGATACCGGGCGCCAGCATGGCGAGGCCGCCGGGCGACATGTTGACGACCTGGCACGGGAATTCGCGCCGGTCGGACAGCATGTAGCGGCCCAGCAGATGAACCTTCACCCGTTGAAAGCGCCGCCGCTCCTCGGCGACCGGATGAATTATCGTTTTCCTTTGTAGCAACGCCATCTCACACCGGCCGGCCGCTGGATCGGTAGAACGAACCATAGAAGCGGTAGGGTTAATGGGGGGTTAGCGCCTCCGCCTTCATGTATGACGCGCGGTCGCGCCCGATGCGGCAGGCTGCCATGGCAGCCATGCGGAACCCGTCTAGGGCGTCGTTTGTTTCGTCGCTACGCAAAACGAACGAAAGAACGCGCCGATGGCTGAGAAATTCGAAATTCCCGCCGACTTCACCGTCGAAAAAATTCAAATCACCATGGGAGTGCTTTATCTGTGTCTGGAGCACGCCATGGCCCATATCGTGAAGGCCGAGGGCGCGTTATCGGCGGCCGCGTTCCAGCGCGAGTTGATCGCGGCGCTCAAAAATGGCGACATCGACATGTCGCTGCTCGACGATGCGAGGACGTTCGATTTCGTCGTGCCGCTGGTCGAGAGGCTGGCCGCGGCCGAGGTCGCGAGCTAGCGCAGCCCCTCATAGACCATGAAGCCGCGCGCCATCTCCCATTTGCGCAGGGCGCGCCGCCGCGGCTCCGGCTCGATATGACGCCACGATGTCAAATGGAAATCGCCAAGCGCGCCGTGATCGAGCACGCCGGGGTGGGGGGTCATCGGCGCGAGCAGGCCGGTCAGGCTGAGCGGCGTGTGCGCCCGAGCGCTGAACGGCAATAGCAGCAGTTCGAGATGCGCGGGCACCCCGCCCGACGTGCTTGCGGTGACGCCGGCCACCGTCGCCAGCGACTCCTCGGCGACGATCACAAGAATGTCCTCGATGTTGCGGCGGCTGTCGCCGGAGAACAGGTCCGTGAAGCTGCGTCCCTTGAGGTCGCTGCCGAGCAGGGCGCACATGCGGGTACCGGCGACGCGGACCGGATAGCCCTTCGCCAGATCGTAGCCGAGCACGAAGATGTCGCCGAGCAGATGGCGCACGGCATCAGGCGCCATCGCGCTGCGGTCCGGAGCGATATCCTCGCCGCGCTGTTCATTCCAATAGGCGAAGAATTCACGGTTCGCCGGATGTTTCATACGCTCACCCTGACCGCGCCCCCGCGTTTCCGGGACAGATGTGTCCCGTTTCCCGCCAGGTTGCGGCCCCCTTGCCTGTTGTGCGCAAGAGAGGGTGCATCGTCCATGCCGGATTACCGTCCGGCGGCCAAAACTCCCTAGTTTCTCGCGTTAACGTAAATTTAACCAAGACGTTGCGGCGGCGGCGGAAGCAGGTAGCATGTGGCTACTCTGGATCGCGGGCCTCTTCTCCAGGGAGGCGGGCGGTCCCACGGGCAAGTCGAACGATACGATGCGCGGCGTCGAACCCGCGCGAACAGGTGGCGAAAAACAGTTTGGCCGCCGTGCGGGGAGGGGTGGGGATCTCCGCGCGACAAGGCTGACCGGGTGAAGGGAGGGTTCTTCGGACCCTCCCTTTTTCGTGGCTTTTTGCAGGCGGTTGCCGCCCCGCCGGTTTTTTGTGCCGCCTGCGCCGCTGTTGTGCTTGCGCGGGGATCGAAATGCCGTATTCCAGGGTTCTCGCCTGCATGAAGCCCATCCAGGCCGACAGTGGATTCCGCTCGTGCACGCGCCCCAGCCGTCTCGCCGTGAACCGGTCCTGACCATCCCCGGCGCCATGCTGGCGCTGATCGCGATCCTTTGCCTGATCCATGCCGTGCGCGTGCTGCTGTTGCCGCCCGCGATCGACGAGGACATCGTGTGGATGTTCGGGTTCGTGCCGGCGCGTTACGACGCCACGGTGATGGCCGGCGAATTCCCCGGCGGATTCGCCGCCAGCATCTGGAGTTTTCTGACCTATTCGCTGCTGCATGCCGACATCACCCATATTGCCTTCAACCTGCTCTGGATGTTGCCGTTCGGCAGCGCGGTGGCGCGCCGCTTCGGTCCGACCCGGTTTTTTGTTTTTCTCGCCGTGTCGGCGGTGGCCGGCGCGCTGGCTCATCTTTTGACCCACCAGCATGAGGTCGCGCCGATGATCGGGGCCTCCGCCGCCGTCTCCGGGGCGATGGCCGCAGCGATCCGGTTCGCCTTCCAGAACGGCAGCTTCCTGTCGCTCGGCAATGGCGGCGCGGAAGCCGCCGCCCGCGTGCCGGCGCTGCCGCTCCTGAAAGCCCTGCGCAACGGCCAGGTGCTGGCGTTTCTGGCCGTCTGGTTTGGTTTCAACCTGCTGACCGGACTTGGCGCCATCTCGATCGGCACGCAGGTGCAAAGCATTGCCTGGCAGGCCCATATCGGCGGCTTCTGCGCCGGGTTGCTGCTGTTCTCGCTGTTTGACCCGATCCCGCCGGCCGGGTTGCGGGCGGCGGACGGGACGGGTGTCGCGACCGACGATTCCGAACAGGTCTGAGCCATCCACTCCCATGCGCGCCCCTGCGTCCACACCGCGCTTGCGGCGCGGTGGCAATGGCGCGATCATTGGTTTACCGGACGAGGTCTCGGACACGTTTGCGTGAAACTTATTGGATACGCGATCGTTTTACCGGGATCGGCTTTCGGTGGCGAAGAGGCGAGGGGCATATTTGGTCTCGTCTGCCGCAGACGGACGTGATTTCGGGAGGCGTTTATGACGGTGCAGGCAATTCTGGATATCAAGGGACATGACATTGTCAGCGTTCCGGTCGACAGCAGGCTGTCCGATGCGATCGCGCTTTTGAACGAGCGCAAGATCGGCGCGGTGCTGGTGATGAAAGAAGGGCGGATCGAGGGCATCCTGTCCGAGCGCGATATCGTGCGCGTGCTCGGCATGCGCGGCGCGGCCATTCTCGAGGAGCCCGTCGGCGCCGCGATGACCAGCAAGGTGGTGACCTGTCGTGGCTCCGAAACCGCAAGCGCCATCATGGAAAAGATGACGAACGGAAAATTCCGCCACCTTCCGGTGATTGAGAACGAGCGCATCATCGGGTTGATCTCGATCGGCGACGTGGTGAAATGGCGCGTGCACGAATACGAGCAGGAGCAGGAAACGCTCCGCGATTACATCAAGACCGCCTGATGCGGAGCGGGAAGACTCTCTGACGCGAAAATGCGTTGCCGTCCTCGCCCGAGGGCAGGTGCATGGTTGTGCGCTCCGGTGCATGACCATGCCCGTCACTTAGAGACTGTTTGAAAACTTTAAAAACCTCATCTTGAGAGTCTGACCGAAAATGCAGGCTGCATTTTCGGAATGTCTTCCGTCATCGGTAGAGTTTGTCCCGGCCTGCGCCGGGACGACCCTTTGTCGGTCAGACTTTGAGGAGCCATTTCGTCAGAAACGGCGTTTCGAATGGCCGGGTTTTCAAGAATAAAGTCCTCGATCCTTCGAGACGGCGCCATAGCGCGTCGAAAGACGCGCGTGAACGCGCTATTGACGCCTCCTCAGGATGAGGACTTTTCAAACAGTCGCTTGAGCCCATCGTCTGGGGGGCGGCCGAGCGGAGCCGGCCGGAGCGAGCGCGGGCGTCAGGATGCTTCGTCGTCTTGTCCGGTGCCTGGCGACTGGCTGGCTGTCGGGGTGAGAAAGCTGATCGCTTCCTGGATCGACTCGATGGTGCGCTCCGCGGCTCGCGCGCCGTGCGTGATGCATTCCTCGGCGCGGTGAAAATCGAACCAGCCGATCCGCCCGACCCGCGGCGAGATCAGAACGTCCGGCGGATCGCCCGCAAGGCGCGCGCGGGTGATGCGGTCCTGCATGATGTTGAAGGCGTCCACCATCACGGTGGAGATGCCGGGCCGGCCGGGCGCGCCGAAGAACTCGCGCTTCATAGTCTTTTCGATCGAAAAGAACTTGCTCAGTCCGCGCTTTTCCTCCACCGGCGGCGCGGTGATTGCCTGTTCGGTCTCGTCCGGGGTGTCCTCGGCGGAAATGATGGTGCCGTGACCGGTGATATCGGTGCTGACATTGCAGGCGATGACGATCTCGGCGCCAAGCGCGCGCGCCGCTGAAACCGGCACCGGATTGACCAGCGCGCCGTCCACCAGCCAGCGATGACCGACCAGGATCGGCGAGAAGATGCCGGGCAGGGCATAGGAGGCGCGCATCGCGTCCACCAGGCGGCCGCGCGTCATCCAGATTTCATGGCCGGTTTTCACTTCGGTCGCGACCGCGGCGTATTTCAGCGGCAGTTCCTCGATGCGGACCTTGCCGAAGGTGGCGTCGAGCTGCGCGCCGAGCTTGTCGCCGCCGATCAGGCCCGAGCCGTTGAGGCGGATGTCGAGATAGCCGAACACGCTGCGCGGTTGCAGGCTGCGCGCCCAGGCCTCGAACGTATCGAGATGGCCGGCCGCGTAGGAGCCGCCGACCACCGCGCCGATCGAGGTGCCGACCACGATGTCCGGCACGATGCCGTTGGCGAGCAGCGTGCGCATGATGCCGATATGGGCGAAGCCGCGCGCCGCGCCGCCGCCAAGCGCAAGGCCAATTTTCGGACGGGGCGGTGGCGCCGCGACGGCGTCAGCGCTCTTGCCCGCCTCGCCCTGGCCAAATCCCATCAAATCAAGCAAAGCCGGCCTCCGGGTGAGTGATATGCTGCGCAGGCCGCCCGTCTTCTGCAGGAGGGTGCGGGCAAGGCTCGCATGGCCGCCGCTGGCTTGCTACGCGCCGAATATGACTGAAGCGGGACATGGCCGACCTCATAGTGCGCACTGCCCGGGCTGTGTTCAACCCTGCTTAAGGTACCGGCAGGCTTGAATTTGCCGCGTTTTCGGGGAAGAACCGGCGGATGATAGCTCCCTGGCATGACAACGGGACGGCAGGACGCCGGGCCCGGTTCGGCCGCGCATTCGCGCTGGCTCTGCTGTGGCTGGCGGGAGGGGCGGGATCTCCCGCATCGGCGCAGATTTTCAGTGAACAGCCGCCACCGGTTCCGCCTGCGGCCGTGCCCGAGGCGACGCCCTCCGGACCCGCCATCAGCCTCGCTCCGCCCTCGGAGGGACCTGCGAGCGCGCCCGGCCTGCCGCCGACCCTGACGCACCCGCCGGTGACCAGCGCGCCGCCACCGACCCCGGTGCCTTCGCCCAATCAGCCGGCCTTGGTGCTGTCGGCGCAGTTCGGCAAGGATCTGGGGCCGATCAGCAGCGGTCTCGTCTGGCGGGTTTATTCCGACAAGCCCGGACCCAACGGCGCCTTTCAGCTCGTTCGCGAGGAGCACAGCGCGGCGCCGAGCATCATGCTGCCGCCGGGCGGCTATGTGGTGCATGTCAGCCTTGGTCTTGTCAGCGCGGTCCGTCCGGTGACACTGCGGCATGACAATGTTCGTGAGAACTTCGAGCTTCCCGCCGGCGGCCTGCGCATCGAGGGCCGCGTCGGCACCACCAAGATTCCGCAGGGGCAGATTTCTTTCGCCATCTACAAGGGCAGCCAGTTTGAGGTCGGCGAGCGTGCGCCGATGGCGCAGAACGTTGCTGCGGATGAGGTGCTGCTGGTGCCGGAGGGCACTTATTACATCGTTTCGAACTATGGCGACGCCAATTCGGTGGTGCGTTCCGATATCCGCGTGCAGGTGGGCAAGCTGACCGATGTGATCGTCACCCACCGCGCGGCGGTGATCACGCTCAAGCTGGTCGGTGAAAAAGGCGGCGAGGCGCTCGCCAACACCGCCTGGTCGGTGATCACCCCGGCGGGCGACGTGATCAAGGAATCGATCGGAGCGTTTCCGCGCGTCGTGCTGTCCGAAGGCGAATACCGCGCCATCGCCCGGAACGAGGGCAAGGTGTTCGAGCGCCCGTTCAACGTCACCAACGGCGTGGACGGCGAGGTCGAGGTCATCGCGCGCTGAGGGCAAAAGCCGGCGCGTGACGTTTCGCTCATCCGGCTGGCGCGATCGGCCGGGTCATTCCGGCTTACATGCAACTGGGTTGCATAAGCGAACATTTACGATTGCCGCCGCCGGTCCCATCCAGTATCTCCCGCAGAGGGCGGGGATGCCCAGTCTGCGTTTTCACGGTTGAAGCCGCGCCGGTGTGACGTTGCGCAGCGGTTTCGTTTTCGTTCACATCGCATCATGCTTTCGCGGCGGCCTGCACCGGCAGTATCGCGCTGTATTCGGATGCGCTGGAAAGCATCATCAATGTCGCGACCGCGTGCGCCGCGTTCTACGCCATCCGTGTCAGCGCCGCGCCGCCCGATGCCGGACATCCCTACGGCCACTACAAGGCCGAATATCTCTCCGCCGTGCTGGAGGGCATGCTGATTCTCGTCGCCGCCTTCGCGATCTTCCGCGAGGCGTATCATGGATTTTTCGCGCCGAGGACGATCGCCGCGCCGATCGAGGGTCTGCTCGTCAACGCTGGGGCGAGCGTGATCAACGGCCTGTGGGCGTTCGTCCTCGTCCGCTACGGCAAGCGCTGGAAGTCTCCGGCGGTCGTGGCCGATGGCCGTCATCTGTGGGCCGACGTGCTGTCGTCATTTGCGGTGGTCGTCGGTCTCGCTTTGGTGGTGTGGACCGGGAAGCTTTATTTCGACTCCGTGCTGGCGATGCTGGTCGCGGTCAATATCCTGTGGGCCGGCTGGAAGCTGATGCGCGAATCGATCGGCGGCCTGATGGACGAGGCGCTGCCCGAGGAGACGCTGGCGCAGGTGCGCGACCTGATCTCGCGCCATGCCGACGGCGCGCTCGAGGCGCATGACCTGCGCACCCGCCATGCCGGCCGCGCCACCTTCATCGACTTTCATCTGGTGGTGCCGGGAACGATGACGGTCTCCGACTCGCACGCGCTGTGCGACCAGATCGAGGCCGCGCTGCGCGCCGCCGTCGACAATGCCATCATCACCATCCACGTTGAGCCGGAAGAAAAGGCCAAGCACCACGGCGGCGTGCCGATCGTGTGAATGACGCAGGCGGCGGCGCGCAGCGCGGCCCGCGCCAGCCGTGCTCAGAATCGCGTGACGATCTCGGAGAGGGCGGGGCGCGGACGGTCCTCGATGGTCTTGGTCGCCCGGCCGATGTGGATGTAGCCCGCCATCTTCTCGTTCGGCGCCAGGCCGAGCGCATCCATCACGTCGCGGTCGAATGCGATCCAGCCGGTGACCCAGTCGCAGACATAGCCGAGCGCGTTGGCGGCGTGGATGATGTTCATCGCACTCGCGCCCGCCGACAATTCCTGCTCCCACGCCGGCACCTTGAAATGCTCGACGGTCTTGCTCACCACCGCGACCACCAGCGGCGCGTCGGTGAATTTCTTGCCTTCTTTCTCGATCTGGTCGGCGGTGGCCTGCGGATTCTTCTGCGCGAACAGCCGCGCGAAAATCTCGCCGGCGCGGGCACGGCCGTCGCCCTCGAACACGATGAAGCGCCACGGCGCAAGCTTGGCATGGTCGGGCACCCGCGCGCCTATGGTGAGAATGGTTTCGAGCTCGGCCGGCGAGGGGCCGGGGCCGGTCATCTCGAACGGCTTTCGCGAGCGGCGGGTTTTCAAGAGTTCAAGTGCGTCGGGCATTTTTGTTCTCTGATGGTCTCGTTTTCGAAAATCCTCATGGTGGGGAGCATCGCAAAGCGATGCGTCTCGAACCATGAGGGAGCTCATCCTTCGAGACGCTTGCCTCCGGCAAGCTCCTCAGGATGAGGCATGGTGCCTCATCCTGCTTTCGCGCGCTTCACGTCCGGCGGCGTCGCCTCGTCGATCATCGCCGTCAGCGCCTCGTCGAGCGGTACCACGCTCGAGCCTTCCTTGCCGAGGCGGCGGATCGAGACCGAACGGGTCTCGGCTTCCTTCTTGCCGACCACGAGCAGTGCCGGAATCTTCGCCAGCGAGTGTTCGCGCACCTTGTAGTTGATCTTCTCGTTGCGCAGATCGATCTCAACGCGCAGCCCGGCCTTGCGGCAGGCCTCGAACACTTCGCGCGCGTAGTCGTCGCCATCGGAGGTGATGGTGGTGACGACCGCCTGCACCGGCGCGAGCCAGAGCGGGAAGTGGCCGGCGTAATGCTCGATCAGGATGCCGGTGAAGCGCTCCAGCGAGCCGCAGATCGCGCGGTGAACCATCACCGGCGCCACCTTGTTGGAGTGCTCGTCGATATAGAACGCGCCGAACCGTTCCGGCAGGTTGAAGTCCACCTGCGTGGTGCCGCACTGCCATTCGCGGCCGATGGCGTCGCGCAGCACGTATTCGAATTTCGGTCCGTAGAACGCGCCTTCGCCCGGATTGATCTCGGTGCGGATGCGGTTGCCGGACTTGGCCTTGATCTGGTCGAGCACCGCCGTCATCACGCTTTCGGCGTGATCCCATGCGGCATCCGATCCGACGCGCTTCTCCGGCCGGGTCGAGAGCTTGATGGTGAGTTCGCCCTCGAAGCCAAAATCCTCGTAGGTGGAGAGGATCAAATCGTTGATCTTCAGGCACTCGTCGGCGAGCTGCTGCTCGGTGCAGAAGATATGCGCATCGTCCTGTGTGAAGCCGCGCACGCGCATCAGGCCGTGCATCGCGCCCGACGGCTCGTAGCGATGCACGATGCCGAATTCGGCGAGGCGGATCGGGAGTTCGCGATAGCTCTTGAGGCCGTGCTTGAAGATCAGCACATGGCCGGGGCAGTTCATCGGCTTGATCGCGAACCAGCGCTTGTCCTCGGCTTCCTCGCCGGCCGACTGCGCGGCGAACATGTTCTCGCGGTACCAGCCCCAGTGACCCGAGGTTTCCCACAGCGACTTGTCGAGCATCTGCGGCGCGTTGACCTCGTCGTAGTCACCGGCGAGGCGGCGGCGCATATAGGCGATGATCGCCTGGAACACCGTCCAGCCTTTGGCGTGCCAGAACACGACGCCCGGACCTTCCTCCTGAAAATGGAACAGGTCCATCTCGCGGCCGAGGCGGCGATGGTCGCGCTTCTCGGCTTCCTCAAGCTGCTTGAGGTAAGCATCGAGTTCTTCCTGTTTGGCGAAGGCGGTGCCGTAGATGCGCGTCAGCATCGGATTGTTGGCATCGCCGCGCCAGTAGGCGCCGGCCACTTTCATCAGCTTGAACGCGTTGCCGATCTTGCCGGTCGAGGTCATGTGCGGACCGCGGCACAGATCGAACCAGTCGCCCTGCTTGTAGATCTTGATCGACTGATCCGCCGGAATGGCATCGACCAGCTCGACCTTGAAGCTTTCGCCCTTGTCGGCGAACACCTTCTTGGTCTCGTCGCGCGTCCACACGTCCTTGGTGAAGGGTTTGTCGCGCGCGATGATCTCGCGCATCTTCTTCTCGATGGCGGCGAAATCCTCCGGCGTGAACGGTTCGTTGCGGAAGAAATCGTAATAGAAGCCGTTCTCGATCACCGGGCCGATGGTGACTTGCGTGCCGGGCCACAGCGTCTGCACGGCTTCGGCGAGCACATGCGCGGCATCGTGCCGGATCAATTCCAGCGCGCGCGGATCGTCACGGCTGACGAATTCGATGCGGGCATCCTGATCGATCGGGTCGGCGAGGTCGGACAACACGCCATCCAGCGCCATCGCGACGGTGCGCTTGGCGAGCGAGGGCGAGATGCCCTTGGCGATGTCGAGGCCGGTGGTCCCTTTGGGAAATTCGCGCTGTGCGCCGTCGGGGAAAGTGACCGTGATCTTTTCGACGGGGACGGCGGGTTTCAGATTGGCGAGGCCGAACTGGAATCCTGCGGCGGGCGTATCTTCAGACATTATGATCTCCTGTTGCTCACTCCTGCGAACGAGCGCAGGTAAGCGGTGTCGCGGGTATAGCCTGATTTCCGGTGGAGGAGCAATCGCGGGAACCCGTATCCCGGCCAGCCGAGCGGCGCTATTCGCCGCTGGCGTGCGGATTTTCGACGCCGCGCCAGCGCGCGTAGCGCCAGGGTAGATACCAGCGCGCGCGGGGCGGAATCTGCGCCGGCACGTAGTCGATCCCCGATGTGCCCCAGGGCTGGCAGCGCAGCAGTCGCGCCAGCGTCATCCAGCCGCCGGCCCACAGGCCGAAGCGGCCGATCGCTTCATCACCATAGGCCGAGCAGGTCGGAACATGGCGACAGTGAAATCCGATCAGCGGCGAGAAGGTGTGACGATAGATCCAGATCAAGCCGCGGCCTGCATTGCGCGGCAGATTCATCGCATGCTCGCGGCAGGAACAGAGCGGTGAATGTCTCGTCATGGTTTCATCTGCGATGTGTCGGTAGCGGCGATGCAGTGCCTGAACATAGTTCCAGTATCGGAACTGGATGAAAATGTCTTTCTCGCCACACTCTTCAATTATCGCATGCTTTCAACCGCGTACCAGCAGATGTGAATGGACGGAACAGCGAGTCTGCCACTACGCTTTGCGACATCGGTGCGACGCGCCATTTTCGGGGACCAGGATCGATTCGGTGGTGAAGTTGGCGGGGAGTATGTTGTCGGGGATCGTGACGTCGGCGATGCGGAACAGCGTGGCGCGCATTTGCGCGGCGGCGTTCTGCCTGTCGCTGTCGGGGCTCGTGTTTGCAGATACGCCGGCGCATGCGGCGAACAACGCCGAAGCGCGCCGCGAGCCGATGACCTTTACCTGGTATCCGGCGCGCGCGGAGACCTGCGCAACCGATTGCCGGAACTGGATCGCAGCCGTCGGGATCATCACCAGCGACACGCCGGACGTGTTCAACGAATTCGCAAAGGGGCGCGATCTCAAGGGCGCGCGCATCGTGCTGGATTCCAGCGGGGGCTCGGTGATTGACACCATCGCCATGGGGCGAAGCTGGCGCCGGCTCGGCGTACACACCAGCGTCGGCATGGTTCAGGAGGTTGCCGGCAAGGGCCGCATGATCGCGCCGGAAGCCTATTGCGAGTCGATGTGTGTGTTCCTGATGCTCGCCGGCACGGTGCGTGACGTGCCGCCGCAGGCGTATGTGCGCGTGCATCAGATCTGGATGGGCGACCGTGCCGACAAGCCGCAGGATGCCAATTACAGCGCGCACGATCTGATGATCGTGGAGCGCGATATCGGCCGGCTGGCGAAATACACCTTCGACATGGGCGGCTCGGGTGATCTGTTGGCATTGTCACTCAGCGTGCCGCCGTGGGAGGCGCTGCACCGGCTCAGTCCCGCCGAATTGCGCGCGGCCAATCTGCTGACCGACGATGTCGTGGCCGGCCAGGCGCTGCCCAAGGCCGACGTCGCGCCGAAATTCGCGAGCGGGGCGCACGCCAAGCCGGTGCAGGATCGTTTCGTCAGCACCGAGAACGTGCCTGCGGTTCGCTCGACCCAGACCGCCGAGGCGGAGCCGCCGACCGGCGGCACCGCACCCGCGGCAGGCGTGGAGTCGGTCGTCCCCGCGAAGGCGGGAACCCATAACCACTAGGCTCTCGATATCGTCATTGCGAGCCAACGGGTTTCGCGCAAAGCGTCGCCCGATGACAGACTCCGAGAATCAGCCAGCCCCTCATGGTGAGGAGGAGCCAACAGCGCGTGAACGCGCTTATTATGAGGCCTCATCCTTCGAGACGCGCGCCATAGCAGGCGTAGCCTGCGTAAACTTGGCTACGTAGCGCGCTCCTCAGGATGAGGTTTCAGGTTTGGCACTGGATTGCTTCGGAGCTATCGCTCCTCGCAATGACGGCAAGTTATCGGTTTTCGTCGGAGAGGGATTTGCGCGGACGGCACGCATGGCGCGTCTGGCGCGCAGCAATGCCGTAGAGACAGGCTCAGTCCTGCGCCGGTGCCGGTTCTTGCGTTGCGCCGCCCTTCGCCTCGATCTGGTTGACCGCGTCCACCACCGCCTCGAACGTCAGCATGGTCGAGGCGTGGCGCGCTTTGTAGTCGCGCACCGGTTCCAGCACCGCGACGTCGGCCCATTTGCCTTGTGGCGGCGCGCCGTTCTCGGTCAGCATCTTGCGCACGGTGTCGCGCAATTCGCGCAATTCGTCCGCATTCGAGCCGATCACATGACGGGCCATGATCGAGGACGAGGCCTGGCCGAGCGCGCAGGCTTTCACGTCGTGGCCGAAATCGGTCACCACGCCGTCCTTCATGTTGAGGTCCACCTTCACGGTCGAGCCGCACAGCTTGGAGTGGGCCGTGGCCGAGGCATCCGGGTGGGCAAGACGGCCGAGGCGCGGGATATTCCCGGCAAGCTCGATGATTTTCTTATTATAAATGTCGTTCAGCATGGTCTGCTAATGCCCCTGCGCGGACGTCCGGCCCTTGGCGGCGAACCGCTGTATCCTATATAATCGGGAACCGGCAGGATGAAACCCGTCTGCCGTGGCAATCACCGGAAAGTAACACTTCACCCGGCGTTTGGGTTATCAGGAAACAGCGGCGTCCGACCGGCCGATCAGGTCGTGGCGACCCGGTGACACTCCGGCCCGCATGCTCTGTCCAGTGAGCGAAGGCCGGTCGAACGGAGAGCCTTATGGACGCGATTATCAAGCCGCTGCGCAGCGGCAAGCCCGACAAGCCGGCCGACATTCCCGCGGCTGAATTCCAGGTCACCGGCATCCGGCCGGACATCCCGCGCCCCTCGCGCGAGGAGGCCGAAGTCGCGGTAAAGACGCTGCTCGCCTATATCGGCGAGGATCCCGCCCGCGAGGGGCTGGTCGACACGCCCCGCCGCGTGGTCGAGGCCTATGACGAGTTGTTCCAGGGCTATCGCAAATGCCCGGCCGAAGTGCTGAACCGCACCTTCGGCGAGATCGCCGGCTACGACGATTTCGTGCTGGTCAGCGATATCGATTTCCATTCCCACTGCGAGCATCACATGATGCCGTTCTACGGCAAGGCGCATATCGCCTATACGCCGGTGGAGCGGGTGGTCGGCCTGTCGAAACTCGCGCGCCTCGTCGATATCTTCGCCCATCGCCTGCAGACGCAGGAGCACATGACGGCGCAGATCGCCGGCGCGATCGACACCATCCTGCAGCCGCGCGGCGTTGCGGTGCTGATCGAGGCCGAGCACACCTGCATGTCGGTGCGCGGCATCGCCAAGCACGGCGCGAAAACCGTGACCTCGCGCTTTACCGGCGCGTTCCACGAGAACCCCGAGCAGCAGAACCGTTTTCTGTCCATGGTGCGCGGCGTCGGCATATAAGAAGGAGCCTGAGTTGAATGTTGGATTGTATCGTCATTGCGAGGAGCGCAAGCGATGAAGCAATCCAGTTCCCTGGCTGCAATCTGGATTGCTTCGCGGAGTTTATCATCGGGCCGCGCCAGCGCGTCAAAAGACGCGCGTAGACGCGCTTTTGGCGCGGACCCGTTGGCTCGCAATGACGTGAAAGTATACTATGTCGTCTTCATCACATGAGTCCGAAGAGGGACTGACCTTCAGCCCGGCCTTCGACGCCGCCGGCCTTGTTACCTGCGTGGCCACCGATGCGGCGACCGGCGACGTGCTGATGGTCGCGCACATGAACGACGAAGCGCTGCGCAAGACCATCGCCACCGGCGAGGCCTGGTACTACAGCCGCTCGCGCAACAAGCTGTGGCGCAAGGGCGAGAGTTCGGGCCATGTCCAGCGCGTGCTGGAAATGCGGATGGATTGCGATCAGGACGCGGTGTGGATCCGCGTCGAGCAGGCCGGAGGCGGCGCCTGCCACACCGGCCGCCGCTCCTGTTTCTACCGCGCGGTGACCGGCGAGGGCGGCGCGGTGAAGCTCGCTTTCGTCGATGCCGAGCGGGTGTTCGACCCGGCGAAGGTGTACCGGTAACTTTCTATGCTTTGCCAAGCGGTGTGTGATCCTCATCCTGATGAGCATTGCGTAGCAATGCGTCTCGAAGGATGAGGGAATAGGGTAACGAGGCCTCATGGTTCGAGACGCGAGGCTGCCGCCTAGCCCGTCACCATGAGGGCGCCCTTTCGCGGATCGCCCGCTTGGTTGGACGCCGTTAACCCGGCATTAACCATAACTGTTCAGGGTGGATGCGGGCCGCAAGGCCGGCATGCGTTGGGAAGCGCATGCGCACTCTTTTTAATACGTGTCGCCGGGGAGCGGGACACATGGCAGTCGACAGCACCGTTGCCGGCTCGGCAATCGACTCTGCACGCGCCCGGATTGCGGGCACCATCAGGCAGGCCGCGAGCGCGACCGGCGCCAGCTTCGAATATCTGATCTCGGCGGCCAAGATCGAATCCAACCTCAACCCGAGCGCGCAGGCTTCGACATCGTCGGCGCGCGGGCTTTATCAGTTCATCGAGCAGACCTGGCTCGGCACCGTGAAGGAGGCCGGCGCGGCGTTCGGCTTCGGCAAATACGCCGATGCGATCACCAAGTCGCCGTCCGGCAATTATTCGGTCAGCGACGCGGCGACCCGCGACGAAATCCTGAAACTTCGTGACGATCCGGCGGCCAACGCGGCGATGGCCGGGGTGCTGACGCAATCGAACGGTTTCCGCCTGACCGGCGAGCTTGGCCGCCGTCCCAACGACGCCGAGCTCTACATGGCGCATTTCATGGGCGTCGGTGGCGCGGCGCGGCTGATCAACGCGGCGCAGGACAACCCGCGCACCTCGGCGCCCGGCCTGTTTCCCGCCGCGGCGGCCGCCAACCGCTCGATTTTCTACAATCGCGACGGCAGCGCGCGCAGCGTCTCCGATGTCTATTCGGTGTTGAGCACGCGCTACGCCAGCGCGGCGAACTCGCCGCTGGCGCGCACCGCGATGGCGTCGGCCGGCGGCGCGCCGCAGCCGCTCGACAGCGCGGCCTATCTCTCCGGTTTTCCGCAAGTGCGGGCATCCTCGCCTGCCGAGGGCGAGCGTGTCGCGGCGCTGCAGACGCCGAACGCGCCGCTGTTTCGTTCGCTGTTTCAGGCCGGCGATCGCAGCGAGCCGGTCTCGCCCGCGGTCCGCGAATTATGGGGCAGCGGCGCGTCGCTCACCTCCGACAGTGGCGGGCAGGCGCAGGCGGCCGGTAACGGCCAGCGCCGCTCGCTCGATCTGTTCAGCGATCCGCACGGCATCTACAGCAGCGGCTAGCGCGCCGCCGCGCGGCGCAGGTTAATAAAACCTGAAGCGCCGCAGCCATTTATGGTGAACCGTTTCTTAAGTGTCATGGTTTACGCTTTCTGACAGTGGCGCCGCGTCGTGGCGCGTTGGCAGGTTGCGTAAGCCGGAACACCCATGATCGTTCGGCAGTTCATTCGTTGGGTTCGTCATGCCCCCGCAAGGGAGCGCGCCGAGGCGACACGGGCTCTGGCTCGAGCCTGGCTGATTTCCGATTTGTCGCAGGACGACCGCGCCGCTGCCGAAGGCGCGCTGTTGATGCTGCTTGACGATGCCTCGCCGCTGGTGCGCGAGGCGATGGCCGATATCTTCGCCCGCTCGTTTGATACGCCGCCCGCGATCGTCGCCGCGCTCTCGGCCGATCAGCCCTCCGTGGCGCTACCGCTGCTCGAATTCTCGCCGCTGCTGCGCGATGTCGATCTGGTCGATATCGCCGCCACCGGCAATTCCGACATCCAGTGCGCGATCGCGCGCCGCGCCGCGCTCGCGGCTTCGGTCTGCGCCGCGCTCGCGGAGGTCGGCTCGCCCGCCGCGACGCTCGAACTGATCGAAAATCCGGATGCCGAACTTGCGGCGTTCTCGATCGACCGCATTGTCGAGCGCCACGGCCATCTCGCCGCGATCCGCGAGGCGCTGTTGCAGCGCGACGACCTGTCGGCCGCGACCCGCCTTGCGCTGGTTTCTCAGCTCTCGGCGACGCTGACCCGATTCGTCACCGCGCGTGAATGGCTTGATCCGGTGCACGCCGAACGCGTCGCCGTCGAGGCGGTGGAGCGCTCGACGCTCAACATGGTCGCCGAGACGCGCGGTGAGGAGCTCACAGATCTCATCCGTCATCTGCGGGCGAGCGGCCAGCTTACCGCCGGCCTGATCCTGCGCGCGCTGCTGTGCGGCAACGTCGAACTGTTTGAACGGGCGCTGGTCGAACTGACCGGGCTCGCGCCGCACCGCGTGTCGGCGCTGCTGCATGACCGCGGCGGCGCCAGCCTGCAGGCGCTGCTGACCAAGGCCGGACTGCCGCCTTCGACCTTCATGGCGTTCCGCGCCGCGCTCGAAGCCGGTCACGAGATCGGCTTTGTCGATAGCGTCGAGGGTGCGACCCGCCTGCAACGTCGCATGGTGGAGCATGTGCTGACGCAGTGCGAGAGCGGCGCGAGCGCCGCGCACCAGCCGCTGCTGATCCTGCTGCGGCGCTTCGCCACCGAGGCGGCGCGCGAGGAGGCGCGGCTGTTCTGCGACGAACTCGTCGCCGATGACATGATCGCGACCAATTTCGTCGAGTTAATCAGCGCGCAAGCCGGTCTTGATAGGATCGATGACGGCCAGATGGATGACGCCTTCGCGGAGGAGGTGGACTACATCGACGGCGAGTTCGCGCCGGGCGTGGCGGTGAACGACGATATCGCTTTCGATGCGGCCTATGCCGCTTACGATCACGAGGACAATGGCCGCGAGATATATCGGGCCGAAGCATACGATGACGATTCGTATGACGACGATACCTATGACGCCGACCGGCGGGTCTATGAGCCGTGGTTCGAGCGCGAGGACCGCGCCAGGTTTGCGGCGTAGGCTGGCTGGGCAGAATTTAACTTCAGATAGGCGTCCCGGCGCGGGTCGGGACCCATAGCCACCGGCTTCTCAGATCTGATTCAAAAAGTTGAGCAGTTATTCAATCGTCATGGCCGGGCTTGTCCCGGCCATCCACGTCTTTGCTCGGCCGAAGGTTGTGAAGACGTGGATGCCCCACATGAAGCCGGGCATGACGGTTACGCGATTGCGTCTGCTCTAAACCTTCGTCAAAAATCCGAAAGCTTCAATCCTCGGGGACGAGACTCGGCGACATGATGGCGTCGAGATGCTCCGGGCGGTCGCGGTTGACGTGAATGAGATATTCGTCGGCGACGCCGCGCAGCCGGCGGCACAGTTTTTCCGCCATGTCCATCTGGTCGATCTTGCCGTGCTCGCGGAAGATCGCCTGAATGCCGTTGACGTGATGGGTGACCAGTTCGGGCGGCACCTGGTCGAAATCCGGTGCGTGCTCGATGATGCGACACAGGCTTTCCGCCGCCGCCGCCGCGATCGGGTAGCCGAAGGTTGCGGCATCGCCCTTGATGTCATGGGCGGCGCGGAACAGCTCCTCGCGGTTTTGCGGGTTGAGGCCGTCTTTCAGGATCGCGGCGTGCGCGTTCGCCAGCCGCGTGCATTCGATGATCATCCAGTCCTTAAATTCGACCGAGAGATCGGCGAGCGCCGCTTCCGCGCGCGCCACCGGATCGTCGAGGTCCTTCTCGTCCACCCGGCGCATCACGCCGCGCAGCGGATTGGGCTGGGTGATGACCTGGTGCCCGGCGAAGGTCTCGATCTGCACGATAGGGGCTTTGTCCTTGGCCATGCGGTGTCCTGGCTTTCTCAACCCGGGCTGCGTGCTTTGTCGAGCAGGGATGGTTGCGTGACGATCTCGGCCTTGCCGCCGACGCGGCGGTCGACGCCGATATAGGTGTTGGCGATGTTGCGCCGGCGATCGGGCCCGAAATAGTTCTTGGTCTTGATGAAGGGACGCGGATTGGCGACCACGTTGAGGATGCGCTGATAGAGTCCCTTGGCCGAGATCGGCTTGGCGAGGAATTCGGTCACGCCGGCATCGCGCGCCACCATGACGCGGCGCTTCTCGGAATGGCCGGTCAGCATGATGATTGGCGCGTACGGATTGCCGATGCCGTCGGGCTGGCGGATCATCTGGGTGAGTTCGAGCCCGTCGAAAATCGGCATCAGCCAGTCGGTGATGACGATGTCGGGGGCATAATGGCCGTACATCTCCAGCGCGGTCGCGCCGTCCTCGGCCTCATAGACCTCGCGGGCGCCGAACGAATGCAGCAGCGTGCGCAGGATGCGCCGCATATGCGCGTTGTCGTCGCATACAAGGAATCGCAGCTTGTTGAAGTCGATGCGAAACATGCTCGGCCGGCCATGGCGTACCGGAACGCGGTACACGTCGGATGGACTTTAGGGCCGGGCCGTTAACGAAGGGTTATCCATAACCGGCCGCCGCCGGCGCGGATCACATCCCGAACTGCTCGCGGACGATCCGCTCCTCCAGGCTGTGGCCGGGGTCGAACAGCATCCGGATCGCGATGGTCTTGTCGGACAGGATCTCGACCCGGCGGGCGTTGCGCGCCTCGTAATGGTCAGCCACGGCGGCGACCGGGCGCTTGTCGCCCTCCAGCACCTCGATGATGACGAAGGCGGAATTGGGCAGCAGCGCGCCGCGCCAGCGCCGAGGGCGGAAGGCGCTGATCGGGGTCAGCGCCAGCAGATTGGCGTTGATCGGGATAATCGGCCCCTGCGCCGACAGATTGTAGGCGGTGGAGCCGGCCGGGGTCGCCACCAGCACGCCGTCGGCGGCGAGTTCGGCCATGCGCTCGCTCTCGTCCACCAGAATACGCAGCCGCGCCGCCTGGTGGGTCTGCCGGAACAGCGACACCTCGTTGATGGCGTGGTGGACGTGCACCTTGCCCTCGGCATCGGTGGCGCGCATCAACAGCGGATTGATCACGGTGACGCGCGCCGCTTCCAGCCGCTCGATCAGTCTGTGCGGGCTGTATTCGTTCATCAGAAAGCCGACGGTGCCGCGATGCATGCCGTAGATCGGCGTGCCGGAGCGCATCTGCTGGTGCAGGGTCTGCAGCATCAGGCCGTCGCCGCCGAGCGCCACCACCACGTCCGCATCGTCCGGATCGCGATTGCCGTAGTGTTCGACAAGCTGTGCGAACGCCTTCTGCGACTCGGGGCTTTGGCTCGCGACAAAGGCGATGCGCGGGTATTTGCGGGGCTCGGTCATGATCGGATCGGTTGGTGGTGCGCGCCGAAGCGCGCCGTGGTGGTCTCGCCGGTGGAAGAGTGACGGGTGCGTCACGGTTATAGCTGCTCCCGACACACCGCGACAATGTCCGCGCGGCATCGGGCCGCGGCCCCGATGATGGTTAACGCGCGGCAAGGTGGCATGACCAAAACGTCATGCAGATGAACGAAAGCCGTCCGGCGGCTTCAGACCCGGTTCAGCGCGGCCGCCATATCGTCGTCTCCATGATCAGCCCGATCCGGCGATCCGGCCGGCCCCAGGCGGTCCACGAAACAGGAGATGACCATGTTCAAGACAATTTCAGCCGCGGTGCTCGCCGTCTCGATCCTCGGCGCTCCGGCGATGGCGGCGACCGTGATCAAGACCGATAACGGTCATGTCGCGAGGGTCGTGACGCTGAAGCCGTCGGTCGCCAATGCGCATGCCAAGACCATCATCGTCAAGAAGAAGGTGCGTCCGTACCACGCGCATCGCCACTACCATCGCCATCACGCCAAGAAAATGGTCGTGATCAAGCACCGTCACTGATCGAAGCTCCGGCGCGCGACACAGCAGCCCCATCGTCCGCGACCGTGACTGGCGCGTATTCCGGCACCCCGGAATACGCGCCATTTTTATTGGTGATCTTCAGCGAGACGTCAGGCCGATGCCTCAGAACGTCATGCCGGCCTTGAGCAGATAGGTGCGGCCGGGCAGGGGGTAGGCATTGAACACGCCGTAGGCGGCAAGGCTCGCGCTGGCGACGCTGTAGTCATAGTAATGCACGTCCAGCAGATTGTTGACGCTGAACGACCAGAAGAACTGCTCGTAGACTCCGCTGATCTTGAGATCGACCGTTGCGTTGGCCGGAATGAGCGGCTGGAAGTTGGCCTGATCGTTGTCCATGCGGCGGTTGCCCCAGGCGCGGACCCCGACGTCGAGCGTCAGATATTTCTGCCAGACATCCCATGACACGCCGGCGCTTCCCGACAGCCGCGAGACCAGCGGCACGTCGTTGCCGGTGAACTGGCCCTCGCTGAACACCGCGCGGGTATAGGCGAAGCCGCCTTTCAGCCGGAGGGAATCGTTGACGCGCAGCGTGGCGCTGGTCTCCGATCCGTAACGGTGGGTCGGATCGAGATTGTAGTTCACGAAAAACACCGGATCGAAATGGATCTCGTTCTTCAGCCGCATGTCGAAGAAGCTGGTCTGCAACTCAAAATTGTTGCCACGAATCCGGAAGCCGGCTTCGAGGTCGCGCGATGTCTGCGTTCTGAGATTGAAGTTGGCGTTGCCGTTGGCATCCGGCCCCACGCCGACGCGTTCGTCCACGTTCGGCGTACGGAAGGCGCTGGCGGCCCGGCCGAACACCGCGAAGACATCATTGAAGCGATGTTCGAGGCCGACATGCCAGGCGTGATTGGTTTCGTTGGTGTTCAGCGGCACATGCGCCGTATCCCAGGGCCCGGCGCCGGGTGCGGCAGGATTTAGCACGTCCCGCGCGTCGACGCTGGTGCGCTGGATGCGGCCGCCATAGGAGACGTCGGTGCTCGGCAACAGGCCGACGGTGTGTTGCCAGTAGCCCGCCAGTGTCTGCTGATTGAGATGGTAGGCGTGGATCGGCGCCACCCCGATCGCCTGACTGCGGTCGGAATCGTATCCCGCGTTGTAGTAGTCGATGCCGGTCAGCACGTTTGAGGTCATGCCGAACAGCGAATTCTTCATGCTCAGGCGCGGGGTGATCGACCAGGTCTGCAGCGTGCTGTCGACATAGCGCGGATATGGCGCCAGCGGATCTCCGTAGAAGTCGGCCTGCTGTTTCTTGCTGCGGACGCCGCCATCGACGATCAGTTCCGCACCGGTCCACAGCGTCTTGGTGAAGCCGGTGGTGGCGTTGATGCCCTGCTGGTTGGCGTAGTCGTACGGGGTTGATGTGCCACGCGGATCGGTGGCGAGTTGGTTGACGCCGTCGAGATAGTATTTCGTCGAGCGGTCGCCCGGCAGGCCGAGGCGCTGGTTGTCGCCCGCGAGGTTGAAGAACGCACTGAAGTCCGGCGTGGTGTAGCGAACCTCGCCGACCATGTTCTGCTGGTTCAGCCGGTTGTTGACGCGGTAGCCGTCGGACTGGATGGTGTTGGCGAAAGCCGCGGTCGACCACGGACCGTAATTGGTGGTCGCCGAAAAATTGCCGAGCTTCTGGTTGAACGAGCCGACGCCGGCCTCGATGGTCATTGCCATCGGCTTGCCGCCGTTCGCGCCGGTCTTGGTCACGATGTTGACGACGCCGCCGACCGCGTTGTCGCCGTAGAGCACCGCGCCGCTGTTGCCGCGCGTCACCTCGATACGTTCGACCGAATTCAGCGGGATGCGCGACAGGTCGACGCCCTGAAGATCGAGATCGTTGACGCGGCGACCGTTGATCAGCACCAGCGTGTTCTGGGCCGCGAAAGCGCCGAAGCCGCGCAGGTCGACTGTCGTTCGAGCGCCGTTGATGCCGCCGTAGAGACTCGTGAGCTGCACACCCGGAATCGTCGCCAGCACGTCCTGCACGGTCTGGCCGGGCGAGCGGGCGATGTCCTCGGCGGTGATCACACTGGTGGAAGCGCCGACGATGCCGATGCTGGACAGGCGACTGGCATCGACATTGATGGTCGGCAGCGCGATCTGGTTCTGCTGCGCGAAAGCCGGTGCGGTCAGCGCCGCGCTCGACAGCAGCGCCGCGACGAGTGCGGGAATGCCGGCACGGCGCCGGATCGGAAGAGTGGAAGTCATGGTTCGCCCCAGCGAAAGGTTTTCGCGAAGGCAGGGCTTGGGGATCGAGACCTCAGGCGCGGACGATGCGCGGCACGGATGCGCCGGGCGGGATTCGCGACTGGAGAAACGGGCCATGGCCATGTCTCCGCAACGGTTGCGTCACGTCACCGCTGCGGAAACACCGCTCCTGCGCACGCCCCGTGCGCCGGAAGGATGACCGGTACAGGCAGGTCTCCTGGCTCACGGATCCTCGCCGTTGTCCGCCTTCCCAGGTCCGACTCGTGACGAGTCTTCGCCCAGTGGCGCATTGGACAACGGCTCACCGCTGACAGTTGCGGGGGCAGCTTCGGAATTGCCGCAAAAGGGCAGGTGTGCCAAAAGCACGAGCCTCTGCGGCGGCACCGAATTCCCTATTCGCCGGCTCGCGCCGACACCTGTGCCGTGCAGGCAATCAAGCGGGCGGTCTGTGCGTTGTCAATGATGCGGATCGCAAGGATCGGCTGAACATGGACTTCATCCGGATGCGTTGCAAAAGAGAGACAGCGGCGGACGGCCACCGCGTGCGCGCGATGGCGGCCTTCGGGTTGTGCGCGCTGGTGCTGGGTGGCTGCGCGTTCGGCGGCAACGACGAGGAGAAGGCGTTGTCGGCGCAGGTCTCCGCGTCCGATCAGGTTTTTCCGGTCAACTACCGCAGCGAACTGCTGGCGTTCCTGCGCACTTATCTCAACGAGCCGCGCGGTCTGCAGCACGCCGGGATCGCGGCGCCGGTGCAGCGCCCGTTCGGCGGCCGCACCCGTTATGTCGTCTGCGTGCGCTACAGCGAGCGCGACCCCGGCGGCTACAAGCTGGCGCGGGTGCGCGCGGTGCTATATGCCGGCGGCCGGCTCGATCGATTGGTCGAGGAGAGCGGCGAACTGTGCAACGGCGTTTCGCTCTCGCCGTTTCCTGAACTGGAAAAACTGACCCGCTGAGGGGGGATGGCTGTGGCGCTTCGTTCCGTGATTCGTCTGGTGCTTTGCGTCGCGCTGTGCCTTGCGGTCGGCGCGCTTGGATCCGTGGTGACACGGCCGGAAATCCCCGGCTGGTATGCGACGCTGGCCAAGCCATTTTGGACGCCGCCGCCGGTCGCCTTTCCGATCGCATGGACCACGCTTTATCTGTTGATGGCGGTGGCGCTGTGGCGGTTGTGGGATCGCGTGCCGCCGTCGGCGCTGCGAACGCGGGCCGTGGCTCTGTTCGCGTTGCAGCTTGCGCTCAACGCGGTGTGGTCGCCGGTCTTTTTCAAATGGCACAATCCGGCTGCGGCGCTGGTGGTGATCGGATTGCTGGTGCCGGCGATCGCGATGCTGATCGCAACGAGCGCGCGTCTCGATCGCATTGCGGCGTGGCTGCTCGCTCCTTATCTGGCGTGGGTCGTATTCGCGACCACCATCAACGGCGCCGTGGTGGCGATGAACTGAGGCTCTTGCGGAGAATCGCCTCCGCAGACGGACTCGGAATCAAAAAACGCGCAAGATCGATTCAAAAAAACAATCCGTGGGACTCTTCGTCCGAATCTCCGTCAAATCGCGTCATGACGCAGATGATTCGAATATTGACCCTTCCGGGCGAGGCCAAGGCTCTCGATCACGCGCTCACGTTCGTGCTCGCGGCCGCCGTGGTGGCGAACGCCGTCTGCCTGTGGAACTATCTGTAAGATCGCGGCGATCGTATTGCGCGATCCGCGATCAGTTCAGATAGCCATGCGGAGTGGCCTTGTTCGCGATGAGAGACCGCTCTGGCGTCACGGCGCGTAGCCGGGCCAGTTCGGCCTCTAAATGCTCGTTCGCCGCCAGCAGGGCTTTCAGCGCGCCGTGCACGTCGCCGCCGCATGTTGCGATGGCCTCCTCGATCACGCTCTCATAGTTCGCTGGCCGCTTTCGGGTCGCCATATGCTCCTCCGGAGTGTCTCGCGTCGTGTTGTCGTTGTCCTTCAAGTCTGTTTGATGGCAAGCGTTGGCCGCCATTTCGGCTTATTCCCGCAATTCACAGCAGGGCGCCGGGTGTGGATAAAAGCGGAGTGTCGTTGTGCGATGGCGCGGCGGGGCGGGCCTTAAGGCTTCAGCGCCATCCGTATCCAGATCATGGCCTGGAGCGTGACGATCACGGTCGAGGCAACCAGCGACAGCGACCACAGCGCCACCGCCATCACCAATAGCGCGAAGCCGGTGCCCGCCGAGGTCAGGCGGTGCGGCCATTTCGATTTGTTGGTGAAGGTCGGCAGCAGCGAGATCAGCAGCACGGCCTGCGCGGTCAGAATCATCCAGTCTTGCCAGATCATCGGGGCCCCATTGGTCACGGTGCACCCATGATGACGCACGCCGCGCAGTCATAGCATCGATCGCGGGGAGGAGGTGGCGACATATTGCGGCGTTGCGAATCCGGCCGCGGGGCGATCCGCGAGGGAATCTTGCGCGGCGTCTGGAATGGCGCACGGTAATCATCGCCATGCGGGATCAGAGATCGGTCGGCAAGAGCTGTCTACTCGAGCTGACACGCGCGAGCGATGCTTTGTATTTAAGTAGACATGAGTGAAGTCGCCAAACCGAAATCTTGCCGGCTGATTGCTACGGCTTGGCGATCTCAACGCGAAGGCTCGGATTTTAGTCCGCATTCGTCGGCTGGAATTGGGCAATCCCGGCGATGTCAAATCGGTTGGCGGAGGCGTGAGCGAGATGCGGATCGATTACGGTCCCTGATACCTGGTCTATCTGACCCGTCGGGCCAGCCTGATATTCCGACGCTGGGAGTTTTTGTCCGCGGCGCAAAGCAGAATGACAATCGTGCGCCCGTACCGTTGCATCGCTACGGCGCGAACACGCTCCGCTTGGCGAGGGAGCTTCGCAACTGGCGGCTCGTCTGCTCGTCGTGATCATTTGACATCGGTGCCGCCGGTTCGAACACGCCCACACAGGGTGCCATTCCTCCAGAAACATTCCTTGGAGCCTTGCGCTTGGTCGCGTTTGCGACGGCTGCGGTGATCGCCATGGCGCTGCAACCCGTCCTCAGACGGAATCCGGCAAGCTCCCCAGACTTGGGGCCTGCTTCCGAAAGGTGGCGAGCCCTTTTCCTTGTCAGTGCGGCAGAGCTGCGCTCCACACCAAGGCCGCCAGCATGATGGCGATGCCGAACGTTCCTACGGCCACGCAAAACTTTTCGAAGGGATCGAAGTGGGAAAAATTGGGAGATGTGCGCATCGAAACGCTCCCTCTGTTGAATCAGGGCGGGAGCGCAACTGGCGGTCTCATCACCGATGATAGCCACGGGCATTGCGGTGATACCGGGATAACCCGCTAACGTCGAACTCGTTCGAAATTATCTGGTGTGCTTCGCTCGCTGGGATGTGGGAGCGAACGCGCCATGAACAAGCGATTCTGTTTTTGTGGCCGGAAAACCCGTATCTGTTCGCCGTTCATGCCGACTTTGCCGCAACAGAAGAATGCGAGAAATATCCTAAAATAAAGGATTTACTGGTGCCGGATGAGAGGATTGAACTCCCGACCTTCGGTTTACAAAACCGCTGCTCTACCGCTGAGCTAATCCGGCGACGGCTAACAGCTAGCAGCGCCGCCCGGTCAGGACAAGGCAGACGCAAACGGCCGCGCCGATCGGACGAGCGGCCGGCCGTCTGCTCTTTCTTCACTTCGGCTTACTTCTTGTCGCCCTTGGCCTTGCCATCCTGATCGCGGATGGCGCTCTTGTCGCGCATGGCGTCCGTTTTTTCCTGGATAGCTTCGCCGCTGGCCGGCTTGCCGGTCTGGGCGTCATGGCCCTGCGCGTCGGGCGCGTTGGCCGGCGCGGACTGCTTGGAGGCCGGCTGGCCGGTGCCATCCGGCTGGTTGGTGCTGGTCTGGGCAAAAGCGAGGCCGGACACGGCCATCGTTGCGGCGAGCGCCGCGGGGAGCAGAAATTTTTGCGTCATCCTATTCCTCTGTTGTTCGCGGTTAACCGGCGACGCGGGCGCCGGTTCCGGCCAGCGCCGGACACGATGACGCATCGAGGCCGCTGGGGGCCGGTTCCATGCCGGAGAGACGGCGAGGGTTTGGCAAAACCTCTCTGCAATCCGTGCAATTGCGCGCACCCTCCGGCCGGGCCGTTAGCCTTACCGGCAGATTGGCGGCGCGCCTTAACTTCTGGCCGGGGCAACTGATTTAGGATCGCGGCGGTTCACAGGATTGTCCCATGCGTGCCGCTCTGTCGCTGATCGTGCTGATCGGAACCTCGCTGTCGGCGCTGGCCGAGACAGCGCCGGTGCTCGTGATTCCCGGCCGGCCCGGCGTGCCGGTGATCATCAACGGCCGCGACGCATCTTTTGGCGTGGTCGAGGGCGAGTGGGGCCTGTCCAAGAGCTTCAAGGTTCAGCCCACGGTCTATGGTGGCTGGGACCGTTACGAGAGTCCGGCGGTCGGTCATTATTATCCGAGCGCGGGCCGAACTCCGGGCTACGGGCGTTACGAGATCGAGCCGCCGGCGGACCGCAAACTGCCGAAGCCGGCTGAGAGCTATCACCAGTCATGGTCGGCGCAGTCCGCGCCGCCTGCCGCGCAGGCGCCGTATCCGATGCCGCAGCCCGATGTCATCGTGCCGTACAACCCGCCGCCGGTCATCAAGGCGCCGAAGCGGTTTTGAATTCGCCAGAACAAGTGCAGACAAAAAGACGATCAACAGGAGAGTAGAGTATGCGTCACAAGATTGCAGGATTGGCCGCAATGATCGCCGTCGCGGTGAGCGCCGCGCCGGCGATGGCCTGTTACAGCCCCTGTGCGGGGAACGGACTGTTCGGCGCTGTGACCGGCGGCGATGCCTATAGCTATGGCGGTTATTACGGCGCGGCCTATGCCGGCGGCCGCTACGTGCAGCATCCGCGTTACCACGGCCCGCAATATTACTTCGTCAACCGCGGCCCCACCTACACCGGTCCAGGCGTGGTCGCGCCGGCGCCGACCTATCAGGAGCGCGCGGTGTCGGGCTGGACCAGCTACAGCCGGCCTTATTATTACGGCTACCAGGGCGGCCCGTACGCCAACGCCACCAGCCACTATTATGATGGCGCGCGCCTGCAGGGTCCGGCGCTCTACACCTATCGCTGGCGCCGCGCGCATCGGCATCATCACCGCATGCACCAGCATCATCATCCGCGCACGCAGTATTATTACACGTCGCGTCCGGGCGTTCGTCACGGCCATGCCGCACACGGCCCGCAGGCCGTCGGTTCCCGCTACGTGCAGTCGCAGCGCGGCACCTACGGCAAGGCGCCGCGCGGCCACCAGCATCGTCATCAGCATCACCACGCTCACTGATCGCGTATCAGGCTTGAGAACGCCCGTCGCGGATTGCGGCGGGCGTTTTCGTTTGCGGGTGAGGGGGAGAGGCGTAACTCCTTGAGATATTCGGCATTGTCTCGGTTGACTTTGCCCTGCCGCTTCGCCCATAAACGCGCCGACCGAGCGCCCGCGAGCGGGCACGCTCTTGATCGTCATTGATGGCCGTCCCGCCACTCCGGGTGGTCATGCCTTGGATGACGCCGAGCGGGGGAGTGTCCCGAGTGGCAAAGGGAGCTGACTGTAAATCAGCCGCCGTATGGCTTCGAAGGTTCGAGTCCTTCTTCCCCCACCATTTTGAAAACGCTCGCGAAATTCAGGTTTCGCGGGCGTTTTTATTTCCTCCCTGATCACTCCGCCAAATTGCCATTGCTCCGGCGGCGTGGGAAAAGCCGGTGATGAATCATCGCGACAAACCGCAGCGTTTTTCTCGCAAGGACGGCCCGCGCCGTCCCGGCGCACGGCCCGCCTATGGCCGCGCGCGCGAGGGGCGAGGCGCGAACGATCCCGCCATTCTCTATGGCTGGCACACGGTGACGGCGGCGCTCGCCAATCCCGACCGCGTGTTCCGCAAGCTGCTGCTGACCGAGAACGCCGCGCGTCGTCTGGCCGAGGAGAATATCCCGACCCGCGTCACGCCGGAGATCGTGCGCCCGAGCGTGATCGACCAGCGGCTCGGTCCCGACGCGGTGCATCAGGGCCTGCTGGCGGAGGTCGATCAGTTGCGCACGCCGGCGATCGGCTCGATTGCGCGCGACGGCATCGTGCTGGTGCTCGACCAGATCACCGACCCGCACAATGTCGGCGCCATCCTGCGCTCGGCGGCGGCCTTCGCGGTCAAGGCGGTGGTGACCACGGCGCGGCACAGTCCGGAAGCGACCGGCGTGCTGGCGAAATCGGCGTCCGGTGCGCTCGAGCTGGTGCCGCTGGTGCTGGTGCAGAATCTGGCCCGCGCGCTGGGCGAACTGAAGGAGGAGGGCTTCCTCACCGTCGGGCTCGACAGCGAGGGCAGCGAAAATCTCGCCGCGGTGGAATTGAAGGCGCCGCTCGCTTTGGTGCTGGGCGCCGAGGGCAAGGGCCTGCGCCAGCTTACGCGCGAGACCTGCAGCGTGGTGGCGCGGCTCGACATGCCGGGCGAGATCAAGAGCCTCAACGTCTCCAACGCCACCGCGCTCGCGCTTTATATCGGCGCCAGCCGCCTTGGCCTGATGGCGTGAGACCTTCGAATTCGCTCTGTCATTTTGACGAAGGTATCGCGGCAGACGCGGTGAGTTTTCTCTTTCCGGAGAGGGTTGGGGTGAGGGGATCTCAACTGATCGATGGATCGTACGCCCTCGCCCGGCGCCGCAGCGGGTTACATCGCTCGCGCTTATGGCGCGCCGACCTCTCCTCCGGGAGAGGTGAACTCCCGCAATGCCGATCCAACGTCATCCCAGATTCCCGCGACAGGCGCGGGAACAGTCAGGCCGTCATTCGGCGGCATCGTGGTTGTTGAGGCCCGAGGGCCGCCATGCTAGGTCATCGCCGACGCGGGTGTAGCTCAATGGTAGAGCAGCAGCCTTCCAAGCTTTACCACATCATCCCAATTGCGCCGTTATTTCAAAGCCTTCTTTGCTGGCTGCTGAACTGTCTCGGGACTTTTCTCGGGACTCACGCCATCCACGGGAGCGACTACCGGAGCGGCCGCATCGAGAGCCGCTCGAACGTCTTCCGCCAGCATGTGGGCGTATCGCTGGGTGGTCGATATCTTGGAGTGTCCCAAGGCCTTGCTGGCGGCCATGAGGTTCCCTGTGGCGCGCAGGACGCGCGTGGCCGTGGTATGACGCAGGTCGTGGAGCCGCAGTGTCAGACCGGCTCCGTCACGCATCCGTACCCAGGCAGTCGAAAGGGTTCCAGGGCGGATTGGCTTCCGGTCTCCCCTCCTGCCGCCGTTCGGGTGCCGAACCAGATAGGTAAAGACGAATTCCGGGTGCTTGCCCTGTTCACCCCGCAGGACGGCAATCGCCGCGGCCGGCAAGGGCCTCCGGTGCACAATCCCACCCTTGCCAACGACGGTGGCGAATCCGGTCTCGAAATTGATATCAGCCCATTTGAGAGCGCAGGCCTCAGCCCGGCGCCAGCCGACCAGCAACAGAAACTTGACGACTGGGTGCAGATCCGGCCGTAATTTGGCGAAGGCGGTACGCTCCTCGCCGGCCGTGGCTTCCCGAACGATGCCTTCCGGCTCTTTGAGCTTATGCTGGCTCCAATCTATTTCCTGCACGACCTGCTTCCAGAGCTTGGCGCGGGTCAGGATCGCGCGGAGCGGCTCCGTCATCGATCGGTTCACGGTCGAAGACGCTACACCGTCCGCCCGCCGCAGCGCCACCAGCTTCGACACCGTGTTATCATCGATGCTTGAAATCATCGTTCTCATACCGATTCGGCTTTGGAGCAGGGCCAAATAACCCTCAAGACAGGCCTTGTCTTTTCTGTGCTGACCACGTTCGGACCACCAGCGGGTCGATGCCGCGCCGAACGTCATAGGTTCATGGCCGGATAGCTGTCCTATCGCGGCGCGTTTTTCTTCCCGGAACTTGGTGATCCATTTTTCGGCTGCGCGCTTTTCCGTGCAACCCGTCGAGCCGCAAAATCTATGACCACGTATGACGACATCATAGGACCAGTCGTCCTTACCCGTCCTGCGGTAGATCCCGCGCACTGCGTTCCGCATGCTGTCGCTCGCGATAGTTCGAATTCAACAATATCAGACGCCCGGAATCGGTAGCTCGGGCGTGTCTTCAGCCCAACGTTGATGAATGGAATGTTGCCAGCCCGGATATGGCCGCGCAACTGCTTATCCGACATGCGAAGCCGCGCAGCGGCCTCCTCGACGGTAAGCAAGGGGATGAGGTCCGTCCTACTCATTATCACTCGACCTGGTGGGGGATGGGATAGCTTTGTGTGTCGATCCAGTCCTTGGCAGCTTTGAGAGTGTCGGCAAGAAATTGCGACTGATAAGGCTTGCCATGATTGTCGATGCAATCGTTCAGCGGACCTTCTACCTCGCAACGCAAAATTCGTTCGATGATCTCACTTACCTGCATCGTCGCCTCCGTTAGCGGCTTGGAACGATATTGCGGAGATGAATTCGGCGCTCGGGTAGATCGTCTGCGCCTCAATCGGGGCGTGCTGACGTGCGATCTTTTCGAATCCGGAAACACGATGGTGAAGTCGCTTGCCGCTATAGCCGTGTGAGACTGTTGCCAGTCTTCCGACTCGGCATGTGCGCTCGTTCCATCGCGGACCATAGGCGCGATATTCGGTGCGCTTCTCGCCGGTTTCGAACATCCTGAACCATTCGGTTCGAAGCGGAATAAATAATGGTTTTTCAGTCCCGGTCTCTATCGCGCGCTCGGGAAGGTGAGGGGTCATGGTGTCACTCACCCAATCGACTTAATGTTTTCGAGGAGGCCCCCAAAGATATCTTGCCGCCTCGCATCTTCGGCGCGCATAACCTCTTTAAGCATCCGAAGTTCTTCGTCGGTAAACTGAATGGTCCATTTGTTGGGATCGAGTCCGAGCGTATTCCAAGCCTTTTCCACATTCATCGCGTTGTCCTGTTCCTGATCTCTCTTCATTTCCCATGCTCCTTCACGAATTGACGGGCGGCTTCGATGGATTCCTTCAGTTTCTCGCCGGAAAGCTCGATTTCGTCATCTTCGCTTACTCCAGCAAAACTCAGGAGATCGCCAGCCTTTGCAAACGGCCTCATCACCTCGACCGCCACTGCCAATGCACGCTCTGCCTTCTCGGCGCGGTCCGAGAGATATGCGCCTTGGTGGACTGCTTCGATGCGTTCAGCCTTTGACGCCTCGATCTCAGCGGCCTGCGCTTCGATGTGGGCGGCGGCCGAATCTCGCATTGCTTCCTGTCCGATAAATTTTGGATCACGAAGTATGTTCACCAGATCATCGCTCATCCGCCCCTCCGGTCTGTTCGAGAGCGCGGCGGCCCGCAGGGGTGATGGTGAAGAAAAGAATGCCGGGTTGGCCGCCTTCGTGTTTTGTAAGTCGGATCAGCCTGCGCTTAATGAGCGACTTCGCGACGTTGGCCTTAACGGCGTGGCCACCTTCAAGCCACCACATCGGGGAGTATTCGTCACCGTTCGCCAGCGCATTGGATCGAAATCCCATAGCGACTATCAACTTGCGTTGCGCCTCTGTCAGCTTCATTTGCTCCCCCGTGCGCGGATGGCGGTGGCGCATTGGATCGCGCCTTCCATTTTATCGAGCGCGGAATTGCGGGCTTCGCCGTTCTCGTGTTCTGCGGCGCGCCGTTCTGTATTGTTGCGAATTTGGTCGCAAACCTTCGCACACCTCTCCTGCTCATCAGCCCGGATCGCCGCTTCATTGGACGGTGCTTCGCGCGCCGACAGTAGCGCCTCGTGCAGGTCGGTGATGATCTCTGAGGGGCACTCGGCTGGGATCCAGTCTTTGAAGGAGCCTTCTTCCTCCTGAATCGTTTCGATCCGGGTCATCACCGCGCGGCCGAGAGCGGCCATGTCGGCGGGTTCCTCATCCGGCACTGCCACGACGCCGGATGCGAGGATGGCGTCGGCGAAACCAAGCCACTTATTGCGGGTCGTTTCAGACTGGTCGGCAAACCTTTCGGCGTCTCTGGCGCGCTTTGCTGCCGGTAGACCTCTGGTCTCATGACGCCATAGCGCCTCCGCAATCACCTCCCGCGCATCGGCAGAAAGGCTGAGGGCGGCGCGGGGGATCGTCGCCAGTTCATCCAAGAATGGCTTAGAGTCATTGGAGGTTGATTTCGCATTTCGGTGCTCCGAGTTCATTTCGTCACCTGAGGTTGATTTGCCGTCATGATTGCTCGCCCGATGAGTTCTGGAATTTGCGGGACGACGGAGTTTCCGAGGGCTTTAAGAGCGTCCAGGTGATCGGGTAGCCCATGTAGTTTTCCGCAAAGGGCCTGCTCAACATAAGAGGCCCTCTCTGGACCCCCGTGAGGTATTCGAGCTCCAAAGCAAGCGAGCGGGTCAGCATGAGATTGCTGCTCTCCTTGCCGTTCGAGCGATAGCGCCAGCTGCCGGTTGATGTGCGATAGGACTTGGCGCGCGTGTTCGCCGTGATCGACCGCGCCGTCTGTCCGTCGCTCGCTACAATGGTAGGCAACAATCCAGACCCTGTCGCGTGGATGCGCGGCGCCAACGGCGGCAGCCGGGATGCAGTGCCACACACAGCTATACCCGAGCGCGGCCAAGTCTCCGAGAACGGTTGCCATTCCGAGATTAAGCAGGCCTGTTGTGTTCTCCACGACCGCGAAGCGAGGTCGAAAAGCGCGAATACATCGTCGCATTTCGACCCATAGGCCAGATCGTTTTCCGGCGAGGCCGGCGCGGTCTCCAGCGATCGAGACATCTTGGCAGGGGAAACCGCCGCAGATGACATCGACGGGACCGATACTGATGGCGCGGAGATCGATGATGTCGCCAAAAATCGGAACGTGGGGCCAGTGCTTGCGGAGCACTTCTCGGCAGAACTCATCGATTTCGCAGAAGGCGACTGTTCGCATCCCGGCGCGCTCAAGTCCGAGGCTGAACCCGCCGATCCCGCTGAAGAGGTCGAGCACATTCATGCCGCCTCCAGCAATTGACCGTTAACCTGTGCAGGTGCACGGTTTCGCCTTTCAAGGTTGAGGGGCGTAACGTGTTGGAAGGTATCGACTTGTTGCGGCTCGAGGGGCTCATGAACCTCGGCTACGAGGAGCGCGATGGTGCCCTGGTCGTCCATGCCGAACTGAGAGATCCTCAGACCCCAACCTGCACCTGTCCGAATCCTAAGGTCCGCAAGCACGGCAAGAGGGCCGTAGAGTTCAAGGACCATCCGATCCAGCGCCAGCCCGTGTTCCTGCGGATCAATCGTCAACGCTACCGGTGCGAAGGCTGCAAGATGACCCTGATGGAAGACCTGCCGGGCATCGACACGAACAGGCTGATGACCGTCCGTTTCCGAAACCAACTCGCGATCGACGCCATCCCTCGCACATTCCGAGATGCCGGCCTGCTCAATGGTGTTGAGGAGTCGCTGGCGCGACGCATCTTCCATTCTTACGCCGCCAAGCGGCTCGAAAACTACACCTTTGAATTGCCTCGCGTTCTCGGCATGGACGAGAAGGTTATTCAGGGATCGCCGCGGTTCGTGATGGGCGACGTCGAGACCCGCAAGATGCTCGACCTGCAGCCGTCCCGGCGCCTGCTGGACCTCGAAGCCTACCTCCACACGCTTGATGGTCGGGAGAAGGTCGAAGTCATCACCCAGGACATGTACTGGGCCTACAAGACGATCAATGAGCGGTTCTTCCGGCGCGCCATGGTCGTGATCGACAAGTTTCATGTCGTCCGATACGCCAATCTGGCAGTCGAGAGCGTTCGCAAGTCCGTCCAAGCCAAACTCGCCAACGAGGGGCGCGTCTCCTTGAAGCGGAAGATCAGGCTGCTCGCCGCCCGGCCGGAGAACCTGTCCGAGCAAGGCAAGTACGCCCTCAAGAGCCTGCTGTCGGACTACCCTGCCATTGGCACCGCAGTGACCTGCAAGGAATGGTTCTACGACATCTACCAGTGCCAGAACCGGGCTGAGGCCGAACGGGCTTACCAGGCCTGGCTGGATCTGCTGCCCCCCGAAATGGAGAAGCATTTCAAACCGATCCTGTCGTTCATGAAGAACCGGCGTTGGCGTCAGCTCATCTTCAACTACTTCGAGCACCCGTACACGAACGCCTACATCGAGTCCCTGAACGGTCTGATCGACCAGATCAACCGGGCTGGGCGTGGCTACGACCTCCGCTACGGCAACGTCAAGCCGCTGACGGAGCTTTACGCCTTCGCCCTGCGTCTGGACGATCCGGAGACCGATGTCATTCTGTCGACGATGGTTGGTCATGGTGTGGACGTTTCAACCTTTGAGCGCGATTTGGTGGCAGGGTCGTTCTGGTGACGTTTCAACCTCGGATGACTCAAAGCCTGATGTTCTCCAATTCGGCGCGGTTCACCACGTCGATAAGTCCGCGCGTCAGTAAACGCTGCTCTCGTGCGGCTGATTTGTCCGACAACGAATTAGCCAAGGCCCCGCTAATCAGCGCCAGCTTTTTGAGGGCAAGAACTTCGATTGGCTCGATACGCATCACTCCCCCTCCGAGCCGTGGCGGGAGGTGCTTATCTTGGTGAGAGCGCGAGCGAAGCGAGTAGCCTCAAATGCGTCGAAGTCGAACGCCTGGCCGTTTCTTGCGATGTTGCAACGGTATTCAGACTGAGTGCCACCACGAGCAGTGGGCGCTCCACCGGCGCACGTTTGGCGGACGATGCCGACGGCAGCGAGCATCTCTGTCACAGAAAGCTCTTTCATTCACGCACCGCCTTCTGCCTTCGCGATGGCGGCTCTCATACCTTCGATTGCCTCGCTCATGATGTCGCCGCAGATGTACCCGCCAGCGTCCGTCATGCAGTCAACATTCTCATCGGCGCGGGCGTCGGCTATCACGGCGAGAAGCACTTTCGCCGCCGCTTCTAATCGCGCGCACCGCTCTGCAAGCTGGCGCGGTGTCAGGCTGGTTTCGTGCGCGACGTTGAAGGCTTCCGCGATCAGGCTAGAATTCGCTTGTGCTTCTTCAGGCGTCCGACCAAACGCGATCGCACCAGTTTGCGTCTCGATACGTTCGAACCCACCATGCTCGTTCTCGGTGAACGGGACCGGTGCATCTACATGGCACCGATAATCCATCATGTCGGGTCGCGCCTCACCATGAAGCGACCAACTGTTGTCGGTTTCCCAAGGCCCCGCCGTATGCTTTGCTGTGGTGGTCATGCTGCCACCTCAACAGGCTTGCCGCCTTCGAGGCGATAGAACGTGTCCGACTTGATGACGTCGCGACCGACGATGCCTGCCCAGACGTTGATGATGTTGTAGTTGTCGTCACGTTCGACCAAGAACAGCGCGCAGCCATTGGCGCCCCTGGCGATGCCGGCGTAGCCCGACGCGGTTGCTGCGCCCCGAGTGCCCGACGCGGTTGCTCCTTCATTGTCGCCGGTGACCTTCTCAGCATTCTTCCAATCAGCCCGATCGAACACCCACTTCACGGCGCGCTCAGCAAGAGCGCCAAGACTGATCTCGACGCCTACGGTCAGCTTGGCTGATGCGAGCTTGGTGTCTTCGCGGTCGGTCTCTCCGAATTGGAGGACTTCTCCGTAGCGCGAGCCTGCCGGCGGATAAAAATCGAACACGGCAAGCGGATGTTCTTCGATCGGGCAGGCATGAAAGCCATTCTCGCAGGCTTTAATCTTGCCCTTGACCTCGTATGTCTTTCCGAATTCGAACTGGAAACCGCGACATTGAAGGTCGCTGTTGAAGCCCTTGATGGACGTGACCGCTTGCGCAGCGTCATCCAGTTTCTTCTTGCCTGCCATCGTTACTGCCCCTTGTTTATTTGAAAATCAAAACCGCGAGACCGATCACGGCCACGGCCACAACAGCGACGATGATCAGCGCGTAAAGCGGGGCGCGGTCTGACATGCGCCAGTCGGTCATGCCGCGCGCTCCGAGATCGTCGGCATACCGAATGCTTCGCAGGCCTCGCGGATCAGTTCGCGCGTGGAGATTTCAAGATGCTCAGTCATCGCGCCGGAGGCCACTACACCTTCAAGGCGTCCGATCATCTTGGCGGCGAGGTAGCGCTGCTTGATATCGCTGGTTGAGGTCCGCTCCATCACGCAGCCCTCGGGAAAGAGTGCGCCGCCTCGATGCCAATCGTCTGTTCGATAAAGTCACGCTGCCAGTCGAAGAGAGGCTCGCCTTCGCTGTCCCAAATCTCAGAGACGGCCAGAGCGATCTCGCTGGTCACGTCATCACAGGTATGTTCAACGGGGTTGAAGCGGAGAACCTGCTTGACGCCCTCGTACTCGCCGTTAGCGATGTCCTTGATTGTGGTGGCGCGGTCGAGATCAGCTACATCGCGCTCGGGGACGTAATCGCCCTTCGGATGCTCGACGACGATCATGTAGATCATATGGTCCTGGATTGCCGTCATCGCTCCCTCCGTGGTGTTGGGAGGAAGGTAGGCGATACCTACCTACATCGTCAAGCGGAAAAGTAGGCAATAGCTACTTTTTTGGTAGGAGGAGATAGTTGTTCTTGATTTGTTCTAGGAATAGAGTCAGCCTAAGCCCGCCGTCAAGGCCAACAGGGAGTATCAATAATGGCGTACCAGCAGATGTTTTTTGTTCAGGTATTTGGAATTGATAGCAAAAATCGGCTTGTTGGTGGCCCATCATACTCGGTGGCCGACGAGAACGAGGCGCTGCTGAAGGCGAATTTGCTTAGCGAGAAGGTGATTGGCGTCGTCGCATTTTCGCAGATGGTAGATCAGGAAGCCGGTGACGCGGATGAGCCTGTGTTGCTGGCCTTCTACGGCCGGGTACCGGCGGAGGCGAGGGCGGCAGCCTGATCCTCTCCTAACGTCCCGGTTGGATTCAACCTGAGAGGGTGGCAGGCTGACGGTGCCCGTTTCTGGGCTGGGAGGCTAAGATGTTGAGAATCATACTGACGGCCGGCGCTGTCGCGCTGATGGCGACCGTAGCGCAAGCGCAATATCGGACCTACGGGAGCGGCTCGAACTCTCGCAGCACCTACGTCCAGCCGCACGTCAACTCGAACGGCAGCTACACCAGCGGCCACTATCGGACGACGCCGAACAACACACAGATGGACAACTACGGGAGCAGGGGTAATTACAACCCCCACAACGGGTCCTACGGGACGAGGAATCCGCGATACTGAGACCAAGCACCATCAATGGGCACAGGGGAAAAAGGGGCCGTCGTCTGAGCGGCCCCTTATAACTCAACGGGCCCGCCGATCGGCGCGGTCTTTCTCGATGGCATCCCTGATGAAGGAAGCACTTTTCCGAACTGCGATCTGGCACTGCGTTGAGCCGTTAGGGTTTGTTTCCTCGATCCGCTCGTTTGCCAGCGATTCGGCTGCCATAATGTAGGTCAGTTCTGGCAAGGTCATCCGATCGCGTAGATTGTCGCTTTTCTTCAATCCGCGCTCGGAACGGAGCGCCTTCGCGGGTCGATCAAACAAAGCAATGTAGGTTTCGTTTGTGATGGTTGCGAAGTCCAAAGGGCGCACCACGCCATGATCAGCAAGCACGGCGGTATGTTTATTGCGCGTTGACCGGGTAAGGGCGCGCACGCCAGCCCACTCGTTCGCAGCAGGCCCGGCCCTCTCAAGGATATCATCCGCTAATGTGGCGTCGCCCGCGCGATAGCGGAGCCAAACTTCGCGGACCTCTACTTCGAGCTTTGGACTGAGATACCCAGCATAGGCGCAGGCGAGAACCGGGTGAGCATAAGTGCCCGCGGCGCCCTTTGAGTAATATATTGATTTTACGCTGATTTTCTTGGAGTTGTGGGATTTTCCCACAATTCGCTCAAGTAGGGCGCTGAAGAGCTTTTGCGTGCTATCGAGTCTCTGCCATTGTCCAGGCTTCTGGTTCACCTTGAAGCCAGCTGCGTCCCAAATATCTGTCAAACAGATTAGGCCATTTTCATCCGAGCGAATGCTGCGGCCGCGTATCTTCAGATCGTTCATGATCACATCTTCCTGTGTGTGACCTCAGCGACACTCGACTTTCACCCCTTGAAGGGTGATACTAACTCTTGAAACGGGAGCCGGAATCACGTCGCTGTGGTCTGGTTTTCGACAAGGGCGGTACCGTTCGCGCGGGCCGCCCTTCATCGTTTCGAACACCGAAACGACACGCCATATTGTAGCGGTTACGAAGTTCGTGCAATTAAGCGCATGAAAATAAAGGGAGGGATATCTCTGTTGCGCTGTTGCACCCTGCCTTGACCGAACAACTTACGTGGTGATTCTCCTCACGCCCCGAATCGGCCCGCTCCGGCGGGGTTTTCTATTGGGGGCGCGTGCAATCAATTGCGCGGGTTAGAACACTCGTAAAGGAGGACAATAAAAACCCGCCGGTTAGGGCGGGTTTCTCGTCTCGGATGGGCCGACTTAAGCCGCAGAACTGGCGGCTTCCCGACTGCCGATATGTGTGCGCTCCTTGAGCACTTCGTTAACGCGAGCCGGATTCACATCAAAAAACGCAGCGATGCGATTTTGATACTCGCCGGCCAAGTGACGCCGCCAAACTTCGACGGCGTCTTCAAAGGTAAGTTTGTAGCTCGGAGGATTATTGTCGTTTAACATGGTTCCAGTTCCTTTGGCTAAAGGACTAAAACCTGTTGACAGCGAGTCACGCTTGTTTAGTAGTGCGCAAGCGTCTTGACAGAGACTCACCTCAACAGGTTCTAGCCTTGAGGTTCTACGAAAGCCCGGAGTTCAGTCCGGGCTTTTTCGTAAGCGATTCGATTCGAATCACCGGTCGGAACCGTGACTCCGAGCTAAGTGCGAGTCAACGCTAGTGTTTTAGGTCTTTCCACCTTCGTTTAGCTTCCCTCACAGATCCAGCACCGTGCGCTTGACGCGGCCGACGATTTCAACGTCACTTTTCCGACGAATGAAAATCGGCGGATTTATAGGGTTCGTCGAATGTGGGGCGAGATAGGCCGGATCACCAGCCATATACATTTTAAATGTCGTTTTGCCGCCAAGTGTATGCCCATTCTTCAAGGCTTCTTTTAATTTTAAGAATAGCCACTATCGTTACTATTTGGCCAAGTAAAAGTGCTGCGAGCAGAATAACTGCAATGATGTCGGTATTCATCGCTTGAATCGTCCGCGCTCGCACCAGTATCTCACTTTGACACTGGGCTGTTGTTTAAATAGTTCAGCCGCAATCATGCAATTTTCTTGATTGTAAGATTCTCCGTCATCGGCATCGAATGTTGCGACGTGAACTCGCGTAATGTCTTCAACAAGCGAATTTCGATACAGCGTATAGGTCGTACTATCGGATGTTGCCCAGACGGGCGCGACGCCAATAAAGACAAGCCCCATGACCGATATCGCTCGTATCATTTTCGGGATGCTTTCTTTCGGGCTGCAGGTGTAAGCGGCGCTGGCTTCCCTTTCGGCGGCGGAAACCAGAACTGATCTCCGCGAATCCCGAACTCGTCGGCCAATGCCGCTATGTGCACGAGCCCGAAGTTGATGGGATATGTTTCGAATGCGCTGTACTCGTTGACTGGCATACCGGTCACTTTCGCGGCGGTGTCAGTCTTAACGCCCATAAATTCCCGCCATTCTTGGACGTAGAATTTGAAGGCCTTCGACTTGATGAATTTAGAAGACGCGGCTCCTGATCGCACAGTTGGCTTCGTTTGCTCATTCGGACCGTCGCCGCGCTCATCCATAAGCCAGTCCAGCGATACGCCGTAAAGAGTAGCCAGGGGCGTAAACTTGTCTTGGTCGGGGCGCGTCTGCCCTAACTCCCACTGTGTCACCGATACGCGAGCAATATCGAAATGCTCAGCGACCGCCTGTTGCGTTAAGCCGGCGGCTTTCCTCGCGACCTTAAGTCTTTCATTCAATTCCATTTTATTAGTGTAGGCGCGGCCTACGCAAGCGTCACCTACATCATGCTTGACAAAGTAGGTAGGCATAACCTACCTTTCGGATATGATCGATGTTGTCGCAAAAGCTGCCGAGAATGCGGGGGGAGTGGTCAAATTGGCTGCTCTGCTGGGGATTAAGCACCCGTCCCTGTATTCATGGGATCGCGTGCCGGCAGGGCGCGTATTGGACATCGCTCGATTAGCAAATGTTCCACCGCACTCGGTGCGCCCCGACATCTACCCGCACCCCTCCACCCCGGAGGCCGGATCATGACGACGCGCGGCCATGTCGAGATGACCGTCTTTGGCTCAATTTGCCTTGCTCTTATCCGGCGCCTTGAGCGCATCTTGGATCATCCCTCCAAGCAGGCCGTGGAGACCCTGAGCCGTCGCCAGGTTCATTCTCATTCTTATATTGACGCGCGCTTCTGGCGTGGTGCCGGCATCAACGATGGTTTGCAGAAAAGACAGATAGATTATTCCGTTAAACTGTCTGGCCTCGCAGATCAGATCGACAAATTCGACAGGTGCGTCGTCCTGAGAGATGAGCCAGGTTTCCGTTCCAAGTTTTATCGTTTTTTGGCTTTCGTCTTCAGCCATCGCGTCTCGCTCCTTTTCATCTGTGGCGATGGACAAGCCTACGACCTGTCTGGACAGAAGTGGAGTCGGTCATGAGCCGCCGGACCGCACTCGGGGCAGAAATGCGGCCCGGCTCTCACCTGCGCGGGACGGACGGGGCAGTACTGCCCGCGCAATCTTCTAATTCAGCTTCGATCTGCGGGTTTGCGCCATCTTTCCCGCAGTGCACAGACCCGGTCGCGATCTCTCGGGGCGAAGAAATGAGATCGCATCATTCATCCTCGCGCTCTCCGTTCGAGCGCAGCCAATTCCTTCAGACGTTGATCGACGTAGCGGCCGCGCTCGCTCTCCTTCTCATCGGTTGCGCGCTCGCAGGCGCGGTCGTGTTCGTTCTGTTGGTTCTTCTGATCGTGAAGTTTCCATAGGACGCGCTCGGTTGCTGCCGAGAGCGCCTTAAACGTCAAAGGCTCATTTTCGTTGTCGTGCTCCATGTCCGAACTGAAACACATGGAGCTGACCAAGTGCTGTCAAAGTTTGTCAGGAGAAAGCCAGTGAGTCCCGCCGCGTTGATGACAACCACGAGAAGCGCACTTGGTGCGATGGTCGAAAAGGAGGCGCGACGGGTCGGGTCTCGGACCGTCGCCTATGAGATCGTGGCGCAGACGGTCGGCACGTCATCATCGTGGGTGCGGAAATTCCTGGCGTCATCGCCGGAGGTCAAAGAGCCTCGCATCACACTCTTTCAGAATATTCGGACCGCATACAGCAATCTTTGCGAGCGCGTCGAGCAAGACAACCGGCGCGATGAGCTGCGCCTGCAAGCAATCAAAGGGCAAATCGATGCGGTTACTGAAAGCCTTGAGGAAGAAGGCTTGGCTCAAGATCAGACTTTGGTGGGAGACGATATGGAGGCGCTGAAATGACGCCTTCTCAGCTTGCATTTCACGAGGCGCACAAGGCGCGGATGGCTCGATTTGCGGCTGCGGCGGACCGAAATTCTCCGCCTGTACCCCTAAGCCGGCCAATTGCTTCTGCTGTTGCGGTGTTGCCAGTTTCGAATGACGCGATGAAAGAAGCGCATCGCGCCTTCACGCTTGATGGTTTCGGTTATGTGCCCCCGGTTCAAGCCATTCAGCGCGCAGTGGCAGCGTACTACGGACATTCGTTGCTCGACCTGATGTCGCAGCGCCGGACGCAGAAGCTCGCCTTGCATCGTCAGGTCGCAATGTATCTGGCGAAGTCTATGACTGAGAAATCATTTCCCGAGATCGGCAGGTGCTTCAAACGCGACCACACGACAGTGCTCTACGCCGTAAATCGTATCGACGACATGCTGAAAGCTCGCCCTGATCTTGTGAATGACATGAAATCCATCCGCGCGCTGCTGGAGGACTGCGATGCAACTGCAACGGAAGATAGCCACAACGCGGAAAGCTCTGTCAGCCACGAAGCCGCGATCGCGCCGCCGTGTAGGACTGCAACGCGATCTGATCTGGCTCATGGTCAAGCAGCTTCGCCGCGAGAACCGGGAGGATCGGCGTAAATGACCGATCCCGTGACTATCATTGTCCCTGGAAAGCCGCACGGCAAGGGTCGCCCGCGCTTTAACGGGAATCATGCCTACACGCCGGCAGAGACACGGAACTACGAACGCAGCATTGGCTATATGGCGCGATCCGAAATGCGCGGCAAGACGATGATCGAGGGGCCAGTGCAACTTGACCTTCGCGCCGTGTTTCAGATTCCGAAGCGCTGGCCGCCGATGAAGAAGGCTCAAGCCATCACTGGTGCGATACGCCCGCTTTGTAAGCCGGATACGGACAACATCGTCAAGGCACTTCTAGACGGCATGAACGGAATCGTCTTCCGCGACGATATGCAGGTTGTTCAGGTCAATGCCACCAAGGTTTACGGCTGCGAGCCATTCGTTGTCGCCACAGTGAAGTCACTTGAAGCCACGGAAGGTCAATCACAGGGAGAAGAAGTATGAGTATGTCTCTTGAAGTTTGGGACAAGACCGTCAAGCCGCACTTGGAATACATCGAGGCCGGCGCGGAAATGGCCGCACGTCATGCCAAGCAATTGCCGATCCGGCCCGGTTTTGAATCCCGCGCACAGTATCAGTTGATCGAGGCGCGCAAGATTCTGGAATCCGCGCTTGAGAAGGTCAAGGCTGCCGAAGCTGCGTATGATGCCAAGCCGCTGGAGACTGCGGCATGAGCAACCTCGCAATCGTCGGCCACAACGCGCCGCCCAGCACCATCGAATTGACCGAAGCGACGATCACCGCGCTTTCGGACTGGATGAAGGACAATCCGGTTATCGAAACCGAGGAGCAGGCTCGCGAGGCAAAGCTGCTTTGCGATCGTGCCAAGGTTGGCCTGGATGAAATCGAAGCCGAGCGCGACAAGAGCGTCCGTCCGCTGAATGAACAGGTCGCGGCTATCAATGCCAAGTACAAGGCTCTGCACAACACAGATCAGAAAAAGCCGGGCACGTTCGACCGCATATTTATCGAGCTAAAGGCGCGGGTGACGGCCTTCTTGCTGAAGGAAGAACAGCGCCGGATTCGCGAAGCAGAGGAGGCTGCCGCACGAGCTGCGGAGGCCGAGCGCATTGCCCGCGAAGCCGACGAGAGGGACCGCCTTGCCAAGGAGAACGCGGCGGCTGGCGAGCTTGATATTGACGTGGCTGAAGTCACGAAAGAAGCCGACACGGCATTTGCCGAATTCGAGAAAGCCTCTCGTTTCGCAGATAGGGCCGAGCGCGACACCAAGGTCAAGCTTGGTGGCGGGTTTGGCCGCGCATCATCGCTGCGCACGGTCGAAACGCTCCATCTCGATAGCTACAACCTGGCGCTCAAGGCCATCGGGCCACATCCGAAGATCGAAGAAGCTATCCTGTTCGCTGCGCGCGAATACCGCAAGGCACGCGGCGCTCTGCCTCCGGGCGTTTCCACAACGCAGGAGCGCAAGCTATGAGCTTCACAGAGCAGCAGATCGAGGATCTGGATGCGCCCTTGTCGAAAGGCGCCGTCAAGGAGCGTAAGCAGGGCGGCACCAAGCTCAGCTATATCGAGGGCTGGCATGCCATTGCCGAGGCCAACCGGATCTTCGGGTTTGACGGATGGACCCGCGAGACGCTGGACGTAAAATGCGTTTCGGAGCGGGAGCGGTCAATCGGCCAGAACGGCGACAAGGGCTTTGGCGTGACATACATCGCCAAGGTTCGCGTGATCGTGCATGGCGTTGCGCGTGAGGGCTGCGGTGCGGGGCATGGCATCGACCGCGATCCAGGACAAGCTCACGAAAGCGCGATCAAGGAAGCTGAGACCGACGCCATGAAGCGTGCGCTCATGACGTTCGGCAATCCGTTCGGCCTCGCGCTCTACGACAAAGCCCAATCGAACGTCATCGACGACACGCGCCCGAAGGGACCGCAGAAACAATCCATCATGCCGGACGATTTCAGCGCCCGCGTGGAGTTCATGGTGGAGTGCCGGGAAGCTATCGCCGGTTTTGGTGATGCGGATTCTTTGATCGCGTGGTGGAACTCCGATGAGCAGAAGGAGAACCGTCGTCACCACCAGCTGGACGCGAACCAGATCGACGCACTCAAACAGGCGGTTATCAATCGCCGCGACGTACTCACAGGAAAGAAGGCAGCATGAGCGGATCAGTCAACCGGGTCGTTCTTATCGGAAACGTCGGACAAGACCCCGAAGTCCGTCGCACGCAGGACGGGAAGCCGATCGCCAACATGAGCTTAGCCACGTCAGAATCGTGGAAGGATAAGAACACTGGCGAGCGCAAGGAAAAGACAGAATGGCATCGCGTCTGCGTGTTCAACGAGGGCTTGTGTCGCGTCATCGAGAACTACGTCAAGAAGGGGTCGAAGCTCTACGTTGAAGGCTCCATGCAGACCCGAAAGTGGCAGGACAAGGACGGAAACGACAAGTTCTCAACCGAGGTCGTGTTGAACGGCTATGGCGGCCAGCTTGTCATGTTAGATGGGCCATCGAAGCAGAGCGATCACGGCTCTCATCGGTCAAACGACATGGATGATGAGATCCAGCTATGATCCATCCTCTCATCTTCGATTGGGACGGAGAAGCCATGATCCCGCGTCACCCACGGCGCGCGGATCAGGTTTTTGTTGTTGGCCAGCACTATTCCCTGATCGAGCATGAGGAAAGATCCACTGCCACACACAACCATGAATTCGCATGGCTGAAAGAGGCATGGATGAATCTGCCTGAGAACCTGGCCGACATTTACCCGACGCAGGAGCATTTGCGGAAGCGGGCACTGATCGAGGCTGGCTTCTACGACGAGACGATTATCGACGCCGGCACGAATGCGGCAGCGCTGCGCGTGGCATCTGCCATCCGCGCCCGCGAGGAATTTTCGCTGGTGATCGTTCGCGGCCCTGCCGTGGTGATCCGGACGGCCAAGAGCCAATCGCGCCGCGCCATGAACAAGAAGGAATTCCAGGCCAGCAAGACTGCCATCATGGAAATGATTGCCGGGATGATCGGGGCAACTCCTGCCGCACTGTCGCAGGAGCGCGCAGCATGAGCCGGTCAGTTGATGAATGGATCGGCAAAACTGACGAGGCGAAGATCCCGCCGCGTGTCCGCCTTCGCGTGTTCGAGCGGCACAATGGGGTGTGCCACATCTCCGGCCGCCGCATTCGCGCTGGCGAGCCATGGGAGTGCGATCACATCGTGGCGCTAGTCAATGGCGGAGAGCACCGGGAATCGAATCTGGCGCCCGCGCTGGTCGATAAGCACCGCGAAAAAACGAAAGGGGACGTTGCGGAGAAATCCCGCGTTCGGCGCAAGAAGTCAAAGATGCTTGGGATTAAGCCGGCCTCGCGTTCCTGGGGCTACGGCAAGAGCGATCGGCTCAAAATGAAGATTGGCGGCGGATTAGTAGATCGGCGTACCGGCCAGCCAGTCAAATCCAATAACAAAGGGGTACGCTATGGAAGTCCAGATCGGTCACAATAGTGAAAGTGTAACCAAGTTAGCCGCTGACCAGCTTAAGGCGCTGATCGAGCGCATTGAACGCCAGGAGGAAGAGAAGAAGGCAATCAGCGACGATATCCGCGACATTTACGCGGAAGCCAAGGGCAACGGATACGATGTGAAGGCGCTGCGCACGATTGTTCGGAAGCGTAAGCAGGATCCGGCGGCGCGCGAAGAACAAGAGACTATCCTCGAAACCTACATGCATGCGTTGGGGATGATCTAAGTGATCGATCTCGACGTTCTCGACGCCCTTGTGGCGTCCGGTTGTACCGCTGAGCAAATCGCTTCAGCGGTCAAAGCCGCTTGCGCGTCGGCAGACAAGGCTAAGACAGCCCGCCGCGAGAAGGACAAGCTACGCAAGCGGGCTGCTCGCGCGGCAGAGAAGGGTGGATGCCCTGATTTGTCCGCGATGTCCGGCGGACAACGCGGAAATCCACGGACAGCCGCGGAATCCACGGACAACGTGGACACGGTTTCCCTTTCCCCCGTCCCCCTTCTTCCCCCCACACCCCCTAATAACCCCCTTACCCCCAATCCCATCCAAAAACCCAATAGCGCGCGCGGTTTTCGCTTGCCGGAGGACTGGACCCTGACGGGACCGGACCTCGCCTTTGCGCTCTCGAAAGGCTTCAGCGAGGCGCAGACGGCCGAGATTTTCGAGAAGTTCACGAACTACTGGTGGTCCGCGACTGGGACGAAGGCCACCAAGAAAAACTGGCATCAGGCGTGGAAGGTTTGGGTTCTCAACACGCGGCCTCAATCGCGAGCCGGGCCCGCGACATTTGCCAAGCCACTGACCGAATTCCAGCGCAAGCAACAGGAAACCAACGATGTACGAGCCAAGCTCAGAGCATTTGCAAATGGCAGCGCAGGCAGCGGAGCGCCTGATCGGGTTCTATCCATCGATCACAGCGAGCAATCCGGAAGTATACGCAGCGGGCCTAATGCAGGTCTTTTCGCATTACCCGGAGCACCTAGTCGCGGAGGCCATTGATCCGGTTCATGGCCTGCCGAGTGAGAGCAAATTCTTGCCGACAATCTCGGAGGTCAAAGATTTCCTAGAGCCGCGGTACGCGCAATACCTCCGGATGCAGGCGCACCGCGAGGCGCAATCGCGGCCAAAACTTGAGCGGCCAGTAAAGGACGAGGCGGCCGAGGAACGGGTGAAAACGGGATTTCAGCAGCTATCCGAGCGACTGAAGGTCGGGTTGGCGCCTTAGGTGTTCGTATGTGGGGCAGGCATCAATCATTCAGGGTCGAATACAGGGCAATACCGGAGAGAAAATTCATGGCGCGGGGCAGGCCGAGAAAGAACAACGTGATCCGAGATGCGAGCGGGAAGTCGAGGGGCGAGATCGTGGATTTTTCAGTCATCGTCAACCAGCCGCATCGGCGCGGGGCGAAAGATCCTCGATCGCAGTTGCTGGGCTACCCGCTCGGCCGGCTGTATGTCGAAACCCGGATTTCCGAGGACCAGCTCAAGGCCGGAGATGCATGGGCCATGGCTGTGGTGGCCTACGCCAACCAGCAGGGGGTCGCGCTGCACAGCGTGCGCTCCGGGTCGCTTGGGGAGCGAATTTCGGCCGGGTTCTACCAATGGGGTGCCGACGATATCCCGCGCATCCACGAGGATGAGGATGCCCGCCGCAAGCGCGAACAGCGCGTGAAGGGCCGATACGATTCCTGCTTCGAGGCGCTGGCCGAGCTTGGCCGCATTCATGGCCGTGGCAACAAAATCGCCATTGCTGTCCGCTTCGTCTGCATCGAGGAGCGCTACCCGAACGAAGAGCAGTTGGGGGACTTGCGGATCGGTCTAAACGCTATCCACCGCATTCTCTGTTGACAGCTAAAAATATGTTGCGGCGAAAATCAGAATAACGTATGGCGAAATGAGAAACACAGAAATGCGCCCGGATGGCACCAGCCGCCCGGGCGTTTTCTATTTGGAGCCTCCCCATGGGTGAACTCGTCCACATCCGCGACTACCAGCGCAAGGAAGAGCTGATGATCCCGCTGGTCGAGCCAGACGGCCATGTGATCTATGCGAGCCCGCCGCCTCCAAAAGACACCGCGCCTTGCGAGTGCGAGGTGCCGTGGGAGGAGGGGGCGTAGTGGCTGAACCTACAGATGATCAACAGCGTGCGCCGCACCTGTTCAAGCCGGGCCAATCAGGAAATCCGGCAGGCCGCCCGAAGGGTTCTCGGAACAAGCTCGGCGAAGAATTTATTGCCGCGCTGCATGATGATTTTCAGGAGCACGGCGTCGCTGCAATCCAGGTGGTGCGCGCTGAACGCCCGCACGAATATCTGAAGGTGATTGCCGGCATTCTCCCGAGAGAACTGAAGGTTACAACCGAGTCTGATTTGACCGATGAGCAGCTTATCGAGCGTATCCAGCGGCTCGACGCCGTCATTCGACCTTTCCTCAGCATTGAGGGAGAGGGCGGCGCTGGCATCGGAGATCAGTCGGCGACTGTCACGCACTAGGCTGAAGCGATACCGACCTTACGCGAAGCAACGGGAATTTCACGCCGCTGGGAAGGACCACCGCGAGCGGCTTCTGATGGCGGGCAACCAGCTCGGCAAGACGTATAGCGGGGCCGCGGAGCTGGCGTTTCATCTGACCGGTCAATACCCGCAAGACTGGCGCGGGCGAGTCTTTGACCGTCCGATCCGATCATGGGCGGGTTCTAAGACGGGTGAAGTGACGCGCGACGGCGTGCAGCGATTGTTGGTTGGGGAGCCGAAGGACCGCAGCGCGTGGGGCACCGGACTGATACCGGGCGATGCTATCGTTGACACATCAAGCCGCATGGGCGTTGCGGATGCGATCGATAGTGTGCTTGTCCGGCATGTCAGCGGCGACAACTCGACGCTTGGCTTCAAGAGCTACGACCAGGGCCGCGAGAAGTGGCAAGGCGAAACGCTGGACGTGGTCTGGTTCGATGAAGAGCCGCCAATGGATATCTACATGGAAGGTCTGACGAGAACAAACGCCACTGGCGGGTTGGTCTATTTGACGTTCACACCGTTGCTCGGCATGTCAGATGTGGTGCACATGTTCATTTCGGAATGTGGGATGGATTGATGCGCTCGATCACGCGCATGACCATCGAAGATGCGGAGCATTACACGCCGGAACAGCGAGCAGCGATTATTGCGAGCTACCCGGAGCACGAGCGGGAAGCACGGGTTAAGGGTCTTCCGACGATGGGTTCGGGCCGGGTCTTCCCGGTCAAGGAAGATCTGATCTCGATCGACCCGATTCCGATCCCGACCCATTGGGTGAGGATCAACGGGCTGGACTTTGGCTATGACCATCCGTTTGCGGCGACTTCCTGTGCTTGGGACCGTGATGCTGACGTTTGGTACGTGACGGCGACCTACCGGGAGTCGAAAACAACACCTATCATTCATGCCGCGTCGATCAAGCCGTGGGGCGATTGGATACCGTGTGCATGGCCGCACGATGGTTTGCAGCACGATAAGGGCTCGGGCGACCAGCTTGCGCATCTCTACAGCGAGCAGGGCCTGAACATGCTGCCGGAGCGGGCCACGTTTGAGGACGGCGGTAACGGTGTTGAGGCCGGCGTCACCGAGATGCTGGATATGATGCAGACCGGCCGCTTTAAGGTGTTCTCGCACCTCAAAGAATGGTTCGAAGAATTTCGGCTGTATCACCGTGCGGATGGCAAGATTGTTAAAGAGCGCGACGACCTCATGGCCGCTACGCGATATGCAATCATGATGAAGCGGTTTGCTGAGACCGAGATACAGCCACGGGCGGCACACCGCCGCGCTGGAAGCTGGCAGGGCGCATAGTTCATGGTTGATGAAAATCCGATCACCGGCGACAGCAATGTCGGCGGCGGCAAAGCCGTGTCTAAATCGGACTGGGAATCCGTCCACGCGCAGGCGATGGAAGAATACGCGCGCGACTACGAGCATGATCGGCGCAATATCGAGATGGCTTATGCCGATCTTGCCTTCCGCCGTGGAGAGATTGAGGACCAGTGGGATCCTGCGGCGCTCAAGGCGCGTGTCGGACGTCCGACGCACGTCATCAATCAGATCCCGCAGTTCGTCCGGCAAGTCACTGGCGACATGCGACAGGCCCGCCCAGGAATCAAGGTGATCCCGGTTGATAGCGTGGCCGATCCGAAAACCGCCGACGTGCTGGCCGGCATGGTCCGCTACATTGAAAACCGGTCTTACGCGCAAAGCGTCTACACGCAGGCGGCCGATAGCCAGGTGACGTGCGGTATCGGCCATTGGCGCATCACGACAGAATATGCGTCATCGACGACGTTCAATCAGGAGATCAGAATTGCGTCGATCAGCGACGGCGTTGCCGTCATCTGGGACGCGGATGCGATTTTGCCGACGCGCGAAGATGCACTGCACTGTTTCGTTCCTGTCGATATGTCCCGCGCGAAGTTCAAGCAGCAATGGCCGAACGCGCGCTATGAGGGCTTCGAGATCAAGGAAGGCCAACCGTTCTATGACTGGTATGGCGACGATTTCATTCGCGTTGCGGAATATTGGATCAAGAAGCCTATCAAACGGCTTCTTGCAATGGCACCGGATGGTGCGGTCGCTGACCTGACCGAGGATATCAGCGGTCAGGATAAAGCCGCTGTTGACGCGCTCATCGCGCAGGCACAACAGGCTGGATACCGCGTTGAATGGCGCGATAGCTTTAAAGTGGTCCAATACAAGATCACATGCGCGGAGGTGCTCGAGCAAAACGATTGGCCTGGGCTTCACATTCCGATTATCCCGGTACTCGGCGAGGAAGTGTGCATCGGTCGCAACACCTACCGGCACGGTATGGTGCGGTATGCGAAAGAGCCGCAGCGGATGCTCAACTATTACGCGTCGGCAGAAACGGAAGTTATTGCACTACAGCCGAAAGCGCCATGGATCGGAACGCGAAAGCATTTCGAGAAAAACTACGATATCTGGGAAACAGCCAACACCGAGAACCATCCGTTCCTTGAATACACGCCGGATGCACAAGCGCCGGGTGGACCGCAGCGTGTTCCGCCGCCGGTTGCCTCGCAAGCTATTCAGCTAGGCCGGCAGCAGGCGGAAGATAGCATCCGCTCGGTTATCGGAATTTACAACGCATCGCTCGGCGCGCGATCGAATGAAACGAGCGGAATTGCGATTCGGCAGCGGGAATCGCAGGCGGACACCGGAACGTTTGTCTATCACGCGAATTTCTCGCTCGGCATTCAGCGGACCGGGCAGATCATCGTTGACCTGATCCCGCACATCTATGACGCGCGGCGCACCGTTCGGATTGTCGGTTTCGACGGCAAGCAGGAAACCGCTGATATCAACAAGCCGACGCTTCGGAACGGGCACGAGATTGTCGAGAATGACGTCACGGCCGGGGCCTATGACGTTGTGATGGTGGCCGGGCCGACCTACGCAACACGTCGGCAGGAAGCGAGCGACGGCATTACAGCGTTCCTACAGGCTTATCCGGCGGCCGCTCCTGTTCTCGGCGATATCTATGCCAAGATGCAGGATTGGCCGGATGCGGAGGAAATCGGCGAGCGGCTTGAAACGCTATTGCCGGCGCCTATTCAGGCAAAGCTCAAGCAGCGCCAGCATGATCCCGATGAACCTCCGCCTCAGCCGACACCGGAGGAAGAGCAGGCCACGCAGGAGGCACAGATCAAGCAGCGCGCGGTTATGATCGAGCTTGAGGGTAAGGAACTCGACAACGCGCAGAAGCGCATCGAGATCGCTGCGAAGGCGCAAGAGGCGCAAAATCCGGTCGCTGGCGATCAGGTGGCTATCATCAAGGCGCAGGCCGAGATGGTGAAGGCCCAGAACGACGCACACATGGCCGATCTTGAGTATCAGGCCAAGGCGCAGGAAGCCGCGCACAAGGAGCGGATGGCCGAGGTCGAGTATCAGATCAAGTTGGCCGACCTGGCGCGGGCACAGATTGGCATGTCGCAGTCGCAAGAGCTTCACGAGACGCGGATGCTGGATGGCGAGATGAAGCGCCGCCAGCAGGCAGAGCCGCATATGGAGCCTGCCGAATAGGGTCATCCGATGGCCGGCGCATGAGGCGCTGGACGCGATGAAAGCACCGCCCCTTGGGCGGTTTTTTTATGGAAAGATTACATGGCTGACGAAAACACGCTGGCGGAAGCGCCGGGCGAGGAAATCGTAAACCTCGATCAGGACGCGAATGCCTCGACGGAGGAAGATGCGAAGCCTGACGAGACGGAGGCGGGAAAGGCCGAAGGCGCTGGCGATCAGGCTGGTGACGATGCCAATTCCGAAGAAGAAAAGCCGAAGAAGCTTTCCGGGTCGCGTCGCGAGCGATTGCGGAACGAACAACTGCGGCGCGAGAACGAAGAATTGCGGGCTGCCTTGGAACGCCGGCCACAGGCTGGCGAGAGTGAGGACAAGGAGCCGCAGGAAGCCGACTTTAACGGCGATATCTTCGCTTATGAGCGCGCGGTCAATTCATACAACACGCGGAAAATCATCCGCGAGGAAACCATGCTGGCGGAGCAGCGCCGGCAATCAACCGAGCACAACGAAGTATGGCGAGAGACCGTTGTAGCTCATCAAGAGCGTGTCGAAACCGCACGAGAAAGCATCCCCGATTACGACAAGGTGCTGGCGTCCGCGCAGATGCCGGTAAGCCAAGAAGTTAGCCGGGAATTGATCGCGTCGGATAAGAGCGCGCTGCTTGCCTACTATCTCGCCAGGAATCCGGAGAAGCTGGAACGCCTCAACGGCATGACCGGAACTGCGCTGGCTCGCGAGATCGGCCGGCTTGAAGGCTCCGTGAGGATGCCAGCTTCGAACCAGAAAACAAATGCCCCTTCACCAATTCAACCGCTGAAAGGTGGCGCTGCGCCTGCATTCGATCCGTCGCATTCGTCGATGGACGATTACATCGCCAAGCGCAATTCGGGTTGGAGCGGTTAGGAGCAATCCCTTTCATCTGTTTGCCCGTCGTGATGACGCGCAGCCCAGCGCGGCCGCAGTGATGCGCCCGCCAGAAGGATTATTATCATGGCTACCAACACCACTCTGACTGCTGACATCATTGCCCGCGAGGCGCTGATGCATCTCGACAACAATCTTGTGTTCGCGAAGCAGGTCTATCGCGGATACGAGAATGAGTTTGCCAAAAAGGTCAACGGCTACGAGGTTGGCGAAACCATTTCAATCCGCCGGCCGACCGACTTCACGGTTCGCACCAACGCCACGATGGCTACGCAGGACGTGACCGAGGGCAAGGTTGCGCTCACGGTAAATCAGCGGCGCGGCGTCGATTTCGAGTTCACGTCTCAGGATCTGACCTTGAAAATCGGCGAACTCGGCGAGCGCGTCATCAAGCCGGCGATGATCCAGCTTGCGAACTCTGTGGATACCTTCCTTGCCGGAATGTATTCCAGCGTTCCAAATTGGGTCGGGACCTCGACCAAGAAGATCGGCTCTTACGCCGATTTCGCCAAGGCGCCGGAACGCCTTGATGAAATGGCCGTACCGCAGGATACGCGATCTGCCGTGCTATCGCCGTCCGACCACTGGGCGTTGCTCGGCTCGCAGACTGGCCTGTTCATCCAGGATGCAGCGAAGGGCGCCTATCGCAAGGGCTCGCTTGGTGAAATCGGCGGAGTGGATACGTTCATGTCTCAGAACGTGCTCACCCACACCTCTGGCGACCGCACCAATGCGGCGATCGACCAAACCCTGACGTCTGCCACCACGACCTATTCGGCGGTCAAGGACTCGATGACCCAGACCATCCATATGGACGGTCTCGGCACCACGAAGACGATCAAGAAGGGTGACGTGTTCACCATTGCGGACGTTTACGCGGTCAACCCGGTTACCAAGGCGCCGCTCCCGTTCCTCAAGCAGTTCGTCGTGATGTCTGACACTTCGTCGGATGCCGTGACGACTGGCGACGCTGATATCACCATCTACCCGGCCCTGATCTGGTCGGGGGCGTTCCAGAACGTAGCGGTCAAGGCCGGCGTCACCGACCTGAACGACAAGGTCGTGACCTGGTTCGGAGCGGCCGGTGACCAGAACCGTCAGAACCTCGTGTTCCACAAGAACGCCTTTGCTCTGGTGATGGTGCCTCTCGTCAAGCCGCCGGGCGCGGTTGACGTGTCGCGTCAGTCCTACAAGGGCACCAGCGTCCGCGTCATCCCGGTCTATGACGGCACGAACGACGTGTCGAAATGGCGCCTCGATATCTTGTTCGGCGGCGGGGCGATCGATCCGCGTCTTGCGACGCGCATCAGCGGATCCGTCTAACCCCCCCGTTGTAAAACAAGCGGCGGCCTACGGGCCGTCGCATTCTTGCGGAGGCGGCCGATGTCGAAGACAGCCGATAATCTCGTCTACGAAGTTGCCAGTATTCTCGGTAAGGCGGTGGCCGGCGAGGCTCTGGGCCAGCCTGAGTACGACACCATCGATGGCACCATCGACACGGTTTTGGCGGAAGTTCAGAAGATTGCCTATGTCGGGGATCGAGACGAAATCCCGGATGAATTTTTCCAGACGCTCGCAGAGTTGGTTGCTGTTTTCGCGGGGGCGAAGTTCAGCAATGCCCGTCCCGATCCGGCCCAGATCGAATATTGGGAAGAGCGACTGAGGTACTTGGCGGCGAATGGACGGAATCGTCGCACGCTCCGAATTGATCCGGCATTCAGCGTTTATCGCCGCAATCACTACGGCGGTTATCGCGGATGACCGAAATCCCTTTCCCACTGATCTCCGCGCCGGGCCGCCACCCGCAAGCAGCGGGAGGGCGGCTAATCAACTGCTATCCGGAGCAACTGAGTCCGACAGCCGGCCAGAAGGTCATTTACTGGCGGGTACCCGGGGTTGCGTGGTTTCGGCACGACGGGAGGCGAGGGCTTCCGCGGCGGGATCACGGTCGGGAATACGTTCTACGGTGTATGGATCGACAAGGTTTTCAGCTTCGATGCTGATGGAGGGGCCGGAGCCCAGCTAACAGGTGTCCCGGTGCCGGGGACCGCGCCGGTCATTTGTGCGCGGAATAATGCCGCTGTACCGGATGTGGTGATCGTGGCGCCGGGTGATGGCGCGGTCATTCTCTCGGCAGGTGCCGTGGCTTCGTATCCTGATCCAGATGTGGGGCAGCCGAACGCAGTCTGCTTCCTGAAGGGTTTTTTCGTCTTCACCTATGGAGACGGCAAGACCAGAACATCCGGCATCAACTCGACATCGATCAACACGCTCGACGTTGCGACGGCAGAGAGCAAGCCGGATGCGCTGTACCGTCCTATTCCGCTCGGCAACGGCCAGCTGACGCTCTGGGGCAGCGCAAGCGGCGAGGTGTGGGGCGGACAGAACGATACGGCCTATCCGTTCTCGTACATCGCTACGATCAATCGCGGCATCGTTGGTCCCTATGCCATCGCCGGCCATGATGACGGGTTTGGCAAGGGCATCTTCGCGGTCACGGACGATTTTAAGGTCTCGACGCTGGACGGCTACACGCCGGTCCCGGTTAGCCCAACTGAACTGGATATCCTGATCGAGAACGAGCCGGACAAGACGCAGATCAGCGTGTCGGTCTATGTCGCGCAAGGTCATGGCTTCGTAGTGGTCAAAGGCGCATCGTGGTGTTGGGAGTACGACACCACACTGAAGACTTGGCACGAGCGCCAGAGCCATTTGCAGACGGGCTGGCGCGGCATGTTTCCGGTGAAGGCCTTCGACAAGTGGCTATGTGGCGACACGTTGTCGGGCAATCTGCTGGAGATCACCGGACAGGTTCATGACGAGGTTGGCGATCCGCTGCGCATGAGGATCGAAACCGGGCCGTTCGGCTCATTCCCGCAGGCCGCCCGGATCAACACGATCGAACTCTATCTGACGAAGGGGGCCGGCATCGCAACTGGCACAGACCCGGTGCAGACCGATCCTGACGTTGAAATATCCATCTCTCGGGACGGCGGCAACAAGTGGAGCAACCCGCGCTCGGTGAAGATCGGACGGCAGGCGATAACGGCGGGGCGCGTGCGGTCCTCGATCTGGGGACAAGCGGACGTTCAGGGTGTGCGCTGGCGCTTCGATGAATCGAGCAACGTCCCGTTTGGCTTTATGGGAGTCGACATGCAAGCGGAAGTGTTGCGATGAAAAAGGTGGTCGTCCCCGGATACGATGTCCCGATTGTACTGCAGGGCGGTTTAGTCAACCCGGACTGGTACAGCGTTTTCAAGTTCATTGAAGGTTTGCAGCCGCTCTCTGATATTCCGCCAGAACCGCCATTCACCGTAGATCCCGTAACGCCTGGAAGTACGTCAGTCTCTACACAAACACTGTCGAAGACAGCGGTCGGAAGCCCGACTGGATCGGTGCAATCTACGTTTCAATACTATCCAGGAACATCGTCTGATATCGCGAATAACTATGCCACGATCTACGATGTCTTCAACAAACAAGACAGCAACACGTCATCTCAGAACAGCTCAATTGCAGCGCTTAATGTTCGGATTACTGCGCTGGAAAACAAGATCAACGAAATTATTACGGCGCTTTCTTAGAGGTAGAGACAATGGGATTTTTGGACACGCTATTTGGTGGCGGGGCAGAGAAAGATGCCGCGAACCAGAACCGCACTCTGCTGTCGGACTATCTCGGCAAGGGCACGACCGCGCTCGACAACGCCTATGGCACGTCTACGGGTGCGCTGAACAAGGCTTATGGTTCGCTGTCCGATCTGGCCGGAAAGTATGGGCAGGGCACTGACCTCTACCTTAACGCGCTCGGCGTGAATGGTGCGGACGCAGCCAAGACGGCGCAGTCCTCGTTCACAAATAATCCCGGCTATGACGCTGCGGTGACGGCTGGCCTCGACGCGATCAATCGTCGCCGGGCCGCTGGAGGAATGCTGGATAGCGGAAACGCCGATCTCGACGCACTGACCTTCGGGCAGAACCTCCAGAACCAGCAGTATGGCGGTTGGCTTGACCGTCTCAGCGGCTTGGTCAGCCCCGAACTGTCGGCCACCACGGCCGGCGCTGGCGTGCAGCAGAGCTTGTCCGATCTGGCGCAGACTGACGCGACGAACCGGATTGGGCTGTACGGAAATTATACATCCGGGAACATGTCCGCGAACAATGCGGAAGCGGCCGGCAAAGCGCAGGGAGCGAAGAATTTGCTCGGTGGCGCGTTGTCGCTCGCTCAGCTTGGACTCACGGCGGGCGGTGTTGGCGGTTTCGGATCGGGCGGGTTGTCTTCCATGAAGGTTGGGAATCAAACGTTCCCGATGTACCGGTGAGGTGTTGAGATGGCAGTTGCTCCTCTGAATTTGCCGGGATATGCCGCGCCCCAGACCATTGATTGGTCGCCGCTGGCAAACCTCGGGAAAACCATTCAGGAAAACAGGCAGCGGCAGACGCTTGCCGATCTCGGGCAGGGATTGGCGGACGGCTCGATTGACTACCGCGCGGCGGCGGGTCAGCTTGCTTCGACAGGGAATCTGAATGGTGTCGTCTCGCTGCTCCAATTGGGTGAGGCGAAGGACAAGCTTGCGCGCGAGACGGCGGCGGCGGATCAGTTCACGAAAAGCCTCGGCCCGATGTTTGGGGGGCAGCAGCCTGCGGGGTCGATGCCTCTATCCGCAATCGGATCATTCGGGAACGCCACGGCAGCAGTCGAGAGCGGCGGCAAATATGACGCGCTCGGGCCTGTCACGAAGACGGGGGATCGTGCTTACGGCAAGTATCAGGTCATGGGAGCGAATGTCGGACCGTGGACGAAGGAAGTTCTCGGGAATGAGATGTCTCCGGCTGATTTTGTTTCTAACCCGCAAGCCCAGGACGCGGTCTACAACGCGAAGTTCGGCGCTCTTGCGCAGAAGTACGGACCAGAAGGCGCTGCCCGCGCGTGGTTCGCTGGTGAAGGCGGGATGAACGATCCGAACCGTCGCGACCAGCTTGGTACGACGGTCGATCAGTATGGGAAGCGGTTTACCAACGCACTCGCTGGCGCAGGCAATGCGCCTGCCGATGCTCAGCCGGCGGCGGCCCAAATCGTTAGCCCGGCACTGATTCCCCGGATGCTCGGCGCGATGTCGAATCCTAATCTTCCGGCAGCACAAAAGGAGATTGCCAAGACATTACTGACGCGCGCGCTCGATGAGAGTAAGATGTCGGACTCCATGAAGGGCTATATTTACGCCAAGGGGCAGGGCTATGGCGGAACGTATCTCGAATATCAGAAGGAGCTGAAGAAGTCGGGGGCTACGGTCATCGACACTGGGACGATCCCCGCTGGCTACCGCGCGAACCGCGACGCGGAAGGGCGTGTAATTTCTATCGAGCCGCTTCCCGGATCTCCAGAAGCGAAGAAGGAGAAGGCGGCATCTGACAAGCAGGCCGCCGCAAGCGAGAATAAGAACCGATATGCCGATGTTGTAACGACCGATATTGATCGTGCGATCAAGAAGATCGATGACACCGGATGGATCGATCTGCCTGTCACAGGTCTGATTGGTGAAAAGATTAGTAAAATCGGCGGGACGGATTCTCATGACCTGGCGTCTCTACTGACCACCGTGCGGGCGAACATTGGCTTTGATCGCTTGCAGGCGCTCCGCGATTCGTCTCCAACCGGCGGCGCGCTTGGTCAGGTTTCCGATTTTGAGAACAGGCAGCTTCAATCTACACTCGGCAATCTTGAGCAGTCGCAAACTGCTGGACAGCTCAAAGACAACCTCAATCGTGTGCGCAACACATATCTGGATATTATTCATGGGCCTGGGAATGGCCCTGAGCGTCGTAAAGTCGGCGAGGTCAAAACTCAGCAGACCGCACCACGTGCTGCTGCGCCTCGTCAACCGCCTTCTGTCGGTACTGTGCAGGATGGATATCGCTTCAAGGGCGGCAATCCGGCCGATCCCTCTAGCTGGGAGCCGATTACCTGATGGCCGGTCCTTGGGAACAGTATCAGCAGGCTGAGGCATCCAGTGACGCTCAGGCGCAGCCGCAAGGCCCGTGGGCTGCGTATCAAGAGCAGAAGCCGGCTGAAACTGGGCAGAAGTCGTTCCTCGACAAGCTGGGCGAGACTACGATCGGTCATATCGCCAAGTCCATATATAGCGGAGTTACGTTGCCGGGTGATGTTTACGCTGGCCGCGCCCATGTGCCAGGTAGTGAGAATGCCCAGGCTATTCCCGGTGCAGCTTTGATGGGATCGCCGGACAGTGCTGGTGAACGTGTAGCTGACTTGGCGCAGTTTGGTGTCATTCCGAGCGTAGCATCTGGAACAGGGAGGATGCTGGCACAAGCTCGCGGTATGGGGAATAAGGCTGTTTCAGGGGTAGTGATTCCTGAAGGCATTGCGGTCGGTCAGGCCGCTAACCGTATCGGCGTCGATCTTCCGCGGGCCGTGACATCGGACGCGACCGCTGTTCAGCAGATCGGAAAAGTTGCCTCTGCTATTCCTGTCGCTGGAACGCCGCTCCGCAAGGCGTCACAGCAGGCAATCGAACAACTTGGCCAGAAGGCATCTGAGGTGCAAGGCGCGTTGGGCGCTGGCGAAGCAAACGCGGCGGGTATAGCTGCTCGTGAGGGGATTGAGCGATATATTGGCAAGGAAACTGCTGATCGCGCGAATGCGCTCTATTCCAAGGTAGACGAACTTGTAGACCCGACAGCGACTAGGCCACTCGCTTATACGCAGAAGGCTGCTCAGGAGATTGCCGGCCGACGCGATTTGGCAGCATTAGGTGATAGCCCTGCTGTCAGCCAAATTGCGGAGGCTTTGTCCCGGCCGGAAGGTCTGACATACGAAGGGGTCAAGCAGCTTCGTTCGTCGATTGGCGAAATGCTAAAGGGTGGGCCACTACCGGCTGGCCTGTCTCAGTCTGAGCTTAAGAACATCTATGGAGCCTTGAGCAAGGATCTGGAGGGAACGGTTCTGACGGCCGGCGGCCGGCGAGCAGCGGCAATGTTCGACCGCGCCAACAAGTATTACGGTCTTGTTTCACAGCGCCGCGAAAATCTTGCTCGTATTCTGAAGACGAATAGCGATGAAGCAGCGTTCGACCGCATTGCTTCTGCGGCTGGCTCGAATTCGCGCGGTGACATCACCTTGCTGTCACAAGCAAAGAAGGCGATGAAGCCTGACGAATGGAATGAGGTTGCATCGGCCGTTCTGTCTCGGATCGGACGCGATGCGGAAGGGAATTTTTCGCCTGATCGTTTTGTTACAGGTTGGGGAAAGCTTTCGGATGCTGGCCGCGGGATGTTGTTTTCAGGTGAGCACCGCGCCGCTCTAAATGATATTGCGAAAGTGTCGAGTCGATTCAAACAGCTTAATCAGTACGCAAATCCGAGCGGGACAGGCCAGACCGTAGCCGGTATTGCTGGCCTAGGCGGCGCCTGGATTGATCCGGCAACGCTACTTACAAGCGTGGTTTCCGGTCGAGTTCTTTCAGGAATTCTGGCAAAGCCAAGTACAGCGAAGGCGACTGCGGATTTTGCGAAGGCTTATGAGAAGGCGGCAGAAATGCCGGGCGCTGCTAAATCGCGATATCTTGGTTATGCCGCTCAGCGTTTTTCTATTATGGTTGCGAAGGAGCTAGGGCAGCAAAGGCTTGCACAGCCGCTTGCTAGCGCGATCATAAATTATTCAAACCAGTCCGAATAAATCCACATCATGCCTCCGATTATCAAGGCACCTCCGAAAATCATAAACTTAAAGAAGTGATCTGGTGAAACGGTCATCGTGTGGATGGCAACGAAAAGACCGAAAGATACGATTGGGATCGAAAAGCAAAGCCCGATGATCCGGCGCAGCAAGCTAGGTCGATAAACACCGCGCCGCTTCTTGATATGCGCGTTGAGTTCTTCGGCCGCCGCTTCCAGCCGGTTCAAATCATGTTTGGCAAGGGGGTCAGTCATTCAGCCGGGTGATGATGGTGGCGACCGATATTGCGCGCAGCTCGCGCGTAGAAGTAGCCGCCGATCACCGCAATGACGGGCAGACCAAAGAGAATGAAGTTCTGAAAGTTGGTCATCGATCCAGCCTTTCAAGCACCCAGCCGGCCATGTGATGAAGGATCAGGGCCGCACCGAAATATAACACAACTGCCAAGAATAACTTCCAGCCTTGGCCATTGTTGCTCTCTGTATATAGGGACGCGGCGAAAGGCGCCAAAACCCCGACTGTCAGGAACGAAGTAGAAGCACGATCCAGCGCGTTCGCCCGCAGCTTGATCTTTTCGCGTTCCGCGTCCGTCACTTCTCTAAGTATCCGTTTTCTTTATCGAAATAAGGCCCATGCCGATGAGCCAATCACGCAGCGCATAACGAATAGCCTCCGGGCGAGTTGGCTCGGGCTCTTGATCAGCGCGCCAGGAATCGAGGGCGTCGAGAGTTTCACGGGGCAGGCGCGTATCAATCCGTTCGGAATCAACCGGTGGGCGCCCGCGGCCACGAACATTTTTTGACGTCATATATTGACACCGGAGAATTTATGTCGTCATATAATAACAGGCCGACCGGGCGCTAGCAACACCCGACCGGCCCTAACCCACACCACGGAGCGACCCATGGCGCAGGCTGCCCATAAGACTAGCACATCACGTCGGAAGTTTATCGCGACTGCCGCAGTCGCAGCAGTGGTCGCGCCTTCTGCAACGGCGTCCACGATCGATCCAATCTACACCCTGATTGATCGCCATAGATTAGCGTTCCGGAAATTTTGTGAGCTATCCAACACGGTCGATAAAGTAGCAGCCAAGCTCGCTGGCGGCACGGTTACTGAAGCCGCCATTGCGAAGTTTCAGAATGTTAGCGAGCAAGAGCTTGAGGCTTGCGAGGCGCTTATCGAGGCCGTTCCGGTGGCACTTGCGGGGATGGCAGCGGCAGTCCGTTGGCTGGCTGAATATGACGAGGGCTGTATGCCGGATATGTCCGGTCGGTTCTTGAGGTCGCTGGCTAAGTCGCCGGTTTTGATTGGGGTTTAACAAAAATCTGAAATTCCCTTGGCCAATAGGGATGACGTTGGAAACGACCCCTTCGTTGGGCGTCCGGTTCCGCGAAAGCGGACCCGCGCGTCACGGGCTTGGCCGGCCGGACGCTCAACGAGGACTTGGAGACATAAATATGACGGAAGGAATTGACGCGACCCGTAGCCCGATCGTGCGGCTTACGGAGACCAACGAGGCCATGGCCGACAGCCGGGATGTGGCGGCCTACTTCGGGAAGCGGCACACCGAAGTGTTGCGGGCTATTCAGAATCTCGGGTGTAGCCCGGATTTTAAAGAACGCAATTTTGCGTCGTTCAAAATCAATGACTTAACCGGAGAAAGCACGTCCCACGTCGAAATGACCAAGGATGGGTTCACCTTCCTGGCAATGGGCTTCACGGGTGGCCGCGCGGCTACCTTCAAGGAACGCTACATTGCGGCGTTCAATGTGATGGAGACTGAGCTTCGGAACCGGCGCTTGTTTGACCCTGCCGTCGCCCTGAACGATCCGGCATGGCTCCGCAACGCACTCGGTCATTACACGGAAAAGGTGATCGCGCTGGAAACCGCCAATAAGGAAATGGCCGTCGATGTTGCGGCCTTTGACCGGATCGCGAAGGCGGATGGTTCTTTGAACGTGACCGAAAGCGCCAAGGCGCTCCAGATGCGTCCGAAGGATCTGTTTTCCTACCTGAGCTCTCATGGCTGGATTTATCGTCGGGCCGGCGCCGAGCACTGGCTTGGGTATCAAAGCCGGGTGCAGACAGGCGACCTTGAACACAAGGTAACCACTGTGCTGCGCGCGGATGGAAGCGAGAAGGTAACCGAGCAGGTGCGCGTCACCGCCCAAGGGTTGGCAAAACTGGCGAAGCTCTTTCCCTCTGCCGTTGCCGCAGCATAGGGCGCTTCAAATGTTTAGGTCGATGTAACGGCGGTTCTTCGGAGCCGCCGTTTTCTTTTGAGGACTCTAAAATGCTAAAACGTCTCATCCTCGCTTTCGCGGGGCTTTTTGCATTTGTCTCGGTCGCGTCGGCCGCTGGCACGATCTCGTTCAGCCTTTCCCAACAGTTTGACCAGTACGGGAAGCCGCTCGGCGGCTGCAAACTGTACTTCATTCAGGCCGGGACGACCGCGACGCCGCAGAACGCCTATCAGGATAGCGGCCTCACCAACGCGCTGCCAAACCCGCTTGAGTGTGATGCAGCAGGCCGCCTGCCACAATTCTATCTGGCGGACGGCCAGATCAAAATCCGCCTCACGGACAAGAACGGCGTCGTTCAGGTCGCGGCGGACAATCTGCTTGTCATCGGCCCGTCGAGCGGCGGGGGAGGCGGGGGCGGTTCTGTCGATCCGACGACGATCTTTGAAACCGGGTCGGTCAAGCAAAAGTACGGCACCGGCTCCATAGCGGGCTGGGTGCGCCTAAACGGCCGCACAATCGGCTCCGCAACAAGCGGGGCGACTGAGCGCGCAAATTCTGATTGCCAATCGCTCTTTGAATATCTGTGGGGGGCCGATGCCAGCCTTGCTGTCTCCGGTGGCCGCGGGGTTTCCGCTAACGCCGACTGGACCGCGAACAAAACGATCACTTTGCCAGACGCAGCAGGCCGCGTGATTGCCGGTCTCGATGATATGGGTGCAGGTACGAAGGGACGGCTGACTGCGACCTACTTCGGGACCGCGGCGAACGTGCTTGGCGCCATAGGCGGAAACGAAAGTTTCGCAATGGCACTCGATAACCTGATCCAGCACGATCACAGTGTGTATCTCAAAGACCCCGGCCACTCGCATACGGTGCCAGTCTTCACGCCCGGCTACGTTCAGGGCGGCTCCGGAGCCAATGGGTATATGGCGCCAGGCGGCAGCACGTCTACGACCACCTCAACTACTGGCATAACGATCTGGTCTAACTCTGACGGGAATCAGAACCAGAACAAGACGGCCTCTGCTGGTAGCGCCACTCCCGCGCCGATGCGGACTGTTCAGCCAACGATTCTCATGACCGTTTACATCAAGCTCTGAGGTGCGGCATGGGCATTATTCTCAATAGCGCCGCTGCAAACAACGCGGACTGGAAAACACAGTTTCAGTTTACCGACGCTGGGACGGGAGACCTGATCGACTTCTCTGGCGCAAAAATCGAGATCGAAGTGAAAGACTTCGACGGGTGCAGGCGGATCGAGGCCACCACGGATAACGGTAAGATCAGCATTATCTCGGCCGGCATTTTCGAATTGTCTGTGCCGGAATCGGAGATGAAATCGCTTTGCCCGGCATCCTACCGCATTGGCGGTGTCTACAGCCTCGACGGTGAAACGATATCTTTATTCACCGGGGCGCTCACTGTGATTGATGGAGTCGCGCGGCTATGAGCACTCCAATCATCAAAATCAAGGTTCTTCCAAAGCCTGTTATCAAAGGGAAGATGGATGTCCGCTTTCCATCTCGGGTTTTCGGACAGGCCTTCATTAAGGTCGAAAAGGCGAACGGTAATTTTACGATCTTTCCCGATGCGTCCGATCTTGATCCCGGACCCGTCTCATCATCATCGACCGCAAGAGTTCTTCTTTATGACTATACGGTTGGAGTTTGGCGTGCGGTATCCGTTGAATCACTGTTGGTAAGCGGGCTTGACCTTGATTTGCAAGCCATCGCGGCTTTGTCCGGAACCGGAATCCTCGCGAGGAACGCGGACAATTCGTGGGCATTGCGCCAGCTTGTCGCACCGGCCGCCGGTCTTACGATTTCTGATCCGGCGGCGGTTGGCGGCAATCCTACCTTCGCGCTTGCCAATGACCTTGCGGCCATTGAGGCGCTGACCGGAACGAATACGATCTATTATCGGTCAGGTGTCGATACATGGTCTCCCGTCACCATTGGCTCTCTGCTGTCGTGGTCTGGCGGCACGATCAATGTTGGCGATCCAGAGCTTGTTGCACTGGCTGGCCTTGTATCAGCTGCGGATCAGCTGCCGTACTTCACCGGATCGGGAACGGCTGCCCTTACCACGTTTACGGCGTTTGCACGGTCGTTGGTGGATGACTCCGACGCGCCGACAATGCGGGCAACGCTTGGGTCAACAGCGGTTGGCGATGCCGTCTTTATCGCGGCCAATGCCGCTGCGGCACGGTCCGCAATCGGCGCCGTGATCGGCACCAATGTTCAGGCGTGGGATGCCGATCTTGATACTCTGGCAGCACTGAGCGGGACCGGAATCGCCAGGCGCACCGGTGCCAACACATGGTCGGTAGGGACCGCCGTCGCCAACTCCGAACTTGCGGCAATGGCGAACGGCACGGTCAAAGGCAACGTGTCGGGCTCTTCCGCTTCGCCGTCAGACATTACCCCTTCGCAGATAATCGATGTAATTGGCTCGACGCGCGGTTCCGTGCTTTATCGCGGTGCTTCAGGATGGTCCCAACTCGCGCCAGGCACTAACGGTCAGGTTCTGACCACGGCTGGGTCTGGCACCGATCCGAGTTGGCAGGACTCTACCGGTGGTGGCGGTGGCCTCTCCGACACCGATCGCCGCAACATCCTGCTCGATCGCATCTATCAATCCAAGGCGCTTGCCGCTCCTCGCCGTGTCATCAATGCCTGGGCGGACGGATTTAAGTCTGCGAGCGGAATTAACGCTGGGGCGTCGTCAAATTACACACCGGACACCGCCAATGGTCGCGTTTTCCCGGATGGCGCGATCGATGCGAACACAATCGTCCTGTATCATTTCGATGCGAACGCAACCACGGACTCCAGCGGAAACTCTAACACAGCAACGGCGACCGGCAGCCCGGCTGTTTCTTCGACAAATGCGAAGTTCTCGAATGCGCTGCAACTCAGTGGATCTGGACAATATCTTGCGCTGTCATCGGCTAGCGCCCTCAATGTCGGCGCCGGAAGCTTCTCGTTCGATCTTTGGATGAGCCCTTCATCTGTATCAGGCACTCGCAATATTTTCTCACAATCAGCGTCTAGCTCAGCAAACGGACTGCAAATCTCAAGTAGTAAGCTGTCTTGGCATATCGACGGGGTGGGAGATTTTGCCGGAACGACGACCCTTGTGGCTGGCACCCTCTACCATGTCGAGTTTAGTCGAAGTGGCTCAAGCAATATAATTTTTCTGAACGGTGTTGCGGAGATCAGTTTCACAAATTCGTCGAGCTATGATCTGAGGGGTGGATTCATTGGACACGGCAATTTCAATACCGACTTTGCCGGGTCGATCGATGAGTTTCGTTTCTCGAATATAGCCAGACACACATCGGCCTTCACTCCGCCAACGGTGGCCTACGGAACCATAAACAACATGACGCTGACCACTGTGTCACAAGCAACAGACGCAAGCGTCGGCAACGCGCGCGCTCTACTGGAGTTCGACAACTCGGCCCCGCCGACGCTGAACACGGATCTGACGGTCGAAGTGACCTGCGATGGTGGCGTGAATTGGGCACCAGCGACTCTCTCTGCGTTCACAGCCTATAGCCAGGGTGGCCGCACCGTTGCGGAGACCGCGGACACCGCGTGCACATCAGGTGCCTCATTCGCGGTGAGGATCAAGACTGCGAACGCGAAGAGCGTGCCGATCTATGGTGTCAGCGTCTTGGTTCACTAACTCTCTCCACTCAGGAAAATCTATCATGCCCAACGCTGCACCCGCAGCGCGCGATGCGCTGCGAATGAGCCAAGCCGGTCTCGATCTGGTGAAGGCTTTCGAAAGCTGCATGGCGGCGATCAAGAGCAAGCCGGGCTTCTTCAAGCCTTACCGGGACAGCGCAGGCGTGCTGACCATCGGCTGGGGTCATACAAACCATCACCTTCCTCGATTTGACGGCAATTCTGTCTGGTCACGGGATGATTGCGATCTCGCGCTCGCGGGCGACATGGGCACGTTCGAGCGCTGGGTGACAGATCACGCCAAGGTTGATCTGGCACAGCATGAATTCGACGCGCTGGTGTCGTGGTCCTTCAACACGGGCGGCCCGGCCACAGCCACGCTATGGAAGAAGCTGAACGCGGGAAACAAGGCCGCGGTCCCTGCCGAATTGACGAAGTGGAATAGGGCTGGCGGCAAGGTGCTGGCTGGTCTCGTGCGGCGTCGCAAGGCCGAAGGTCTGATGTTCGCCGGCAAGATCGACGAAGCGCTGAAGCTCGCCAAAAGATAATCCCGCGCGCAGGCGGCCTCCTGCGCAAATCCTCAACATCATTGGAGAACTACAATGGCAGACTCGATCTGGCAGATCATTCGCTATGCGCTCATCGCCGCTGGCTCGTGGGCCACGACCAAGGGCTACATCGACGCCGATACCGTGACCGCGGTAGTCGGCGCGATCGGCACCATCTTCGTGGCCGTCTGGGGCCTCGTGGCTCGCGCCAAGTCGCCAAGCGCATGAGCACATACCTCGCTGTAGGCGGGGGCGCGCTCATCTTCCTCGCGATCATCGGCCTGTTGATCTGGCTGCTGGTTCGCGAGGCGAGGGCCGCGCAGGCCGCAAGGGACGCCACCACGATCAAGGATCAGACACATGCGGCAAAGCAGGCGGAAATTATTGCTGAGCATCGCGACCCGGACGACGTTGTTAGCCGTCTCCGCGATGCTTCTTTCTAATTGCCAGACGGCCTCGGGGTGCCCTCCGCTTACCTCGTACAGCAAGGCGTTCCAGTCAAAGGCAGCCGGCGAACTCGCCAAGCTCCCGGATGGCTCCCCGACGAAACAGCTTGTCAGTGATTACGGCAGGCTCCGCGATGCGTGCCGGGTGAACTGACATGCACGAGGAAGGAAACTGGACGGTTGACCGAAAAATCCCGCTCGCGATGATTTTCGCTATCGCCGTCCAGACCGGGACTTTCGTCTGGTGGATGGCCGGCATCAATGAGCGCGTCAACGTTCTCGAAAAAGCATCGGCGGCCGTCACCGTCGCCGCCCCTGTGCAGTCCGACCGGCTCACCCGCGTTGAAAGCCGTGTGGAATCGGCCCAGCGCGACCTAGCCGAAATCAAGGCTGACGTGAAAAGCCTGATCCGGCGAGACGCAGCCAAGTAACCACCCTAAAAAATCCGAGGTATTGAAATGAGAATCGCGATTATCGCGATGCTGGCGCTTGTCTGCGCGGCATCGGATGCTGAGGCTCGCCAGCGTCACCGGGCGACCACCTGTATCGAGACCGGCACCGTCCTGCATCCGGTGTGCGGGATGTCCCAATTCTCTGCATCATTTGATGCAGAAAAACGGGACAAAGCAGGTCGGAAGGAGGCGGCGCGCCGTGCCCGTGGCCAGCAGCTTTACGACGCCATGCCGTTCGGCGTGCCGACAAGCTCGGCGGCGGAAGGAGCACGGTTCATTCGAGGTCGTCTTGTCTGTGCCCTCAATGTCGGCGCCGAGCTTGCCCGCCGCGGCATCCGTGGCACCGGATCCGCGCTCGCCAAGTCGTATCTGTCGTGGGGGCATGCATCGACGCCGAGACCCGGCGCGGTCGCGGTGTTCTCGCGCGGCCGGAGAGGCGGCCATGTCGCCATCGTTCATTCGGTGCGGCCTGATGGGACCGTGATCTATCTCAACCCGTCGTCACGCCGCCAGGCTTGGCAGATCGGACCGTATCACAAGCGGCCGATCGCGTTCCGGGTGCCGGGCTGATGATCAACCGCCGTGGCTGGATCGTCGTCGTGCTTGCGACGGCTGCGATGATCGCCATGGCGATGTGAAATTTGCCCCGTTGGGGTAATCCGCCGCCTGACGGTTATCAGGCAACCTCCCCTAGACTGGCCCGGCGCTTCATGGCGTCGGGTCTTTTTTTGTGCCTTGAGAAAGCTGCCGTCCGTCCTTTGACCAAAGAAATTCCCGGTCGCCTGTCAGGTGGCCGGCGTAGTCGTCGATCGCGTCGCGCAGCTTCTCGGATGCTTCACCGCGCCAGTTATTCAGGAGGCGGCTCCTGAGCGACCGCAGGGCCTCTAGATCGGCTTTTAGCCGCGCGGCCTCAGCTTCCTCCCGCTCTTTGCGAGCACGTTCCTCAGCCCATTCCTGCGCCGCCAAACGGTTCATTTTCTTGGTCATGTGATGGGCGGCTTCTTGCCGGTTAGCTTCTCGATCTCGGCGATATAGGCATCGCGTTCTCTGGCTTCATCTTCCATCGCGACATCGAAGGCGGACTTCTTCGGCAGCAGCCCCTTGTCCCGCGCTACAGTCTCGAAGTCCTTCACCGCCTTGTCGTCGGCGTAGCGGGACAGGGTGCGGCGAGGGCGAAAGGGAATCAGGTCAGCAAGCTTCACTTTTCTTCCCTTTGCGCTTCTTCACCGGCCTATCCCTCGATCCATGCTCCTCGATATAGCCGATACGGTCTTCGTCGAGGATCTTGGAGAGGGGGCTGGGGCGCATGGCCCTTATAATAGGGTGGGACAGGCCGTGAACAAAAGCCAGGAATCGTGCGGGACTTTCCACGGGACTTTTGGTTAGGAAATCTCCGTTTGGCGCTATTTCGTTCTACTTCGAGGCGTTTTGCGCCTTGCACTTGTGCGCCAGTAATGGCAATCAAATCAGCGCGCTAGTCGCGTTTCGCGGGTGTAGCTCAATGGTAGAGCAGCAGCCTTCCAAGCTGAATACGAGGGTTCGATTCCCTTCACCCGCTCCAATCCCTCCCTGATATCCGTTGCGGTTGACGCTGCCGGCCGGTCAGGCCGCTCTCGCCATTGCACGCGCCGCGATCCGGTCATGAGCAATCTGGATCGGATCGCGCACATCGACGAAGCGGGAAGCTGCCAGCCGGAGCAAGCCGCCCACCTCTGCGCGGCCGCCGCTGTAGCGGTAAATCGGCGCGAATGCCGGCGTCACCTCATGCTCGGTGCCGTAAAGCTCCCGGTAGTCCTCGAGATTATCCCAGGTGAGCCGACCGCCCCAGTGTCGAAACGTTTCGGCGGCGGCGCCTTCCGCAAACACGGCTTCATGAGTGTCGAGCTCGACGCAGAAATACGCGATGGTTTCGGAGCTTTTCGCATCCTCGTCGAACGCGATCGAACATCCGTTGACAAGGTATTTCACGGGGATGAGGGCCCCGTCGATCAAGAGGCAGTGTTCCTGCGACAGATACAAGTCCCGCTGCGGAGTCTGATCGTCGATCGCAAAGCGCGAGACCCGGACCGGCACGACGCTCGGATGCCAGCAGGCCGAGCCATTCCTGCTCATGACTTGCCGGCCGATCCATTTGACCGGCCGTGCGCCGTTGGTCGTCATGACGAAAGCGCCGACCGCCAGATCTTCCACGGGCGTTTCGCCGTCCGCCGTCCGGATCAGCGTTCCTTGCGCAAAGCAATGAGGGCTGGGTCCATTGGGATCGTCCCGAGGAAACAAGCCCATTGCGTCGGCGGTTTTTGTTTTGGTGACCGCAAGCAATGACGAGGCGATTGCGATCGTCGATAGCCTTCCTGCGCCGGCGGCAACGATACCCATGAAGTGACGGCGTGCAGGACTTGTGACGGGACGGCGGTTCATCGGTGGCACTCCTCAATCTGCGGGCGGAAAGGGCGGCGCGACGGGCAGTTCCGGATTAAACAAATTAAATACCCGATTTAATATATATTCAATCGTAATTAATTGTTATTGTGTCGCAGGGTTCCTTGCCGCCAAGGCCTATTTTGCAGGGTTTTTGTAAATTGTGTCGGAACCCAGGAGTTTAATTCATAAACACGCGACGTTTCGTGAAATCGGGTGAGGGGGCGGCAGTTGCAGGCCGAACACCTGGATCCCCTTCGCGGCTCAGGGCACCTGGGACATTCGCACCTGGGACATTCATCTCACGCCGTGCCGTCGTCCTCGCGCGGTTGGGCGCACGGCGCGATGAGGCGGATCCTGCAGATGATGCCGCTGCGCGGATAGTTGATTTCGTAACCGCCGTTCATCTGCTGCGTCAGGCTTGCGATCAGTTTGGAGCCGAAGCCCTCATGCGTCGGCGGCTCCACCGGCGGGCCCTCGCTCTCGCTCCAGAGAAGATCGATCAGCGTGCCGCGCGGTTCCTGGCTTGCGGTCCACTCCACCGTGATCTTGCCGTGCTCGGTGGCGAGCGCGCCGTATTTCATCGCGTTGGTGCACAATTCGTGGAGGATCATCGCCATCGGCACCACGGTCGCCGAGGTGAGATCGACCCGCGGGCCCTTCAGCGTGATGCGGTGCGCGCCGTCCTCGCGGGCCGGGGCGAGGGCGGCTTCCGCGACTTCGAGCAGATCGGCGTGCTCCCAGTTGCGCCGCGTCAGCAGGTCGTGGCTGCGCACCAGCGCCTGCAACCGTTCCTGGAAGCCGCGCAGCGCTTCGGGCCCCTGGCTGTCGCGGAAGGAGAGGCTCGCGATCGACTGCACGGTGGCGAGCGTGTTCTTGACCCGATGGGCGAGTTCGTGGACCAGAATCTCGCGGCGGGATTCGGACAGCTCGCGTTCCTCTTCGCGCCGCGCGTTCTCGTCCATCAGGCGGTCGATGGTCTGGCCGAGAATGCCGATCTCGTCGCTGCGGTTGGTGATGCCGGTGCGCGCCGAATCATAGCCGCGCCGCCACGCCTCGGCGGTCGCCACCATCAGCATCAAGGGGCGGCGGATGATGCCTTCGCCGACCATCCAGGTCAGGAAGAAGGCGGCGCAGGCGCCAAGCCCGAACAGCAACAGGCTGTTGCGCAGCGCGCGGTCGATCGGACCGAACGATTCCTCGCGCGAGATGCCGCTCGACACATAGAGGCCGAACGGCGTCTCCGGCGCGGGCACGAAGGCAAGAATGCGCGCGATGCCGTCGCGGCCCTCGACCTCGTGCGTATCGGCCCGCTCCGACAAGAACTTGACGTAACGCGTCGCAATCATGGTGCCGACGTACTTTTCCGGATTGGGCTCGCGCGCGATGATGATGCCGTTGCGGTCGGCGACGGTGATGGTGCTGCCGCGGGCGAGGCCGCGGTCGCGGATCTGCTGGCCGAACCAGTCGATGTTCAGCCCTGCGACCATGACATAGGCGACTTCGCCGTTCTCGATCACCGGCAGCGCCATCGGCACGATATTGCGGTCTGACACCCGGCTGCTGGTGTAGTTGCCGATCGAGAAGGCGCGTGTTGCGATCGCCTCGCGGAAGTAGAAGCGGTCGGCGAGATTGACCTGCGGCTGCCTGCCTTCGCTGTAGCAGCGCAGCGCGCCGTCCGTGCCGGCGATGATGATCGAGGTCAGTTGCGGGAGCTGGGCGCGTACGCGCGTGATGTAGTCGGTGCAGCTTTCCTTGTCGCCGGCATGCACCTCGGAGGCCTGCGACACCGCGTGCAGCACGCCCTCGACGCCGTCGAAGATCTGGTCGATTTCCGACACCACGAAGTGGACGTTGCGCAACGCCTCGGCGCGCACCTCACCGTAGCGGGTGTTGCGCAGGTCGATCGAGGAATAGACCAGCGCGAACAGGCCGGGCAGGGACGCCGCCAGCGTCAGCGCGAGCAATCGTTGGGTCAGAGACATGCGGCGGATGAAGGAGAATGGTCTCACGCCGTGCTTCCGATCCCTTGTGTCGCGTTTGGTGTAGAGGGACGGTCCATTAGAAAGCGCCTCGCTGCCGAGTCAAGGCAGCGTCCCGCTGCGGGACAGTTCCTTAAAAACACTCCAAAGGGGACGTGACGGGACGGAAACGGTTCGCTATAGAGGCGCCATACAGGGGTGTAGCTCAGTTGGTAGAGCATCGGTCTCCAAAACCGAGGGTCGCGGGTTCGAGCCCTGCCGCCCCTGCCAGCATGCTTGGAGTCTGTTTTCCGGATTTTCCAGACTTAGCTCTTGAGATCCATCATCCGGACATCATCGCCGCGCCTTGACGTCGGCGGCGCCACGCCTTGATTTGGCGGCTTATTGCGGCGGCTTCAGCCGGCTTCTCGCCCAATGTCGCGCGCTATCCGGCGTCGGGTCGCTGCCGCATTCCCGGCAGCGATAGAATTCCACCCGCTCGGCTGCCTTCGCGGTCCTCATGTGGAATTTCCGAGTCCGCCCGCCGCAGCGCGGGCAGAGCGGTGTCTCGCCGGTCCCGAACAGCAATGACAGCCACGCGACGATGCACAGGGCGACGCCCGCGATCAGGATGACAATCAGGGCGATAGCGATCCACATTTCTGCTCTCCTCAGGACCGGAGCAAAGCGGAAATGCGATGGTTAACGGGGGTAAGAGCTTGACACCTCCATTCAAGGTAAATTGCAACCTTATGGCGTGCGGAGCGCCGATGCCGGTTCCGGAACGCGGTCCGCCGGGGACCGGGTGCGGCCGGGGCCGCCTTGACCAAACCCCCGTCCTGAAGTAGGGATGCGGCACTCGCTGCCGGCCCGCTTCGCGGATTTCCGGCGCGGCTTCAAACCCCGGACAATCGAGCCCGCATGGCGGCTCATCCTTCACAAGAGGTTGGGCGCACACGAGGGCTGTCCGGTTTACGTCAATTCTTCGCGCAGCAGATCACTGGACCGCACGATGGCTTTCAGCCCGTTCAAATTCTTGCAGGAAGTCCGCACGGAGACCTCCAAGGTCACCTGGCCGACCCGTCGCGAGACGCTGATCACCACCATCATGGTGTTCGTGCTGGTCATCCTCGCTGCGATCTTCTTCTTCGTCTCCGATCAGGTGATCCGCATGGTGATCACCTTCATCCTGGGCATTCGCTAACGGGCGTGGACTGAAATTATGAGCATGCGCTGGTACATCGTTCACGCCTATTCGAACTTCGAAAAGAAGGTCTCCGAGTCGATCCGCGAGCAGGCCAAGCAGCGCGGGCTGGAGGATCTGTTCGAGCAGGTGCTGGTGCCGACCGAGAAGGTCACGGAAGTCCGCCGCGGCCGCAAGGTCGATGCCGAGCGCAAGTTCTTCCCCGGCTACGTGCTGGTGAAGATGAACCTCACCGATGAGGCCTTCCACCTGATCAAGAATACGCCGAAGGTGACCGGCTTCCTCGGCGCTGAAAACAAGCCGATGCCGATTTCCGAAGCCGAGGCGATGCGTATCCTGCATCAGGTGCAGGAGGGCGTGGAGCGGCCGAAGGCGTCGGTGTCGTTCGAGGTCGGCGAGAACGTGCGCGTGGCCGACGGCCCGTTCGCCTCGTTCTCCGGCGTGGTCGAGGAAGTCGACGAGGGCCGCTCGCGCGTCAAGGTTGCGGTGTCGATCTTCGGCCGCGCGACGCCGGTCGAACTGGAATTCGGTCAGGTCGAGAAGGTCTGATCGTCACTGGATGTCATTGCCGGGCTCGACCCGGCAATCCATCTTGATGGATGCGCGGATCAAGTCCGCGCATGACGTTAAGGGGAGGCGGCGAAAGCTGTTTCCTTAAATCCGTGGGAGGTGAGGGCGGTCGCCAGCCGTCCGGAGCCGCACCACTAACAGGAGTGCAACATGGCGAAGAAAGTGACCGGATACCTGAAGCTTCAGGTGCCGGCCGGTGCGGCGAACCCGTCGCCACCGATCGGCCCCGCGCTTGGTCAGCGCGGTCTCAACATCATGGAATTCTGCAAGGCGTTCAACGCGCAGACCGCGAAGGAAGAGAAGAACACCCCGATTCCGGTGGTCATCACCATTTATGCGGATCGCTCCTTCACGTTCGAGATGAAGACGCCGCCGATGTCCTACTTCCTCAAGCAGGCGGCCAAGATCCAGTCCGGCTCGAAGGCGCCGGGCCGCGACAAGGCCGGCAAGGTGACGAGTGCGCAGGTGCGCGAGATCGCCGAGAAGAAGATGAAGGATCTCAACTGCGACACCGTCGAAGCGGCCGTGAAGATGGTCGAGGGCTCTGCCCGTTCGATGGGTCTGGAAGTGGCGGGGTAAGCGGTCATGGCTGTTGGAAAGAAGCTTGTGAAGGCCCGCGAGGGCATCGACCGCGAAAAGCTCTACCCGATCGCGGAAGCGGTGAAGCTCATCAAG
>JAFKKO010000119.1 GCA_017305455.1 Hyphomicrobiales bacterium | reverse complement strand
GTGAAGATCGACATCGGCGCCGACGGTGCGTTTGCCTCCAGCACCGAGGCCGGCCCGCCGGACAGGATCACCGCCTTGGGCTTCATCTGCGCGAAGGCGGCTTCTGCCTTCTGGAACGGCACGATCTCGGAATAGACGCCCTCCTCGCGGACGCGGCGGGCGATGAGCTGGGTCACCTGAGAGCCGAAATCGACGATCAGAATCTTGTCATGCGCGGCCGCCGGGTCGGTGGCCGCTTTCGAGGTCTGGCTGTGCGCTGTCATGGCATGGAGATACGCGACCCGGCATGGGGTCGCAATGCCGCCGGGGTGGTTATCTGCCGGATTTTCAGGCGGCCTGCCGCCGCAAAATGGCAACGAAAAACCCGTCGGTCCCGGTCCGCCGCGGGGTCATCAACAACCCCTCGGGCGACAGCAAGGCGGCGGCGGCAAACTCCGCCCCGCGCTCGCCCAGCGCGCCCGCCACCTCTGCCGGCGGCACCACGGCGAATTCAGGATGGCGCCCGAGGAAGTCCGCCACCTGCGCGGAATTTTCCTGCGCCAGCACCGAGCAGGTGATGTAGCCGATCCGCCCGCCGGGCTTCACCAGCGGCGCGGCGCGCTCCAGCACCTCAACCTGGTCCCGGACCCGGATTTCCAGCGCACCGGGCCGCATCCGCCATTTGGCGTCCGGATTGCGCCGCCAGGTGCCGGTGCCGGTGCACGGCGCATCGATCACCACCAGATCGGCAGTGGCGCGGATATCGCTCAATGTGTCGTCCGGTCCCTTCGGCGCGCGGACGTCGGCGTTGTGCACCCCGGCGCGCGACAGCCGTTCGTGAATCGGCGCAAGCTGCCGCTTGTCGCGGTCGGTCGCGATCAGGCGGCCCTTGCCCTGCATCATCGCCGCCAGCGCCAGCGTCTTGCCGCCCGCGCCCGCGCACATGTCGATCACCTGCTCGCCGGGCCGGGCGGCGGTGAGCAGCGCCGCGATCTGCGAGCCTTCGTCCTGCACCTCGATGCCGCCCTTGATGAAATCCTCCTCGGCATGGATGCCGGGATTGCGGGCATCGGCGCCAAGCTCGATGCGAAGGCCGAGCGGCGACCACGGCGTCGGCTTCGCACCCAGATGCGCCAGCGAGGCCAATGCTTTCTCGCGTTTGGCTTTCAGCGTATTGACGCGCAGATCGAGCGGCGCGCGGCTCGCCATCGCGGCGGCTTCCACCGCGCGGTCCTCGCCAAAAACTTCGGCCAGATGCGGATCGAGCCATTCCGGATAATCGCCAGCGATGTGAGCCGGCGCGTCCTGCAGCGAGCGCGAGGTCAGCGCGCTCCGCTCCGCGTCGCTCAAGGGCTCCGGTGCAAAACGTCCGCCGTCGCACAGCACCGTGATGGCATCGACGCCAAGCCCGCGTTCAAGCTTGAGCATACCGAGCAGGCGCGCGCGCGGTGTATCGCTGTCCAGAAGATAGGCGCTCGATGCGCGGCGGCGCAGCACGTCGAACACCAGACCGGCGATCGCCGCCCGGTCGCCCGAGCCGGCAAAGCGGTGCGCGGTGCCCCACTCCTTGAGTGCATTCTGGGCCGGAATCCGCTGGGCGTCGATGGCTCCAAGGACTTCGATGGCTGCGGACAGCCGTGCGGCGGGCGTCATGAATGTCTTTCTAACAAGCGGCCTGTCACCAGACCGGAAACAGGATGCGCAGAGCGAAATAGACCCACATCGCCAGCAGCACCAGCGCGCCGGCGACGAAGAGAGACGATCCGCGTGTCTCGGTGGCCCGCAGCAGCAGGCCGGCCTGAAACAACTCGATCACCACGAACACCCACGCCAGCAGCACCATCACCAGGTCGGCCTGGCGCAGCGGAATGGCGAACGCGACCAGAATATAGAACAGGACGTGCAGATGCGCGCCTGGTCCCTGCGCCAGCGATGCGTCACCGCCAGCCACGGCAACGCGGCGTCCGGCACCGAGCAGGACCGCGAAGGTCAGACCGACCATCACGAACACCGGAAGCAGGATCATCTGAACGAGCATGGCAATCTCCAGAGTGTGAACTTCAATAAGTATCGCTTAAGCGAACCAATGAAGTTCGACGCTCATCGTTCCGATGCCGTCAGACCCCGCCAGGATAGTTCGGGCTTTCACGCGTGATGGTCACGTTGTGCACATGACTCTCGCGCAGGCCCGCGCCGGTGATGCGCACGAACTCCGCCTTGCTGTGGAATTCCTCCAGCGTCCTGGCGCCGACATAGCCCATCGCCGCGCGCAGACCGCCGGCAAGCTGATGCACCACGTTGGCTACCGGACCCTTGTAGGGCACCTGCCCCTCGATGCCTTCCGGCACCAGCTTGAGCGTGTCCTTGATGTCCTGCTGGAAATAGCGGTCGGCCGAGCCCCGCGCCATCGCGCCAACCGAGCCCATGCCGCGATAGGCCTTGTAGGAGCGGCCCTGCCACAGGAACACTTCGCCCGGCGTCTCGTCGGTGCCCGCCAGCAGCGAGCCGACCATCGCGATGTCCGCGCCGGCCGCGAGCGCCTTGGCGAGATCGCCGGAATATTTGATGCCGCCATCGGCGATCACCGGCACGTTCGCCTTCTTCGCAGCTTCCACCGTATCCATGATCGCGGTGAGCTGCGGAACGCCGACGCCGGCGACAATGCGCGTGGTGCAGATCGAGCCCGGACCGATGCCGACCTTGACCGCATCCGCGCCGGAATCGATCAGGGCCTGCGCGCCATCGGCAGTCGCGATGTTGCCGGCGACCACCTGCACGGCGTTCGACAGCTTCTTGATGCGGTTGACGGCCTCCAGCACGCGCGTCGAGTGGCCGTGCGCGGTGTCCACCACGATCACGTCGACACCGGCGTCGATCAGCCGTTCGGTACGCTCGAAGCCGTTGTCGCCCACCGTGGTCGCGGCGGCGACGCGCAGGCGGCCCTGCGCATCCTTCGAGGCCAGCGGATAGGCCACCGCCTTCTCCATGTCCTTTACGGTGATCAGGCCGACGCAGCGATACTGATCATCCACCACCAAAAGCTTCTCGATGCGGTTCTGGTGCAGCAGCTTCTTGGCCTCGGTCTGATCGACGCCTTCGCGCACCGTGATCAGCTTGTCGCGCGTCATCAGCTCCGAGACCTTCTGGTCCGGGTCGGTCGCAAAGCGGACGTCACGGTTGGTGAGAATGCCGACCAGCCTGCCGGGCTTGCCGTTCTCTCCGCCGGTGACCACCGGAATGCCGGAGAAGCCGTGATCGTTCATCAGCGCCAGCGCATCGGCGAGCCGGGCGTCGGGGCCGATGGTGAGCGGGTTCACCACCATGCCGGATTCAAATTTCTTGACTTGACGAACCTGCGCCGCCTGCCCTTCGACATCGAAGTTGCGATGGATCACGCCAAGGCCGCCAGCCTGCGCCATGGCGATCGCCATCCGCGCTTCGGTGACCGTATCCATCGCGGAGGCGATGATCGGAATGTTGAGCGGGACCGCGCGGGTCAGGTAACTGCGGACATCGACTTCGGAGGGCATCACCTCGGACGGGCCGGGCTTGAGCAACACGTCGTCGAACGTGAAAGCCTCACGTATGGCCTGATCGCGGGGTTTGATTGCCATTGCCAACTCCATCCAGCAGCCGGTCGGCTGCGCTAAAATTAAGGATAAGCGACGCCCGGCGATGCTGTCCGCATCGCCTCGATTCGAAGCTCATCGAGAGGATTGGCGGTGGTCGATAGCACGCCGGACCACCGTTTCAAAGCATTTCCCCGGATTTTACGGGGTTTTTTACGCAAACCACGCATGCAATCGCGGTGCGGCGCCGGAACGAGGGCCCTCACGACGAGTTTATTGCCCCGACCCGCCCGCCATGCCTTAAAGGGCGGCTGCCAGCCTTTCCCGCCGCCCGCTTGCCTGCCAATTCCCCCGACGAGGTCATGCAGAAAGAACGCCTTATCCCGCTGATCGTCGCCTGCGCCCTGTTCATGGAAAACATGGACTCCACGGTGATCGCGACCTCGCTTCCGGCGATCGCGGCGGATATCGGGACCAGTCCGCTCACGCTCAAGCTCGCCATCACCTCCTACCTCCTGTCGCTCGCGGTCTTCATTCCGGCGAGCGGCTGGACTGCGGACCGGTTCGGCGCGCGCACCGTATTCTCCACCGCGATCGGCGTGTTCATGGTCGGCTCGATCGGCTGCGCGGTGGCAAGCTCGCTGACCGATTTCGTGTTCGCACGCATCGTGCAGGGACTCGGCGGCGCCATGATGGTGCCGGTCGGCCGGCTGGTCCTGCTGCGCACCATCGACAAGAGCATGCTGGTCAATGCGATGGCGTGGGTGACCGTCCCGGCCCTGATCGGACCCGTGGTCGGCCCGCCGCTCGGCGGCTTCATCACCACCTACTTCTCCTGGCACTGGATCTTCCTGATCAACATCCCGATTGGCGTGCTCGGCATCTTTCTGGCGCTGAAATACATCGACCCGATCAAGAGCGAGAGCCCGGAACGCTTCGATCTGGTCGGCCTCGCCCTCGCCGGCGCGGGCGTCGCGGGGCTCGCCTTCGGCCTTTCCGTCGCCGGGCTCGATATGCTGCCCTGGCAGATCGTCGTCGCCCTGATCCTCGGCGGCGCGGTGGCGATGGGTCTTTATATCTGGCACGCGCGGCAAACCGCCTCCCCGGTGCTCGACTTCACGCTGCTGCGGCACACGACGCTGCGCGCCAGCCTCGGCGGCGGCTTCGTGTTCCGCATGGGCGTCGGCGCGCTGCCGTTCCTGCTGCCGCTCTTGATGCAGATCGGCTTCGGACTGTCGCCGTTCAAATCCGGCATGGTGACGTTCGCGTCGGCGGTCGGCGCCATGGGCATGAAAACGCTCGCCGCGCGCATCATCCGCACCTTCGGATTTCGCCCGGTCCTGATCCTCAACGGCCTGATCGCCTGCGTCTCGATAGCGGCGTGCGCGCTGTTCACGCCGTCAACGCCGCTGCTGCTGATCATGTTCGTGCTGATCGTCGGCGGCTTCTTCCGCTCGCTGCAATTCACCGCCGTCAACACCATGGCCTATGCCGATGTCGATGTCTCGGAGATGAGCCGGGCGACCACGCTCGCCAGCGTCAACCAGCAACTGGCGATTTCAGCCGGCGTCGCGCTCGGCGCGTTCGCGGTGGAGGCGACCATGGCGCTGCGCCAGTCCGCCGAGCTCAGCGCGGCCGACTTCGCGCCGGCCTTCGTGGTGATCTCGCTGGTGGCGGCGACGTCAACCTGGGCGTTCTACCGCCTGCCGCAGGATGCCGGGCATCAGGTCTCCGGCCAGAAGGTCACGGCATTGCACGGACCGCACGCAGCCCAGACCGCGCCCAGCGAAGGCACCGCCGAAGCCCGCGACCAGCGGCTCAACTAGGTTCGTCGCCGGATGGCGCGGCAGCGGACGTTCCGCGGTATCCGGTCGCCAGCAAATAACGCTCCGAGGAATCTTGCCGGCTGGCCGCCGGCTTGACGTGGCGCACGGTCGCAAAATCGCGCTTGAGCTGCGCCAGCAGCGCGGCATCGGCGCCGCTCTGGAACACCTTGGCGACAAAGGTGCCGCCAGGATTGAGCACCTCGGATGCAAAAGCCGCTGCGCTCTCGACCAACCCGACAATCCGGAGCTGATCGGTCTTGCGATGACCTGTGGTGTTCGCCGCCATGTCCGACATCACGACATCGGCGCCGCCACCCAGCATGGCGCGCAACTTTTCCGGCGCATCCTCGGTGAGAAAATCGAGCTGCGCGAAGGTAACGCCCGGAATGTCCGGCATCTCAAGCAGATCGATCGCCACCACCTTGCCCTTGCCGCGATCCGACCCGACACGCTTGGCGGCGATCTGGCTCCAGCCGCCCGGCGCGGCGCCGAGATCGACCACCGCCTGTCCCGCTTTCAGGAAGCGAAACTTGTCGTCCATCTCCTGCAGCTTGTAGGCCGCACGCGAGCGGAAGCCATCGCGCCTCGCCTGCGCGACATAAGGATCGTTGAGCTGGCGTTCGAGCCAGAGCTTTGACGACAGCTTGCGCTTGCCGCCAGTCTTGACCGTGACGTGCAGCCGGCCGGTGGTGTCTTTCGCCATGACGGACCTATGACGCCTGCACGAAGCCGTCGCTTCGCATCATCTCGACCAGCATGCCCTCGCGCAGGCCGCGATCGGCCACGCGCAGGCGCTGCATCGGGAAGGCATTGCGGATCGCATCCAGAATGGCGCAGCCGGCCAGCACGAGATCGGCCCGCTCGGTGCCGATGCAGGCATTGTCGGCGCGCTCGCGATAGCTCATCGACAGCAAGGTCTCGATCGCCTGCGTGATGTCGCCGTCGCTCATCCAGATGCCGTCGACGCGGCGGCGGTCATATCGCTCGAGGCCCAGATGCACGCCCGCCACCGTGGTCACCGTGCCGGAGGTGCCGAGCAGGTGCATTCCGGCTGTATTCTGACCGTGCTCGGCGGCGAACGGCGCAAGATATTCGGCGACATGATCGACCATGGCTCCGTAAAGCTGCGATGTCACCTCGACGCCACCGAAACGCTCGGCGAGAGTGACGACGCCGAGCGGCAGCGAGGTCCATGGCCCCTTGATCGCCGTCGCATGAGGTTCATCGTTCGGGCGGCTGACCAGCATCACCTCGCTCGAACCGCCGCCGATATCGAACAGGACAGCGCCGCGCGCATTACGATCCAGCAAGGGAGAGCACCCGACCGCCGCCAGCGTCGACTCGGTTTCCCGGTCGATGATTTCCAGATCGATGCCGGCTTCCGTCCTGATGCGGTCGAGGAAAATATCCGAATTCTCGGCGGCGCGGCACGCTTCGGTCGCGATGGTGCGCAGACGGCGCGCGCCCTTGGCGTCGATCTTGTCGCGGCAGATCGACAGCGCTCCCACGGCGCGCTCGATCGCCGCCTCGCTGATGCGGCCGGTGGAGGACAGCCCCTCGCCCAGCCGAATGATGCGGGAAAAGGAATCGACCACGCGGAAGCCGTTCTGGGACGGGCGCGCGATCAGTAGGCGGCAATTATTGGTGCCGAGATCGATCGCCGCATAGGCCGGCGCCCCCCGCGGCACTTTCGCGCAAGGGCTGGCCGGCTGATTTAAAGGCGGCCTGCCGCGGGGCTCGTCGCCACCGCGCGATCGCACTTGCTCGGACATCTAAAACCGTCTCTGCGCCTGCCATGCCGGCGCGCTGATTTTTCCATTCGGACCAAGTGTATCAGCGCGCCAATACCGCGCGCAACGATAAGGCGGCGGCGCCGTTTGGCCAGATCTGCTTGATCCCAGCCAAGAATTTCCTCCCCGGCGCTGGCAGATCATGATATCGCACTGCAAAATCCGAGCAGGAACAACAGGAACCGGCCCCTGATGCGAATCTATGTCGACGCCGATGCCTGTCCGGTGAAGGACGAGATCTATCGCGTCGCGCAACGCTATGGCTGGCCGGTCAGCGTGGTCGCGGGCGGCTATATCCGCATCCCGGACGATCCGGGCATCGAGCGGGTCGCGGCCGGTTCCGGCATGGATGCGGCGGATGACTGGATTGCCGAACGCGCCGGCAAAGGCGATATCGTGATCACCTTCGACATCCCGCTCGCCAGCCGCTGCGTCAAGGCGGGCGCGGACGTCATCGCCTCCAACGGCAAGGCCTATACCGAGGATTCCATCGGCATGACGCTGGCCGTGCGCAATCTGATGACCGACCTGCGCTCCAGCGGTGAGGTCACTGGCGGGCCGCGTGGCTTCACCTCGCGCGACCGCTCCACGTTTCTTTCGACGCTCGATCAGACCATCCGCCGCATCGCGCGGACCCAACAGATAACTTGAGGACCATGGCGCCGCCGCTCATCCAGTTGAAAGACATCGCCCTGACCTTCGGCGGCACGCCGCTGCTCACCGGCGTCGAACTCAGCGTCTCGCAGGGCGAGCGGGTCTGCCTGATCGGCCGCAACGGCTCGGGCAAGTCCACGCTGCTCAAGATCGTCGCGGGACTGATCGAGGCGGATCACGGCAGCCGCTTCGTGCAACCCGGCGCCACCATCCGCTATCTGCCGCAGGAACCGGACTTCGCCGGCGCGGCCACGACACTGGCCTATGTCGAGGCTGGACTTAGCCCCGGCGACGACCACTATCAGGCGCAATATCTGCTGGAGCAGCTTGGCCTCACCGGCCAGGAGGACCCGGCGCATCTGTCCGGCGGCGAGGCACGGCGCGCGGCGCTGGCGCGGGTGCTGGCGCCCTCGCCCGACATTCTGCTGCTCGACGAGCCGACCAACCATCTCGACCTCACCACCATCGAATGGCTGGAAAGCGAACTTGCCGCGCGCCGCAGCGCGCTGGTGATGATCAGCCATGACCGCCGCTTCCTCGCCAACCTGTCACGCGCCACCGTGTGGCTCGACCGCGGCCAGACCCGGCGGATCGAGAAGGGCTTTGCCGCGTTCGAAGCCTGGCGCGACGAGGTGCTGGCCGAGGAAGAGCGCGAGCAGCACAAGCTCGATCGCAAGATCGTCGCCGAGGAACACTGGCTGCGCTATGGCGTCTCCGGCCGGCGCAAGCGCAACGTCAAGCGGCTCGGCAATCTGTTCGCGTTGCGCGAGCAGCGCCGCAGCTATCGCGGCGCCGCCGGCAAGGCCAACCTTACGGCAACTGAAGCCGACGCCTCCGGCAGGCTGGTAATCGAGGCAAAGCGGATCGGCAAATCCTATGGCGGGCGGCCCATCGTCGATGATTTCTCGATCCGCGTGGCGCGCGGCGACCGCGTCGGCATCGTCGGCCCGAACGGCGTCGGCAAGACCACGCTGATCAACATCCTGACCGGTACCGATGCGCCGGATAGCGGCACGGTGCGACTCGGCGCCAATATCGAGATGGCGACGCTGGACCAGCATCGCGAAAGCCTCGATCCGAAATCGACCCTCGCCGAAACGTTGACCGGCGGCCGCGGGGACACCATCACGGTCGGCGGCAAGTCGAAGCATGTCGTCAGCTACATGAAGGACTTTCTGTTCACGCAGGAACAGGCCCGCACCCCGCTGGAGGCGCTGTCGGGCGGCGAGCGCGGCCGCCTGATGCTGGCGCGGGCGCTGGCGAAACCCTCGAACCTTCTGGTGCTGGACGAGCCGACCAACGATCTCGATCTCGAAACCCTCGACGTGCTTGAGGACATGCTCGGCGATTATGACGGCACCGTCATCCTGATCAGCCACGATCGCGACTTCCTCGATCGCGTGGTGACGTCGGTGATCGCGCCCGAGGGGCGCGGCAAATGGGTGGAATATGCCGGCGGCTATTCCGACATGCTGGCGCAGCGCGGCGAGGATCTGGAGGAGAAGACCGTCAAATCGGCGGCGGCCGAGCCGGCGAAGGACGCCAAAGCGCCGACGCCCGCTTCATCCGCGAGCGGCAAACGCCGGCTCAGCTTCAACGAAAAGCACGCGCTTGAAACCCTGCCGAAGACGATGGCGAAGTTGCAGCAGGATATCGCGGGCTATCAGACGCAGCTCGACGATCCGCACCTCTATGCGAAAGACCGCAAGGCGTTCGACACTGTTTCCGCCGCGATCGCCAAGGCGCAGACCGAGCTTGACGCCGCCGAGGAGAAATGGCTGGCGCTCGAAATCCTGCGCGAGGAAATCGAAGGCGCGTCCTAGCCTTTCGATCTGTCTTCGCGACTCAAAAACAATCCGCGCCATGGAGGCCATGGCGCGGATGATTTTCGACAAACCTGACGGTTCAGACGATCACTTGGTGAGCGGACAGCCACTCTCCGCAGCGGTCGGGAAAGCCTTGTCGCCCGGCACCACCGCGATCTGCTTGTAGTAGTCCCACGGCTTCTTGCTCTCTTCCGGCTTCTTGACCTCGAACAGATAGAGGTCATGCACCATGCGGCCGTTCGCCAGAACCTTGCCCTGGGCGAAAGCATCGTCCACCGGCAGTTCCTTCAGCTTCTTGGAGACCGCATCGGCGTCCTTGGTGCCGGCGGCCTTCACCGCCTTCAGGTAGGACAGCGTCGCCGAATAGGTGCCGGCCTGGATCATGCTCGGCATGCGGCCGGCGCGCTTGAAGAAGCGCTCGGAGAACGCGCGGGTCTTGTCGTCATGATCCCAGTAGAAGCCCTCGGTCAGCACCAGACCCTGTGCGGCCTTGAGGCCGAGGCCATGAACCTCCGAGATCGTCATCAGCAGGCCGGCCATCTTCTGGCCGCCGGCGACGATGCCGAACTCAGACGCCTGCTTGATGGCGTTGATGGTGTCGAGGCCGGCGTTGGCCAGACCCACAACCTTGGCCTTCGAGCTCTGCGCCTGCAGCAGGAAGGACGAGAAGTCCGAGGTGTTGAGCGGATGACGCACGGCGCCGAGCACCTTGCCGCCCTTCGCCTTGACGATGTCGCTGGTGTCCTTCTCCAGCGAATAGCCGAACGCATAGTCGGCGGTCAGGAAGAACCAGGTGTTGCCGCCCGCCTCGGTCAGCGCGCCGCCGGTACCGACGGCCAGTGCGTGCGTATCGAACGCCCAGTGGAAGCCATAGGGCGTGCAGGCATCGCCGGTGATGCGCGAGGAGGCTGCGCCAACCACGATGTCGATCTTCTTCGCCTGCTTGGTCAGATCCTGCACGGCGAGCGCGACCGACGAGGTCGTCAGCTCGGTGATCATGTCGACGCCTTCGACGTCATACCAGCGCCGCGCGATGCTGACCGCGAGGTCGGGCTTGTTCTGATGGTCGGCATCGACGATCTCGATCTTCTGGCCGAGCACGGAGCCGCCGAAATCCTCGATCGCCATCTTGGCGGCCTCAACCGAGGTCTTGCCGCCGTAGTCGGCGTAGACGCCAGACTGATCGTTGAGAATGCCGATCTTCACGCCCTGCGCATAGGAAGGCGCCGCGAACGCGACACCGCAGAGAAGCGCAGCCGCGGCGGTGGAAATAGAGCGATATTTCATATTCAACTCCCGGAGTTATTATTTTGCAGCGCGATAAGACTGGTTAGCCCCCGCTGTTGGAGGGGCAGCGTATCAATTCTAAGCCGTGTTGCCAGCGTTGAAATTGTCCGAATGGCTAACGCTGCAGGAATTCCAGCACGCCCTTTCCCGCCGCAACACCGGTTGCAAAACAAGCCTGCAGCAGATAGCCGCCGGTCGGCGCTTCCCAGTCCATCATCTCGCCCGCCACGAACACACCGGGCCATCGGCGAAGCATGAATCGATCATCGATTCCGTCGAAGGCAAGTCCTCCCGCGGTCGAGATCGCCCGGTCGATCGCCGCCGGGCCCGCTAACGTTACGGGGACACCGCCGATCAGATTTGCCAGCGCCTCCGGCGGCATTGCAGCCAGCGGCGTGCCGATCCGCACCGCCGCTTCCTGCAACAACCCGATGCCGACCGGCGAAAGACCCGCTGCCTTGCGCAGGAATGTCGAGAACGATTGTTTGCCCCGCGGCGATGACAGCCGCGTGACAAGTTCGGCCGCAGGCAAGTCCGGCCGCAAACCAATGTGCAGGATGGTCTGCCCGTTTGCGGCAATGGCGTCCCGCAGCGAGGCGGACAGCGCATAAATACCGCCACCTTCGATCCCGTGTCGGGTCACCACCGCCTCGCCGCGCACGTTGCGCTCGCCATGGCGAAGCACAACGCCTTTCAGCGGCTGGCCCTCGAACCGGCTGCGAAACACATCCGACCAGGCGACAAGGAACCCGCAATTGGCGGGCTTGAGCGGAGCAATGGCGGCGCCTCGATTCGCCAGCAGCGATGTCCATGTGCCGTCCGCACCGAGCCGTGGCCAGCTTGCGCCGCCCAGCGTCAGCAACGTGGCATCGGATTGAACCGACCGCTCGCCCTGCGGAGTCTGGAAGCGCAGCGCGCCGCTATCATCCCAGCCGGTCCAGCGATGACGCAAGGCAAAGCGCACGCCGAGCCCATCCAGCCGGCGCAGCCACGCCCGCAGCAATGGCGAGGCCTTGAACGCTTGCGGAAATACCCGCCCGCTCGATCCGACAAAGGTCGGCTGCCCGAGTTGTTCGCTCCATGCCCGCAATGCGCCCGGCGGGAACGCCTCGATCGCCGCGCGCAGGCGCGGTTCTGCCGCGCCATAGCGGCTCAGGAACAGATCCAGCGGCTCGCTGTGAGTGAGATTGAGTCCGCCGCGCCCCGCCATCAGGAATTTGCGCGCGACCGACGGCATGCGATCGTACACCGTCACACGCACGCCGGCACCTGCGATGGTTTCCGCCGCCATCAGTCCGGCAGGCCCGGCACCGACGATCGCAACCTCGGACTCGCTCACGTTTTCAGCGGCGGCAGCTTGATGCCCGCCCTCTTCGCCGCCTGCGCGACAAATCCCGCCAACTGGTCGAAAGCGTCACGCGGCTGGCGCGCCTGCGCAAGATCACCGATCTCGGCAAAGTGCGAGGCGACGGCTTCCGGTGTCCACTCGGCTTCCGGCAGATTGATGCCCGCGCTCTCGACGATGCGGACCACCGAGAACGAGCCCGCTCCCGCGCCCATGATAATGCGGGTCGGCGCATCCGCGCTCAACAGATAAAGCACGGCCGGCGTGATCGCGTCCGGCTTCATCAAGCCAAGAATATCCGGCGGGATCAGCCCCTCGGTCATCCGCGTCGCAGCGTTCGGCGCGATCGCGTTAACGCGGATATCGGACTTGCGACCTTCCTGCGCCAGCACGTTCATCAGGCCGATAATGCCGGCTTTCGCCGCGGCGTAATTGGCCTGCCCAAAATTGCCGTAGAGACCCGAGCCGGAAGTGGTCAGGACGATGCGACCATAGCCGCGCTCCTGCATGCCGCTCCACACCGCACGGCAGCAGTTGAAACTGCCGACGAGATGAACGGCCAAAACCTTGGCGAAATCATCCGGCTCCATCCTGGCGAAGGACTTGTCGCGCAGGATGCCGGCATTGGCGACCAGAAGATCGACGCGGCCCCAGCGCGCGGTCGCCTGCGCCACCATGTCCTCGACCTGACCAAGATCGGACACATCGGCGCCACTGATCATGGCCTCACCGCCGGCTGCGCGGATTTCCTCCGCAACCGCTTCGGCCGGATGCCTTGAGCCGCCACCGCCATCCGTCGCCGCGCCGAGATCGTTGACGACGACACGCGCGCCGCGCTTCGCCAGCCCCAGCGCATGCGCGCGGCCAAGCCCTGCGCCCGCGCCAGTGACAATGGCAACGCGGCCGTTAAACCGAATGGTCATGGCATGTTCCGCGCTTGTCACCGAATCTCAGCGTTCGCTTCGCAACTCCGGCAGGTCTTCTTCACGAAATTCGATGCCGCGTAAAGCATCCTCGCGGTTGTTGTCCTGTTCGAGGCGACGAAGCTGAACGCGGCGGATCTTGCCGGAAATCGTCTTCGGCAGTTCCTTGACGAATTCGATGCGGCGGACGCGCTTGAACGGCGCCAGATGCTCCTGCACGTAACGGAACACCGACAGCGCGGTCTCGCGCGACATTGCGGTGCCCGGCGTCAGGGACACATAGGCTTTCGGAATAGCAAGACGGATCGCATCGGGCGACGGCACCACCGCGGCCTCGGCCACGGCGTCATGCTCGAGCAGAACACTTTCCAGCTCGAAGGGGCTGATGCGGTAATCCGACGATTTGAACACGTCATCGGCGCGGCCGACAAAGGTGAGATAACCATCGTCGTCGAGAAAGGCGACATCGCCGGTGCGATAGACGTCGCTGTCCGCCCCGGTCGGCTGGCCGCTGTCATTCATATAGCCGAGCATCAGACCGGCCGGACGATCCGCGCCGAGCGCAAGCCCGATCTCGCCTTCCTTCGCAGGGTTGCCGTCCGCATCGCTGACCTTGACCTTGTAGCCCGGCATCGGCCGGCCCATCGAGCCGGGCTTCACCGGCTGGCCGGGAGAATTGCCGGCAAGCGCCGTGGTTTCGGTCTGGCCGTAACCGTCGCGAATGGTGACACCCCAGGCGTCCTTCACCTGTTCGATTACTTCGGGATTGAGCGGCTCGCCGGCGCCGCACACCTCGCGCAGCGTCACTTTGTAATCCGCCAGCTTCTCCTGAATGAGAAGCCGCCACACCGTCGGCGGCGCGCACATGGTGGTGACGCCACAACGCACCATGGTTTCCATCAGCTTCCTGGCGTCGAAGCGCGCCTGATTGGCGATGAAGATGGTCGAGCCGGCATTCCACGGCGCGAAGAAACAACTCCACGCGTGCTTCGCCCATCCCGGCGAGGAAATATTCAGATGCACATCGCCCGGCTGCAGCCCGAGCCAGTACATCGTCGACAATGCGCCGACCGGATAGCTGCGGTGGCTGTGCAGCACCAGCTTCGGCTTTGCCGTGGTGCCGGAGGTGAAATACAGCAGCATCGGATCATGCGCGCCAGTCGGCGCATCCGGCGTGAAGCTGTCCGAAAATCCGGCGGCGTCGCTATACGGGCGCCAGCCCGCGGTATTCGTCTCGCCGACCACGATCTTGGCAAGATCGCCGCCGAGCTTTTCAAATTTGGCAACCTGATCGCTCGCAGCCACCACGACCTTGGGCTTGCCGCGCTCCAGCCGGTCGCGCAATTCGTCCGGCGTCAGCAGCGTGGTCGCCGGAATGATGACGACACCGAGCTTGATCGCCGCCAGCATGGTCTCCCACAGCGGCACCACATTGCCGAGCAGCAACAGCAGACGGTCGCCGCGCGTAAGACCGAGACTGCGCAGGAAATTCGCGGTCTGGTTGGAGCGGCGCGACATCTCGCCGAATGTGAGCTTGGTCTCGCTGCCGCTTGCGACATCGACGATCCACAACGCGGCGCGATCCCGGCTCTGCGGATCACTGGCAAGCCCGGCGTCGAACCAGTCGAGCGCCCAATTAAATTGGGGAGCATCCGGCCAGCGAAACTGCGCGACCGCCGTGTCGTAGTCCGTCCGGTGCTTGAGCAGAAACGTCCGTGCGTCCTGGAATGTGGTCATCGATCCATCCCGTCATGTTCTCGCCGATGCGCGCAGATGACGGATGATACCGGAAAAGTCGACGTCGCCATGCCCTTCTTTAGTGAAAGTGTCATAGAGGCTTTCGGCGTGCGCGCCGAGCGGCGTTGCCGCGCCGGCGGCTTTCGCGGCTTCCTGCGAGAGCCGCAAATCCTTGAGCATCAGCGCCGCCGCAAAGCCCGGCTTGTAGTCGTTGTTGGCAGGCGACGCCGGCACCGGACCCGGCACCGGGCAGTAGCTCGTCAACGACCAACACTGGCCGGACGAGGTCGAGGCCACATCGAACAGCGCCTGATGCGAAAGCCCGAGCTTCTCCGCCAGCGTGAACGCCTCGCCTACCGCGATCATCGAAATGCCGAGGATCATGTTGTTGCAGATCTTCGCGGCCTGTCCGGCGCCGCCCTCGCCGCAATGCACGATCTTCTTGCCCATCGCCTCAAGGATCGGCCTTGCTCTCGCAAAGGCGGCGGCATCGCCGCCCGCCATGAAAGTCAACGTCGCGTTCTTCGCCCCGCCGGTGCCGCCGGAGACTGGCGCATCGACCGACGGCAGCCCCGCCGCCTTCGCCAGTTCATGCGCTTTGCGCGCACTTTCCACATCGATGGTCGAGCAATCGGTGAACAGCGTGCCCCTGGCCGCGGCCGTCACGATATCGCCCCACACCGCAAGCACATGCTTGCCGGCCGGCAGCATGGTAATGACGATGCTTGCTGCCTTGACCGCATCCTTCGCTGTCGGAGCCAGTGTCACGCCCGCGGCTTTCGCCGCCTCGCACGAAGCCGGAACGAGATCGAAGCCATGAACCTTGTGGCCGGCCTTGACGAGATTGGCGGCCATCGGACCACCCATGTTGCCCAGACCGATGAATGCGATATCTGCCATTGCCGTTCCCTCAGCTTCGCTTGCTCGATGTGTGGCGGTCAGTGCGTCATAGTTTCAGTTCGCCCTGCCCGCGCGGCTCAAGATAGCTCTCAATTATCTGCGACGTCACGTCCTCGATCCGCGGCGGCGACCATTTCGGACTGCGATCCTTGTCGATGATGGCGGCGCGGATGCCTTCGACGAAGTCCGCGCTGGCATAGACGCCAAGCGCGGCGCGATACTCCCGCACCAGACACTCTTTGAGAGAGATTGAGGAGCGTCCCAGCTGCAGCATCTTCAGCGTCAGCTTGAGACCGCGCGGCGATTTCTCGTTGATGGCGGCAAGCGTCTTGCGCGCGAAGTCCGAACCGTCGCGTTGCAGCGCCGCGACGATCTCCTCGACGCTGTCATGACCGAACGCGCGATCGATCAGATTACGCTGTGCCGCGATCGGCGCGGCCTCGCCTGTGACGGCAACCTGTTCGATGGTGCGTTTCACGTCCGCAGCACCTGCTTTCGCAGGCAATTGCGTGAGCATCGCACGTAAGGCTGACCAATCGCCAGCCCGGATCAGATGATCGGCAAAGCCGGTATAAACCGCCTCGGCGCCGTTCATCATATTGCCGGTGAGGCCGTAATAGGTGCCGATCTCGCCCGGCGCACGCGACAAGATCCATGTGCCGCCGACATCCGGAAAGAAGCCAAGACCGACTTCCGGCATCGCGAGGCGGGTGCGGTCCGTGACAATCCGATGATCCGCGTGACCGGCAAGACCGATGCCGCCTCCCATCACGAGGCCGTCCATGTAGGCGATGAACGGCTTGGCGAACGAGGCGATGCGGGCGTCGAGCACGTATTCCTCGCGCCAGAACACCGCGCCGAAATCGCTGCCGATCCGCGCATTGTCATAGAGACTGCGGATATCCCCGCCGGCGCAGAGGCCGCGCTCGCCGGCGCCTTCCAGCAGGACCGTGACGATCGCCGGATCATGCTCGAAAACATCCAGTGCGCGCGAAATGCCGCGCACCATGCCGATCGTCACCGCGTTGAGCGCGGCCGGGCGATTGAGACGGATGATCCCCGCAGAGCCTTCGCGTTCGATGACGAGATCATCACCCGCCTCATCGACGGCGATGCGCTGCGCCGTCATCGCGCGCCCTCGATCAACTTGCGCGAGATAATGAGACGCATGATTTCGTTGGTGCCCTCGAGAATCTGGTGCACCCGCAGGTCGCGCACGATCTTTTCGATGCCGTATTCGGCAAGATAGCCGTAACCGCCATGCAGTTGCAGCGCCCGGTTGGCGACGTCGAAGCCGACATCGGTGCCGAAACGCTTGGCCATCGCACACAGCATGCCGGCATCCGCATCCTTGCGATCGAGCGCCGACGCCGCGCGCCACAGGAACGTGCGTGCCGCCTCAAGCTCGGTCGCCATGTCGGCGAGGCGGAACTGCAGCGCCTGAAACTGATCGAGCGATTTACCGAACGCCTTGCGCTCTCGCATGTAGGCGAGTGATTTGTCGAGCGCCGCCTGCGCGCCGCCCAGCGAACAGGCCGCAATATTGAGCCTGCCGCCGTCGAGACCGGCCATCGCGATCTTGAATCCGATGCCCTCCTCGCCGAGCCGGTTGACGACGGGAACGCGCGCATTCTCGAAGATCACGGCCCGCGTCGGCTGCGCGTTCCAGCCCATCTTGCGTTCTTCGGCGCCGAACGACAGGCCGGGCGTGCCCGCTTCCACCACAAGCGTGGAGATTCCCGCGGCGCCCTCACCACCGGTGCGAACCATAACGACATAAATGTCGCTCTGCCCACCGCCGGAGATGAACTGTTTCTGGCCGTTGAGGATGTAGTGATCGCCATCACGCACCGCGCGCGCGGAAAGCGCAGCGGCGTCCGAGCCTGATCCCGGCTCGGTCAGACAATAGCTCGCGATCAGCTCCATGGTGCAGAGCCGTGGCAGCCATTTGCGGCGCTGCTCGTCACTGCCATAGGCATCGATCATCCACGCCGACATATTATGGATCGACAGAAAGGCGGAGACGGTCGGGCAGCCCTGCGCCAGTGCCTCGAAGATCAGCGCCGCGTCGAACCGCGTCAGCCCCGAGCCGCCGACATCGTCGCGGATGTAAATCCCGCCGATGCCGAGCGCGGCCGCCTCGCGCATGATCTCGACGGGGAAATACTTCTCCTGATCCCATTTCAGGGCGTCGGGCGCGATGCGTTCAGTCGCGAACGCCCGCGCCATGTCGCGAATGGCAAGCTGGTCCTCATTGAGAGCGAACTGCATGCGCGCCCGCCGGTTGTTGGCCTCAGCTCGTCGGCATCGTGAAGCTGGCTCCTTCCTTGACGCCCGACGGCCAACGCGAGGTTACCGTCTTGGCCTTGGTGTAGAAGCGCACCGAGTCGGTGCCGTACTGATTGAGATCACCGAAGCCGGAACGCTTCCAGCCGCCGAACGAGAAGTACGCCACCGGCACCGGGATCGGCACGTTGATGCCGACCATGCCGACATTGACCTTGGCGGCGAACTCGCGCGCGGAATCGCCGTCGCGGGTGAAGATCGCAACGCCGTTGCCATACTCGTGGTCGGACGGCAGGCTCAGCGCCTCGTCGAAATCATGGGCGCGCACCACCGACAGCACCGGACCGAAGATCTCTTCCTTGTAGATCCGCATGTCCTTGGTGACGTTGTCGAACAGACAGCCGCCCATGTAGAAGCCGTTCTCATAGCCCTGCATCTTGAAACCACGGCCATCGACCGCCAGCGTCGCGCCTTCCTTGATGCCGACATCGACATAGTTGCGGACCCGCTGCAGCGCTTCCTTCGTCACCAGCGGACCGTAATCGGCGTTCGGATCGGTGGACGGACCGATCTTCAGGCTTTCGACCCGCGGGATCAGCTTTTCCATCAGGCGATCGGCGGTGGTCTTGCCGACCGGCACCGCGACGGACACCGCCATGCAACGCTCGCCGGCGGCGCCATAGGCCGCGCCCATCAGCGCATCGACAGCCTGATTCATGTCGGCATCGGGCATCACGATCAGATGGTTCTTGGCGCCTCCGAAGCACTGGCAGCGCTTGCCGGTCGCAGCCGAACGCTCATAGATGTATTGCGCGATCGACGACGAACCGACGAAACCGACCGCCGAGATATCGCGATCGTCGAGAATGGCGTCCACCGCCTCCTTGTCGCCGTTGACGACGTTGAGGATGCCGGGCGGCAGGCCTGCTTCGAGCATCAGCTCAGCCAGCTTCATCGGCACGCCCGGATCGCGCTCCGACGGCTTGAGGATGAAAGCGTTGCCGCAGGCGATGGCCGGCGCGAACTTCCACATCGGGATCATCGCCGGGAAATTGAACGGTGTGATGCCGGCCACGACTCCAAGCGGCTGACGGATCGAGTACAGATCGATACCGGGACCCGCGCCTTCGGTGTACTCGCCCTTCATCAGATGCGGAATGCCGAGCGCGAACTCCACCACTTCAACGCCGCGCATGATATCGCCGCGCGCATCGGGAATGGTCTTGCCATGCTCACGCGCGAGCAGTTCGGCCATCTCTTCGTTGTCGCGCGCGACCAGTTCGAGGAACTTCATCAGCACGCGAACACGACGCTGCGGATTGGTCGCGGCCCAGGCCGGTTGCGCGGCCTTGGCGTTCTCGACGGCGGCGCGGACTTCATCCTTCGACGCGAGTGCAACCTTGGCCTGCACGTCGCCGGTCATCGGCTGATAGACATCTGCGGTTCGCCCCGATGTCCCCTTGACCTCTTTGCCGCCGATAAAATGTCCAATCGAACGCATGCGGAAATCCTCCCGAAGAGCCTGTTTCCAGCATCATGCGACCGCGGGCCCGGAATGAAAACGCCCAATCCCGCGCAAACGATGTGCAGATACGCACAATTGTTCGTGTCACGTCCGCACAGCGCGCCAGCCTTCTACGAAAGTTGTAGGCGTCGGCGAAGGCCTGCGCTTTCAATTGCCGCTGGCCGGCTTCCGCTTGCGCGCCGGCCTGGCACCTGCGCTGTTCGCAAGTGCCGCATCGCGTCCCGCCTCCAGAATAAGGGACGACAGATCACCCTTACCGGCCGCGCGGGCCAGAAGCAGACTGCCGACCATGGTCGCGATCGTGGCGGCCGCCTGCGCTTGCGCGGCGCGATCGATGGAATGGGACTGCGCGTCTGCGACCACCGCGATCGCCTCTTCAAGCTTCGCAACGAATGCCTTGCGCGTTTTTGCACTGCCGCGCGCCACCTCATGACTGAGCGCGGGCAGCATGCATCCGCCGCCGATATCGTCGCGATGACGCACGGTTAGATAGCCGTTGACGATTGCAGCCAGTTCCTCGCCGGCCTGTGCCGCATCAGCACGCTTTTTCCAGCGCTCGCCGACGCTGCTCATCGCATGCAGGAAGGCCTCCTCGATCAGCGCCTCGCGTGATTTGAAATGGGCATAGAACCCGCCATGGGTCAGCCCGGAATCCTTCATCAGGTCGGCGACGCCGATACAGGCCGAACCCAGTTCGCGCAGACGGATGGCTGCATTCTCCACGATGCGCGCCCGTGTTTCGGATTTGTGATCTTTGGAATATCGCATGGCTGCCGATAAGATATTGTTTGTCATACAATAACACCGTTATCGGCCAGAACAAGCCGGCTCGGTAGATATCTGCGGAAAAGGCTTTGCATTCCACTGGATCAATTATATGATGTGAATAATTCAATAACGGATCCAATTTTACCCGGTCCGTTTTTCACTGGAACACGCATGATCTCCAATTGGCTTTCGGCCGTCCTCGGCCGCAGAAACATCCACTACGGCTGGGTGATGGTGGCCGTAACCTTTTTGACGGTGCTCGTCAGCGCGGCGTCGATCAGCGCGCCCGGCGTTTTCATCGTGCCGTTGGAGAAAGAATTCGGCTGGAGCAACGCCCAGATTTCGACAGCGCTGTCGATCCGCCTGCTGCTGTTCGGGCTGGTCGCGCCATTCGCCGCCGCCCTGATGAATCGCTACGGGCTGCGCAGTGTTGTCGTCAGCGCGTTGTCGTTGATTCTCGCCGGCATGCTGACCTCGCTTTTCATGACACAAGTCTGGCAACTGGTCGTGCTGTGGGGATTCATCGTCGGTTTTGGCACCGGCATGACAGCGCTGGTGCTCGGCGCAACCGTCGCCACGCGCTGGTTCAGCGCACGGCGCGGCCTCGTCGTCGGCATTCTGACGGCCTCCTCCGCCACCGGGCAGTTGGTGTTTCTGCCCCTGATGGCCTCGCTCACCGAGTATTATGGCTGGCGCGCGGCCATGCTGCTGCTCTGTTCCATGATGCTGATCACGGCGATCGCCGTGCTGCTGCTGATGCGGAATCGTCCCTCCGATCTCGGGCTTCGGCCCTTCGGCGACGATGGCTCGCAGCCGCTCGCGCCGGTGCCGCCTGCACATGGACCGATCATGGCGTCCGCTCTCGGCGCTCTCAAGGAAGCCTCCGCATCCCGCACCTTCTGGATCCTGTTCGCCACCTTCTACATCTGCGGCGCCAGCACCAACGGTCTGATCCAGACCCATTTCATCTCATTCTGCGGCGACTTCAACCTGCCCGCCACCGGAGCGGCCACTTTGCTCGCCGCGATGGGGATTTTCGACTTCGTCGGCACCATCCTCTCCGGCTGGCTGTCCGACCGTTATGACAATCGCTGGCTGCTGTTCTGGTACTACGGGCTGCGCGGCCTGTCGTTGCTGTTCCTGCCGTTTTCCGATTTCAGCTTCTATGGCCTGTCGCTGTTTGCGATGTTCTACGGTCTGGACTGGTTTGCCACGGTGCCGCCCACCGTGCGGCTCAGCGCCTCGACATTCGGACCCGAGCGCGCCAACCTGATGTTCGGCTGGATTTTCACCGGACACCAATTGGGGGCCGCCTCCATTGCTCTCGCTGCCGGCATGTCGCGGACCTATCTGCTCAGCTATCTGCCGGCCTTCTTTGCCGCAGGCGCACTCTGTCTTGTCGCCGCCCTCATCGCGCTATCGATCAGCCGTGACAAAAAGCTCGCAGTAGCTTAGGTCTGCCTGCAGAATTCGGATTTTCTGACAGGCGGTACAATATGCGGCGGGTTGTGGTGACGGGGATGGGCGCGGTGTCGCCGCTGGGTTGCGGCGTGGAAACCAACTGGTCGCGCCTGATCGCCGGCAAATCCGGCCTGCGTCAGCTCTCCGACAACGTGGTGGGCGAATTGTCGTCCAAGGTCGCCGGCGTCGTTCCCGATCTGACGGAGGATGCCGAGGCCGGCTTCGATCCGGATCGGGCGGTTCCGCGCAAAGACCAGAAAAAGATGGACCGCTTCATCCTGTTCGCGCTGCTCGCCGCCGAGGAAGCGGTCAAGCAGGCCGGCTGGGAGCCTCAGGATACGCGCGCGCGCGAGCGCACCGCCACCGTGATCGGCTCCGGCATCGGCGGCTTTCCGGCCATCGCGGAATCCGTCCGCCTCGCGGATTCGCGCGGCGTGCGGCGATTGTCGCCGTTCACCGTCCCCTCCTTTCTGGTCAACCTCGCCGCAGGGCAGGTGTCCATCAAGCACGGCTTCAAGGGTCCGCTTGGCGCGCCGGTCACCGCCTGCGCCGCGGGCGTTCAGGCGATCGGCGATGCCGCGCGCCTGATCCGCGCCAACGAAGCCGATGTCGCCATTGCCGGCGGCGCGGAAGCCTGTATCGAGCGGACCGCTCTTGGCGGCTTCGCCGCGGCCCGCGCGCTGTCGAGCGGCTTTAACGACACGCCGCAGCGCGCATCGCGGCCGTTCGACCGCGACCGTGACGGTTTCGTGATGGGTGAAGGCTCAGGCCTGCTGGTGCTCGAGGAGCGCGAGCATGCGCTGGCGCGCGGCGCGCCCATCATCGCCGAACTGGTCGGCTATGGCACCAGCGCCGACGCCTACCATATGACGTCCGGCCCCGAGGACGGCGACGGGGCCCGGCGCGCCATCGAACAGGCGCTGCATCAGGCCAACCTCGCCCCCGCCGATATCCAGCATCTCAATGCCCACGCCACGTCGACGCCGGTCGGCGATCATGGCGAACTTGCCGCCATCAAGAGCGTGTTCGGCACCGGCGGCAGCGTCGCGGTCACCTCGACAAAATCCGCGATCGGGCATCTGCTCGGCGCAGCCGGCGGCATCGAGGCGATCTATTCGGTGCTGGCGCTGCGCGATCAGATTGCGCCCGCGACCCTCAATCTCGACAACCCGGACGAAGACGCAAATGGCGTCGATCTCGTGCGCGGCGCGGCGCGTGCGATGAAGATCGAGCACGTGCTGTCGAACGGCTTCGGTTTCGGCGGCGTCAACGCAAGCGTGATTTTCCGCGCGGCGTAAATCGCCGCGCTTCTTTGACCGAGAGCACTCTGCCCTATTCCGCCGCCTGCGACACCGCGCCGGATTCGCCGGGCGGCTCGCGGTCGGTCGGCTCGCTGCGACCCAGGCCCGACAACGCATTCGAGAGGCGATCGAGATAGAGATAAACCACCGGCGTGGTGAACAGCGTCAACGCCTGGCTGACCAGCAGACCGCCGACCATCGCGTAGCCGAGCGGCTGACGGATCTCCGAGCCGGTACCGGTGCCCAGCATCAGCGGCACGCCGCCGAGCAGTGCCGCCATCGTCGTCATCATGATGGGACGAAAGCGCAGCAGCGCCGCCTTGCGGATGGATTCCTCAGACGACAAATGCTCGTCGCGCTCCGCCACGATGGCGAAGTCCACCATCATGATGCCGTTCTTCTTGACGATGCCGATCAGCAGGATGATGCCGATCAGCGCGATCAGGCTGAAATCGAAGCCGAACAGCATCAGCGTCGCCAGCGCGCCGACACCGGCCGATGGCAACGTGGAAAGAATCGTGAGCGGGTGAATGTAGCTCTCATACAGAATGCCCAGCACCAGATAGACCACCACCAGCGCCGCCACGATCAGAAGCGGCACGGTACCGAGCGACTGCTGGAACGCCTGCGCGGTGCCCTGGAAGCTGCCGTTCAATGTCGGAGGCGCACCGAGCTCCGCCATCGCCTTCTGTACTGCGTCCGTCGCCTGCCCCAACGCCACGCCTTGCGCAAGGTTGAAGCTGATGGTGATCGAGGGGAATTGTCCCTGATGGCTGATCGACAGCGGACGCACCGGATCGGTCGTCCACTTCACGAACGTTGACAGCGGCACCTGATCGCCGGTGGTCGGCGACTTAATATAAATCTTGTTCAGGCTGTCGAGATCGCCCTGCATCTCCGGCAGGATCTCGATGATCACCTTGTAGCTGTTGAGCTGGGTGAAATACTGCGTCACCTGCCGCTGGCCGAACGCATCATAAAGCGTGTCGTCGATCAGTTGCGGCTGGATGCCGAAGCGTGACGCGGTATCGCGATCGATGGTCAGGGTCAGCGTGGTGCCCTGCGTCTGCTGGTCGGTCGCAACGTCGCGCAGTTGCGGCAAGGTCTCCATCTTGGTCAGGATTTTCGGCGCCCAGGCGTTCAGCTCGTCGAGGTTGGCATCCTGCAGCGTGTATTCGAACTGGGTGCGCGTGGCGCGGCCGCCCATGCGAACGTCCTGCGCCGCCTGCAGGAACAGCTTTCCGCCCTCCACCTTGTCGAGCTTGGGCCGCAGGCGCGCGATGATCTGCTGCGCCGTCGCGGTGCGCTCATCGCGCGGCTTGAGGGTGATGTACATGCGCCCGGTGTTCAGCGCGCTGCCGCCACCGCCGATCGCCATCGCGATACTGGCGACATCCGGATCGGCCTGCACCACTTTGCCGAGCTCTTCCTGAACCCGCATCATGTCGGCAAAGGAAATATCTTGCGCGGCTTGCGAGGCGCCGGTGATCAGGCCGGTGTCCTGCTGCGGAAAGAAGCCTTTGGGAATGGCGACGAACAGCACGCCCGAAAGGACAACGGTCGCGAAGAACACGCACAGCGTGGTGAACTGCCATTTCAGGACGACATCCAGCCCGCGCTCATAGAGGCGAAGCATCCCGTCGAAAAACCGTTCGCTCAACTGGTAGAAACGACCGTGCTTCTGCTCGTGCTCATGCGCCTTGAGAAAGCGCGAGGCCATCATCGGCGTCAGCGTCAAGGACACGATCAGCGACACGAAGATCGCCATCGCCAGCACCACGGCGAACTCACGGAACAGACGTCCGATGATGCCGCCCATCAAAAGCAGCGGAATCAGCACCGCGACCAGCGAGATACTGATCGAGACGATGGTGAAGCCGATTTCCGCGGCGCCCTTGATCGCCGCCTCGAACGGGTCTTCCCCTTTCTCGACGTAGCGGGAAATGTTCTCCAGCATCACGATGGCGTCATCGACGACGAACCCGACCGAGATCGTCAGCGCCATCAAAGACAGGTTGTCCAGCGTATAGCCGGCCATCCACATCAGCGCGCAGGCCCCCAGCAGCGCCAGTGGCACGGTGACGCTGGGGATCACGGTCGCCCAGAAGCTGCGCAGGAAAATAAAGATCACCATCACCACGAGGGCAATGGTGAGCAGCAGCGTGAACTGCACGTCCTCCACCGCGGCGCGAATGGTCTGCGTGCGGTCGCTCATGATCGAGACCTTGATGGCGGGCGGGATCGCCGCGACCAGCCTCGGCAACTGCCCCTTGATCCGCTCCACCGTCTCGATGACGTTGGCGCCCGGCTGCTTGAAGATTACGAGGAAGACGCCGCGCTGACCGTTGGCCCACGCCGCCTGCTTCATGTCCTCGGGCCCCGCCACGGCCTGACCGATGTCACGAATGCGCAGCGGCCCGCCATTGCGATAGGCGATGATGACGTCGTTCCAGTCTTTCGAATGGGGCAACTGGTCGTTGGCGTAGATGGTGTAGCTGCGGGTCTTGCCGTCGATGTTGCCCTTGGGGCTGTCGACCGTGGTGACCGCGATCTGCGCGCGCACATCCTCGAGGCTGAGGCCCTTGGCCACCAGCTTGGCCGGATCGATCTGGACACGAATGGCGGGCTTCTGCTGGCCGCCGATCAACACCTGCGCGACGCCGCTGATCTGGCTGATCTGCTGCGCGAGCTGGGCATCGATCGCGTCGTTGACCTGAATGAGCGGCATGGTGTCGGACGTCGCCGACATGATCATGATCGGCGAATCCGCCGGGTTCACCTTTCGATAGGTCGGCGGATTGGGCAGATTCTTGGGCAGCGTGCCGCCTGCGGCGTTGATCGCGCCCTGCACGTCATTCGCCGCGCCGTCGATATTGCGGTTGAGGTCGAACTGGATCGTGATCGAGGCCGAGCCCAGCGAACTCGTCGATGTCATCTGCGCGACACCGGGAATCTGCGCGAACTGACGCTCGAGCGGCTGCGCGACCGAAGACGCCATGGTCTCGGGGCTCGCGCCCGGCAGGCTGGCGGATACCTGAATGGTTGGGAAATCGACCTGCGGCAGCGGCGCCACCGGCAACAGCGGATAGGCGACAAGGCCGACAAACAGCACGCCCACCATCAACAATGACGTTGCGATGGGATACCGGATGAACGGCCCTGAAATGCTGTAGTTCATTTCAATCGACCCTCACCGGTGACGCATTCGAGTTCGCCGTTCTGGTCGCAAGCAGCGAGCCTTCATGAACACGATATTGTCCGGCAGTGACCACCTGATCGCCGGGCGACAAGCCCTTCTCGATCAGGGTGCGCCCTTCGCCGGAATAGCCGGCCTTGACCTTGCGTACCTGCGCCTTGTTGCCTTCGGTCACGGCGTAGACGAAAAGTCCGTCATTGCTATGCTGCACGGCGGTGTCCGGAACCACCGTCGCATCCTTGACGGTATTCACCAACAAGCGGGTGGCCACCGCCAGGCCGGGCCATAACGCATGGTCCTTGTTATCGAACGTCGCCTTCAGGCGGATGGTTCCGCTGGTGGAGTCGACCTGATTGTTCATCAGCGCGAGCGAGCCTTCCGACAACAGCGTCTTGCCGTCCGAGGTATAGGCGATCACCTTCACGGGACCCCTCGCCAGCGCCTTGGCAATGTTCGGAAGCTGCTGCTCGGGCGCAGTGAAGATCACCGTGATCGGTTCGATCTGCACGATGGTGACAATGCCGGTCTGTGTTGCCGCATTGACGATATTGCCCTGATCGACCTGCCGCAGCCCGGTGACGCCGGCGATCGGCGCGCGGATGCTGGCGTAGTCGAGCTGGGTCTGCGCATTCACGATCGCCGCCTCGTCGGCGGCGATCTGGGCTGTGAGTTGTCGGACGGCAGAGGTCTGCGTGTCCACCTGCTGGCGGGTTGCGAAATCGCCCAGCTTGGTCGAGCGCTGCAGGTCGAGCTTGGCGTTGGCCAGCGCCGCCTCGTCCTGGTTCTTCTTGGCGATGGCCTGATCCAGCGCCGCCTGGAAGACGCGCGGGTCGATCTGGGCCAGCAGATCGCCTTCCTTGACGAACTGCCCCTCCTTGAAGGCGATCTTGTCGATCTGCCCATCCACGCGGGTGCGGACCACAACGGTATTGAAGCCCTGCACGGTTCCGAGACCGGAGAGATAGACAGGGACATCGGCTTTCTCGACCGGCGCGATCGTCACCGGCACGGCGGGCTCGACAGTCGTCTTGGCCGCCTTCTGCGTGTGCGAGCCGCCGCCGCGCCACGCCCAATAGCCGCCGCCAACGACCAGAACCGCCAGCAAAATATAGATCCATCCGGGAACACGGCCGCTCATGAAGTCACTTTCTTCGCCTTATGCCTGCACTTGCAGGATACAAAGTATATCTGTCAGTATGCTTGCACTTAATATGCCAGCATATCAATTATTCGTAAAACCAGCGCGGGCGTACAGTCATGGCCTCTGATTTAAAACGACAATTTGTGGCCCAGTTGATCGAAAGCTCAAGACTGCTGCGCAACTATATCGACCACAGGGCAAAAAGCCGCGGCACCACCCGTGCGCAATGGATCGTGCTTTTCCGCCTCCGGGAGCAGGAAGGACTTTCCCAGGTCGACCTCGCCGATGTGCTTGAGTTGCAGCCGATTTCACTGGTCCGACTGCTCGACCGGCTGGTCGAGCATGGGCTGCTCGAACGGCGCACCGATCCGCGCGACCGCCGGGCCAATCAACTCTTTTTGACCTCCACCGGGCGCCGGCTTGTCGACGATCTCGACAGCCTGCGTGATGCGATTGCATGCGACGTGCTGCGGGACGTGCCGGACGAAGCGATTCGCGCCAGCCTTGACACGCTGGCCGCGGTGAAGAACCGCGTCAAGGACGCCGCCCAGGGCACGCCCGGGATCGAACATTCGCGGCCGAGCCGCCAGCGCCGCAAGGCCTGAGCGTCTTTATATCTTGAGCACCTTATGAGGCCTGTCCGGCTGCCCGGTCGCTCGACAAACAAACGGGAGGCAATCGCTCAACTGCCTCCCGTTCCGATGACGGCCTGCAGAAATCAGCTCTCGATAATGTAGACGATCTCATGCGTGTCCGGCCGCAGGATGATGTACCTGCCGTTCACCAGAATGAAATCGTAGCCGCGCCACTCCGGATAGATGTCAACGATCCGCGCCGGCAGCGGATAGTAGTGCACGGAGGCCGGGACACGCGCGCCGACTGAGATGTTGAAGTTCACATGGGTGACTTCCCTGACCTTCTCCTGCTTGATCGCACTGGAAATCTGGCTGCGCTTCTCCGCCGGCGGCGCGGCCGTGGCCGATGTCGCCGCGTTGCCGGTGGTCTTGCCCGCGCCCGCGTTCGAGCGTGTCTCGGAGGCCGTCGAGCCCTTGTCACCCTTCGTGTTGGACTCGTTTGCCGACGTCGCGCCGCCCTTCATGTCATTCGGGCTCTTGGTGTCGGACTGGGCTTGTGATTTTGCCGGCGAATTGGCCCGATTGTCCTGCGTCTGCTTTGGCGCATTCGTCATGCTGTTTTCACCTGCACCCTGACTACCCGCCCTGGCGCCAGCAGGTGCGGAATGCTCTGCACCCATGTTTCCTTTGGCAGACCCGCCGGGACTTGCGGGCGCGGTCGCGGCTGGAGCCTCGCCGCCCTTCATCCCGCCCGGCGCGGCGTTCTGCGCGGACGCCATACCGGTTGCGACCGCAAGCGTGAGAGCAGTGGTCGAAATCATCCATGCTGTTCTGTTCATCGGCATCTCCTCTCGACCGTTCATTCGGTCTGTGCCGCAAACAGAACTGTGGTCATCGCGTTCCGTGCCGAATGACACAAAGGCAGATTGAAAGCCGGGTTTCATCGGAACAAAATCGCGGGCCCGCAAATGCGCGACGAAAAATCATGGCTGGCGACGATCGCGCACGGCGTATCGCCGCTACCAGAAATCAAAGAAGCCCGGCTCGCGCGCCTGCGCCAATGCACGCCGCTTTTGCTGATGCTTCCGGCTTGCCGTGCGCTTTTTGGAGACTTTGGATGTTGCCACAGTTTCGGTCCGCGCGGCGGCAGCCGTATCAATCCGGGCATAGGCGCTCCGCACGCTTTCTTTAACAGCAGGAATATCCTTCCCGGCGGAAACATTCGCGGCCGGCATCGCAGCGGCCGGCTTGTTGACAGCCAACGGCTGGGCAACGGTCGTCGGCCGGCTGGTATCGTAGACGATGGACGGAGCGGTATGTTTGTTCGACGTGATCCGGACCGCCGTCAGATCCGCCGGCGTCGGGTCGGAGCGCAAAGGCCGCGCATCCGAACCGCCGGATTTCGGCAGATAGGCGTCGGCCGCAAACAGGAGCACGAGCAGACAGCTCCCGACAATGACGAAGTAACGCAGCAAAGGCATGGAACACCGCAGCCGAACGCAACATCGCGCGGGTGGATAACACCCGCGCGATGTTGATGTTCCCTGCTCAGCCCCTACCCAAACGGGTGATGCCGCCGAATAAGGTTAACGGCTCGCCTGCAGCTTCTTCGCCAGAGCGTGGAACCGCTCCATCTGATCAGCCTTGAGCTGGCGGGCCTCGTCGCGTCCGACGAACACCTTGAACATGACGCCGCCATCGACATTGATGAAAGCGATAAACGCCGAGGATTTGCCCATGAAGGGACGCTCGACGAAAGCAAGGCCCCCGCAGCGCTCGTGCCGCAAATGGCCGTGCAGTCCCTTGGGACCCGAGAGATTGAAGTAACCGCGACCGATCTCGCCCTGCGAGACCGGATCGGTCACTTCGAAAATCCCGTCTTCGGTATGGATGATCAGCGTCACCTGCCCCCAGGTGGCGATGTCCTGCATCGCCTCGACAAAAGCCGATCCTGGCGCAAAGCTGCGCATCTCTTCCGGCAGCGCTTCCAGCACCGCGCGGCACGTCGCGTTCTTGTCGCGCGCGACGTCCTCGATCACCCCGCCGGGGTTTTCGGCCATATGCTTTTTCAGAGCGGCCAGATCCGTGCTCAACATGATATGTCTTTCGTGTGTGAGAGGATCAAGCAGCGGCGCTGGTCTTGCGCTCGGTCTGGATGATCTCAAAGCCTTCGAACTTCGGATGGCCGAGATAGAGACTGTCGCCGGTCTGGTTGTCGGCGCGGGCATGCGACTTGCGAAACTGATCGGATTTGGTCCAGCCCTCGAAAGCCGCCTTGTCAGCCCACAAGGTGTGCGTGGAATAGAGCTTGTGATCCTCCGCATCGGGGCCGCGCAGCAGATGAAACTCGATGAATCCCGGCAACTCGCTGAGATAGGATTCGCGGTTCGCCCACAGCGTCTCGAACGCTTGCTCTGAGCCCTTCTTCACCTGAAAACGGTTCATCGCGATATACATTTCTTCTCTCCCTTGCGGTCTTGATGGGCAGCCTGCCCGATAAAACAGGATATTTCCAGACGCACGACGCCGCGCAGAGAAATCCTGCGCGGCTCGTCCGATCGATCGAGGATGTCAATATGTGCGGCCTATCCTCCAAAGTGATATCTGAGACCACCCTTGATGACGAGGCCGGCGCCGGCGCTGGCCCATTTCACGTCATTCTGGGTATCTGTGGATGAACCCCGTGGGACCGCGTACGGGCGATAATACTGGTTCAGAAGGTTCTCGACCGAGGCGATCAGAGTCAGGTTCTCGGTCGGCTTCACCGTCAGATAGAGATTCACGAGATCATACGAGGTGCCTGGAAGATAGTTGGCCGGCACGTCCGTATTTGCCTTTATGTTTGTCCACATCACCGACAGCGTTGCCTTGTAGTCGGCGAACCGGATACCCGCCGTGGTGGTGAATTTTTGCGGAGGAATGCTGTACAGGCCGATACCGGTCTGGACGTTCTTGCCTTCCTGCACCGTTGCAGACACACCGATGAACCACGACTGCGCATCGTACATCGTTTCGGCTTCGAAGCCGGATATCCGGGCCGCATTGATGTTCTGGTACTGCAGGAACGGATAGTAGCTGGTGCCGCCCGTGACATAAGGTGTGCCGTAGGCCACCGTATCGATGTAGTCCTCGACGTCGTTGCGGAAGACGTTGAACTTGCCACGGAAGCTGTCGCCCGCCGCGAACACATCATTCTTCTTGATATTGACGCCAACTTCCTTGGTCTTGCCGATTTCTGGGCGAAGATTTGGATTCGGCACAAAGCAGAACGTCGATGTATTCGGATTTGGCGTCGGTGGCGTAAACGGGATTCTCGTACCCGACGGACAGACAAAGAACGAATCGTTCGTCGTCGCGCCGGTGTGTGAACCATCGACCAACGTTTCCGTGACCGACGGAGCCCGATAACCCTCGGCGTAGCTTACGTAGGGTGTGAAGACAGCCGTCGGAAAGAAACCGACCGTAATCTTCGGTGAAAGCCGATCGCCGCTAACGGTTGTTGCGCCCGATTCGAGGCGATAGTTGTCATAGCGCATGGCGCCTACCATCTCGAGCAGCGACGTATAGTTTGTCTTCCACTGCATAAAACCGCCTGAAACGGTCCGAACACCGCCGGGCGTTGTCACATTGGAATTGCCACGTGAATCTTGCGTATTCACGTCGTCGCGAAACCCGTCAATGCCGTAAGTGAGCGCATGACGCCAGTCACCTGTTTCGAACCGTGACGTATTGTGGACGTCAAAACCGAATGTATCGATCCGATAGCTGCGATTGTCCCCGATACAGCCGGAGACTGCATTACCGGGCGCTGTATTACCGCAATACGCGGAATTTGTTGTGGTCGTATGGCCGACCTTGATCTGATCGTTGTCAGTACGATTCCAGTAAATCTTCGCATCCCAGTCGAACAGCTTATCGTCGGGTTGCGAATACTTCCAACCAAGTGTCGTCGTATAGTTTTTGACGTTCGAGGCATAGATTGACGTGCCCGCAACACCGGCGTTCCCAGGCGAAGTATTGGGATCGCCGGTATTTCGCTTGGGCTGACCGACATTGTAGATGTTTTCCTGGAAGATCGTACCGAGCTTGATTTCATGACCATCGGCCGGACGCACCGTCAGCTTTGCAATACCGCTCGACAGCCTGTTCCAGGTGTTGGCGACTTCATAATCGGTGCCGTCCCTGTAGTTACCCTGCGTCGAGTAGGTACCGCCGGCAAAAAAATCGACATTCGGATTGACGTGAATACCGCCGAACGCCGAGCCAGTCGCGCGGCTCCTGTTGCTTCCGATCATCGAATTGACATCGACGCCCCAGCGCTCGCCCGGACGCACCACGTCCTCGATATCCTTGGTGCGGAACGAGGCCACGCCGCCGATCGCGCCGGAACCGTAGATATTGGCCGTCGGGCCGCGCACGATATCGATGCCGCCGATCAGCTCGGGATTGAGGAAGAACGAGCCATTGGCGAAGTGGCCGGTGCGCTGATAATTCTGCCGCGCACCGTCAACAACCACCGCAACGCGGCCGAAATCCTGCAGACCGCGGATGTTGACCGAGGTGGATGGCTCGTCACCGCGATTTTGCAGCCACACGCCCGGCATGTTGTAGACCAGATCACCGACCGTGCTGGCGTTGCGGCCCTGAATCTGTTCGAGCGTCACCACACTCACCGGCGCGAGTGCATCGATCGCCCGCTCCTGAGTCTTCGACGCCGCGACCGTGATCACGTCCAGCGGCTGCTGGGTCGCCGCACCGATCTGCGCATAGGCTGTGGTGAAGACAGGGTCATTCTGCCGCACCTGCTGCTGCGCGGAATTCTTCTTGCGTTTCACCGGCTTCGGCCTTGCCGCCTGCACGCCAGGCTCGGCCGCTTGCTGCGCGTGCGCAACCGGCACCCAAGCCACGAGAGAAACAACAGACACAGATAACAGAAGCGCGCGTGCGCGCTTGTTCAGCCCCACCATGACAGCCCCAACTGCAAATTTCAGATATGGCTGGCGGGCTCGCGTTCACGCGGGCTGGCTGGCTGTTACGCGCGCGAGCCTTTGCGGCCATCATCGCGCCACTTTCTCGTACGGGCGCCGCGGATGATGGTCAAGCGTGCCCGAGCGTACCTTAAAGCAATTATAAACTGGCACGTTGGAATAACGCTCTGCGCAACCCTATAACCGCAATCATTATTCGCGATGATCAGAGGGAATCGCACGAAACATGGTTGCAGGCTCGCGGAACGATGGTTCCAGCCAATCCATTCCTGGTTCACCGACATCGCCAGACAAGCGCACGGTTTCAATTGTCGACAATCGTGTCGGCAGCAAAGACCTGTTCGCGGCTGCGCGCGAAATCACGATCTTGCATGGCGAGGACGTTTATCGCCTCCGGCTGACATCGCAAAACAAGCTGATCCTGACCAAATAAACAGTATTATAGAGCGCAATGAAACGCTGGACCCGCCCTCGCCTTATTTCTCTCGCCGGCATCGCCACGGCGCTCATGATGGCCGCCGCGCCCGCGTCGGCCGACAGCATCGTCGTTCGCGACGCCCATGGACAAAACGTTGAGGTGAACGACACTCAGCGCATCGTCTCGATCGGCGGCGCGGTGACGGAAATTCTCTACGCGCTCGGCTTGCAGGACCGGATCGTCGGCATCGATTCCACCAGCCTCTATCCAAGCGCCGCATTGAGTGAAAAGCCGAACGTCGGCTACATGCGTCAGCTTTCCGCGGAAGGCGTTCTCGGGCTCAATCCCAAACTTATTCTTGCGATCGAGGGCGCAGGCCCCAAGGAAATCATCGAGGTTCTGCAAAACGCGAAAGTCCCGCTGATTTTCGTTCCCGACACGCATACCGAGGAAGGCCTGGTCCAGAAGATCAATCTCGTCGCGCATGCCATGAACGCGGACGCGCGCGGCGCGTGCCTTGCGAAAGCGGTGGTCAGCGATCTTGCCTCGCTGCAAAGCCTGCGCGGCAAGATCGGCAAACCGGTGCGCGTCATGTTCGTCATGTCGTTCCTGAACGGCCGCGCCATGGTGGCCGGCGGCAAGACCGCCGCCGATGCCATCATCAAGCTGGCCGGCGGCGTCAATGCCATCGACGCCTTCGAGGGCTATAAACCCATCAACGACGAGGCGATTATCGCCGCCAAGCCCGACGTCATCCTCACCATGCAACGCGGTCAGGATCAGATCGAAAAGGACACGGTGTTTACCAATCCGGCGTTCGCCCTGACGCCGGCCGCCAAGGCTCAATCCTTTGTTGCGATGGAGGGTCTTTATCTGCTCGGCTTTGGTCCCCGGACGGCAGCCGCGGCCCATGATCTCGCCATCAGGCTCTATCCCTCGCTCGGATCGGGCGAAGCCAATTGGCAGCCCGCCGTGTTTGCCGCAGATTGCCGACATTGACCGACACCACGTCAAATGGGCCGCCGATCCCGCGCGCGCTTCCCCGTCCGCATTTGCGGCCCTCGTCCCTGCTCGTTTTCTCCGTTCTGCTGTGCAGCCTGGTCCTCGCGGCCCTGCTGGCGATGACGATCGGCGCGGCCGGCATTCCTCTGCAACGGCTGGTAGCCGCCCTTGGTCTTGGAAACGATGTCAGCGGCATGCTGGCGCGCGACCAGCTCGTGCTGTGGTCGATCCGGATTCCGCGCATCGCGGTGGCCGCCATGATCGGCGCATTGCTGGCGGTGTCCGGCACCATCATGCAGGGCCTGTTCCGCAATCCGCTCGCGGACCCGGCGCTTGTCGGCGTCTCCAGCGGCGGCGCATTCGCCGCCGCAGTCGCCATCGTGCTGTCCGACAGCGCCTGGGGCGTTCACCTGCAATTCCTTCAGGGCCAGATGCTGCCGTTGTTCGCCTTCGCCGGCTCGCTGCTGACCACCATGCTCCTCTACAGGATCGCCAGCCGTGACGGTCGAACCTCCGTTGCGATGTTTCTGCTGGCCGGACTTGCGATCGCAGCGCTGGCGAACGCCGGCATCGGCCTTCTGGTATTCATGGCGGACGATCGACAGTTGCGTGACATCACATTCTGGCTGCTCGGCTCCGTCAGCGGCGCAACCTGGACCAAGGGTCTGTCAATTGCGCCGATCGCGCTCGTATCGCTGCTCGCCATCCCGCTGGTCGCGCGCGGACTCGACGTCCTCGCGCTCGGCGAAGCCGAAGCCTTCCATTCAGGCGTCAATGTCGAGCGGCTGAAGAAAATCTCCATTGTCATGGTTTCGGCGATGACGGGAGCCGCGGTGTCGATCTGCGGCGTCATCGGCTTCGTCGGCATCGTGGTGCCGCATCTGCTGCGGCTGATGATCGGACCGGGCCACCGGCTGCTGCTGCCGGCCTCGGCCTTCCTCGGCGCAATTCTCCTGATCGGCGCCGACACGCTCGCCCGCGTGCTGGCCGCCCCCGCAGAAGTTCCGATCGGCATTCTGACGGCGACCGTCGGCGCGCCGTTCTTTCTCTATATGCTGCTGCGGCAGCGCGGTCTGGGCATCTGACCATGAGTGCAGCCGTGAACATGCTGACAGTGGCATCGGCTTCGGTCCAAATCCGGCAGGCCACGCTGCTGAGCGGGGTCGATCTCGATTTTCGCGGCGGCGAGACCGTGGCCATCGTCGGCCCCAATGGCGCGGGCAAATCTACGCTGCTCCGGGTTCTCTCCGGCGATCAATCGTGCAGCGAAGGCCATCTGCTGCTGAAGGGGCGCAACCTGCAGCAGTTCTCGCCTCGTGAACTGTCCCGACACCGCGCGATGCTTTCGCAGCACGTCAATGTGACCTTCCCGTTCCGGGTCGAAGAAATCGTGACGATGGGCGCGGGCGAACAGACCCGCGCCGCCACACAGCCGCTTGTCGATGCCGCCATCGAGGAGCTCGGCCTCGGCGCGCTGCGCCATCGCGAATTGCCGACCTTATCCGGCGGCGAACAGCAGCGCGCGCATTTCGCCCGCGTGCTGGTGCAGCTTGCCTGCGGCGAGGCCGCCTGCGGGCCGGGCGTGCTGCTGCTGGACGAGCCGACATCGAGCCTCGACCTGCGCCACCAGGTCGGCCTGCTGGAAATCGCCAAGCGCCGCGCCCGCTCCGGATTCGCCGTCATCGCCGTTCTGCATGACCTCAACCTTGCGGTCCGCTTCGCCGACCGCATCATCGTTCTCAACCACGGCAGGGTCCATGCCGACGGCCGAACGGTCGAGACCATCACGGCCGAACTGATCCACGCCGTGTTCAGGGTCCGCACCGCCGTCGGCCACGACGAGGGTTACCCGTTCGTGCTACCCCAGAGAATGCATCCGGTGGATATCGACTGACGCCCGGCCATGACACCTGTGGGCAGTGTGCCGCAGCGCCGTTTCCCGCCTAGGATTTACAATCGAACCAAGATTATAGTGCGCGCAGGCCGACGATCGCGCGCCTGCCGCTCGGCGGCACAGACTGTGGTCGCGGTAAGCCTAGTCCGGTACCCCCATGTCTCGCTTCACCTATTGCAGCATCGCCAAGCCGAACACCTTTTCGTTTGTGAAAACGGGTGTGGCAGCGCTTGTGATGCTGTCGGGCGGGACAGCCGGCTTTGCCCAGGATCAGACCGTGCATCGCACGGCAAAAGGCCAGACCGGCAAGGATATCCGCATCGGCGTCTATCTCAACGTGCAGCCCGATTGCAGTTCGGGGACCCTGCCCTCGATCCGGTTGCTGACACCGCCGGCGAACGGGATCACGACCGTCAAGCGCGCCAAGATTTCGCTGACCAACTACAAGCACTGCATGGCGCTGGAGGTGCCCGCCTTTGTCGCGATCTATCGGTCGAAGGCGAATTTCGTCGGCAACGACGCCGTCACCGTGGTGGTGAGCTACACCAACGGCCGTTCCGAAACCCAGAAAATCGATATTACCGTCGCTTCGGTGGCGCCGGCTCGAAATATCTGACGTTCGGCAAGAGCTTGCCACCGGCACGCGCTATCTGAGAATCTCGCCGGTCCATCCCACAAGATTCGATGCCACAGTGCTGAAAGCCTCGCTGAAAGCCTTCACCGCAGCCGGCCCATTGCTCTCGGCGAGCGCGCGCTTGTCCTCGAAGCTGCGCGCGGCAACGACATGCCCGTCCTTGCCGAGAATTTTCGCGGACAAGCCGATCTCGGCGCGCGGCTGATCGCCAAGCGCGATCTGGAACGTGCGGATTTCGACCAGCAACCGATAGTCGGCCTCGATGCCATCGATCTCGCGGGCCGGAGACGGTGTCACGTTGTCGTTCTCAAAGCTTTGCAGCAGTTTCGCCTGCACCAGTTTGGGAATGCTGTCACCCCATTGAACATCGGCAAAGGCCGACGCATCGCCACCCGGCGGCGTCACCAGAATGCGCTGGGTGTCGAACATCAGAATGGCGGACGGATCCGCCAGCACAAGCTGGCCCTTGAGTTGCCGCGGCGCCGTGGCGCGCTGCTTGGGCAATGTCAGATCATAAACGATCTTCGGCGCCGCCGCAGGACCGCCGCCGGTCATCCGCTCAAGACCGGCAACGATATTGTCGAGCTTGCCGGTGTTGCGCGCCAATCCATCGGAGAATGTCTTCAGATTGGCGATCGTGCTTTGCAGCGGTTCGGCATTGTCCGCGAGGATCGTATCCACTCGCCGCAGCGCGTCGCGCGCCGCCTGCGTCATGCTCTGCCCGGCGCCGGGCTCCGCGATCAGGGTTGGCACCGGCCCGGACGCCGCAAGCTGCGCGCCGCCCTCCAGCGCGACGACGGGCACGCCCGTCAGGCCTTGAAAATCCAAACCGACCTTGGTGTCGGCGCGCACCGGGGTATCCGGCAAGACCGCAATCACCGCGTTGACCTTGCGCGGACTGTCGGCGGCGAGCGCCAGACTCGTCACCTCGCCGACACGAATGCCGTTGAACAGCACAGCGGCGCCGACCAGAAGGCCGGGCACCGGGCCGCTGAACTGGATGTTGTAGGACGTTCGCGCGCCGAGGCCGCCGGTGTTGTTCAGCCAGTAGACAAAGCCGAAGACCGCCGCGATGGCCGCGAGAATGAAGGCTCCCACGATGACGAATGGAGCGCGGGTTTCCATGATTGCCTAGCCTTCCATTGGTTGCAGCATTTGCGAACGCTTGCCGTGGAAATACGCCCGGACCCAGGGATGTTCGGAGCGCAGCACCCCCTGCATCGAACCGAGCGCAACAATCCTGCCCTCGGCGAGGGCCGCGATGCGGTCGCACACCGTTTTGATACTGGCGAGGTCATGCGTGACCATGAATACGGTGAGCCCCAGCGTTTGCTGCAAGGTGCGGATCAATTCGTCGAAGTCTCCGGCGGAGATCGGGTCCAGCCCCGATGTCGGCTCGTCGAGAAATACAATCGCCGGATCGAGCGCGAGCGCCCGCGCCAGCGCCACGCGCTTGGTCATGCCGCCGGAAAGCTGGGAGGGGAATTTGTCGCCATCGTTAACCGACAAGCCGACCATTTCGAGCTTGGCGTTGGCGATCTCATCCATCAACTCCTGCGACATCACAAGGCTTTCGCGCATCGGAAACTGGATGTTCTGGCGAACGGTGAGCGAGGAGAACAGCGCGCCCTGCTGAAACATGATGCCCCACTTACCGGCAGCGGCCTGGGTCTTGCTGTCGTGCGTGGTGCCGATCTCGACACCCATGACTTCAATCCGCCCGCTGCGTTTGGGGATCAGGCCGATGATGGTACGCATCAGCACCGACTTGCCGCCGCCCGATGCGCCGACCAGGCCGAGAATCTCGCCCTTGCGCACATCCAGCGACAGATGATCAAGCACGATCTGTCGCCCGAAACCGACAACAAGATCGCTGACACGGATCGCATGGGAGATGTCCGTTTCCGCCATCTCTACATCCCGATCGAGGCGAAGAACACGGCGAACAATCCGTCAAGGACGATGACGACGAAGATCGACTTGACAACGGAGGTGGTGGTCTGCCGGCCAAGCGATTCCGCGCTGCCCTTCACTCGCAGGCCCTCGCTGCAGGCGATGATGCCGATCACCAGCGCCATGAACGGCGCCTTGATCATGCCGACCTCGAAATGCGTCACCGACACGGCTTCATGCAGACGGGCGATGAAAATCGCCGGACTCATGCCACCGTAAAGCCAGGCAACAAGGCCACCGCCATACAGCGCCGACATCGCGCCGATGAACGTCAGAATCGGCAGCGAACAGACCAGCGCCACCACGCGGGGCAGCACCAGCACCTCGGTCGGATCGAGCCCCATGGTCGAAAGCGCGTCGATCTCCTCACGCATCTTCATCGAACCGAGTTCGGCTGTGTAGGCGCTGCCGGAGCGGCCCGCGACCATGATCGCCACGATCAGGACGCCGATCTCGCGCAGCACCAGAATGCCGACCATATCGACGACATAGGAATCTGCGCCGAACTTGCGGAAATGGAAAATGCCCTGCTGCGCAATGATCGCGCCGATCAGAAAGGTGATCAGGGCTACGATCGGAATCGCCTGCCAGCCGATCCGGTGAATTTGATAAGCCAGCGAGGTCAGCCGTAGCGAGCGCGGGTGCAGCGCCACCCGCAGCAACGCGATGCCGAGCGCGCCCAGCATCTGCAGAAAAACACCGAGATCCTGCAAGGCGGACAACGCGGCACGGCCGATCCGGTCAAGAAACCCGACGACCGGATTGACGCTTTCTTTCGCTGACGGCGCGTGACGATTGACCTGCCCTACCTCCGCGACCAGCCCGGCGTAACGTTCGGACATCCCGACAATGCGGGACACCCGCCCCGCGGCCTGTGCCCGGCGCGAGAGCTTTTCCAGCAGCCACGCCCCGAGCGTATCGATCTCGCGGAGGCGCGTCATATCCACCGTCAGAACCGCCTTGTCACTCACTTGAGGCTCGGCGTGACGGTAAAGCGATTCAAGTGTTTCGGAGTGAGCAGTTGTCCACGCGCCAGAGGGCCGCAGTTCGGTGCCGCCTTCCATGTTGACGATGTCGAGAACGGGTTCAGTAGCCACGAAACTGTCCCTCGCGCCGCAATCCGATCATTTAAGGAGCGGCGGCGAGAAACGTGTTGACCTACGTCAAGCGTCGTGAGGAAGGACGCCGTGGGCTGGGAGCGGGTCGAGTGGACCCGACCGCCGCGACGCCATAACAAAGACGCGCGCCGCGAAACCACGGCGCGCGGAGTTTATCGAGATCAGGCTGCTGTCTTGACCTCGATTTTCTTGGCGAGCGCCGGCGCCGGTTTCGGTACGGTGACTTTCAGCACACCTTTCGAAATCGTCGCCTTGATGGCATCGGCGTCGACTCCCGCCGGCAACTCGATCGTGCGCGAGAATGACCCGTAGCTTCGTTCGACAAGACGATAGTCCTTGTCTTTCTCCTCACGCAGATTCTTCTTCTCACCGCGAATGGTCAGGTGATTGTCGGCAACATTAAGTTGCACGTCTTTCTCCTCGAGACCCGGCAACTCGGCCGTGATCTCGATTTCCTTGTCGGTTTCGCTGACATCCATGCTGGGAACGAGCGCCTGCGTCATGCCGCCGGCAAGGTTCCGGGTGAAGCCATCGAACAGACGGTCGATTTCCTGCTGCAATGCCGTGAAGGGATTGAGATCACGGCGAAGAAGAGAACGATCCTGATTGACTGGGATAAGCGACTTCATGGCATATCCTCCGTTGAGGTTTTCAACGAGGATTTTCTAGGCCCGCTCTGTGGCAAAGAAATTGATTGGGCTCAAGCTTGGCAGGGTTCCCTGAACTAACCTTGTCAGCTGTGTTCCTCTGTTCCAGAGATCGTACGAGATGAGCGATGATCGCAACATGCAGCAAGACGTGATCGCATTTCTTGCGAATCCCTCGACCCATGGTGTGGACCACGTCACACGCATCGACACCCACGCCGCGCATGTCTTTCTCGCAGGGTCTCGTGCTCTAAAAATCAAACAAGCTGTCAAATATCCGTTCCTTGACTATTCGACGCTGGAGCGGCGCAAGGGGGCATGTGAGCAGGAGATCGCCATCAATCGCCCGTTTGCGCCGCAAATCTATCGCGGCGTTGTCGCGATCACGCGCGAGGGCGACGGCGCGCTTGCCATTGGCGGCGTGGGCGAGCCGGTCGAATGGGCGGTTGACATGGCGCGGTTCGACGAGACGCAAACTCTCGACCACCTCGCCGCAAGCGCCCCTGTCAGCCACGCACTCGCGGTGAAGATCGCCGACCTGATTGCAGCCGCGCATGCAGCGGCGCCTGTGGCCGCGACCGAGCCATGGCTCCGGTCAATTCCGGCGATCATTGCAGGAAACACGGCCGCCTTTCGCGCCGCCAGACTGTTTCCCAAGGGGGCGATCGATCGTCTTGATCAGGAAAGCAGCGCCGCGCTGGCAGGATTGCGATCCTCGCTGGAACAGCGCGGCAAAGAGGGGTTCGTTCGCCGCTGCCACGGCGATCTGCATCTGGCGAACATCGTGCTGATCGAGGACAAGCCGGTGATCTTCGATGCCATCGAGTTCGATGCACAGATCGCCTCCATCGACGTGCTCTACGATCTTGCTTTTGTCCTGATGGATCTCATTCATGCCGGGTCCGCGGCGGCGGCCAATAGTCTCTTCAACAGATATCTCACGCGAACGCCCGCCGCCAATTCGGATGCTCTCGCCTTGCTGCCGCTGTTGATGTCGATACGCGCGGCCATTCGCGCCAATGTCACTCTTGCCCGCCTTGCGCAGGCGGATGACAGGGATGGCGCGATCCTGCGCAAGGCCACCGGCTATTTCGAGCTGGCGAGCCGCTTGATTGCGCCTGCCCCGCCCCGGCTGGTCGCCATTGGCGGATTGTCCGGCACCGGAAAATCGGTACTGGCGCGCGGCCTCGCGGGCAGCATCGCGCCACCTCCGGGCGCGATCGTGCTGCGCTCCGACACAATCCGCAAGGAACTGTTCGGCGTCGAGGAAACCGACCGCCTGCCGGAAAGCGCCTATCAGGCCGGAAATTCGAGCGCAGTCTATCAGGCGCTGACGCGCAGCGCCGAACGCATTCTGCATCAGAGCCATTCGGTGATCGTGGATGCGGTCTATGCGCGCGAGGACGAGCGGCAGGCGATCGCGCAGATCGCCCGGTCGATGAACGTTCCCTTTGCCGGAATATTTCTGGTTGCGGATCTCGACACTAGGATTAGGCGCATCGCCGGCCGAAGTGGCGATGCATCCGATGCGACGCCCGCCGTCGCGCGGCAGCAGCAAAGCTACGATCTTGCCGGGCTCGACTGGAACCTCGTCGATGCCTCGGGAACGCCGGACGATACGCTGGCGCGCAGCCGGTCCGTCCTTTCCCAAACCGGCAAGACGAATGCGGAGTGGCATCGCGAGCGCGCCGACTGAACCGCGGCGGCTGGCCGACCCGGCTGACAATTCCCGGCGGAACTTGATGTGGCTCAACGGGCTACCCACGTGCTGCATGCAGACTTCAAAAATCCAACGGAGGGATTTTCTCATGCGTGCCCATCAGATCATGAGTCGTCCGGCCATATCGGTCACTCCCGAAACGTCAATTCTCGACGCCGCCAACCTGATGCTGCGGCGGCATATCAGCGGCCTGCCCGTGATCGATGACGCGGGCAAGCTGGTCGGCATCGTGTCGGAGGGTGATTTTATCCGACGCAGCGAAATCGGCACCACCAAAAAGCGTGGCCGCTGGCTCAGTTTCCTGATCGGTCCCGGCGGGGCCGCCACCGATTTCGTCCGCGAGCACGGACGCAAGGTGGGTGACGTCATGACGCCCGATCCCGTGACGATATCCGAGGACGCCACGCTGGAGGACGCCGTCGCGCTGATGGAGAAGAAAAACGTCAAGCGTCTGCCGGTGATGCACGGCAACGCCATGGTCGGCATTCTGACGCGGTCCAACCTGCTGCAAGCGGTGGCAAGCCTCGCGCGCGATATTCCAGATCCCACCGCCGACGACGACCGCATCCGCGAGCGGATCATTCGCGAGATCGAGAAGGCCGATTGGCGTCCACTCAACCTCGAAGTGATCGTGCGCGACGGCATCGTGCATCTCAGCGGCGTGATCGCCGATGAGCGATCCCGGCAGGCGACGATTGTCGCGGCCGAGAACATCGAAGGCGTCAGACTGGTGCACGACCACCTGTGCTGGGTCGATGCGATGTCGGGTCTCTACATCCCCTCACCCGAAGACGAGCAGCTGTCGAAGACAGGCTAATCGCAATACAAAGAGTTTGTCGCATGTCCGCACATCATCATGCTGTGGTCTGGGTCGACCACCGCCGGGCACGGATTTTTCATATCGACCTGGCGGGATACGACCAAATCGTGATCCGTTCGCGTCCGGAAAGCGAGAATATCCACCACAAGGCAAACGAGATCGGCGCCGGGCACGCCACCGAGGATGAAGAGTTCATGGGCGAGATCGCTACTGCGCTGCAAGACGCCGGCCGGATCCTGATCCTTGGGCCGGGTAACGAGAAAAACGCTCTCTACGACTTCCTGCAACAGAACAATGCCGAGTTTCGCAAACGTGTGGTCGCGATAGGATCTTCCGATCATCCGAGTGACGAGGAAGTGATCGACTACGCCCAACGATATTTCGGTTTTGAACGGCCCCGGATCGTTTCGTCCCGCTGACGACACAACGGCAACCCAACAAGGCACCTATTATGTCTCTTCTCATCCGTCTTCTGCTCGCTCTTGCGGCGCCGATCACGGCGCTTTTCGTCGCTCGCGATGCGCTCAACTTCGATGTGGTGCAGACCTTTGTCGCCGTGGGTCTGGTCGCTATCTTGTGCATCGTCGCGGCCTTCTGGCCATGGCGGAGCAACAAGATCGAACTCTAGGCTTTCCGGATCCGGCCTGCTTGCGCAACAAGACTTGTCAATCGGGGCGGATCAGACCCATCTTGCTTTCTTGTCGCAACAGCATCCTGCAACAGACAGAAGACGATCATGGATGCGATGGTTCTGCATGCGCCCGGCGAGCCGCTGCGGTTCGAGCGCCGGCCCGACCCGGTGCCGCAGCACGGCGAGATTCGCGTGCGCATCGAAGCCTGCGCGGTCTGCCGCACCGATCTTCATGTCGTCGATGGCGAACTGCCGCATCATGGGCGGCCGATCATTCCCGGTCACGAGATCGTCGGCATCGTCGATGCGCTCGGCCCCGGCGTCACGACACCCGCGCTTGGCACGCGGGTCGGAATCCCCTGGCTCGGCCACACCTGCGGGACGTGCCCTTATTGCGCATCCGGCGCAGAGAACCTCTGCGATCACCCGGAGTTCACCGGCTACACCCGCGACGGCGGCTTCGCCACCCATGTGGTGGCAGATGCGGCTTTCGCGTTTCCGCTGACCGGCTTTCATGATCCTGTCGCCGCCGCGCCGTTGATGTGCGCCGGCCTGATCGGCTGGCGCGCGCTGCGCATCGCAGGCGAAGGGCGAAAAATCGGGCTTTATGGCTTCGGCGCGGCGGCTCATATTCTCGCGCAGGTCTGCCGCTGGCAGGGCCGCGAGGTCTATGCCTTCACCCGCGCGGGCGATGCCGCGGCTCAGCAGCTTGCCCGCTCGCTCGGCGCCGTCTGGGTCGGCAGTTCGGAGCAATCACCGCCCGAGCCGCTCGATGCCGCGATCATCTTCGCGCCGGTCGGCGCATTGGTGCCGCTGGCGCTCAAGGTCGTGCGCAAGGGCGGACGGGTCGTCTGCGGCGGCATCCACATGAGCGACATTCCGCAATTTCCTTACGCTCTGCTCTCGGAAGAACGCGAGATCGTGTCGGTCGCCAACCTCACCCGCCGCGACGCCACGGAATTCCTTGAGATCGCGCCGCGCGCCGGCGTGAAGACCACGACCACGGTCTATCCGCTCGCATCGGCGAATGAAGCGCTTGCCGATCTGCGCAACGGCCGCTTTCAGGGCGCCGCCGTGCTGGTTCCGTGAGACCCGCGTCGGCAAACTCTGCGGTCGCAGACAAAAGACCGATCGCGTCCGGCATGATCTTCGCGGCCTTGAGATCGCATGACGACAACCCGGCGATCTGGTGCCGGTTTCGTTCGGGACCGATCGCGCTTTCCGCTCCCTTTACTGCGCGCCTCCGCTTGAAGCCGGCGCACCGCTGTTGCTGCCACCGCTACTCGGCGTGTCGTCGCGCTCCAGTTCGAAACGCTGGCCATCGACCTCGATCGAGCGGATGGTGCCGCGATAGGACGGCGCGCGCGGCGCATTGGTCTCGCGTGTGGCCGCGGCGATCGCGGCCTTGCGGCGCTGCTCGTGACGCCTGTCGTCGTCCCTGGCGTGCCGCTCGGTCTGCTTGAGGCCGTCATCAACCTCGCCAAGCTTGGCCGAGTGCTGCATGGCGCGGATCGAGGAGGCCGTCGCCGGCGGCGTCGCTCCCGACGACGCAACATCGCCGCCCGTTGATGCAACCGTGCTGCCGGTGCGCACCGCGTCGGCACGGAAGGCCGCGCGCTCCGCCGCCGCAATCGCCGCGACATCCGTATAGGTGCTGCGGGAATCGATGGTGCCGTTGACCTGCTGCCCTACCAGGCCGACCGGCCCGTCAATGCCCGTGACGGATCCCGTCGCAGTGGAGTTGACGACATCTCCGCCGTTGCCGCCCATGAGGCCAATGAGCCCGCCCGCTGACGAGGAGGCAGGCCGCCACCCATCGGGCCTTGGAACAGCCGAGACATTGCCGGTGGCGGAGGAATTGACGACGCTCGCCTGCTCTCCAGTGAAGCCACCCAACAGCCCGCCCACGGCTGCATTGCCGGTGACCGATCCGCTGGCGGATGACCCCGTCACGCTCACCGGGCCGGTACCGCCAAAGCCACCCGCCAATCCGCCAATGTTCAGGCCATAAGAGGCGACATTCCCGGACGCATGCGAGTTCGTGATATTGCCTTCCGACATGCTCCCGACCAGTCCTCCCAGGCTGTCAGCCTTGCCCCCGGTCACATTGCCACTTGCGCTGGAATCCTGGATGAAGCCACCGAACTGGCGGCCGACCAGGCCCCCCGCATAGGTGAATGTTCCGCCGCTGCCGGTAAGTTCGACATCGCCTGACGCGTGGGCATCCGTGATATAGGCATAGAGCGCTTCGCCGATCAGGCCGCCAGCCTTTCCGTCGATAGTCAGGCCGCTATAAGTTGCCGTGACCTTGCCGCTGGCCCAGGTGCGGTCGATGATCATCGGTTTGGCGGCCGTCATGTTCACATAGCCGATCAGACCGCCCACCCTTGTCGCAGCCGTCACATCGCCGGTCGCGAAAGAGTCGCTGACTGCCGCGTTGATCGTTCCTGCCGTCACATTGCTTATCACCCCTATCAGACCGCCGGCTTGGCTACTCGTGGTATTGCTCGTGGAAACGTCGCCCGTCGCATACGACTGGCTCACGGTGGAACTGATGACATTGCCCACCAGACCACCGATCTGGGCTCCTCCACCAATCATGTCTCCCGTGGCTTGCGAACGAATGATTTGGATGTTTCTTACCTGTCCGACCAAGCCGCCTTTGACGCTTGCCGTGCTTCCGCTTTCGATATTGACCGATGCATAAGAGTCGCTGACCGTCCCCGAACTGGTACCCGTACCGGCATCGCCGATCAATCCGCCAGTAGCACCCGTGCTGGATATCCTCCCGGCCGCGTATGCCTGGCTGACCTTCAGCACGCCCGACGACACACCGATCAAACCGCCGCTTTTGCCTCCACCGGAGTAATCAAGGTTTGTCACGCCAATGTCCCGGATCGTGGTGGTCGCGTTGGCGGCGGCAGTGCCGATCAATCCTGTAACGCCCCCGGTGGGTGCCAGCGTGAGATTGCTGACGACGTGCCCCAGCCCTGCCAGCGTGCCCGAGAACGTCGCGACGACCGAGGCTTTTCCGGTATTGGCGCTGCTCCACGCCGTTGCGTCGATGCTTTCAGCCAAAGCGTAGTTGCCGGTGCGCGTGCCCGTGGTGGCCCATTGATCCAGGTTGTGGATCAGCGTGTAGGTCTGCCCGTTGATCGTCAGGCCGGCGCCGTTCAGCGTGCTCGCGCCATCATGGGCAAGGGTGATGCTGCCATAGACGCCGCCGCTGGTGTCCTTCTTGGCGACCGGGCCAAGCAACTGATTGCCATCCCCGTCAAGAACGGGCTTGCCATTGTTGTCATAGATCGGTCCCATCTCATCCGCGACACCGGCGTAGCTCGCCTTGGTGCGGATGATGTAGTCGGTGCCGGCCAGCGGCGTCGTCACGGTCGTGCCGTTGTAGCCGCCATAGTTCATCACCAGCGCGGCGTTTGCGCCCTTCAGCTTGACCGCATTGTTGATGTTGATGTTGTTGCCGGCATTCAGCGTGAGCCCGGCGCTGAGACCTTCGGCGGTGATCGCCTTGTTAATGGTGACGTTGCGTTCTGCGGTGAGCGTCAGAGTGTAGTTACTCGACCAGGTGATCGCATCATTGACGAAGATGTCGCCATTGCCGCCCGGCGTTCCCATCGTCGCGGTCTTGATCTCGTAATTGTTGTTAGCCAGCGCGCTGGCAACTGCGGCGCCGGTCATGTTGCCGCCGCTCGCGGCAATGGTGAAGTCGTTCGGATCGATCAGCCAGGTGCCGGTCCGGCCATCAATCGCCTTCGTAGTGACGAAGGCCGAATCGGCGACGTTGACGACATCGCCGCTGGTCTCGATGAAGCCGCCGTCGCCGCCCTTGGGCGCGGAAGCATCGAGCGTGCCGGCGATGTTGGCGGTGCCACTATAGGCGTAGATCTTGATACTCCCCTGCGCCATCGGCACGTCGGCCGGATCAGCTTCAGGATTTGGATTCGGGTTTACCTTCGGAGTCGTTCTGCGGCCTTTGCGCCCGGTGGCGACTGATCCGCCCTTCAGCGCCGCGACGGTGCGGGCCTGCACGATGCCGGTGTTGTTGACCTGCGCGGCAAGAAGCTGGTCCGCCGCCCGTGCAGTGAGGATCACACGGCCACCATCGGCGATGATCGCACGCTTGTTCTCGACCAGCGCGTTGAGTGCGCCCTTGTCGATGGTGACATCGAGCAGCGAGTTGCCCTCGAAGTTCAGCGTCAGCCTCTCGCCGGCCGACATCGCCACGGTGCCGAGCCGGGCAGAGATCACGCCGTCGTTCGAGACCGTCTTGCCGAGCAGCGCGACATAGCCTCCGCTGTGCGCGCGGATCCGGCCTTGATTGATCACCGCCGCGTTCGAGGTGCCCGAGAACGTATAGTTGCCGGCCATGAAGTCGCTGTTGGAGATGTCATGGGTCGAGACGACCAGGCCGCCGACATTGACCTGCGAGCCCTTGCCGAACAGCACGCCGGCGGAGTTGACGATAAACACCTGGCCGTTGGCGTTGATGGCGCCGTTGATGACGCTGGTCTCGTTGCCGATCACCCGGTTGAGCGTCACCGACGAGGCGCCGGGCTGGTAGAAATTCACGCTCTCGTTCGCACCGACCGAGAAGCCCTGCCAGTTGATGATCGCCTTGTTGGTCGGCTGATTGATGTTGGTGGCGGTGCCGGCCTGCGAGATCGCGGCCGCGCCGTCGACAACCGTCCCGCCGACCGGACCTGCCAGGACGGGACGCGACAGCACCATCAGTGCCGCCATCGCCGTCATCGTCACGAACGGGCCGTAACGACGCGAGGGATGGAAGGAGCGGGCTCGCGCCTGTGGTTTCAAAACCCGACCCGACGCGGCCGACATTTCAACGACTGGCCCTGGGGCGGAAGCCGATACCCGCGATGGGAAAAGGCCACCGCGGCCCCGGTTCACTTCACGGCCGGCACGCACACCACGCGACTGCGACATCAACCACCCCCAAAAAACGCGGCATTGCCGCTACGCTATATACGTATGAATATTCCGTTAAGCGACGCCATGTTTTGAGTCAATCGGCGGCGATGTTTTTATGAGAGTTTCCGGCTATCGCAGGACCATCTGACGCACCAGTCATCCGGCGCAGCGCTATAGTCATTTGGAATAGCGTAAATTCGTCCGCCGAACGCCGTCGGCAAACTCGCCATCTCCAGCTAACCACATGACGATGCGTCCAATCTGCTCCCTCATTACGCTCCGGTTTTCGCGCAGCATTGCGAACGGTCTCTCGATCGCCAGCCAACGCCATCGCGTCCGGCGTTTTGTTTAGGAGACGGACGACGCCCTAACGACGCGAATAATTGCGGTGCGACCGATCCGTGGACGGAGGCAACGGGGACTGTCCGACGGAAGACTGGAACGACGCCCTTCCATCGGGCAGGCGCAATCCTGCGCAAGGATAGTCCCTCGGGTGGACCAAAGGCGTGGATTGCACCGAAAGGGGGATCGCGACAGGCGGTTTAGTCATTGATCCCGCTGGGGAATCTGAGACTTGGCTGGGGAACCTGGATTCGAACCAAGACAAACAGAGTCAGAGTCTGTTGTGCTACCGTTACACCATTCCCCACCGATCGTGGCCCGGCTTGCGCAACAGGCAAGCGGCGTCGGGCAAATCAGCAAATCGATGTCGCGGGCACGATATAGAGCGCAAGCGCGGCGCGGTCTACCCCCTCGCTCGCCTCTTGTGTGCAAACCGGCGGGCGGCAAACCGGGCTGCGGCGCCCCCTCCCGGCCCCAATTCGGGGCTGCCGGCAGGCGGTTTAAATCTTAAGTTAACAGCATATTAACTCCATCTTTCCTGTCATGTTGGCCGCCTGGCGCCCGGCCGGCCAGAAAATCGCAGAAACCCCGTGAAACCGGGGATAAGTCGCACGCTCCCTGAGCGGCTCCCGCGCCCCTGCCCAGCCCTTGCCGCCGCGGCGGAAGCATCCGGGCACCAGCCGGTTTAACAATTTCTGCAACATGGCGGGCTCATAGTCGGCCGATAGTTCTCCCAGAGTTCGCCCCCAATGCTGACCCCACCGCAGATCCCCTCGCTCGGCCGCGTCATTTCGGTCCGCGGATCGCAAGCGCGTGTCGGCATCCTGCCGGACCCGCGCATGACGCCGGCGGCGATCAGTGCCACGGTCGGACAGTTCTTCGGCATCCGCACCGCCCACACCACGATCGTCGCCATCATCACCGAGGTGACGCGCGAGCATATCGACACCACGCCGGACTACATCGCGGCGGCGTCGGTCGACCTGCTCGGGGAAATCTCGCCCGGCGCGGCGGCGCGCTTCCAGCGCGGCGTCACGGTCTATCCGACCATCGACGATGCGGTCGATATCCTGACCCATGAAGAGCTGCGCACGGTCTACGCGCCGTCGGGCAAGGACCAGATCAATGTCGGCGCGTTGCAGCAGGACCCTTCGATCACGGCCTATATCGACATCGAGGAAATGCTGAGCAAGCATTTCGCCGTGCTCGGCTCCACCGGCGTCGGCAAATCGAGCAGCGTATCGCTGCTGCTCAACGAAATCCTGCGGGCGCGCCCGCGCCTGCGCATCTTCCTGCTCGACGTTCACAACGAATACGGCCGCTGCTTCGGCGAATACGCGCTGGTGCTCAATCCGCGCAATCTGAAGCTGCCGTTCTGGCTGTTCAATTTCGAGGAGATCGTCGACGTCCTGTTCGGCGGCCGCCCCGGCGTGCCGGAGGAAATGGAAGTGCTGGCGGAGGTCATTCCGATCGCCAAGGCGACCTACACCCAGTATCAGACCTCCGACCGCCATCACGGCCTCAAGCGCGTCGATCCCAGAAGCGTCGGCTTTACCGCCGACACCCCGGTGCCCTACCGCCTGGTCGACCTGATCGCGCTGATCGACGAGCGCATGGGCAAGCTGGAGAACCGCTCCTCGCGTATCGTCTATCACAAGCTGATCTCGCGCATCGAGACCGTGAAGAACGATCCGCGCTACGCCTTCATGTTCGAGAACGCCAATGTCGGCGGCGACACCATGGCCGAGGTGATCAGCCATCTGTTCCGCCTGCCTGCCAACGGCAAGCCGCTGACCATCATGCAACTCGCGGGCTTTCCCGCCGACGTGGTGGATTCGGTGGTCTCGGTGCTGTGCCGCATGGCGTTCGACTTCGGCCTGTGGAGCGACGGCGTCTCGCCGCTGCTGTTCGTCTGCGAGGAAGCGCATCGCTACGCCTCCGCCGATCGCAGCATCGGCTTCGGCCCGACCCGCAAGGCGGTGTCGCGCATCGCCAAGGAAGGCCGCAAATACGGCGTCTATCTCGGCCTCGTCACCCAGCGCCCCGCCGAACTCGACGCCACCATCCTGTCCCAGTGCAATACGCTGTTCGCCATGCGCCTCGCCAACGACCGCGACCAGGCGCTGCTGCGCTCGGCGGTCTCCGACGCCGCCGCCAACCTTTTGTCGTTCGTGCCTTCACTTGGCACCCGCGAGGTGCTGGCGTTCGGCGAAGGCGTCGCGCTGCCGACCCGGCTGCGCTTCAAGGAAGTGCCGGCGCACCAGTTACCGCGCAGCGAGGCCACCATCGCAACCACGCCCACCGCGTATACCGGCCACGACATCAATTTCGTCGACTCGGTGGTGGAACGCTGGCGCGGCGCCACGGGACGGCGCGATGCGCCGAACGATCCGCTGGTCAGCGACCGTTTCGCCGACAAGCTCGGCGACCATCCGCTGCAGCGCGCGGTGGAAGCGCCGCTGCTGCAACCCTCGCTCGGGCTCGACCCCGACCGCTTCTCGCTGCTGAAAAAGCCGCTGCGCTAATCATATCCGGCATTCTTGTCCCGGGCGCGATGCAGCGTGACAAAAGCGCGTTCACGCGCCTCTTCGCCGCGCTATGGCTTCGCAGAACCGGGACCGTTCCACACTCGGCGTTTGGAACGGCCCCGGATCAGCAGCGCACCGCTCACGCGCTGCGCGACATCCGGGGCACCCCGGTGTCATGACTTCGGGCCTCATGGTTCGAGACGTCGCCATAGCGCGTCGGAAGACCCTCGTAAGCGCGCTGTCGGCTCCTCCTCACCATGAGGAACTGGCGCAACATCGCGATTCAACCCACAACGAAAATGCCCTAAGCTCGCGCCTCAAACCTCTACCCGCGAGCCTCACATGTCCGACAAACCGATCAGCCGCTTTCCCGTTCCGCCGCTCGACACGCTGCCGCAAGACATCCGTGAGCGCATCCTCGCCGTGCAGGAGAAGTCCGGCTTCGTGCCGAACGTCTTTCTGACGCTGGCGCACCGCCCCGACGAATTCCGCGCCTTCTTCGCCTACAACGACGCGCTGATGGAGAAGGACGGCGGCCTCAGCAAGGCCGAGCGCGAGATGATCGTGGTCGCGACCTCGAGCGCGAACCAGTGCCATTACTGCGTGGTGGCGCATGGCGCGATCCTGCGCATCCGCGCGAAGAACCCGCAGATCGCCGACCAGATCGCAACCAACTATCGCAAGGCCGACATCACGCCGCGCCAGAAGGCGATGCTCGATTTCGCGCTCAAGGTCTGCCGCGAGGCCCACACCACCTCCGAGCGGGATTTCACCGAACTGCGCGGCCACGGCTTTTCGGACGACGACATCTGGGACATCGCCGCGATCGCGGCGTTCTTCGGGTTGTCGAACCGCATCGCCAGCGTCGCCGAAATGCGGCCCAACGACGAGTTCTATCTGCTCGGCCGCGTGCCGCGCACGTAACCGAGAGGCGCGACGTGCTCGACTGGCCCGACATCCTGCTCCGCCTTGGCGCCGCGACGCTGGCCTGCGGCGCCATCGGTCTCAACCGCGACCTGCACGGCAAGCCGATCGGGCTGCGCACGCTCGGGCTTGTCGGCCTCGCCACCGCGTCGGTGATGGTCTTCATTGAGCCACTGCCGAATGCGCCGGGCGCTCACCCCGATGCCGCGAGCCGGGTGATCCAGGGCATTCTCACCGGCATCGGCTTTCTCGGCGCCGGCGTCATCGTCCACGCCGCCCAAAGCAAGAAGGTGCATGGCCTCACCAGCGCCGCCTGCGTCTGGCTGGCGGCCTGCATCGGCATCGTCTGCGGCACGGCGCAATGGGCGCTCGCCGGCACGACGCTGGCCCTCGCCTTCGCCGTGCTGCTGTTCGGCGGACCGATCGAGCGGGCTTTTCATGGCATCGCCGATCCGGGCGATGACGACGCGCCGCCGAAACCACCGGCGTCCTGAATTCGATCCTCATGGTGAGGAGCGAGGCGAAGCCTCGCGTCTCGAAGGATGAGGGCTCAGCCACATCTCACGACGCGCCGTCATGGCCGGATTTATTCCGGCCATCCACGTCTCGTTCCTTCGCCAAGACGTGGATGCCCGGGACAGGCCCGGGCATGACGATTTCGGATGTACCGCCACGATTCCTCATCCCTCCGGATAAGCATGAACCACCGTTCGCAAGCCCCTGACGGTTCAATCCTCCGAGGGACCGCACCATCCCGGCAGGTAGATCGCATCCTGGCTCTTGCCGAGCGACAGCGCCTCTTCCATGGCGCGGGCGAAGTCCTTCTCCACCATTTTTCGCGACAGCCGCCGCCGCAGGAAATCGGCCCAGAGGAATTCGCTGAACGGCGTGGTATCCTTGGCGAACCCGCCGGCGCGGCGCAACTCACCGGCAAGGCTGCGGAACGGATCGTCCTTCAGCGCGGTGACTGACTTCGGCAGGTCACGATAGTCGCGCCGTTCTCCCTTGGCGTCATAGGGGTAAACCCAGCGGCGATTGTCGAGCACCACCCAGAACGCTTTTGGATCGACCATGGTGAGGTCGGCCACCACCGACACCAGCACCTTCTCTTCACCTTCTTCATGAAGCGCGCGCGCCAGATGGTGATGGTCGATGACGTAATTGCGCCGGTCGGGGCCCACCACCACCGGAATCATATGCCGGCCAAGCAGTTCGGCACGCTTTCTGGAATCATGCTTGCGCCAGCGGCGCTGCTTTTCCTTCACCTCCCGCATCCCCACGGTCATCTGCGTGGGCCGCAGGGACAGAATCGAAACAGGCTCAAGTATCGGGTCGCGCTTGTGGGTCATGCTGCAAATCTCCGCTATGGCGGCAGGTCATCGGAAAGCCTGGACTGTAGCCTTCGGAAGACTGGCCTGCCGATCACAAGATCGAGCAATACGAGGGTGTTAGGGTTCTTTCCTGATCCGGTTTCGGGCCTACGCATGCGCTGGGCCGCGGCACGCCGATGTGCTAGATATTCGGTCCTGTATCGTGCACCCGTGAGCCAGCCGACCGATGCCAGTCCGGCACCCCCAGACAACCGACGACGACCGCCGCGTGGTGAAGTTTCAGCGACCGGCGGAACCGCCGCCAGCGCGGCCGGCCGACTCACGCAATAGCGCCGGTCCGTCCGACCCGGTGTTGCGGGATGCGCCGGCCCGCGATCCGCGCCGCGCCTCCGACGACTATCGCCGGCGCATCATCGCCAATCTTGCCGCAGCCGCCTTCGCCATCATCCTCGCCGCCATCGGCGTCTGGCTTGCGACCAGCCTCACCCACATGCGCCAGACCCAGGACTGCGCGATGATGGGCCTGCGCGACTGCTCGCGGCTGACAGGCAGCAGCCCGAACAGTTGAGGCGCGTCTTGAGCGTTTTGGCCAACGCTCACCGGCCTTTGCGAGCACGGCGCCGCCGCTTCCCGGCAGGGGAATGACCGCCCGCCGCCATTGAAACAAACGCATCCGTCCGGTATACCGCCCTCTACCCCCGGGCGGGTCGGCGTGACCGCCGGCAGCCGCTCCTCCCGCCATGCCGAAAATCGGCTTTATCTAATTAAATTCAAAGGGTTAGCAATGTCGTCCACCTTCGATCAAGTCGCCACGATCATTGCGGAGACCTGTGATATTCCGCGCGATACCATCACGCCGGAAAGCCACGCGATCGACGACCTCGGCATCGACAGCCTCGACTTTCTTGATATCGCCTTCGCCATCGACAAGGCGTTCGGCATCAAGCTGCCGCTCGAGAAGTGGACCCAGGAGGTCAACGACGGCAAGGCGACCACCGAGCAGTATTTCGTCCTGAAGAATCTCAGCGCCCGCATCGACGAGCTGGTCGCCGCCAAGGGCGCCTGACGCCCGCCATGCGCCTCGACTATTTCCAGCTCATCGATCGCATCACCGACCTTGATGTCGGCGAGCGGACGATCACGGTTGAAGCGCAGGTGCCGCAGACCAGCACCGTATTCGAGGGGCACTTTCCGGGCTATCCGTTGATGCCAGGCGTGCTTTTGATCGAGACCATGGCGCAGACCTCGGGCTGGCTTTTGATCGCGCTGCTCAAGTTCGAGCGGATGCCGTTCCTCGCCGCGGTAAAGGAAGCCAAGATGCGCGATTTCGTCACCCCGGGCGAGTTGCTGACAGTGGAAGCGAAGCTCGCCCATGACGGCTCGGGCTTCGCGGTGACGGAGACCAAGATCAGCGCCGGCGGCAAACTGAAGTGCAATGCGACCCTTACCTTCCGCCACACGGTGTTTCCCAATGCCGAGTTGCGCGGACACATGGAAGCGATGGCGAAGCGCATCGGCTTTCCCGGGCAGGCCATGACCCATGAGTGAGACCACAGCAGCAAACCCGCCCCGCGAGGCGTGGATCACCGGCATCGGCATCGCCTCCTCGCTCGGCGAGGGCCTCGACCAGCACTGGCAGGCGCTGCTGGACAAGCGCGTCAACGCCGACACCGAAGGCTACGCGCCCTACATCGTACACCCGATGGCCAAGGTGTCGTTCGACGCCCAGATCCCCAAGAAGGGCGACCAGCGCCAGATGGAAGCCTGGCAGCGGATCGGCACCTACGCTGCGGGCCTCGCGCTCGACAGCGCCGGCATCAAGGGCAACAGCGAAATCCTCTCGCGCATGGACATGATCGTCGCCGCCGGCGGCGGCGAGCGCGACCTTGCGGTGGATTCGGCGGTCCTCAATGATCAGGCGCAGGGCAACGCCGCGCCGGGCTTTCTCAACGAGCGGCTGATGAACGGGCTGCGGCCGACGCTGTTCCTCGCCCAGCTCTCCAACCTGCTCGCCGGCAACATCGCCATCGTCCATGGCGTGACCGGCTCCTCGCGCACCTTCATGGGCGAGGAAGCCGCCGGCGTCGACGCCGTGCGCATCGCCCTCGCCCGTATCGCAGCGGGCCAGAGCGACATCGCGCTGGTCGGCGCGGCGCAGAACGGCGAGCGCAAGGACCTCCTGATGCTCTACGAGTTCGGCGACTTCAACCTCAAGGACAAGTTCAGCCCGATTTGGGAACGCCCTGACGACACCGCCGGTTTTGCGCTCGGCTCAGGTGGCGCGTTCCTGGTGATCGAGTCGAAGGAGCACGCGCAGGCGCGCGGCGCCAGGCCGTTCGCGCGGCTCAAAGGCGTTGTCGCCGACCACGCCCGCCGCAAGGCGGATGGCGACCTGACCAGGACACTCGATAAGCTGTGGACCGAGCTTGCCCCCCGCAAGGATGCGGCGGTGATCACCGGCGCGACCGGAGCCAGGGACGCAACCGCGCAGGAGCGCGCCTTCCTCAAGGGCCATGTCACCGCCGATGACGGCGCGCCGGTCCGCGCCACCGGCACCGCGTTCGGTCATCTGATGGAAGCGCAATTCCCGCTCGGGCTCGCGCTCGCCGCGCTGTCGCTATCCAAGGGCGCGCTGTTCCCGCCGCACGATTCGAGCGGCATGGAGATTGAAACCACGGCGGCGCCGACCCAGATCGTGGTCATCGGCGCCGGCCACTGGCGCGGCGAAGGCATGGCGCTGGTGGAGAAGGTCTCGGCCTGACGGCCGCCGAATGAAAGCGGAGGCAACATGAGCGCAGCACGCGACAAATTCGGCAGGCCGATCGTCGTCGTCACCGGCATGGGCGTGGTCACCTCGCTCGGCGCCGGCAAGGACGACAACTGGACCAGGCTGACGGCGGGCGAATCCGGCATCCGCACCATCACCCGCTTTCCGACCGAGGGCCTGCGCACCACCATGGCCGGCACCGTCGATTTTCTCGGCGTCGAGCCGTTCTCCTCCACCGTGCTGTCGGAGAAGCTCGCCGATGTCGCCACCGAGGAAGCGGTTGCGCAGGCGAAGATCGGCGCCAGGGGTGACTTCCCCGGCCCGCTGTTTCTCGCCGTGGCCCCGGTCGAGCTCGAATGGGAGCCGCGCCGGGAAGTGGCGCGCGCGGCGGCCGCCACAGCCGCCATCGACTACGACGCGCTGCTGAAAGTCTCCGGCGGCGGACACTTCACCGATTTCCATCACCGTTTCCAGTTCGGCTCGGTGGCCGATCATCTGTCGGAACGGTTCGGCACCAAGGGCTCGCCGATCTCGCTGTCCACCGCCTGCGCCTCGGGCGCGACCGCGATCCAGCTCGGCGTCGAGGCGATCCGCCGCGGCGATACCGACGCGGCGCTGTGCGTCGCCACCGATGGTTCGGTCAATCCGGAGGCGCTGATCCGCTTCTCGCTGCTGTCGGCGCTCTCGACGCAGAACGATCCGCCGCAAAGCGCGGTGCGCCCCTTCGCCAAGAACCGCGACGGCTTCGTGATGGCGGAAGGCGCCGGCGCGCTGGTGCTGGAGAGTCTTGAGGCCGCGACCGCGCGCGGCGCGAAAATTCTCGGCGTGCTGGCCGGCTGCGGCGAACTGGCCGACTCGTTCCACCGCACCCGCTCCAGCCCGGACGGCAAGCCGATCATCGGCTGCGTGCGCAACGCGCTGGCCGACGCCGGCATGAGCGTCGAGCAGATCGACTACATCAACGCCCACGGCACCGGCACGCCGGAAAACGACAAGATGGAGTATCTCGGCATCTCCACCGTGTTCGGCGAGCGCACCCAGCAGATTCCGGTCTCGTCCAACAAGTCGATGGTCGGCCACACGCTCTCCGCCGCCGGCGCGGTCGAGGCGGTGTTCTCGGTGCTGACGCTGGAGCACCAGCGCATCCCGCCGACCATCAATTACGACATCCCGGACCCCGCGATCCCGTTCGACGTGGTGCCGAACACAGCGCGCGACGGCAAAGTGACCGCCGTGATGTCGAACTCCTTCGGCTTCGGCGGCCAGAACGCCTCGCTGATCCTGACGCGCGAGCCGGTGTAAGTCGCCGGCCCGAAAACCCTGTCGTCATTGCGAGGAGGCAAAGCCGACGAAGCAATCCAGTCCTCATGGTGAGGAGGAGCCAACAGCGCGTTTACGCGCCTCTTCCGACGCGCTATGGCGACGTCTCGAACCATGAGGAGACATCATCCTTCGAGACACGCGCGATAGCAGGCGCAGCCTGCGTGAACCTGGCTACGTCGCGCGCTCCTCAGGATGAGGCCAAGTTCATGTCTGGATTGCTTCGCTTCGCTCGCAATGACGCCGTATCATTTGACCTGCCGACTCTAGGACCCTCTCTGCCATGCGCGCACTAACCCTTGTTGCCGACCGTCAACTGGTGATCGAAGATCTCCCGCCTCCGCCGCCCCCGGCCACGGGTGAGGTGCAGATCCGGGTCAAGGCGGTCGCGCTCAACCACATCGACGTCTGGGGCTATCGCGGCATGGCGTTCGCCAAGCGCAAGATGCCGCTGATCGTCGGCGCGGAAGCCTCCGGTGAGATCGTCTCCACCGGCGAAGGCGTGACACGCTTCAAGCCCGGCCAGAAAGTCGTGATGTACGGCGCGCTGACCTGCGGCGAATGCAAGGCCTGCCGCGAAGGTCGCGACAATCTGTGCGAGAACGTCGCCGGCATCATGGGTTTCCATGTCGATGGCTTCGCACGCGAACTGATGAATCTCAGCGAGCGGCTCGTCATCCCGGTGCCGGAGAACGTCAGCCTGCGTGACGCCGCCTGCGCGCCGATCGCGTTCTCCACCGTGCAGCACATGCTGTTCGACAACGCCAAACTGCAGCCCGGCGAGACTATCCTCGTCCATGCCGGCGGCTCGGGCATCGGCACCGTCGCGATCATGATGGCGAAGGCGATCGGCTGCACCGTGATCACCACGGTCGGCAGCGATGCCAAGATCGAAGGCGTCAAGGCGCTCGGCGCCGATCACGTCATCAACTACCGCACCGATCGCTTCGAGGGCGTGACGCGCAAGATCACTAAGAAGAAGGGCGTGGACGTGGTGTTCGAGCATGTCGGCGCCGACACCTTCAACGGCTCGCTGCTCTGCCTCAAGCGCGGCGGCCGGCTCGTCACCTGCGGCTCGACCTCGGGCCCGACCACGACACTGAACCTGATGCAGCTGTTCCAGCAGCAGTATCGCATCATCGGCTCGTTCGGCGCCTCGATGCGCAACATCGCCGAGAGCCTCGACAAGATGGCCGCCGGCATGAAGCCGGTGATCGACACCGAAGTGCCGATCGAGGACGTCGCCACCGCGCTCGCCCGCATGGAAAGCCGTCAGGTGTTCGGCAAGATCATCGTGACCCTGTGATGCGGCGGCTTCTGCTTCGCGCAAGGGCGCTGCTGCGCGACGCGGTCAAGCCTGTCGGCGGCGCGATCCTTGGCGGCCTCGCGGTCGGCCTGCTGAAACTGACGCGCTATTTCGATCCCGACCGCACCGCGAATTTTTTCGCCGCGATCACCCGCACCATCGGACCGTGGCTGCCCGAGCAGCGCACCGGCCGCGCCAACCTCAAAGCCGCGTTTCCGGAGAAGCCGCCGGCCGAGATCGAGCGCATCCTCACCGGCGTGTGGGATAATCTCGGCCGCGTCGGCGCCGAGTTCGCCCATCTCGATCACATCTGGAATCTCGACATCGATCATCCCGAGCGTGGCCGCGTCGAGCTTGCGCCCGGCACCATCGAAAAATTCGCCGCGCTGCGCGACGACGGCCGTGGCGCGCTGATCTTCGCCAGTCACCTCGCCAACTGGGAACTGCCGGCGCTGGCCGGTCCGGCCTACGGCCTCGACTCCGCCGTGCTGTTCCGCCGTCCCAACATCGCGGCGGCGGATCGCGCCATTCAGGACATGCGCGCCGTCAACATGGGCACCATGGTCGCGACCACGCATGACGCGCCGCTGCGGCTCGCGCAGGCGCTGGAGCGCGGCGTCCATGTCGGCATGCTGGTTGATCAGTATTTCGGTCGCGGCGTCGATGTCACCTTCTTCGGCCGCACCACCAAGGCCAATCCCCTGCTCGCGCGCCTGGCGCGGCAGATCGACTGTCCGATCCATGGCGTGCGCGTGATGCGGCTGCCGGACCATCGCTTCCGCGTCGAACTGACCGACGCGGTGACGCCGGCGCGCGACGCCGAGGGCAAGGTGGACGTACAGGCGACGATGCAGGCGATCACGTCCGTGATCGAAGGCTGGGTGCGCGAGCATCCCGAGCAATGGCTCTGGCTTCACCGCCGCTGGCGGTGATCGCTGCGATCCTCATGGAGAGGAGCGAGGCAAGGCCTCGCGTCTCGAACCATGAGGCCGAAATCATGTGCCCCGGACGCGCGTGCGGCATGAAATGCCGCACCGCAGAGCCGGGGCCGTTCCACATTCAGTATTTGTAACGGTCCCGGTTCTGCGAAGCAGCGTTGCACGCTGCATCGCGCCCGGGACAAGAAAGCTACCGCCCGATCTTCACCCGGATCCAGAGCCGGTTGATGATGCGCTGGGTGGCGGGCTCGCGCGCGGTGATGACGAACAGCTTCTTCATCGTCGCCTCGTCCGGATAGATGCCCTTGTCGTTCGCGATCTTCGGATCGAGCAGCTTCTGGGCGGCGAGGTTGCCGCTGGCATAGGACAGGAAGTCGGAGTTCTTCGCCGCGACCTCGGGCCGATAGAGATAATTGATCAGCGCGTAGGCCTCATCGACATTCTTGGCATCCGCCGGAATGGCGAAATTGTCGAAGAACATCTGCGCGCCCTCCTTCGGGATCGCATAGCCGATCTCCACGCCATTGCCCGATTCCGCCGCGCGGCTCTGCGCCTGCTTGATGTCGCCGGACCAGCCGACCACAAGGCAGATCTCGCCGGTGGCGAGCGCGTTCAGATAATCGGCGGAATGAAACTTGCGCACGTAAGGCCTAATTTTCGCCAGCGCCGCGGCGGCCTTGTCGAGATCAGCCTGCGCGGTCGAATTCGGATCGAGGCCGAGCCAGTTCAGCGTCGCCGGCAGGATGTCATCCGGCGAATCCAGCATCTGCACGCCGCAATCCTTGAACTTGGCGAGATTCTCCGGCTCGAACACCATGCTCCATGAATCGATCTTCGCATCGGGGCCGAGAATCCTGCGCACCGCGGCGACGTTGTAGCCGATGCCGGTGGTGCCCCACATGTAATTGGCGCCGTAGAGATTGCCGGGATCGTAGATCGCCAGACGCCGCGTCACTTCCGGCCAGGCATTGACGAGGTTCGGCAGCTTGGCCTTGTCGAGCTTCTGGAATACGCCGGCCCTGATCTGGCGCTGCAGGAAATACGCGGTCGGCACCACGACATCGTAACCGGACTTGCCGGCGAGCAGCCGGGTCTCCAGCGTCTCGTTGGCGTCGAAAGTATCGTACACGACCTTGATGCCGGTCTCTTTGGTGAAATCTTCCAGCACGCCGGGCGCCATGTAGCTCGACCAGTTGTAGAAGTTCACCACGCGGTCGGCCGCCTGCGCAGGCGCGGTCAGCACCGCGCAAACAAGCGCGATTACCGCCAGCCGAACCCTACCGCCGCAGAACATGAGAGAGCCGCTCCAGTGCCGTATCCAGAGTCGCATCCGTCTTGGAGAAACAGAACCGCACCACGGAATTGACGGCATCGTCTTTATAGAAGGACGACACCGGGATCGATGCGACCTTATGTTCGACGGCGACACGCTTGCAGAACGCCTCGTCGGTCTCGTTGAGGCCGAGCGGCGCGAGATCGACGGTAAGAAAATAGGTGCCTTGCGAGGGCAGCACCGGAAAGCCGATCCGCTTCAACCCATCGGTCAGGCGGTCGCGGCTGCGCTGCAGATCGCGCCGCATGTCCTCGAACACATCGTCCGGCTTGCCGAGTCCGTAAGCCACCGCGACCTGCAGGTTGGGCGCGGTGGTGAACGCCAGGAACTGGTGCGCCTTGGCCAGCACGCGGAGCAGCGGCGGCGCGGCGCAGACAAAGCCGACCTTCCAGCCGGTGAGCGCGAAAATCTTTCCTGCCGAGCCGATCTTCACCGTGCGCTCGCGCATGCCGGGCAGCGCGATCAGCGGAATGTGGCGACGGCCGTCGAACACGATGTGCTCCCAGACCTCGTCGCAGATCGCGACCGCATCGAACTCCTGGCAGTAGCGCGCGAGCAGTTCGAGGTCCTCGCGCGGATAGACCACGGCGGCGGGGTTGAGCGGATTGTTGAAGATGACGAAGCGCGTCTTCGGCGTGAACGCCTGCCGCAGCGCCTCGTCGGTCAGCCGCCAGTGCGGCGGCTCCAGCCGGACGAAACGCGGAATGCCGCCGGCCCGCTCGATCAGCGGCACATAGGCATCATAGAACGGCTGGAACACGACGACCTCGTCGCCCGCCTCGATCAGGCCGAGAAAGGCGGCGGCGAGCGCTTCGGTCCCGCCCGAGGTCACCATCACCTCGCTCATCGGATCGAACGCGACGCCGTGCCAGTGCGCATAATGCGCGGCGATCGCCTGCCGCAATTCCGGCAGCCCCATCATCGAGGGATACTGGTTGTAGCCATTGAGCACGGCGTCGGCGGCCTTGCGGCGGATGTCCTCCGGCCCCGGCCCATCCGGAAAACCCTGGCCGAGATTGATGGCGTCGTGGTCGCGGGCGAGTTGCGACATCACCTCGAAGATCGTGACCGGCAGGTCGGCGAAAATCCGGTTCATGATGCGGGCGTCAACGCGAAACCGGCACGATGTCAGCCCGCCTTCGAGGGCAGACCCGCCGCCTTCCACGCCAGCATGCCGCCGGCCAGATGCGCGTTGTAAGGCCTGCCGCAGGCCTGCGCGGCCAGCGAGGCCCGCACCGAGCGGTTGCCGGAGCGGCAGGCGAACACCACGGTCTTGCCTTGCGGATCGGGCAGCGCGTCGGGATCGAATGCCGACAGCGGCATCACCACGGCGTCGGGATAGGCCTCCGCCGCGACCTCGTTGAGCTCGCGTACGTCGATCAGCAGATAGCGGCCTTCGGTCAGACCCTGCGCCACCTCGGCGGGCGTGAGATTCTGAACCTGTTTCCTGTTGAACACGAAAGGCCTCCGAATGGGTCGCACCGGCGCAAACTCTCTTGTTACGCCGGCAAAATCAAGCGCTGATCCGCGCCTGTCAGATCGTGATCTGCGTTCCGACCTCGACCACCCGGCCGGTCGGGATCTGGTAGTAATCGGTGGCGTCGTTGGCCGACCGGCTGAGCGCGATGAACAGATGATCCTGCCAGCGCGGCATGCCCGAATGAGTGGCCGGCTTGAGCGCGCGGCGCGACAGGAAGAACGACGTCGACATGATGTCGAACTGCCAGCCGAGCTTGCGCGCGATTCCCAGCGCCTTCGGCACGTTCGGCGATTCCATGAAGCCGAATTTCAGCGTCACACGGGAGAAATTCTCGCTGATCTCCTCCATCCGCACCCGCTCGGCGGGATCGACCCGCGGCGTCGGCGCGGTGGCGATGTTGAGAATGACGTTCTTCTGGTGCAGCACCTTGTAGTGCTTGAGGCTGTGCATCAGCGCGGTCGGGGCGAATTGCGGATTGCTGGTGAGAAACACGGCGGTGCCGGGCACGCGCTGCGGCGCCTTCTTCTCCAGCATCGCCACCAGTTCGGTCAGCGGAATCTCCTGCTTGTGGGTCTTGTCGTACAACAGGCGGGTGCCACGCCGCCATGTGTACATCAGCAGCATCACCACCGCGCCGAGCGCGAGCGGCACCCAGCCGCCCTCGAAAATCTTGAGCAGGTTTGCCGACAGGAAGGTCAGATCGAGGAACAAAAACGGCAGCAGCAGCGCGGCGGCCGCAAGCGGCGGCCATTTCCACACCTTCCACACCACGACGAAACCCATCAGGCCCGTCACCACCATGGTGCCGGTGACAGCGATGCCGTAGGCCGAGGCCAGCGCGCTGGAGGAGCGGAACAGGAACACCAGCAGCACGACGCTGACAAGGAGCAGCAGGTTGATGCGCGGAATGTAGATCTGCCCGGCATGGCTTTCCGAAGTATGGCGGATCTCGAAGCGCGGCATCAGCCCGAGCTGGATCGCCTGCCGTGTCAGCGAATAGGCGCCGGTGATCACCGCCTGACTCGCGATCACCGTCGCGATGGTGGCGAGCACCACCATCGGCACCAGCGCCCAGGAGGGGAACATCAGGAAGAACGGATTTTCCACCGCCTTCGGATTGCCGAGCATCAAGGCGCTCTGGCCAAGATAGTTCAGCGCCAGCGACGGCAGCACGATGAGCAGCCATGCGGTCTGGATCGGACGTTTGCCGAAATGGCCAAGGTCCGCATAGAGCGCTTCGGCGCCGGTCACCGCGAGGAACACCGCGCCCAGCGTCACCAGACCGATGATGCCGTGATGGATCAGGAACGACACCGCATGGGCCGGATTGAAAGCCGCGAAGACGCCGGGATAGTTCAGAATGTGCGGGATCGCGCCAAGACCGATCACCAGAAACCAGATCAGCATCAACGGGCCGAAAAACGCAGCGACGCGGGCGGTGCCGCGCGACTGCACCGCGAACAGCAGCACCAGAATGAAAACCGTCAGCGGCACCACGTAAGGGTCGAACGCCGCGGTCGCGATCTTCATGCCTTCGATGGCGGAAAGCACCGACAATGCCGGGGTGATCACGGCATCGCCGTAGAACAGCGCGCCGCTGATGATGCCGAGAAAGATGATGAACCTGCCCTGACCGCCGAGCGCGCGCTGCGCCAGCGCCATCAGGGCCAGCGTGCCGCCCTCCCCGTTGTTGTCGGCGCGCAGCAGGATGATGACGTATTTCAGGGTGACGACGAGGATCAGCGCCCACAGGATCAGCGACAGCACGCCGAGCACGGCCTGCGGACTGGCGCCGCCCTCGGCCGCCCCGGCTGCAGTCACCGCCTCGCGGAACGCATAAAGCGGGCTGGTGCCGATATCGCCATAGACGACGCCGATGCTGCCGAGCAGCAGCGCCTTGAAGCCCGCGGTCGAATGCGCCGCTCCATGCTCCTCCGCCGCCGGCGTTTCCGCGGCGGGGATCGATATGCCGGTTGTCATGGAAGGGCCTCGCTTGCGTTGCGCAGGTGGCAGCGGCGCAGGGCTATACGCCCGCCCCCGCGCGTTTGCAAGAGCGGGATACTTGATAAAAATACTGAAAAATCAGCCGTTTATTTGAAAATCTAGATTGTGACCTGGGTTCCGACCTCCACCACGCGGCCGGTCGGAATCTGGAAGTAATCGGTGGCGTCGTTCGCCGACTTGCTCATGGCGATGAACAGATGATCCTGCCATTTCGGCATGCCGGACTGCGCGGCGGGCTTGAGCGAACGGCGCGAGACGAAGAACGAGGTCGACATGATGTCGAACTGCCAGCCGAGCTTGCGCGCGATCGCCAGCGCCTTCGGCACGTTCGGCGATTCCATGAAACCGAAATTGAGCTGCACGGTGGCGAACTTCTCGCTGATGCTTTCGTATTGCACGCGGTCGAGCAGATCGACCCGCGGGGTCTGCGCGGTGTTGATGGTGAGAATGACGTTGTGCTCGTGCAGCACCTTGTTGTGCTTGAGGTTATGCAGCAGCGCGGTCGGGGTATATTCGCGGTCGCTGGTCAGGAACACCGCGGTGCCCTTGACGATATGCGGCGGCCGCTTTTCCAGACTCTTGATCAGATCGCGCAGCGGCACTTCGGTGCGCCGCGTCTTGTTGAGAAGGATGGCGGCGCCGCGCCGCCAGGTCCAGATCAGCACCATCACGGTGATGCCGAACAGGAGCGGCACCCACGCGCCTTCGAACAGCTTGAGCAGGTTGGCGGTGAAGAACGAAATATCGACAAACACCAGCGGCACGATCAACGCGGCGGCAGTCGCCGCGCGCCAGTTCCACAGCTTCCACACCACGACGAAGCCCATGATGCCATCGGCCACCATAGTGGTGGAGACCGCGATGCCGTAAGCCGAGGCCAGACCGCTGGAGGTGCGGAACATCAGCACCAGCAGCAGCACGCCGATCAGGAGCAGCGTATTGACGCGCGGCAGATAAATCTGCCCGGCATGAACCTCGGAGGTGTAGCGGACCTCGAAGCGCGGCAGAAGGCCAAGCTGCACCGCCTGGCGCGTCAGCGAGAACGCACCGGTGATCACCGCCTGGCTCGCGATCACGGTGGCGGCGGTCGCCAGCACCACGAGCGGCAGCAGCACGGCTTCGGGCGCCAGCGAATAGAACGTGTTCTCGATCGCAGCCGGATGCGACAGCACCAGCGCGCCCTGCCCGAAATAATTGATCAGCAGCGCGGGCAGCACGAAGAACATCCAGGCGGACTGGATCGGCTTGCGGCCGAAATGGCCGAGATCGGCGTAGAGCGCCTCGCCGCCGGTCACCGCCAGGAACACCGCGCCGAGCGCGACCAGCCCCAGTTCGCCATGGCTCATCATGAAGGTGATGGCGTAATACGGATTGATCGCGGCCAGCACGGTCGGATCGTCGGCGATATGCATGGCGCCGAGAATGGCAATGGCGGTGAACCAGGCGATCATCACCGGGCCGAACGCCGCCGCGATCCGCGTCGTGCCGCTGCTCTGCACCGCGAACAAGGCGACCAGGATCAGCACCGTCAGCAGCACGACGTAATGTTCGAGACCCGGCGCCGCGAGCTTGAGACCTTCGACCGCCGACAGCACCGAGATCGCCGGGGTGATCATCGAATCGCCGAGGAACATCGCCGCGCCGACCACGCCGAGCACCAGCAGCAGCCGCGAATTGCGGCCCATGGCGCGCCGGCCGAGCGCCATCAGCGACAGCGTGCCGCCCTCGCCGTTATTGTCGGCGCGCAGCAGCAAGAGGACGTATTTGGCTGTAACCACGACAAACAGCGCCCACAGGATCAGCGACAGCACGCCGAGCACGATCGGCCGCGTCACCTCGCCGGTGCCGGCCGCGCCGCGCACCGCCTCGCGGAACGCATAAAGCGGGCTGGTGCCGATGTCGCCGAACACGACGCCGATGCTGCCGAGGGTCAGCCCCCAGAAGCCTGCGGGTGACGCCTGTTCACCGGGAGATTCGGTCGCGGGTGAGGCCTGCTCGTCCTGAGCCTCGGCGGATGTCTCGCTGGCGGTCATGATATTGGAAAGTGCCCTGAAGCCCGTTTCGATCCCGGAGCATGCCTCCGGGGCGCGGACGTATAGCACCGGGTCTCGCGCTTTCCCACATGCCGGACAGTAACTTTAGGACTTGAAAGGTAATTTGGTAGGCCGGCAATCGGCCGGCTCAGGGCCGCAGATTCGGCGGCAAGGCCGGGTCTTCCCGCATCAGGGTGATGGTGACGCGGCGGTTGGCGGCCAGCGTCGGATCATCCGGGAAAAGCGGCTGGGTGTCGGCCTTGCCGGACACCGAGAAGATATGGGACGGCGGCAGCCCTTCCCGCTCCAGAATCTGGCGCACCGCATTGGCGCGGTCGGCGGAGAGATCGAAGGCGTCGTAATCGGAACGCGAGCGGATGAAGTTCGACGAGGTATGGCCGGTGATCGCCACCCGCAGCGGCGACTGGCGCAGCGGCTTGGCGAGACGGCTGATCAGCATGCGGGTGCGCTCGTAGGGCTGGCGCGAGCCGTCGGCGAACATCGAGCGGCCGTCCTGATCGACGATCTCAAGGTTCAGGCCCTCTTTGGTCTCCTCGAACATGATGTGCTTGGACAGTTCGGTCATCTCCGGCATGTCCTGCAGCGCCTGGCGCAGCGAGGCGGAGGCCAGCGCGAATTCGCGGTCGGTCTTGAGCCGCGCGCCGGCGATCTTGCCGTTGTCATGCTGGTCGGGCGACGGGGTGTTGGAAGCCTCCTCCGGCGGGATGTGATCGACGTTCTTCAGCTTGGGACGGGTCGGCAGGCCGTCGGTCTCCAGCACGCCGGAAAAGCGCGACTGGGTCTGCACGCCGAACGCCTCGCGCATCGAGCCGGCGACGATCTTGAGCTTCTGCTGGTCCTGATTGGAGAACGCCACCAGCATGACGAAGAAGCTCATCATCAGGCCCATGAGGTCGGCAAAGGTCACGAACCAGCCGTGTCCTCCGCCGTGCGCGTCGCCCCGTTTCTTCTTGGCCATCGCCTCTTCCCCGAACCCTGGTCAAGCCGCCGGTCAGGCCGGCACCGGCTCGCCTTCCTCGTGGCGATGCTTCTCCGGCAGATAGGCCAGCAGCATCTCGCGCACCAAAGTCGGGCTCTTGGCGTCGCGGATCATCAGAATGCCGTCGATGATGATGGTGCGGTTGGTCTCTTCGTCGAGCAGCTTGCCGTGCAGCTTGTCGGCGATCGGCAGACAGAACAGGTTCGCCACCAGCGCGCCGTACAGCGTCGCCAGCAGCGCGGTCGCCATGAACGGGCCGAGCTTGGAGGGGTCGGTCATGTTGGCGAACATCTGCACCATGCCGATCAGGGTGCCGAT
>JAFKKO010000104.1 GCA_017305455.1 Hyphomicrobiales bacterium | reverse complement strand
TTCACGGTGCCGTCGGGCAGTTTGAGGAGCTGCAACACGCTGGCGAGCGTGCCGATCTCATAGATCGAGTCCGGCGACGGATCGTCGTCCGACGCATTCTTCTGCGTCGCGAGCAGGATCAGCGCGTCGTTCTTCATCACGTCTTCGAGCGCACGAATGGATTTCTCGCGGCCGACGAACAGCGGCACGATCATATGCGGGAAGACGACGATGTCGCGCAGCGGCAACACCGGATAGGAGTGGCTTTCGCCGGAAACGATAGGTGGACGAGGCTTGGAGGCAGTCATGCCCGTATTCCTTTCATTGCGCCCCCTTGCACGCAGCCCGCCATTCCGACGCAACCGCCACAAGGTGCAGAACAACCGGAAAGCAAAGGGCTCGATTGAGCCAACCGCCGCACGCGGCCTTTGATTCCGGGCAGTCCCAGTGGGGCGTTTCCAACATGCGTATCCCGTTTGCGGGAAAATGAATGTTAAATCCGCTCCACTTGCGGCGAATCTGCCGAAAAGCAGTCTTCGCCGCCCACATTAGGTGGCTATCAGCCACGGGGGTGTCAATGGGTGGGCGCCATCCATCGCAAACCCCGGTCAAGACTGGGGATTTCTTCCACTCGAATGAAAACAAAAACGGCCGCCGGAGGCTCCGGCAGCCGTTTAATTGATGTTCATGAAGCCAGTTCCGGCGCAGAATTATGCGCTGGCGCTGGTCTCGTTCGCCCGATCGGCGCGGTCGGCGTAGATGTAGAGCGGACGGGCCGTCGCCTCCACAACTTCGCGCGAGATCACGACCTCCTCGACGCCTTCCAGACCCGGAAGATCGAACATGGTTTCGAGCAGGATGCTCTCCAGGATGGAGCGCAGTCCGCGCGCGCCGGTCTTGCGTTCGATCGCCTTGCGCGCCACCGCGCCCAAGGCCTCGTCGGCGAAGGTCAGCTCGACGTTCTCCATCTCGAACAGCCGCTGATACTGCTTGACCAGCGCGTTTTTCGGGTCGGTCAGGATCTTCTTCAGCGAGGCCTCGTCGAGGTCTTCCAGCGTCGCGACCACCGGCAGGCGGCCGACGAACTCCGGAATGAGGCCGTATTTCAACAGATCCTCCGGCTCGACCTCGCGGAAGATTTCGCCGGTGCGGCGGTCTTCCGGCGCGAGCACGTTGGCGGCGAAGCCGATCGAGGTGGTGCGGCCGCGCGAGGAGATGATCTTCTCAAGGCCGGCGAACG
>JAFKKO010000118.1 GCA_017305455.1 Hyphomicrobiales bacterium | reverse complement strand
TCGGCGCCGCGTCCGGCGGGCTCCAGCCTGGTGATCAACGATCAGGGCACGTTTCTGGGGTCGGTGTCGGGCGGCTGCGTCGAGGGCGCGGTGGTGCTGGAGGCGCTGGATGTGATCGCGAGCGGGCGGCCCCGGCTGCTGGAGTTCGGTGTCGCCGACGAGATGGCGCTCGGCGTCGGGCTGTCGTGCGGCGGCACCATCCGGATTTTCGTCGAGAAGATCGACGGGGGCGAGGCGGGCCGGGCATGAAGCGCGCGGTGTTGAGCGAGCTCAATTCGGAGCGCGCCGCGCGCCGCGCCGTTGTCGTCGTCACCGATGTGGTCAGCGGCGAGCAGCGTCTTGTCAAGGCAGGTGAGATCGCGGCCGATCCGCTGCACCAGCAGCTCGGCCAGCAGGTGCGGATGGGCCAATCCGGGGTCGTCGAGGCGGGCGGCCGCAAGCTGTTCCTGAACGTCTATGCCCCGACGGCGCGCCTGGTCATGATCGGCGCGGTCCATATCGCTCAGACTCTGGCGCCGCTGGCGCGGTCGCTCGGCTACGACGTGGTCGTGATCGACCCGCGCACCGCGTTTGCCGCCGCGGAGCGCTTTCCGGGGATTTCGCTGCTGGCCGACTGGCCGGACGTGGTGCTGCCGCCGCTCAATATCGACCGCTATACAGCGCTCGTCGCCATGACCCACGACCCCAAGATCGACGACCCGGCGCTGCTTCATGCGTTTTCGAAGGAGTGCTTCTATATCGGGGCGCTGGGCTCGCGGAAGACCCACGCCAGGCGCCTCGACCGCTTCCGGGCCCAGGGGATCGGCGAACAGGCGCTCGGGCGTATCCATGCCCCGATCGGGCTGCCGATCGGGGCGATATCTCCGGCCGAAATAGCGGTCTCGATTATGGCGGAGATCACTGCTAGTTTACGGCTTCCGCCGCGGCCGCAGTGAGCCGGCCGGCGTGAGACAGGGAGTTCCCCGCATGAAGTTCGGTCCGGTTGCCCCCGAGGATGCGATTGGCGGCGTCACGGTTCATGCGATCCGCCAGGAATCGCTGGTGCTGAAGAAGGGAACGAGGATCGGCCGCGAGGAGGCCGAGGCGCTGATCCGCGCCGGGGTGCGCGAGATCGTGGTGGCGCGGCTCGACGAGGGCGATGTCTCCGAGGATGCGGCGGCGTCGGGGATCGCCGAGGCGCTCGCCGGCGAGGGGGTGAGCATCGAGCGCGCCTTCACCGGCCGCGCCAATCTGTTCGCCGCGCAGGCGGGGGTTCTGGTGGTGGACCGCGCCACCGTCGATCGTCTCAACCGGATCGACGAGGCGATCACGTTCGCCACGCTGCCGGCGTTCAAGGCGGTGGTCGAGGGCGAGATGATCGGCACGGTCAAGCTGATCCCGTTCGGGGTTGAGGCCACGCTGCGCGATCAGGCGATCGCCGCGGTCAGGCGCGGCAAATTGCGGGTCGCGCCGTTCAAGGTGAAGAAGGTCGGCGTGGTGTCGACCATGCTGCCGGGCCTTGCGCCCAAGGTGATCGACAAGACCGTGCGCGTCACCCAGGAGCGGCTGGCCCCGGCCAACGCCACCATCATCGCCGAGCGCCGCATCCGGCACGATCAGGTCGCGCTTTCGGCCGCGATCCGCGAGCTGCTGTCGCTCGGCGCCGAGCTGGTGCTGGTGTTCGGCGCCTCCGCGATCGCGGACCGGCGCGATGTGATTCCGGCGGCGCTGGAGGATGTCGGCGGCCATATCGAGCATTTCGGCATGCCGGTGGATCCGGGCAACCTGATCCTGATCGGCAACGTCAACAAGGTGCCGGTGATCGGCGCGCCGGGCTGCGCGCGCTCGCCCAAGGAAAACGGCTTCGACTGGGTGCTGATGCGCCTGCTCGCCGGTCTCAAGGTGAGGCGGGCCGACATTACCGCGATGGGCGTTGGAGGTCTGCTGATGGAGATTGTGAGCCGGCCGCAGCCGCGCACGAGCCCCTCGTCGGACGACAACAGGATCGCCGCCGTTATTCTGGCCGCCGGTCGCTCGACCCGGATGTGGGGGCGCAACAAGCTGCTGGCCGAAGTGGGCGGCAAGAAGCTGGTGCGGATCGTCGCCGAGCAGGCGCTGGCCTCGCGCGCATCGCCGGTCATCGTGGTGACCGGTCATCAGCGCGCGGAGGTCGAACAGGCGCTGAGCGGGCTGGACGTCAGGTTCGTCCACAATTGTCTGGGCGACATGCCGCTGGTCGACGCCGCGATGATCGACCGGATGATCGAGGCTTTCTCGCCCGGTGCCGGCTCGCTGATCGTGGTGCCGGTCAATGGCGGGCGGCGCGGCAATCCGGTGGTGTGGGCGCGGCGCTATTTCGGCGATCTCGCCCGGCTGGACGGCGATTTCGGCGCGCGCCATCTCATCGTCCAGCACGCCGACGCCGTCACCGAGCTCGAGGTCAGTGGCCCCGCCGCCTTCCTCGATATCGACACCCCCGAAGCCCTCGCCGACGTCCGGCAAAATCATTGTTACGAGAAGACCGCCTGACCCCCGCTGTCGGCGCAAGCTTCATCTTCGGGGGCCGTGGCTGGTGTTGTCCGCATGGCGAACGCCAAGCCGCACGTCATCGAGGCTGCCGCACATCATCAAGATTGCCGCAGGTCATAATGTCGGATCGATGCCGATCGACTTATGTCCGATCGGGCAATCATCTTCGCCGCCGCTAGCCGCGCGACGAATCTCGGCGCGTTTTTGCGTCGGAGAATTACGCCCCGTTCAAGGCGCCGAGGAATAGATCGACCTCTTTGCGCAGACTGGTCGACTCCTTGGTCAGGATATTGGCGGAATTCAAAACCTTGTTCGCAACCGAACCCATCTGGGTCGCAGCAGCGGCAACGCTGGTGATATTTCTCGAAATTTCTTCGGTGCCGCAAGCCGCCTGTTGGACATTGTTCGAGATTTCACCCGTCGCCATAATCTGTTCCTGAACGGCGGCGGCCACGGCAGTCGCAACCTCGCTGATGCTGCTGATCGAGCCGCCAATCTGCTTGATCGCGCTCACCGTGGACGTGGTGGAAGATTGGATAGCCCCGATCTGGGCGGCGATTTCCTCGGTTGCTTTCGCCGTCTGTTCGGCGAGCGCCTTGACCTCGGTTGCGACCACGGCAAATCCTCTGCCCGCGTCGCCTGCCCGCGCAGCCTCGATCGTCGCGTTCAGAGCCAACAGGTTCGTTTGTCCGGCAATCATCTGGATCAGCTCCACGACGTCGCCGATTTTCTGCGCCGCCTGCGCCAGATTGTTGACCACCGCACTGGTGTGCTGCGATTCCTCAACCGCATGGCCGGCCATCTCCGAGGCTTTCGTCACCTGCTGGCCGATTTCCCTGCTGGAGGCGGTCATTTGCTCTGTCGCGCTGGCCACCGCCTGAACGTTGGCGGACGCTTCCTGCGTCGCACTGGCGACCGTCGAGCTTTGCTCCTGCATTTTGTGCGAGGAGTTGGACATCGCCTCGGCTTCGTTCTTCAATTCGATGGCGGCCGTCGTGATCATGTTGACGATGGAGCCGACACTGGCATTCAGATCCATGGCCATCTTTTCTCGGTTCCTGCGCTGTTCTTCACGCATTCTCACCAGATCGGATATGTCCTGAAACATGCAAAGCAGAAGCGGCTTGCCGTTCAATTCCCCGCGCTGCAGGAAAATGGAAACATGAAACGGCTCGCCATTGTCAAACCGGACATGCTGCCATTCGAAACGCGAAGCGCCTTTGGTCAAGGCCTCCTGAACATTGCGCATGGAGGCTTCGCCGCTGTTTTCGCCATTCGGCTGTCGTTCGGGCGAAAGTTCGCGCGGCGTGCGACCGATCAGCTCTTCCACGCTTTGCAGGCCGAAAACATGCGCGGCCGATTTATTGCAATGAGAAATCTTGCCGTCTTCGACGTATAAAATCGAAATCTCACCTTCGTTATAGGCGAAGCTCTCATAGCTGTCGTTGGTCGATGCCGCGTTGTTCTTGCCGAAAAATCCAAGCATGACACCGTTTCCCAAATCGTTGAAATGAAAGATTCGTCGCAGCTTTCAGCATGAGCTTGTCGCCACCGAAGCGGTTTCGGCGAACATCTCATGAGACAGGAGAGCGGGATGATCCGATGGCGCGGCATCACATCCTGGATACCGGGACCGACGCCGGGGACCTGCTCTTCGACCATCCGGGAAGAGACCGGGCGTCCCGTCACAACTGCGCCGAGCGGTATGCGATCGCAGACGACCGCTCGGACGCTTTTTGAAGCAGCGTCAGTCCCAATGGCGGACGTAGCGCATCATATATTTCTGCCCCTGGGTGCGATTCACGGCGCCGAACTCATAGAATGCATTGAAGAACAGGTAGTTGTCTTTATTGAAGGCGTACATCATCCCCGGCCCCAAAGCCCAAACCCGTTCCTTGGTGCCATCGACACTGATATCGTTGACTTTCGTATTGGTCATCTGCTGAAGCCAGTAACCGTTGATTCCGAGCCAGAACTTGTCGGTTACGGCATACTCGGTCGAGAAATTGGCATGCAATGCCTGGCCGGCCTGCGAGGTAAGGGCGGAAGGCCCGTATGACAGTGACGGGTCATTATTCTCTCCGTTCCACAGATAATGGAATCGCGTTGTCACCGTCCACTTCGGCGAAAGGAAAAGCGTGCCTGCAAAATACGGATTAAAGGACCAGAAATTGGATCCCGGATTTACGGCGACAGCTGCATTGTAGCGCCCTATGGGAGCCAGCGCCTGCGCTTCAATGCGGCCGATAAACAGAGGGCCGTTCGGACCCATGATGGGGTCGAATTGATAGAATGCACCAAACGAGACGTCTGCGAAGCCCCGGTTGGCGTTCAGGACCTGATTACCCAATCCGTCATTGGCGCTGGCGCCAAAGACGGAAGGGACGACAAAATCGAAACCGAAGGACCCAGGTCCGACTTTTGTCGGCGACAGATACAGAATCTGAGTGGCCTCGCTCATGACGGAAACCCGCTCGACAGGGAGCCCGAGACTGTTGCCCTGGCTGTTTGCGAGCTTGTTTGCCGAATAGCTGATAATCCACTGACTCGTGTACCACCCCGGTCCCCCCATCGTGGGAGTTCCGTCCAGGAATGTCGTCATGCCCAAGTTTACAACCGGCAGGTCGTAAGCATACGATTTCGGCGCCTCCGCGATCGTTGCGGCGCAAACAATACCCAAGGCCAGAAACCGCAGTCGAAGATCGGCCCCAACTGTCCCAACTGCAATCGTCTGTCTCATCATCAGGCTATCCTTTGACATGGCCCGCTCGCCTTTCAGGACAAGTCCAGCCGCTTTAAATGCGCGCTGGAGCCTCTCCATACAGGCGGAGAGCAGGCAGACCGCGAAGAATGAGTGTCGGCGACTCGCGACGACACCATTCAACGTCCATGCATGAACTGTCGCACAACAGCCCGATCAGGAGATAACCGCTGAGTGCACCGGATATCCAATTTGCGCAGAATATTGCTGTAAATCCGGGCGAGCCGAGGATCCTTCCGGGCCGCAAGAGACCGACGCGCCGCCGGGATTCGTCCGCTCCGGACGCTGGCTGCAATGCCGCGGAAGGCGGGATCGGTCGCGATGGCCCGTCATGAAACTTATCCGCAGCATACAACGCTCCGGATGACGGCCCGGCAGGACCTTCACGCCTGCCGCTGCCATCGATGTTGCAGCGATGATGTTTCAAACGAAACAGGCGTTTCATAACCCGGCTGCAAATTCCGCGATCGCTCCGCAAAAATTTTGACGGGTGATTTGAACTGTGCAGTCTTGTTGCGACTCCCGACGATGTGCAGGAGCGGAGCGCGACAATGACCGAAACTGCATTCGCTGGCCGCATGCGGCATGAAAAATTCTTCACCGGCGCGGCCAACAAGCGTCGCGACGATCTGAGTTATCATGCCTCCATCCTGGTTGAGCGAATTCCGGGCCGCTTTCCCTATGCGACGTGGAATTCGCCCGAAGGCCCACGCGACGTCGCGGTGTGGTGCTCGAATGATCAGCTCGGCATGAGCCAGCACCCGAGGGTCGTCGGCGCCATGGTGCAGACGGTGCTGCATGCCGGCGCCGGCGCCGGCGGGACGCGCGACACCTGCGGCACAAACCGGATGCTGCTCGATCTCGAAGCCGAGATCGCGGATCTGCATCGCAAGCAGGCGGCCGTGCTGTTCACGTCCGGCTATACCGCCAATTCCGCGGGGCTCTCCGCTATCGCGCGGCTGGTGCCGCGCTGCCTCGTGATCTCCGACGAGCATAATCATCATTCGATGATCGAGGGGATTTCGAAATCCGGATGCAAGAAGCGGATCTGGCGACACAACGATCTGGAGCACCTCGAACAGATTCTTAAGGAGGAGCGCGGCCGGCCGACGCTGATTGCCTTCGAGAGCATCTACGCTATGAGCGGGGACGTCGCACCGATCCGTCAGATCTGCGATCTTGCACGCCGCTTCGGGGCGATCACCTATCTCAACGAAGCCAACGCGGTCGGCATCTGCGGCGCGGGCGGCGCCGGCATGGCCGAACGCGAAGGACTGGCATCCCGGATCGACATCATCGAGGGCACGCTGGCCCATGCCTATGGGTGTCTGGGCGGCTACATCACCGGCCGTACCGTGCTGGTCGATGCGCTTCGCTCCCACGCGCTGGGATATGCGTTCACGAACGCGCTGCCGCCGCCGTTATGCGCGGCGTCGCTCGCGGCGATCCGCCACCTCAGGGAATCGTCCTGGGAGCGTGAAAGGCTGGCGCAGAACGTCGCCACTCTGCGTGCCGCACTGACCAGGGCCGGGCTGCCCGTAGGGCCGGGGGAGGGGCACATCCTGTCCCTGGCGGTGGGCGATATCGCCGTGGCAAGGGCAATGTGCGACGCGCTTCTAGCCGATTTCGGTCTGCACTTGCGCCCGACCGGCTATCCGGCGGTGCCGCGCGATACGGCGTATCTGCGCATCCTGCCGTCGTCGCATCACGATAAAACGATGCTGACCGTGCTGGTGAATGCGCTGGCCGAGGTCTGGCGACGGTTCGAGCCGTCATGGCGCTATCAGCCGGATGCCGCCGAATGATGTGCGTTCCGCCCGCCGCGCGTTTGTTTCAGATGAATGGAACATGTTTCACGCGCGGCGCGCCGGAATTTTGCCGGACTGCGTTCGCCTGTTAGCATCGACAAGGTTTCAGGGGGTGTTCCGACATGAATGTCCGGTCTACTCATCGACAAATGGTGGCGCTGCTGCTGGGTGGTGCGACCGGGGCCGTCATCCTGATGCTGGCTGTGCAACATATCTTCGCGCCGGAGAAAGCCCTGTTCGACCCGCTGGCTTTCATTTGCAGCACCGATAGCAGACCCGAGGCGCTCTCCAGATAGCGTTCGTCTTTGCCGGTTGCGGCTTGGCGCGGTTTGGGTCTAGACGGAATCAACCTTCGTCAGGCCAGGCTTTGCGCCGGGCATCTCAACGATACGCGCCATTGCCGGGCTTGACCCGGCAATCCATCTCTTGAGAAGACTCTTCTTTCAATGAATGCGCGGCACTCTAGCCGAACCGGAAGAACAGCAGATTGTCGAACGAGCGCAGCTCGATCAGCACGCGATAGAGCTGGCTGCTGTCTTCGTTGCTCACGGACTGGGGCACGAAACTCAAGCCGTTGAACGCGCCGTCGACCAGGCGGCGAAACTCGGGATCAGCCTTCACGGCGGGCGTCGCCATCGCATCGCAACGGCGCAGCAGATAGCCATAGATGGCGGCCTTGGATTGCACATCGGCCTTGACGCCTTTGTCGCCCCATTGCGGAAGGGTGTTTTTGTAGACGAAGAAGTCGTCCATCGCCTTGTTGGCGTCGAGAATACAGTCGGCAAAGATATAGAGGCCGGAGGCGCGGCGCATCGCCGACAGTTTCTCGCGGAAATCAACGGTCTCTTTCGCCGCGCCGGGCAGATCGCCGCTGTCGATCAGGCTGAGCGTCCTGTCGATCCTTGCGGCGGTGTTTTGCAGCAGGTCGTTATAAAGAGCGTTCTCCGCGAAGGCGTCGGGCGTCTTGCCCTCGAACTGCTTGGTCAGCTTCGACCAGGCGCCGCGCATGTCGTCGACTTCGATCGCGGCAAGATCGGCGTTCCCGGTGCGCAGATAATTTGTCGCAACCCGGTTGTGGGCGGCCACCTTCCCGAGGGCCTCGTTGAAGTTTGAAAGGTCTCCGGCGATCGCGGGTGCAGCGGTAAAAATCGCGCAAGCAACCACCACGGCAGACAGATTCTTGCAGATCGACATGCATTGGACTCCACTTGTCGGCGAATCCTATGTCAGATGAAAAATCCAGGCCAGCCCTTCAAGAGTACTTTTGTTGTCTCAAGAGGATGTGTATGGATTCTCCGCGGATGCGGGGTAAGTTATGGCAGCGGGGAAATAGCGTCTTCGCTGTCCGGAGCGGCCGCTTGCGGACCGATGATGCGAACGAGGAAACCATGATTTCACGCCGTCAGGTTCTTGTCTCCGGAAGCGCCGCGATACTGGCGGGTTCTTCCGGCCGCGCGCAGGCTGCGCCCGTGCTGACCGATGACGGTCTTTATTCCGAGCCCTGGTTCATCAACAGCTTCCTCGATCTGCGGGACGATCTGGCGGATGCGACCGCGAACAAGAAGCGGTTCGCCATCATGTGGGAACTGAAGGGCTGCCCCTATTGCAAGGAAACCCATTTCGTCAATTTCGCCGATCCCACCATCCAGTATTACGTGAAGAACAATTTCGCCATCGTGCAGCTCAATGTGATCGGCAACCGCGAGGTGACGGATTTCGACGGCACCAAGATGACCGAGAAGCAGTTCAGCCAGAAGTATAACGTCCGCTTCACGCCGACATTCCAGTTCTTTCCGGAAAATCTCGCCGAGTTCGCCGACAAATCGCCCGACAAACGGGAAGTCGCGCGTCTGCCGGGCTACCTCAAGCCCACGCATTTCCTGACTCTGTTTCGGTTCGTGCGCGAAAAGGGTTACGAGCGTGGCGATTTCCGCACCTATCTGAAGGCGCAGGGCGACTGACGCTGCGGACGAGCAGACCACGCCCCCGCTGTCGCGCGCCTGACATGTGTCGCGGTGCGTTGTGACATTCCGACCCATCATGAAATGAGAACGCAGCGCTTTGCGGGGCGCGCGTCGTGCCACGTCATGTTGCATCCATTCGTTTCACGCTGGAACGTGGCGGTTTCGTCGTTGAAACGAAAACCATGATCCTTCGCGCTGCAGTAATTTGTTGCTGCGCCGAAGGACAGTCGTAGCGGCGCGGTCCGCTGATTGCTTCCATCGCAATCGAACGTCGGCATTTGCTGGAATCTTCGCGATTCTTTGCGTAATTCGCGTGAATCACGCGGCATTGGCATCCTGACATCACCCGGCAGCGCATCTTGCGTGCGCCTCGGACTCTCTTGGCACGGGAGTTGCTCTTACCACACCAATCGAACGTCGCCGCAGACTCAACCGCGTTTGCTGAGCGGCGTTCCGAAAAACACGAAGTGGTGTGAGGGGGCACGTACTGAGGATGAAAAAATATTTTTGGGTGATTCCGGTCGTCATTGCCGCGGTGGGGGGGACTGCCGCGGCCGATCAATTGGCGCCGATGAAGATCAAGGACGGATCGATCGATCAGCCGTTGACGGCGCAGGCCGGCAATCCGGCGAACGGCGCGACGACGATTGCTGACCGCAAGCTCGGCAACTGCCTGGCGTGCCATCAGGTCACCAAGCTGAAGGCGGAGCCGTTCCACGGCGATGTCGGCCCCGTCCTGGACGGCGTCGCGAACCGCTGGAACGAAGGGCAATTGCGGCTGATCGTCGTCGACCCGAAGAAGGTGTTCGAGGACACGGCGATGCCGAGCTTCTATCGCACCGAAGGCATGCACCGCGTTCGCAAGGAGTTTCAGGGCAAGCCGATGCTCACCGCGCAGCAGGTGGAGGACGTCGTCGCCTTCCTGAAGACCCTGAAGGAATGATCCGGTCTGACAAAGGCGATGGAGGTGTGAGATGGGGCATCTGACAAGGCGCAGGGTGATCGGGGCGGCGGTGCAGGGCGCGGCGATGGCATCGCTGGTGTCTGTTCAAGGCGCGATCGCGGCGACCGACGACACCGCCAAATACATTGCCGAATTCACCGGCGGCAAGGAGGCCAAGACGGGCCGGGTCAATCTCAGCATCCCCGAGCTCGCCGAAAACGGCAACATGATTCCGGTGTCGGTCGTGGTGGACAGCCCGATGACCAAGGATGCCTATGTGAAATCCGTGCTGCTTGCCGCGGACGGCAATCCGATGCCGAGTCTCATTACCTTCAATTTCTCGCCGATGTCGGGAAAGGCGCAGGCCGCCGCGCGTATCCGTCTGGCGCAGACCCAGAATGTCATCGCGGTCGCGGCCATGAGCGACGGTTCGTTCTTCACGGATCGCAAGACGGTGAAGGTGACCATCGGCGGCTGCGGCGGCTGACGGCGCCGGACAAGGAAAGGGTGAAGGCATGGCACAGGGCGTCAAGTCGCGCATCAAGATCCCGAAAGAGGCCAAGAAGGGCGAGATCATTCAGATCAAGACGCTGATCTCGCACATCATGGAATCGGGCCAGCGCAAGGATGCCGCGGGCAAGCTGATCCCGCGCCATATCATCAACAAGCTCGCGGTGACGTTCAACGGCGCGCCGCTGTTCTCGGCGGATATCGCTCCTGCGGTGTCGTCCAATCCATATCTGGAGTTTTCGGCGCGGGTCGAGGAATCCGGCACTTTTAAATTCACCTGGGTCGATGATGACGGAAGCGTCTACAGCGACGAACAGGCGATCACGGTGACTTGACCGGGATCGATACCAACAAAACAAACTGGCATGTGGCCTGTGGCTGGGGGAGCTGAATGTTCAAGAATGTAAAATACGTTGTGTTGATGGGGATGGCCGCGGCTTTGATGCTGGGGCAGGTGTCGGGTGCGGTCGCCAATGACGACAAGAAAGGCATCAAGGCGCCTCCGGGTCATCCGCTATCCAAGATCATTTCCGGCTTCGAATACCGGACCAAGGAAACCCAGGCGCTGCAGAATGACGAGATCGAGAATCCCGGCATGCTCGCGGTCGAGCGCGGCGCGCAGCTTTGGAGCACGGCGGAAGGCGCCGCCGGCAAGTCCTGCGCAAGCTGCCACAAGGACGCCGCCACGACGATGAAGTCGGTCGCCCCGACCTATCCGAAGTGGGATGCGAAGCTCGGCAAACCGGTCAATGTCGAGCAGCGCATCAACATCTGCCGCACCAACGAGATGAAGGCGGAGCCGTGGAAGTTCAACACCGAACCGCTCACCTCGATGACCTCCTTCATCAAGAATCAGGGCAAGTCGGAGCCGGTCCACGTCAAGATCGACGGCGAGATGAAGCCGTGGTTCGAAAAGGGCAAGGATCTGTTCTATCAGCGGACCGGACAGCTCGATATGTCCTGCGCGAGCTGCCATGAGAAGCACTACGGCCAGTATCTGCGCTCGGACTATGTCAGCCAGGGTCAGATCAACGGTTTCCCGACCTATCGTCTGGCCGCGCAGAACATGGTGCCGGTGCACCAGCGGTTCTACGGCTGCATGTTCGACATCCGCGCCGAACCCTATGCGCCGTTGTCCGACGAATTCCTGGCGCTGGAGCTTTACATCGCCTATCGCGGCACCGGTCTTCCGGTCGAAACCCCAGCGGTCCGCAACTGAAGCCGCTCTGCCCCACCGTGCCCGCCAACGCAATGGCGGTCGCGGGGGGTGTGTGACGATTTGATCCGGGAGAGGATCGGCCCCATTGGGCAATATGACCCTTTCTCTCCCGGAACAATGAGGACTGTGATGAAAGTGAATCGTCTCTTCTGCGGCTTGTTGGTGTCGGTCTATCTCGCCTCCGGCGGCCCTGCCGCCGCGGATGAGCGAGAGGTGACGCTCAAGCATCAGGGACTGACGCTGCTCGGCACCGTTTCGACGCCGGCGAAGGCCCGCGATGACAAGCCCTGGATCGTTCTGGTGCACGGTACCCTCGCGCACAAGGACATGAGCACCATCAAGCAGACGGCGACCGCGCTCAATGACAAGGGATTCTCGACGCTCGCGATTTCGCTGTCGCTCGGCGTCGACAGCCGCAAGGGCATGTACAATTGTGAGGTGCCGCACCGCCACCGCTTCGGCGATGCCAGCGGCGAGATCGCGGCCTGGCTCGCGTATCTGCGCGGCGAGGGCGCGCGCAACATCTGGCTGCTTGGTCACAGCCGCGGCGGTGCGCAGGTGGCCTACACCCTCGCGAACGAAGGCAAGATGGATCTGCGCGGCGCCATCCTGATGGCGCCTGCGACCGACGCCGTGGCGAGCGCCGCGGCCGCCTATCGCAAGCAGCATGGCGCGGCGGCCGACAAGGCGATCGAGGCGGCGCGCGCGGAGGGCGACAAGAGCGAGAAGCTGATCGCGGTGCCGGGCTTGCTCTCGTGCCAGGGCGGGCAGGCGAGCGCGCGGAGTATCCTGTCCTATTACGACGAGGCGCCTGCGCACGAGACCCAGGCCTCGCTGACCAAGGTCACGTCGTTGCCGGTGCTGGTGATCGCGGCGCAGAAGGACGAAGTGGTGCGCGATGTCGCCGACAAGATCGGCAAGGTCGCGGCCGCGCAGCCGAATGTGAAGGTCGAAACCGTCGCCGATGCCGATCATATGTTCCAGGATCTGTTTGCCGATGCCGCGGCCGATCTGATCGCGGATGACATCGACCGGCAGAAGAAGTAGCCGCAGGAGTGGGAAGTGACGCGCATCACGCGCAGGGGAATGTTCGCAGCAGGATGTCTGGTTTCTCTCTTCGCAGGCGAGGCGATCGCGCGCACTGCGGATGATTGGCCCAGAACACATCATCTGATCATCCAGGTGACGGCGGACGACCCGACGGCGATGCGCCTTGCTCTCGACAATGCGGTCAATGTGGACCGGCACTACAGCGAGATCGGCGAGGACGTCGATATCGAGATCATCGCTTACGGTGCCGGTTTGCACATGCTGCGGGACGACACTTCGCCGGTGAAGGCGCGGATCAAATCCGTCGGCGACAGCCTGAGAAGCGTCCGCTTCGTCGCCTGCGGCAACACCCTCCAGACCATGGAGCGCAAGGAAGGTCATCCCGTGACGCTGGTGCCTCGCACCGAGGTGGTGCAGACCGGCGTCGCCTACATCATGGACCTGCAGGAGAAAGGCTGGAGCTATGTGCGCCCGTAGCCCGTTCGTCCTTGCGCGCCATGCGCTGCTGGTCCTGAGCCTGATGGCTGGTCTCGCGCCCGGCGCGCTCATGGCCCATTCCGATCCGGGCGCGTTCGGTGGCGGGCCGGCGAATCTTTCGCGCGGCGGCCATGACGAGCCGCCGTCGTTTCGTGCGACCGTGCGGGTCGATCCCCGCCGGGTGCAGGACGTTGTTCTGAAGGTCAACGCCCGCATCGTCGATATCGGCGGCACTTATCCCGGCCGCCGCGTCGCCAAGGGCGATGTGCTGATGAGTTTCGACAGTCCGGAGCTCGAGACGGTGCAGAAGACCTTTCTGGAGACCAGCCGCAATTTCGAGGCGATGCAGGCTTTCACCGTCACCGGCAACGAGAAGATCCTGGAAGGGCGGATCAATCTCGAATGGCGCGGACTGTCGCCCGCCGATGTCCAGTCGATCGAGGAGAGCCATACGACCGTGAAGACGGTCGCGGTCCGCTCGCCGGTTGACGGCTACGTGCTGGATGTCGCGGTGGTGAATGGCGAGATCATCAATGCCGGCGCGCAATCCGGTCTGTTCAGCGCTTCCGGCGTGACGGTCGCGCGCGTCGCCGAAGATTCAGCTCTGACAGTCGAAGCCGAAGTGCCGAACCGGATCGCGGCGACCTTGCAGCATGGCGCCGCCGTCACCGTCTCACTCGGTGACGGCACGGCGGTTCAGGGAACGATCGACCAGATCGCGCCGCTGGTGGTTGCGGCGAGCCAGACGAGACTGGTGCGGATCAAGCCGAATGAGGCCGAGGCCGCGCGGCTGCGGATCGGCGGAATCGTCAGGGCCTCCTTTGGCGAACTTCATGAGCCGGATCATGACTAGAATTGCCGCGGCGCTCTTGGTCGTCCTGACGGCGATGGCGTGGTCTGCGGGGCCGGGCCTGTCCCACGGCGTCTCGACCCATGCCGGCCATTCCCATCACGCGCCGGATCAAACCGAGCGGCGCGATGCGCTGGTGATGCTGTGCCGCAGCGGCGGGCTGCTCGCGATGGAGAGCGTATCGGAAACGCAGACGAATGCCTCGTTCCGCACGTTCGGCCGCGTGATCCCCGATCCGACCCGGGTCCTCAACGTCAACGCCTATCTGAGCGGGCAGGTCACGCAGGTCCTGGTGCGGCCGCAGACAGCGGTGCGCAAGGGCGATGTGGTCGCGAAGCTGTCGAGTCCGGATTTCCTGCTGACGCAGAAGGCCTATCTCGCGCTCCTGAATAATGAAGAGCAGCAGGCCATTCTCAAGGAGGAGGGCCGCCTGCCTGCTTACCTGTCGGATGCGCGCGACAATCTGGTGTGGTGGGGAATGAGCGCGGAGGAAATCGACGCGCTGACCAAAAACGGAAAAGTGGTGGAAAGCATCTCGGTGCGCGCGCCAAGCGACGGCATCATTACCGATGTGCTGGTGCAGCCCGGCCAGCTCGTCAATGCCGGCGACAAGACCATGCAGAACTTCGTCGTGGTCGGCAAAGCCCTGCTGCGCATGATTCCGTCGTCCGCCCCGCCATGGATCGAGGCCTATATCCCGGCCGATCGCGCCGCCGCGGTCCGCGCCGGCTCGCCGATGCTGGTGGAGATGCCGTCGGGATCGCCGGTCGTGCTCGACATCGCGGAAGTGCGGCCCGACGTCGAGCCGACCAACCTGATGGCCCGCGCCGTCGCGAGGCTGACCGGCGAGGCTGCCGTCGCGTTTGCGCCCGGCCAGATGGTGCAGACCCGGATCGAGGTGCAGCGCCCGCCGGGCGTGTGGGTCCCGCGCGAGGCGGTGGCGGGGCAGGGCATCGAACCGATCGTCTTCATCGAGATCAAGCCCGGCATCTTCCAGCGCCGTCATATCGAGATGGCGGAAGCCGCTGGCGATTACATCCGCGTGTCAGGCGTGAAGCCGGGCGAGCGCGTCGTCACCTCCGGCAAGATGGTTCTGGAAGGGGCCTATCGTCTGCAGGAGAAGGAGCCGGAAGCGTCCGCGAGTTGCGGAGCGTAAGGGAGGGTTTGCGGAGTGTTTGACTGGATCATCTCCTGGTCGCTGCGTAACCGGATCGTGGTGCTGCTGGTTTATCTGCTCATCGCCGGTGGTTCGCTGGTGGCGATACGGGCGATGCCGGTGGACGTCTTCCCGGAATTTGCGCCGCCGCAGGTGCAGGTCCAGACCGAGGCGCCGGGCTTCTCGGCTCGGGACATCGAACTGCTGGTGACGCATCCGCTCGAAGTGTCGCTGCAGGGCATGCCGGATATCGCCCAGATACGCTCCCATTCCTCGATCGGCCTGTCGCGCATCGTGGTGGTGTTCCGCGGCGGCAGCGACGTCTACCGCGCCCGCGCCCTGACGCAGGAGCGCCTGCAGCTTGCCCAGGCGCAATTGCCGCCCGGCACATCGGTGCCCGAACTGATGCCCATCACCTCGGCGGTGAGCTGGCTGCAGAAATTCGCGCTGATCGACTGGTCGCCCTCGGCCGACATGCGCAAGCTGCGCAGTCTGGTCGATTGGGATTTCCGCAATCGCCTGCTGGCTAATCAGGGCGTGGCGTCGGTGGTGTCGATCGGCGGCGGGGTCAAGCAGTATCAGGTGGAGGTCGATGTCGGCAAACTGGCGGGCTTCGGTCTGCCGTTCGCATCGGCGACCAAGGCCGCCCAGCAGACCAACACCGTGGCGCCCGGTGCGTTCGTTCACCCCACCCGCGAGGAAGAATATTTCGTGCGCGCCGACGGCATGGCCGGCGGCCTGCGCGATATCGGCAAAACCCTCGTGGCCGTGAAGGACGGAACGCCCGTCACTCTCAACGATATCGCGACCCTCAAGATCGGCGACGAGATCAGGCGCGGCGCGGCGCAAGTGTTCGGCGCGGATGCGGTGATCGGAACGATCTCGAAGCAATGGGGCGCCGACACGCTCGCGGTCACCCATCGTGTCGAGCAGACGCTGGCGGAATTGAAGAAGTCCCTGCCGGAGGATGTCGAACTGGTTCCGGACGTGTTTCGTCAGGCCAGCTTCATCGAGCGGTCGATCGACAATCTTCAGGACGTACTGCTGCACTCCTCGATCATCGTCATGCTGGTGCTGTTCCTGTTCCTGGCGCGCTGGCAGGCGACGCTGATCAGCCTGATGGCGATCCCGCTGTCGTTGATGACCGGCATTCTGGTGCTCTGGTTTCTCGGGGCAGGTATCAACGCGCTGACGCTCGGCGGTCTGGTGTTCGCTATCGGCGAAGTTGTCGATGACTCGATCATCGACGTCGAAAACATCCTGCGCCGTCTGCGCGAGCGGGCGCGCAGCAAGAGCCAGGAGCCGCTGGTGTCGCTGATCTTCCACGGCTCCAGCGAAATCCGCAATTCGGTGGTGTTCGCGACGCTGATGGTGATCGTCGCCTTCCTGCCGATCTTCGCGCTGTCGGACATCGAGGGGCGGATTTTCTCTCCGATGGCGATTGCCTATATCGCGGCGGTGGCAAGCTCGCTGCTGGTGGCGCTCACGCTCGTGCCGGTGCTGTGTTTCTATCTTCTGGCCCGAGAAAACAGCGCCGAGCGCTATCGGCCCAGTCGCCTGTCGCGCCATATGCTGGTGCGTTATCACCGTGCCCTGAAATGGGCGATCGTCCGGCCGGGGCTGCTGATCGCCATCAGCCTTGGTCTCAGCCTTCTGGCGCTGACGATGCTGCCATTTCTCGGACGCTCCTTCCTGCCCGAATTCGCCGAAGGCAACATCGTGGTGGCGACGACGATGAATCCGGGAACCTCGCTCGACGAGAACCTGCGGGTCGGCAGCCAGATCACCCGCACGCTGGGCGCGATGCCGGACATCAAGAGCATCGCCCAGCGCGCCGGCCGCTCGCGGCTTGACGAGGATGCCCAGCCGGTCAATTTCTCGGAGTTCGACATCACGCTGAAACCCGATGTCGAGAACGCCGCCGCCGTGATCCGGGCGATCCGCGACCGTCTCGCGGACGTTCCGGGCGTCATCGCCAACGTCTCGCAGTTCATCGTGCACCGGATGCAGGAAGTTCTCTCCGGCGTTCGCGCGCAGGTGGTTGTAAAGATTCATGGCACCGATCTTGCCGTGCTGCAGCAGAAGCAGCAGGAAGTGCTGGCGGCCGTGAGGGGCACGCCGGGCGTCGTCGATCTGCAGGCGGAGCCGATGGTGCTCGGACCGGGCGTCGATATCCGGGTCGATCGCGAAGCGGCGGCGATGTTCGGTCTGACGCCGGGCGAGGTCGTACAGCAGGTCGGGCAGGCGCTGAACGGCATCGCGGTCTCGCGCGTGCTGGAATCGGACCGCGCCTTCGATCTGGTCGTCAGGGTCTCCGAGCACGGCCGCAAGACCATCGACGCGATCTCCGACCTTTTGCTGCCCGGCCCGCAAGGCGCGGTGGTTCCGCTGCGTCAGGTGGCCAAGATCGAGGTCGTGCGCGAGCCCTATATCATCAATCGGGACGATGGCGCGCGGCGCTCGGTCGTGCAGTGGAACGTCCAGGGCCGCGATCTGAACAGCGTGGTGGTGGAGGCCAAACGAAAGATCGGTGAGGCGGTCCGGCTCGATCCGGGCTACACGCTCGAATTCGGCGGTGACTATGTGGCCCAGCAGCGCGCCACCCAGAACCTGTTGCAGGCGGGCGCCGCTGTCGTGCTGCTGATCTGTGTTCTGATGTTCGTTGCGTTCAGACATCCTCTGCTGGCAATTCTTGTTCTGCTCAACCTGCCGTTTGCGTTGATCGGCGGCGTGTTCGCGCTGTTCGCGAGCGGCGAGATGCTGAACATTCCATCCCTCGTCGGCATGATCGTGCTGGTCGGCATCGCCACGCGAAACAGTCTTCTGCTGATGTCGCGCTACGATCAGCTCTCCGCCCCCGGCGTTTCCGACCAGAAGATCGTCGCGATGCACGGCGCGATGGATCGCATGCTGCCAATTATGATGACGGCGTTGACGACCGGCCTTGCCGTAGTACCATTGCTATTGGGCGACCCTGTCGGCAAGGAGCTGCAACGGCCGATGGCGATCGTTCTGCTTGGCGGAATGGGATCTTCGACCTTGCTGAGCTTGTTCGTCCTGCCTGCGAGCTATGTCTGGATGATGAATAGATGGCCGCGGCTGCGTAAACGATATGCCGAGCTGTCTCCATCGGCCGGTGTCGGGCTATCTTGAGTGTTCCGTCTGGTTGGGTACCGGATGGGAAAACGCGGATCGATGAGGATCATCCGCGATTCTTGTGAAGTCTGTGCGGAAGCAAAATGGCGATAGCCCTGCAAGATGCCGTAGCGAGCCTTGATTTTCTCGATCTTGGCCCGAACGTTGCCGTCCATACGATGGTCGAGCTGTTTTGCGGCGCCGTCGCGCTGCTGATCGCCAGCCTCCTGCTCATCGCCGCGCTTCATACCCGTAAACTGTCCAGCGGTCTGTTCGGTGGCTCGTTCCTGGCAATGGGCGTGTTCGACTTGCTGCATGCGGTGACAAACCCGTTCACGCAGGTCAGCGTCTTCGTGATGTTTCACACGCTGTCGGTGGGGACCGGCGCCGCCTTCATGCTGGCGGGCGCCGTGGTACAGCTCTATGCGAGCTACAAGGAACGCAGCGTCCGCGCCGGACGGGATGTCCTGATCTCGCTGACGGTGATCATTACCGGCATGACGATCTACTTCGCGCTCAATGCACCGACCCACAGCCAGCAAGAGTTCGATACCTTCTCGCATTTTATGCACGCGCTGGCAGGCGGGGTGTTCGCTGTCATCGCGGTGTCGGTCTTCCATCTCTACGGAGAGCGGATGACGGGATTTTCGCTGGTGATCGCCGCCGAGCTTTTGTTGTTCGCCGTGGGCGTGACTTTGTTTCGGGTCTCGTCGCTGTGGGACCCGGTGTGGTGGGGCTGGCATTTCGTCAAGGCCGTCTTCTATCTCGTAACCCTCATTATTATCGTCATCCGCTATGTCGGCGCGGTGAAGCTCGCAGATTCCTCAAGCCGGCAGCTTCTGCTGAAAAATGAGGAACTGGCCGAAGCTCATGTCCGCCTCAGCCGCCTGGTCGATGATCTCCAGATCCGCAACTGGATGATCAACAAGGCGTCGAGCTCGTTTGGCCTCGACGCCACTCTTGCGGTGGTGGCCGAGACGCTGCGCAAGTACACGGACTTCGCATGCCTCGAACTTGTGCTGTATGCGCGGCCTGATGAAGTCGGAGAAAGTCAGAACCGTTTCGGCCGCAAACGCGATGACTGGTGCGTGTCGGTGGCGCCGCGGCCCGAGGCGCAGGAGAGCGGCACCGCGTTGCGCTGGCTATCGGTGCACCAGGAAGGCGACCGGGCCTGGCTTCGCTTTGCGCTCCGGGCGCATGACGATCCCTTGGGATATGTCGCGGTGCCGATCGCCGATCCTGCGCAGCTCGCCGACAAATGGCAGCCGCTGTCGGACATCGCCGCCGAAATGGGGCAGATCTTCAGCAATACGCTGATGTATGAGAAGTGGAATTCGGCCTGTCTGTTCCGGCTGGGGCTGTTGCATGTCTCGCTGATCCTGCGCTCGACACTGGACCACCGGATCGTGCGCGCCATGATCTGCCGGGAAGGCGGCCGTCTGCTGGATAGCGACGGCGTCGCGGTGCTGTATCGCACCAAGAGCAATGCTGCGTTCTCGCTTGAGGAATGCGGCTCCGGCTATCGGACCGACGCAGAATATCTTCTGTCCTGGTTGCAGACAGACGCCGGGGTTCGCATGCTGGAAGAGCTCGACCGCGAGCGGCACGGTATGACGTGGCGGAGCGGCGGCAGCCCTGACGTCGTTGTGGCAAGTCGCGCCGCTCTGGATGAGAACATGTCGGCCCGCAGCGCGGTCCGGCTGATCCTGCCGCTGGTCGAGGAAAACGATCTGACCGGAATCGTGATCTTCTTCCGCGACGAGCCGATCGAGTTCAGCGCGGAGACCCAGCAGAACGGCCATCTTCTGATCCGCCAGTTCGAGCTCGCGCTGGAGAACGCCAGGATTTACGAAGATCTGCGCACGGCCAATCTGCTGCTGCTCAAGGCCGAAAAACGCAAGCTGACGGCCGAGCGGCTGTTTGCCCTCGGCGAGATGGCGGCGACGGTGGCGCACGAAATCCGCAATCCGCTCGGCGCGATCGTCAACTGCGCGGCGGTGCTGCGCGGCGCAGTGCTGGAGCAGCCGAAGGCGAAAGCGGCGCTCGGGATCATCGAGGATGAATCGAAAAGGCTCGAACGGCTGGCGACCAACTTCCTCAATGTCGGAAAATCGCCCAAGCCGATCCGGATCGAGCCGGTCCGTCTGGAAGCCGCGATCGAAAAAGTCTGCGAGATCATGCGCCGCCATGTGGTGAATCGGGAACTGGCCGTAACGATCTCGGCAACCTATCGCGGCGACGGACGGGCGCTGATGTTCGATACGGACGGCCTGCATGAAGTGGTGCTGAACCTCGTCTTGAACGCGATTCAGGCCATCGATAAGGAAGGCGAAGTGAAGGTGACGATCCGCCAGCGCGATTCGTCGATTTTCTTCGCCGTGGTCGATAGCGGCATCGGCATTCCTCCGGTGATGCGCGAGCAGGTGTTCGAACCGTTTGTCACGGGCCGTTCGGAAGGTGCGGGCGTCGGCCTAGCCATCGTGCGGCGATTGATCTTGAGCTGGAACGGTGCGATCAGGATCTGGTCGGCGCATCCATCCGGAACGTGCTTCGCGGTGAGGGTTCCGCTCAAGCATGACGCGGTTCTACCGGTCGAGAAGCGGGACCCCGCTTTGACGCTGGCCAGTTGATTCCCTGGATGCAGGATTGAAATGATACGAGTTCTGGTAGTCGACGATCAGATTGGTGCGCGCCGCAGCCTCGCGCTGCTGCTGGAGAACGCCGGGATCGAAACCGCGCAGGCCGCCGATGGCGTCGAAGCGCTTCGCGTGCTTCAGGAGGATGCGTTCGATGTCGTGATCTCCGATCTGCGGATGGTCAACATGACGGGCGTCGAGCTTCTCAAGGCGATCAAGAGCCGCGATCTCGATGTGCCCTTCATCCTGATCACGGCTTACGGGTCGATCGATTCCGCGGTCGAGGTGATGCGCTGCGGCGCGTTCGATTACGTCACCAAGCCGTTCAAGGAGAAAGATATCGTCGAGAAGATCCGCAACGCCTACGAGCATCGCCATGGGGCGCCGGCTTCGGTGGTGGAGCTCGATCGCGCGGCGGCGAAAGAGAAAGAAGAGAATGCGAGCGAGATCGTCGCCGGGGCGGCGATGCATGCGGTGGAGGATCGGCTCGATCGCGTGGCGCGGACCGATCTCAGCGTCCTGATCAGTGGTGAGACGGGGACCGGAAAAAGCCGCTACGCCCGCCAGATCCACAATCTCAGCAACCGCGCCTCCCGGCGTTTTGTCAGCATCAACTGCGCCAGCCTGCCCGAGCAGTTGCTGGAGAGCGAACTGTTCGGCCACACCAAGGGCAGTTTCACCGGCGCGACGCAGAACCGCGTCGGGCTGTTCGCGGAAGCCGACGGCGGCTCGATCTTTTTCGACGAGGTCGACACGCTGTCGCATGGCATGCAGGCGAAGCTGCTGAGCGTTCTGCAGGATCGCGAAATCAGGCCGGTCGGCTCCAACCGGCCGCGCAAGATCGATGTCCGGGTGATCTCGGCCGCCAACCGCGACCTTGAGGGGCTGATTGCGAAGGGCGATTTCCGCGCCGACCTGTTCTACCGGTTGAACGGCATTCGCATCAATCTGCCGCCGCTGCGCGAGCGCGGCGACGATCTGCGCGTGCTGGTCGATCGCCTGCTTGCGACTTACGTCAAGCGGCACCAGAAGGGCACGTTGACGATCACCCCGGCGGCGCTCGATCTGGTGCTATCGTATCATTATCCGGGCAATATCCGTCAGCTCGAAAGCTTCGTGGAGCAGATGGTGGTGTTCGTCGCGCCCAATGGCGTGATCGATGTCGATGCGCTGCCGGAGGAGCTTTGCGCGAGCGGGTCGAGCGTGCCGGCGGGCCAGCAGCTCAATCTCGGCCATTCGGAGCGCGCGATGATCGAGGCGGCGCTGGCCGGCGAAGGCCGGCTCAGCGATGTGGCGAAGAAGCTCGGCATCGGCCGCACCACGCTGTGGCGCAAGATCCGCCAGCACAATATCCAGCGCGCCGCGTCATCGCGCGGTGTCGGACATGTGAGTGTTCCTCTCAAGCCGACGCACTGAACGCGGCGGTCGGCGCATTCAATCCAGGTCAACTGCAAGGGCGTCGATGCGCGTCACGCCATGCGCTGTGTTGCGATGCGCGCGCATTCGTATGCGCGAATGATGCGGATCGCGTTCCGTTGTGAAACGACGCCGTTTCGCGTTTCGTGAACCGCGTTGCGTTTTCCCGCCGGTCGAACGCAGGTGCTGCGAAACCTGCGGCGAATCCTGCGGAAATACCCGGGTTCTCCTGCGGAAATATCCGCGTTCTCCTCTGCATGGTGGTGAAGTGTCGCGCCCCGGTCGACTGGTACGGCTTTTGCTAAGTCTCCTATGCGGTGAAGCATTCGCATTTGCGAACGTTTGCGCCGTGTGTGAGTTCAACAAATTCAGTGGCGAGAGGGGTTCAACGAAATGAGATCACTGATAAGCGCCGAAAGGCGCAAGGGGGGATGCGCGGCGGCGCATTTTGCTGTGACGGGAGCCGTTGCCGCGGTGATGGCCGTGCTTGCCGTTTCTACGCCGGTCAAGGCCGACAGTAAGGACGGCATCTTCCCGTCGGCCGATCAGGTGGGCGGCGAGGTGTTCCCGACCGGTCTGAAGCCGGGCGATGCCTTTCCGGTCGATATCGGAATTTTTGACGAGGACGCCAAGAAGGTTGATTTCGGCTCGGTGATCAAGGGCAAGAAGACACTGGTGACCTTCTTCATTTCGGCTGCCCCGGCATCCGTCGCTGAGCTTAGCAAGATCAACGAGATCGCTGAAAAGGCGAAGGGCACGCAGGTCGTGTTCCTCAATGCCGATACCGTCGGTGTCGCGCTCATGGGCGGCCCGGGTGCGGCGATTGCCGAAACAGGACGTACGCTGAGCGTGATCAAGCGTGAAAACAAGATCAACACTCCGATGTTTGTTGCTCCGAACGATGCTCTCGATCCGAAGGGACTGTCGAACCGGCTCGGCTTCCGTGGCCTGCCCACCAGCTATCTGTTGAACGCTGACGGCAAGGTCGAGAAGGTTTTCGTGGGTCAGCATGCCTGGCAACCGGGCGATATCTAAACTCGTTTCGAGGGGATCATCCAGATGAGCATTTCAAGAAGAACGTTGTTGCGGGGCGTCGGTGCGGGCGCTGCCGCAGGCATGATAGGCGGACCAGGGCTGATGTCGTCGGCTTTCGGCGCTGTCGGCGATATGAGCAAGGAGGCGCAGCACTCCCTGTTCAGCAAGTTCAAGGGGAACGTCGTCCTGTTGCCGGGCAAGTACAACGGCACCGTGTCGGCGATGGACCTTTCCGGTCCCGAGACGCTGGCCTGGTACAATTACGGCCTTGCCGGCATCGACATGCCGATTCCGCATCACATCGCGGCGATGCCGTCAGCCGACCCCTACAAGGGGTTCGACTTCTACCAGACCATGCAGCCGCCCGGCGCGCCCTACATCAACGAGAACTCCCCGCAGTGGCGTAACCGCGGCGACTTCAAGATGTTCAAGATGCGCTATGACGGTTCGGGCTCGCAGAACTCGATCCACGTCGTCAACGATATCTCGGCGACGACCGGCATGGCGCTCGGCGTTCACGTCTCCATCGGTGTCGGTCCGAATGCGCAGAAGTACGTCGCTTTCGCTGACGGTCAGAAGGATATGGTTCTGATCACCACGATCGACGACGATCCGAAGATCGTGAAGGCCTTCCGTGCCGACTACGATCCGATCGCGCGGCAGGTCAACGTCTCGCATGTCTTTCCTGACAGCTCGACCAAGAAGTTCGACTTCCAGGGACGCAAGGGCATGAAGACCTCGCACGAGGCCATGCTCGGCGAGGAGCTGATGCCGGCCGATCCGACCGCGGTGTTCGTCGATGCCTTCACCTGGCATCCGACCTTGCCGCTCGGTGCGATCCTGATCCGGCGTCACGGCTGCTGCGTGATCGTCAACACCGACACCTGGGAGCCGCTCGCACTGGTCTCCACCGCGAAGGGCTCGCCTGACTTCTTCCCGCTGGTGAAGCAGTCCGGTTACACCTGGACGTTCTCGGTTCCGTCGGTGCTGACCCCGCTGCATGAAGCGGGCTTCATCACCAGCGGTCAGTACTTCCTGGCCTGCAACAACGTGCTGCAGAACAACATCGCGGTGTTCCGTTCGGAGGATCCGGATCCGAGGAAGTGGAAGAAGGAAGCGTTCGTCGAGGGCTTCGGCAACAAGTATCTGCCGCTGCATATGGGCAACGTGCCGGACTCGCGCTGGGCGTTCTTCACCATCTGGGCGCGCAAGCCGAATAACGGCTTCATCTGCAAGGTGGACCCGAAGACGTGGAAGGTGGTGGCGAAGTGGGATACCGGCCCCGACCCGCACACCTGCGACTGCACCGTGGATGGCCAGTACATCACCACGGTCTATAGCGGCAACCAGGGTGGCCAGTCCGGTCTCGTGGTGATCCACGCAGATTCCAACGAAGTCGTCGCGCGGCTTCCCAGCGCCGCCGGCCATCACGATCACGTCGTGGTGCCGGAGTCGTGGGAAGGGCTCAAATCCTCGCGTAGTACCTCGGTGTAATCGGACGCGGCACAGCCTTCGGGCTGTGCCGCATTCATCTGGAATCTCGTGGAGAACAGCGATGCAGGGAACGGGTCTGTCGGGGTGGGTACGGGTGCAGGCGTTCGCTGCGGCGATCGCCGTTGGACTTGCAGGGTGGAGCGCAGTGTCGCTCCGTCCCGCGCTGGCGCATTCGGAAGAAGACATGGCCAAGATGGTCGGCGACCATGGCGGCTCGGTGCGCGCGGCCGGCAACTATCATGTCGAGCTGGTGGTGAAGGACGGCCAGGTGCGGGTCTGGCTGACCGATCATGGCAATGTCGCGCAGGGGACGGAAAAGGCCACCGGCGCCGCGACCGTCACGATCGGCGAGAAGCGGATCAACGTGCCGCTGAAACCGGCGGCCAAGAACGAAATGAGCGGCAGCAATCCGGACCTCAAGCACGGCGCCATGCGCGTGCTGGTCAACGTGACGCTGCCGGGCGAGGACCCGTTGCAGGCGCGTTTCGCGCTGAAATCGCACTGAGCGGAGCGGTCCGGTGGGGCGGCATGGCATGACGATATCGCAAACGAAGTCTGGGGTTCTGGCCGCGGCGCTTGCCGCGGTCTGGTTCGTCGTGCCGGCCGCGGCCGATCCGGCTGCCCGCGAGCAGCTTGTCAAAACCAAAGCATGCGAGGGGTGCGATCTGTCCGGTGAGGATCTGTCCGGGCTCGATCTCAACCGGGCGCGGCTGGCGAAAGCCAATCTGCGCGGCGCGACGCTCAATGGCATCGATCTGCAGGGGGCGGATCTGCACGATGCCGATCTGGCTCAGACCCAACTGATGCACGCCAATATGCGCGGCGCCAATCTTCAGAAGGCCAGTCTCGACGGCGCCTTCCTCGGCATGGCGTCGCTGGCCGGCGCCAACCTCAAGGCCGCCAGCCTGGTCGAGGCACGCTTCAGCCGGGCGGACATCGAGGGAGCGGATCTCGAAGGCGCCAATCTGCGCGGCGCAGATCTGTTCTCGGCGCAAATGGTTTTCGCGAACCTTCGCGGCGCCGATCTTGCGCTGGCCGACCTCAGCTTCGCGGATATCGGCGAGGCCGATTTCACCGGCGCGAAGTCCGACGACACCACGACCTGTCCCAATACCAAGAGCGGTCCCTGCTGGCCCTGAAGATCCCGCAGCGCATCTGTCGGCTCCATGGCGGCGTGAATGGCCCTGGCGGACGATGAATGCGCCGCCGCTGGAGATCTTCTAATTCCAGTTTGGCCGTGACGTGTTGAGCCTCATCCCTGAACCCCTTACTGCTCGCGCTGTGCCAACAGGCGTGGTGTGACGAGGGAGGAGCGGATGCTGGAGCGGCAGACCCCGATGGACATTGCGGATCGCGAGAGCGTTCGCGCCGATCTCGATCAGGCGATGATGGCGGCGTTCTGCCGCGCGCTCAACGCATCGGGATTGACGCCGATGGCGGTGATGAGCGCGATGGCCGGCGCGCTCGGCGCGGTTTACCGGCAGGTGGCGGACAGCCACCGGCGCGGCGAATGCCCCTGCGGCTGGCAGCCGGCGGGAGCGAGCGATATCGACATGCTGCAGACCATCTTCCGCATGGCGGCCTCGGCTCCACCGGCCAACGAACTGCTCACCATGCCGATTCAGGGACGCGCCTGAGCACAGCCGCCGCAGCCGCATAGCGCAGTGCCGGACGGTTGATTCCGATTCCGCGGCTCTCGATCGGTGTTGTCGCTTGCGTTGACGCTCAAGCCGTCAGAAAAAATCCTTGGTCAGCACCGCCACTTCGGTCCTGTTGCGGGCGTGCAGCTTGCGCATGATATGACGCAGATGCACCTTCACCGTGTGCTCGCTCATGCGCAGCTCATAGGCGATCTGCTTGTTGGCCATGCCCTGACACAGCGCTTCGGCCACCATCATCTGCCGCTCCGTCAGCAGCTCCGCCGCCTTCGGCGTCGCCTCGGACCTGTCGCGATCGATCTCGAGGCTGCTTGCCGGCACGAATATGCCGCCAGCCTCGACCAGACGGACCGCTTCCACCGCGACATTGAACGGCAGGCTGGTCGGAATGTAACCGCGCGCGCCGCCCTTCAAAGCGCGCATGATGTGGTTGGCATCGTCGATGTCGGACATGATCACGACCGGAACGTTCGCGGCTGCGGTTTCGAGATAGCTCAGATCCTCGGTGTTCTGGGCATCGACGCCGTCCACGAAGAACACGATCACCGCGGGCGCGCGTGCGCTCTGGCTGCCGGATTGCCGCCACGCGGTGATGTTGGCGAACGCGAAGATGTTGTGGCTCTTATAGGAGAGCTCCAGACAACGCACGAAGCAGTCGCGGAAGATGGCGCGATGGTGCACGACCACGATGCCGTGTCTATCATCGGCCGCCGGCGCGTGATCGAATCCGTTGGCGGTCTTGAGGTGAGAGACCTCGGCGGACGGAGATGACGATGTGTCAGCGTGAATACGGATAGAGCGCGAGTGCCGGGGAGATGTCGCGTCTTGCGCGGAGGGCTTGCAGCTCTGTGGGCCGGCGCGCTTGTCGGATCGTGGCGGGGTCGATCGAAGTCCGGAAGATGAGGTCTGGGTACAACGAGTGCCGATGAAATTCGGAGGAGGCCGCTTGTCGGCCGTTTGTCTTGGCGAAATCTGCTTTGGGTAGCCGCCGGGCGGTGCGCAACTTGGCGGATCGCTATGAGGGGCTTCGTCGGACGGCGGGTCGCAAAGCGGTGGACTGCAGTTCGGGCTATTGTCGGGATGTGCTGAGATGAAGCTGGATGCGGCGGAGTTTGCAGAATAGTTCGGAGAATTATGCGTTGGTTGCCTGAGTGGCTGACCTAACGCGCTCCGTTTCTCATGAAAGATCAGGCGACCTACAATACTCATGATACGCCCCTACTGGTGTGCCAACAACGCGATACCAATTTTTAAGCGGAACAGATCGGTCTGCAATTTATTCGAACTTTAACCAAGGGGACGTAGCTAACCAAGCTTTCCGCAAAGCTGCAATGCTTTTCTGCGGAGGCGGAATGCCCCCGATGAAAGTTTCGTGACGTCGCTGAAACCGCAAAATTCCCAGCCGTTACAAAAGCCTGCTTTGGTTTTTTCATTCGAAGGCGCAGCCGGAGCGCGATGCCTCCCGGAATTGTGAGAGGTTCGGCGGCGAGGTGCCCGGACGGTCCTGAACGGCCGTGCAGCATGACATTATGCTTAACCAGGGTAGCTGCCTGGAGCGCGCAAGGCCGGCGATCACATCGCGCGGAATTGGTGAATGCGGCAGTCGAGCCGCGGCTCGGCCGAAGGGCGAGCATCATCGTGCGAGGATTGTTCGATCCATTGACCAGGATCCGTGAGAGCAACGTTAAGTCGTGGCCGTGTCCGGCGCGCTCCGGTGTGGTGCTCGTCAATACAGCGAAGCGGTTGAGACTTATTGCCGAGTGATGAAGCTCAATCCCGCCACGTCCGCGATGTTGGTCACGCGCCGCACTGCTGCGCTGAAGGTGACGCATCGTGAAATGGTGCACATTATATATATAAAGAGTACACATTATATATGTGTCGGTGCGCGCTGGAGGCGTGCATGCGCATGCACGGAAGCGCCGTTGACATTCCGCAACCCCTCGGCGCCGGTTTTCCGCTAACATGCCGTCGCTTATTTGCGTTGGTCGTGCCCGGCGTTGCGTCGCGCCGGGCCCTATGTCATAGCTAGCTGGCCTTCCTCGCCGTTTGGTGAACGTCACAGTCCGGCGCGGCCGCCGTTGTTTGGGCTGCCGCACCGGCAAGCTTCAGCATAAGCACATGCCATCTGTCGAACCTCGCAATGATCCGGCTTCGCGCGCATCAGCGCCAGGCGTGGCGGCGTGGCTCGACCGCCGCATCGAGACGCTTTATCCCGGCTGCTTCGCGCTGGTGATGGCCACCGGCATCATTTCCAACGCGCTGTTCTTCGAGGGCTTCCGCGATTATTCCGCCGCGCTGTTTGCCGTCAACCTGTTCGCCTATCCCTGGCTGCTGGCGGTTACTTTGTGGCGGCTGCTGCGCTTTCGCACAGCATTGTACGCCGATCTCGTCAATCCGCGCCTTGTGTTCGCGTTCTTCACCATCGTCGCCGGCACCGATGTATTCGGCGTCGGCCTGCATCTGCGCGGCTACGCCACCGCCGCGCTCGGCCTGTGGCTGTTCGCGCTCGCGATGTGGTTCTTCCTGATCTATTTCAGTTTCGGCGTTCTCATCTTCATCAACACCACGCAGGGCGCCAACGTCGTGCATGGCGGCTGGCTGATCGCGATCGTCGGCACCGAATCCCTGGTCATTCTCGGCACGCTGGTCGCGCCGGCGATGGGCGATCTCAGCCGCTCGGTGTTCGTGCTGATTCACATGCTGTGGGGCGTCGGGCTCGGGCTCTACGGCATCTTCATCGTTCTGTTCGCGCACCGCATCTTCTTCTTCGATGTCGGCACCGACGACATCACGCCGCTGCTCTGGGTGGTGATGGGCGCGGCCGCGATCTCGACCAATGCCGGCTCGACCCTGATCATGACCGACAGCGGGCTGCCCTTCCTGCAGGCGATGCGCCCGTTCATCGACGCCATGACGCTGATCATCTGGGCCTGGGGCACCTGGTGGATTCCCATGCTGATCCTGTTCGGCTTGTGGAAGCACATCGTCTGCCGTGTGCCGATCGGCTACAACCCGATGCTGTGGAGCCTGGTGTTCCCGCTCGGCATGTATGCGCTGGCGAGCCTGCGGCTGTCGCTCGCGGCCGAGTTCTCGCCGCTGCGCTCGATCTCGCAGGTGATGGTCTGGGTCGCGCTGGCGGCCTGGGGCGCGACCGCCGCCGGGCTCGTTGTCAGCAACTGGCGCAACCTGCGCCGCTTCATGCAGCCGGCCGACGCGCCCGCGCTGTCATGACGGGCCGGACGCGGGCTGGCCGGGGCCGGACCGCGTCGCCGCGTGTGCGAGGGCGAACGAGCATTCCACCAGATTGCGGAGATGACCCATGGCGCGCTGGCTGTCTTGCGTCAGCACGTCGATCTGATGCTGACTGCATTCGCTCCAGGCGTTCACGACGTCCTTGACCGAATGCGCACCGGCGATCTTCGAGATCAGTTCGGCGGACACGCGGGCCTGCACCATGGCATGCTCGATCGCGTCATCGCGGGTATGGACGATCTCCTCGAACATGGCCTGCTGTGCGGCCAGCATCAGCTCCAGCCCGCGCTCGGTCGCATCGGCAAGCGGCGTGGTCTCCTCGGGGAGCGGGGCCTCGTCCGTCTCGGGAATTGCCTGCAGCTTGAGCATCGTCGGCCTCCGGCTGTTAATGTTTCGATCATTCCCGAATAACGTGACAGGACTTTGATGGGGCTCAACAATAGAATCGTTCGTGACGGTCTTTTCGTCGCAGACCAAAAGCTTCATGCAGGGATGTGATGGAATCATGGCCGTTGCTGCGAGACGTTAGTGTCAAAGTGGAAGAAGGATGGAACGCGGGTCATGATTTCTGGCATAATGCATGCAAACCTTGCCGGGACATGCAGCCGACCCGCGCCATTTCTGTGATCAGATGTCAACCTATCGCCTGAACAACGTGCTGGCGCCGCAAGCGGTGGCGCTGATCGGAGCAAGCCCGCGCCAGGGATCGGTCGGGCGCGCGATCCTCAACAACCTGCGTACCGCGGGGTTTGCCGGCGGGTTCGGCGTGGTCAATCCGCGCTACCCGCAGATCGACGGTGTGGCGACCGTGCCGAATCTTGCTGCACTGCCGTTCGTTCCCGATCTCATCGTGGTGACCGCGCCCGCGCCGCAGGTGCCGGACATCATTGCCGAAGCGGCACGGCGCGGGGTCGCCGGCGCGGTGATCGTTACCGCCGGCCTCGGCCATGGTCCGGGTTCGCTCGCCGAGCGCACCAATGCGGCCGCGCGCGCTTACGGCATGCGGCTGATCGGTCCGAACTGCCTCGGCGTGATGATGCCGGGCGTCAATCTCAACGCCAGTTTCGCCGCCAGCATGGCGAGCCGCGGCAACCTCGCGCTGATTTCGCAATCAGGCGCCATCGCCACCGGCATGGTGGACTGGGGCGCGCAGGAGGGCGTCGGCTTCTCCGGCATCGTCTCGATCGGCGATCAACTCGACGTCGATATCGCCGACCTTCTGGATTTCTTCGCGCTCGATCCGCGGACCGATGCGATCCTGCTTTATATCGAGGCGATCAAGAACGCCCGCAAATTCATGTCGGCGGCGCGCGCCGCAGCCCGCGTCAAGCCGATCGTGGTGGTGAAGTCCGGCCGCATGGCGCAGGGCGCCAAGGCGGCGGCGACGCATACCGGCGCGCTGGCGGGATCGGATGCGGTGTATGACGCCGCGTTCCGCCGCGCCGGCATCCTGCGCGTGTTCAGCCTGCGCGAATTGTTCGATTGCGCCGAGACGCTGGGCCGGGTCCGGCCGCCGCAGGGCAAGCGTCTGGCGATCCTGACCAATGGCGGCGGCATCGGCGTGCTCGCGGTCGATCGTCTGGTCGAACTCGGCGGCATCCCGGCGACGCTCTCGCCGGAGACCTGCGCGCGGCTCGATGCGGTGTTGCCGCCGACATGGTCGAAGGCCAATCCGATCGACATTGTCGGCGACGCCAATGCGGCGCGTTACGCCGCCGCGCTCAAGGTGTTGCTCGCCGATCCGGACAACGACGCCGTGCTGGTGATGAACGTGCAGACCGCGATCGCCAAGGCCAGCGATATCGCCGTGACGGTGGCGCGCCTCGTCGCCGCCGACCGCGAGAAGCGTACCTCGGACAAGCCGGTGATGGCGGTGTGGGTCGGCGCGGACGAAGCGATCAACAAGGTGTTCAACGACGCCGCGATCCCGAGCTATCCGACCGAGGACGACGCAGCGCGCGGCTTCATGCATCTCGTGCATCACCGCGAGGTGGTGGAGGCTCTGGCCGAGGTGCCGCCCAGCCTGCCGGCGGATTTCGAGCCGGACCCCGAGGCCGCCCGCGCCGTGGTCACCGCGGCGGTGGCCGATGGCCGCCGCTGGCTCGACCCGATCGAGATCAAGCGCCTGTTCGACCTCTACCAGATTCCGATGGTGGCGACGCTGGCGGCAGCCGACGCCGACGAGGCGGCGAAGCTCGCCGCGCCGTTCTTCGCGCAGGGCCAGACCGTGGTGCTGAAAGTGCTGTCGCGCGACATCGTCCACAAATCCGACATCGGCGGCGTGGTGCTCAACCTCACCAGCGCGGATGCGGTGCGCGCCGCCGCCGCCGAGATTCTGGCGCGCGCCAAGGAGCGGCGGCCCGACGCGCATCTGTCCGGTTTCATCGTGCAACCGATGGTGCTGCGGACCAAGGCGCGCGAACTCATTCTCGGCATCGCCACCGACCCGACCTTCGGTCCGGTGATCGTGTTCGGCCGCGGCGGCACCGCCGTCGAGGTGATCAACGACAAGGCGCTGGCGCTGCCGCCGCTCGATATGGTGCTGGCGCGCGACCTGATCGGCCGCACCCGCGTCTCGCGCCTGCTGCGCGCCTATCGCGACGTGCCGGCGGTGAAGGAGGACGAGGTCGCGCTGACGCTGGTCAAGCTGGCGCAGCTCGCCGCCGACGTGCCGCAGGTGCACGAGCTCGACATCAATCCGCTGCTGGCCGACCAGAACGGCGTGCTGGCGGTCGACGTGCGCGTCGCGGTCGGCGCCGCCGAGCGCAAATTCTCCGGTCCCGGCAACGCTAATTTCGCCGTGCGGCCCTATCCGTCCGAATGGCAGCGCCGCATGACGCTGAGGGACGGCTGGGAGGTCCTGATCCGGCCGATGCGGCCGGACGACGAGCCGCTGCTGCTTGAGTTCTTCCACCATATCACGGCGGAAGATCTGCGGCTGCGGTTCTTCTCCTCGATGCGGGATTTCAGCCATTCCTTCATCGCCCGCCTGACGCAGATCGATTACGCCCGGGCCATGGCGTTCATTGCGCTGGACGAACACACCCGCGAGATGATCGGCGCGGTGCGGATTCATTCCGACTCGATCTACGAGACCGGCGAATACGCCATCCTGCTGCGCTCCGATCTGAAGGGGCGCGGCCTTGGCTGGGTGCTGATGGAGTTGATGATCGACTACGCCCGCGCCGAGGGGTTGAAGCGGATTTCCGGCGAGGTGCTGCAGGAAAACACCACCATGCTGGATATGTGCCGCAAGCTCGGCTTCGATGTGAAGACCAGCGCGGAGGACCTCGATCTGTGTCTGGTCTCGCTGGATCTTTCCAAACACTGAGGCTGGCGTGATTTGATTTGGCCGGAATCAGTAACTCGTCATGCCCGGCTTTATGCCGGGCATCCACGTCTTGGGATTTTCAATGACGGAAGACGTGGATGGCCGGGACAAGCCCCACCATGACAACAAAGTATATTTTTGTCGAACGTAAGACGTTGATAACGTCCGCTACTCCAGCGTGCGCAGATAGGCGAGCAGATCGTTGACCTGATCCGGCTCGAAGCGGAACATCGGCATGGTCGGATGACCGGTGTCGATACCTTCCGCCAGCGCCTCGCCGAGCTCATCGACCGGATATCTGGTGTGCAGCGTGCGGAACGGCGGCGCGATCTTCAACGGACTTTCCGAATGGCGGTCGATCGCGTGGCATTTGGCGCAATAGGTCAGCGCCAGCGTCTTGCCGCGCTGTTCGGCTGGTGAGGCGGCCTGCGCGGCGGTCGTTGCCATGACGGCGAGGAATGCGGCGGCGAGAATGCCGGTGACGTGCTGCATGTTGGGCCACGGCCTTGGAGGAAAGCGTTGAGCGAGGATTCGCTTGCCGACTATTGCGGCGGCGGTATGAATTGGCGTTGACCTGCATCAAGCCCGGAACGGGGCGATCAAGAGGAATAATGATGGACGAGAGCGCGAAGTTCAAGGAGGGCCTCAAGGTCCGCCGCGAGGTATTGGGCGCCGACTATGTCGATGGCAGCATCGCCAAGGCCGACGATTTCATGATGGCGTTTCAGACCATCACCACGGAATGGTGCTGGGGCCATGCCTGGGCGCGGCCGGGGCTCGATCGCAAGACCCGCAGCATGATCAATCTGGCGATGCTGACCGCGCTGAAACAGCCTAACGAGTTGAAGCTGCATGTGCGCGGCGCGCTGACCAACGGCGTCAGCGTCGAGGAGATCAAGGAGATCCTGATTCACGCCACCACCTATTGCGGCGTGCCCGCGGGGCTGGAGGCCTTCAAGGCCGCGCATGAGGTGCTGAAAGCGGAAGGCGCGCTGTAGCGTACGCTCATCAGGCCGGCGCACCGCGCATCTCACGCCGCCTTATAACCTTACGCAGCAGAAAGACCGGCCCACAGGGGACCGGCCTTTCGCTGATCGCGATAACTGTGTGATTACAGCTTGCGGTTGGCGGCGTCGGCGGCCTTGTTGGCTGCATCCTTGGCGGCCTGTTTGGCATCGCCCATCGCCTGCTGGGCATGGCCCTTGGCTTCCTGCAGCGCGCCTTCGCCCTGCAATTTCGCCGAGCCGGTGGCTTCGCCGAGACCCTGCTTGGCCTTGCCGATCGCCTCGTTCGCGTTGCCCTTCAACTTGTCGGTCAGACTACCCATGACAACAATCTCCTGTTTGGTGAGTTCGCTGCGACAACCCGCTGAGGCCGTGCAGGTTCCTTGCCGGTGAGATCGAGGCTGCGTCATAATTGCGTGCATGGCGCGCGATCGTGATGAAACTTTTCAGCGGTCGCCACTGCGGCGGCCTGACGTATCAAAAGATGTTCAAGATCGGGCGATGCCGGGGAGCGGAAGAGACCTGAAAGAATCACCGGCTTCCTGTATAAGTGAGACCTATATATCGGTTAAGGATTGGATTTCGGTGGGCCGCAGACATTTGATGTACCGCAGACGGGGGGCCGTCAGGATTTGTCAGGATTTAAGGGTATAGGCTGATTTTCGGCAGTTGACCGTCCGGCGTTCCGCAGCCGGATGTCGATCTGGCTTGAGGCGAACGCAGGTCCCGCGCGTTGAACCCGGTCAGACCTTCTGGAGAGAGGATCGTCCATGAGTTTTTCCTTCCGCCGCGATGTCCTCACGCGACCGATCTTTGCCTGGGCTCACAAGGCGCTGCCCTCGATGTCGGATACCGAGCGCGAGGCGCTGGAAGCCGGCGATGTGTGGTGGGACGCGGATCTGTTTACCGGCAATCCCGACTGGTCGAAGCTGCTGGCAACCGCGCCGGCGAAGCTGACCGACGAGGAAGTCGCTTTCCTCAATGGCCCGGTCGATGAACTGTGCGCCATGGTGGACGACTGGAAAGTCACCTGGGAATGGCGCGACCTGCCGCCGGAGGTGTGGGACTTCATCAAGCGCAACAAATTCCTCGGCATGATCATTCCGAAGGAATTCGGCGGTCTCGGCTTCTCGCCGTTCGCGCATTCCGAAGTGATCCGCAAGCTGTCGTCGCGCTCGATCACCGCTGCGGTGAGCGTGATGGTGCCGAACTCGCTCGGGCCGGGCGAACTGTTGATGAAATTCGGCACCAGGGAGCAGCAGGACAAATGGCTGCCGGGCCTTGCCGAAGGCCGCGAGATTCCGTGCTTTGGTCTCACCAGTCCCGATGCCGGCTCGGACGCCGCCTCGATGGTTGATACCGGCGTGATCTGCAAGGGCACCTTCGAGGGCAAGGAAGTGCTCGGCCTGCGGCTCAACTGGCACAAGCGCTACATCACGCTGGGACCGGTGGCGACGCTGCTCGGCCTCGCCTTCAAGGCGCGCGATCCCGATCATCTGATCGGCAATCAGGACGACCTCGGCATCACCGTGGCGCTGATCCCGACCGATCTGCCGGGCGTGACCATCGGCCATCGCCATCTGCCGGCGATGCAGGTGTTTCAGAACGGCCCGAACTGGGGCAACGACGTGTTCGTGCCGATGGACTACGTGATCGGCGGACAGGCGCGCATCGGCCAGGGCTGGAAGATGCTGATGAGCGCGCTCGCCGCCGGACGCGGCATCTCGCTGCCCTCGCAATCGGCCTCCGGCGCGGCCTATTGCGCGCGCACCGCTGGCGCCTATGCGCGGGTGCGCGAACAATTCCATGTGCCGATCGGCAAGTTCGAGGGCATCGAGGAGCCGCTCGCGCGGATCGCCGGCACCGCCTATCAGCTCGACGCCGCGCGGCGGCTGACCTGCGCCGCGCTCAATCAGGGCAAGCATCCGGCGGTGATCTCCGGCATCATGAAGTTGCATGCCACCGAACGGCTGCGCATCGTGGTCGATGACGCGATGGACATTCACGGCGGCAAGGCGGTGATCGATGGCCCGCAGAACTACATGGGCAATCTCTACCGCTCGGTGCCGGTGGCGATCACGGTGGAAGGCGCGAACATCCTGACGCGCAATCTCATCGTGTTCGGGCAGGGCGCGACGCGCGCGCATCCTTATCTGCTCGACGAGATCAACGCGATCGGCAATCCCGACCAGCAGGCGGGGCTGGAAGCGTTCGACAGCGCGTTCTGGAAGCATGTCGGCCACGCCTTCACCAACCTGTTCCGCGCCTGGGGGCGAAGCTGGACCGGCGGCCTGTTCGCGCCCGCGCCCGAAGCCGGCGCGGCGACGGGCTACTACCGTCAGCTTTCGCGCTATTCCACCGCGTTTGCATTGTGCGCCGACATGGCGCTGCTCACGCTCGGCGGCGCGCTCAAGCGCAAGGAGATGCTGTCGGCGCGGTTCGGCGACATTCTCTCCGAACTCTATCTGCTCTCCGCCGCGCTCAAGCGCTGGGAAGACGAGGGCCGTCAGCCGGAGGATTTGCCGGCGCTGCAATGGGTGATGGCGAACGGCATCCGCACCATCGAGAATCGTTTCGCGGAAGTCTTGGCTAATCTGCCGAACCGTCCGGTGGCGTGGCTGCTCAAATTCATCGTGCAGCCACTCGGCGCCAATCCGCTCGGCCCGTCCGACAAAATGGTGCATCGCTGCGCGCAACTGGTGCTGGAGCCGTCGGCGGCGCGCGACCGTCTCACCTCGGGTCTTTATCAGGCGCCGACCAACGATGACGGTCCGCTGGCGCGGCTGGAGCGCGCCTTCCGTCTGGTTGCCGCCAATGACACGTTGGAGAAGCGCCTGCGCGCGGCGCGCGTACGCGACTGGAACGAGGCGGTGAAGCGCGGCATTCTCACGCCGGAAGAGGGCGAGCGCATGCAGGCCGCGCACGACGCCGTGGCGAAGGTCATTGCGGTCGACGATTTCGCGCCGGAGGCGCTGTCGCCGATCCATCATCAACATCATTCGAAACAGACAACCCCTGAAAGAGCGGCAAGCTGATGGCGCGCCCTGTTTATATCATCGACGGCAGCCGAACGCCTTTTCTCAAGGCACAAGGCGGCCCCGGACCCTTCACGCCGGTCGATCTTGCCGTGCAGGCGGGACGCCCGCTGCTGGCGCGGCAACCGTTCGCACCATCAGCGTTCGATCAGGTCATTCTCGGCTGCGTCAACGTCATCGCCGACGAGATGAATCCCGCGCGCGTCGCCGCGCTGCGGCTCGGCATGGGCGAGGCGATGGTCGCCTTCACGATGCAGATCAATTGCGGCTCCGGCATGCAGTCGCTCGACACCGCGTATCGCTACATCGAGGCCGGCGATGCCGACATGATCCTCGCCGGTGGCACCGAGGCGCTGAGCTACGCGCCGCTGGTGTTTCCGCAATCGGGCGTGCGCTGGTTCGCGAAATTCGCCACCGCGCGCACGACGCTGAGCAAGCTCGCGGCTTTCCTCAAAGTGCGGCCGTCTTATTTCAACCCGGTGATCGGGCTGGAGCGCGGCCTGACCGATCCGGTCACCGACCTCAACATGGGCCAGACCGCCGAGGTGGTCGCGCATCTGATGGGCGTGACGCGCGAAGAGGCCGACGCCTACGCGGTGGAGAGCCATCAGCGGCTCGCGCGCGCGCAGGAGCAGGGCTATCTGAAGAACGAGGTCGAGGTCGCGTTCGCGCGCGACGGCAAGTTCTACGATCACGATGACGGCGTGCGGCCGGATTCCTCGGTGGAGAAGCTTGCGAAACTGCGTCCTGCTTTCGAGCGGCCGTGGGGGCAGGTGACGCCGGGCAATTCCTCGCAGATCACCGATGGCGCGTGCTGGACCATCGTGGCTTCCGAGGATGCGGTGAAAAGGCACGGCCTCACCCCGAAGGCCGTGATCAAGGACAGCGCCTGGGCGGGTCTTGATCCTTCCATCATGGGTTTTGGCCCGGTGATGTCGGCGACCAAGCTTCTGAAGAAGCACAATCTGACGCTGCAGGAGATCGACACCTGGGAGATCAACGAGGCGTTCGCCGCGCAGTTGCTCGCCTGCCTCAAAGCGTGGAATGACGAGACATTCTGCCGCGAGGTGCTCGACCTTCCGGGCGCGGCCGGCCAGATCGATCATGCGCGGCTCAACGTCGATGGCGGCGCGATCAGTCTCGGCCATCCGGTCGGCACCAGCGGCAACCGCATCGTGCTGCATCTGGTCAACGCCATGAACCGCCTCGGCACCAAGCGGGGCATCGCAACGGAATGCATCGGCGGCGGCCTTGGCGGCGCCATGCTCATTGAAACGGTGTAGGGAACGATCATGGACAGCAAGATCATGGACGTTCTGCAGGATCGGGTGCTTGAGCTTGGTCCCGCGCCGCAGCCGAGTTCGTCGCCGAATTTCAAACTGACCCGCGATGAGGATGGCATCGCCTGGCTGCTGTTCGACCGCGAGGGCGCCAGCACCAACACGTTGTCCGGCGCGATGATCGAGGAGTTCGGCCAGATTCTTACCGCGCTGGAGAACGAGCGGCCGTCCGGCCTTGTGCTGCGCTCGGCGAAAAGCTCCGGCTTCATCGCCGGTGCGGACGTCACCGAGTTTCGCGGCATCAGCGATGCGCGCGCGGTGGAATCGCATCTGCATCGCGGCCACCAGATCATCGACCGGCTCGAAGCCTTGCGGATTCCGACCGTCGCGGTGATCCACGGTTTCTGTCTCGGCGGCGGCCTCGAAGTCGCGCTGGCCTGCAACATGCGCATCGCCATCGACAACGCCCGCTTCGGCTTCCCGGAAGTGCTGCTCGGCCTGCATCCGGGGCTCGGCGGCAGCGCGCGCTTCACCCATCTGGTCAATCCGGTCGAGGCGATGACGATGATGCTGACCGGCCGCACCATCGATGCGCGCCGCGCCAAGTCGCTCGGCCTCGTCGATGCGGTGACGCAGGAGCGCCATGTCCGCGCCGCGGTGAAGGATGCGGTGTTCGGCCGCCTCCGTCGTGCCAAGCCCGGCGCGCTGGTCCAGCTGATGAATCTGGCTCCGACGCGCAAGCTGCTGGCCTCGCGCATGCGCCGCGAGGCGAGGAAGACTGCGCCGCAGGAGCATTACCCCGCGCCTTACGCGCTGATCGACCTGTGGGAGAAGCACGGCGGCGACCGCCGCGCCATGCTGGCGGCGGAGAAAAGCTCGTTCGCCGAACTGATGGTGACGCCGACCGCGCAGAACCTGATCCGCGTGTTCTTCCTGCGCGACGAGATGAAGAAACTCGCCGGCGGCAAGAACACCATGCGCCATGTCCATGTCATCGGCGCCGGCGCGATGGGCGGCGACATCGCCGCCTGGTGCGCCAATCAGGGCCTGCGCGTCACCCTCGCCGACATGAAGCCGGAGCCGATCGCCGGCGCGATCAAGCGCGCGGCCGATCTCTACAACAAGATCATCCGCAAGAAGATCCTGGTGCGCGACGCGCTCGACCGTCTGGTGCCGGATCTGACCGGCGAGGGCGTGCGCAACGCCGACCTGATCATCGAGGCGGTGCCGGAGAAACTCGAGCTCAAGCAGAAGGTTTACGCCGGACTGGAGCCGGTGATGAAGCCGGACTGCATCCTCGCCACCAACACCTCCAGCATCCCGCTGCAGGATCTGCGCACCACGCTGAAGAATCCCGAGCGTCTAGTCGGTATCCATTTCTTCAATCCGGTATCGCGCCTGCAACTCGTCGAGGTGGTCAGCCACGACAGCGTCGATCCGCAGGTGCTGACCGCCGCGATGCGCTTTGTCGGCGGCATCGATCGCCTGCCGCTGCCGGTGAAAAGCTCGCCGGGCTTCCTCGTCAACCGCGCGCTGACGCCGTACATGCTGGAAGCGATGGTGATGATGGACGAGAAGATCGACAAGACCACCATCGACGCCGCTGCCGAGAAGTTCGGCATGCCGATGGGGCCGATCGAGCTCGCCGATCAGGTCGGTCTCGACATCTGTCTTGCGGTCGGCGACATGCTGCGCTCGAAATTCGGCGACGCGCTGCCACCCGCGCCGGACTGGCTGCGCGAGAAGGTCAACAAGGGCGAGCTTGGCCGCAAGACCGGCCGCGGCTTCTATCCGTGGAAGGACGGCAAGGCGCAGAAGATGCCGCCCGCCGTGCAGCCGACGCCGGAGATGATCGACCGCCTGATCCTGCCGATGTCGAACGTCTGCGTCGCCTGCCTGCGCGAGGGCATCGTCGATAATGCCGATGTTGTTGACGGCGCGATGATCTTCGGCACCGGTTATGCGCCGTTCCGCGGCGGCCCGCTCAACTACGCGCGCACGCGCGGACCGGAGAACGTCTCCAACGCGCTCGCCACGCTGGCGGCGAAGTATGGCGACCGCTTCAAGCCGGATGCCGGCTGGATGACGTTTCGTTGATGCAGCCGAAAGATTGAGCGGGAAGATCAAGCCATGAGTGACACGCAAGCCATTCGCGGCGCGCCGCCGACGCCGACCGGCCCGCAGGGCGTGTTGTCGATCCGCACGCTGGCGATGCCGGCCGACACCAACCAGAACGGCGATATCTTCGGCGGCTGGCTGCTCAGCCAGATGGACCTTGCCGGCGCGATCTTCGCCTACAAGACCACGCTGACGCGCAACGTCACCGTCGCCATCGAGGCGATGACATTCCGCAAGCCGGTCTTTGTCGGCGACGTGGTCTCGGTCTATGGCTCGACCGTGCGGGTCGGTCGCACCTCAATCACGGTGCATGTCGAGGCCTGGGTGCAGCGGCGCAAGGAGACCGACATCATTCTGGTGACGGACGGCAACTTCACCTATGTCGCAATCGACGACAACGGCCGGCCGCATCCGATCACGCCGCAGCCGCAGGACCCCGCCGCGGCGATTTGAAATCGGAATTCCCCATCCTTCGAGACGCATCGCTGCGCGATGCTCCTCGGGATGAGGATCAACGTTGCTCGCCGCAGTCACCGCGCCGTCATGCCCGGGCTTGACCCGGGCATCTACGTCTTAGCTGAAATTCGGCAAAGGCGTGGATGGCCGGAATAAATCCGGCCATGACGAATGAGATTCGAGCTAGCAAAGAACCTCAGTCCACGATCGCGCGGTGATGGTGATGACGATGATAGCGGCGATGGGGCCGCTCGACATAACTCGTCGGTTCGATGAAGCCCGTGGAGTCGGCGGCGTTCATGGGAAGCATCTGCGCGTTGGCGTCCATCATGCGCTGGCGCTTGGCGGCGTAATAATAGCCGCTGGCGTAATAGCGCACCGCGCGATCGGCATTGCCGCCGGCGGCGCGCCATGCGCCGGCGAGATACTTCACCGCATAGGTCAGATTGGTTTCGGGATCGAGCAGGCCCTGCGCGGTGCCGGTGTAGCCGAGGCCGCGCGCGGTCTGCAGCTTGATTTGCATCATGCCGTAATTGCCGCGGCTGACGGCGCGCGGATTGTAGCGGCTCTCGCGCATGATGACGCGATGGACGAGAGCGGGAGGCAGGCCGTTGGCGGCCGCGTGGCTTTCGACCAGGCCCTGATACGGCGCGCCTTGCGCGAAGGCCGACGGGATCATGCAGAGCACCGCAAAGGCGGCCAGCGCCAGACGTTTCATGAAAAATCCTCGGATCGAGAAGCCCGTCGGCTCATAGCCATGACACAGGGCGTTGCGCCGCATCCTGCGCGACACGCGAAAGGCGCGTGTTGCCGCGACATTGTGGAGAGATCATGTCGGACGATTTGTCGCTAAATCTCAGCGGCTTATCCGCATCCAAGCGCGGTGGAACCGGCCTGTGAAGAAAATTTCCGTGCGATCGGCGAAGCGCCGTTGTCAGCGCGGCAGCGCGGTGACGTCCACGTTGATCGAACCCGATACTTCGGCGAGCACGCGCAGCGTCTTTGAATCGAAGGCGATGTCGCCGAGCCGAAGATCGGTCACGGCGGCCTCGATGCGCAGGCCGTCGTCATTGGCGCGCATGTCGGTGATCAGGCCCGCGAGCTTCTGCTGCGCATTGGCGGCGAGCGTCTTCAGATCGATCGCGGCGTTCTGCGCCAGCGCATCTTTCAGATAGGGCGCCGCCATCTGCGCCGCCGCGCCGACCAGACCGAAGCCCGCATCGGATTCCACCGCGAGGTCGAGATCGGTTAGCTTCAGGATCTGCTGTTGCCGGTCGAGCATCGGGCGACCCCAGATCCGCACCGTGGCGTCGGTGCCGAAGCCGAAGAAGCTTTTCTTCTCGCGCGCATTGACCAGCAGCGAGAGCAGAAGCCGGTCGCCCGCCGCATCGACCGCCGCGCTCTTCACCGTGACGCTGACCGGCCCCTCGCCATTGTCGGGGAAGCTGCGGTCCTTGAGTCGCGATTGCACGATGCGGCTGACTTCGTCGAACGACAGATCGATCGGCACCGCGATATTGATGCGGCCATCGCTCGGCGGCACGATATTGAGCGTCGCCGGGAACGGACATTGCGGCTTGGTCTGCGCTGCGACGATCCGCGTTTCGGCCTGCAGGCCGAGCAGCAGCGTGACGTTGCGGGCATCGATGCGCGGCTGGGCGGCGAAGGCGTTGACGGGGCGCATTTCCAGATAGAGCGGCGGCAGGCCCTCAGCTGCCGGCGGCAGCGCGATCGAGCGGCACAGCTTGTCCCATTCGCGTCGCGCGCGCTGTTCCAGCGTGGCGTCGTTGCGCAGCCGCTGCTGCAACCGCTCGATCTGTTCGTTCACGGTCCGGTCGAGCGTCGGCTTGACCTGCGCCGGCACCGCGACCCTGGCGCCCGCGACGGTGAGGCTGGTGTCACCGAGATTGACTTGCGCGGTGAGCCCTGGATCGATGCGCCAGTTCGGCATGATCTGCGGCCGCGCGGTCATCGCCGCCGCGCCGCGGATCGCCGCGTTGGCGTTGATCGACTTGATCGAGATGTTGCCGATCCGCTTGGCGGCGTCGCCGCCGAGCAGATTGCCGATGGCGTTGTTGATCTGGCTGCCTGCTGCGGTGTTGAGCGAGCCAAGCACGGTGAGCTTGCCTTCGAGCGGGGTCGAGACCGTCAGCGCGTTCTGCGCCGCGCCGGTGACGAACGGGCCGCGCGACACCGTCCAGTTGATGTCGGCGTTGGAGAGAATCTGGCGGACCGGGTTATCGGCCTTGCCGCCGAAGTCGCGCGGCGCGGCGCGGTCGAGCGCGGTGCCGATGGTCGAGAGCGCGATGGCGACCGGCGCGACGATTTTCGACTTGCTGGTGACCGGCGGCAGCGGCGGCAGTTGCGCCAGTGCTGGTTTCTGCACCGCGCGCGGCCACAGATGGTCCATCGCCTTCAGGCTGGCGTAGAACGATGCCGCGAGCACGGCCGCTCCGAGCGCAATGTGTTTCAGCCGCATCCTGTCTCCGCTCGCCGTTCCGATCAGGGGCGCGACAATGCACCAGAGCGCGGCAGATGCAAAACCGCGTTAACGGCTTTCTTTTGGCGGTTTTGTGCCGTGCGGCAGCGGCAGCCGTTTCACCGGCGTCTGCGGCGCGCGTTGCATCGCGGGCGTGCGCATCGCAGGCGCGCGCTGCGTCGATGGCAGGCGCGGCATGGCGGGCGCGGTGACGGAGCGCGGCAGGCCGGGAATGTTCGGCAGTCCGGAGCGCGGGCCGGACAGTCCCGGAATCGCCGGCAATCCCGAGCGGGGCTGCGGGATCATGCCGGGTGTCCGCGCAGCCGGCGGCGTCATCGCGCCGGGCGTTCTGGTGTTTGGCAAACGCATTCCGCCCGGCGGTCTTGCGCCGGGGGACTGCGGTCCGCTCGGCGTCCGCGCGCCGTGCGGCGGCATCGCGCCGGGCCGCGTCGTGCCCGGCGGCTGGGTCGCGCCCGGGCGCATGTTGCCCGGCGTCTTCGGCTGTCCCGGCTGGCGCATGTTGGGTTGCTGCTGCTGGCCCGGCGGCCGTTGCATGTTCGGCTGCTGCTGTCCGGGGCGCTGCATGTTGGGCTGGCGCTGCTGCATGCCAGGCCGCTGCTGCATATTGGGTTGCCGCGAGAAATTCTGCTGACGCAGCGCGCGCTGCCGCGTCACGATCTGGCGGCCGATGCCCTGCGAGGCATGCAGTTGCCGCACGAAGCCGCGGTCGCGCATCGCCTGTTGCGCGGAAATCTGCAGCGGCGCGGCGATGAAGCGCCCGCCGACGCCGCCGCGAATGGCGAAACCGCTCGCCGCCTGCGACAACAGGCCGAGCCGCGCGCCGTCACGGCCATGCACCTCGATGCGGCCGACGCGGCCGTCCTGATCGGGATAGAGCTTGATCGCGACGTCGTCGCCGCCCGGTGCGGCGTTGTCCGGCACCTCGATCACGCCGGTGGTGCCGCGAATGCCGAGCGTCGCGGTCGGCGTGGTGATCGTCATGTCGCCGGTCTTGGCCACCGCGCTGGCGACGAACGCGACGGTGCCGCGCGCCACGTTGAACAGCGCGGAGTTCTTCTTGCCGCCGTCCTCATAGACGAAGTTGTTGACCAAGATATTGGAGTTGGCGCTGAGGTTGAACGTGGTCGCGTCGTTGAAGGTGATGCCGAGCGCGCCGTCCGCGCCGGTCTGCAGCGTATCGCCGAGATAGATGTCGTCGTCGACTTTCAATGCGGTGGCATTGCCGAAGCGCGACAGTGTGGCGCTGCCGCTCACGGTAGCGACATTGCCGATCGGCTCGCCCGCCGCCGGCAGCACGTTGGAATTCACTGGTGCGGCGCTTGCCGGCGCGGCGTCCGTCTGCGTTTGTGTCTGCGCGCGGCCGTCGGCGATGCCGAGCAGCACGCCGCATACCAGACCGATGGCCGATAGCCATATCTTGCGCGTCACGCCCCGGTCTCGCCCCGTCTCCGCCCTCGTGATGAGGACGCCCGCTGATCAGCTTAAATGAAAACGCGCGCCGGCATAGCCGTGGCGCCCGGGCGGCGGCAGGTTTTGCAACAGGATTTGACGGCGGAAGGGCTACAGCAGGCCCAGCACGATCGCCCCGACCAGGGCCATGCTGACATAGGCCGTCACGACACTCAGGCTGCTACCGAAAGTCATGGAAGGCTCCCAGGTTCGCGTCGCTGGCGGTTGCAACGCCTCAGGCTAGCAAGCCGTTCCCGCAGGAAAAAGGTCAGGTCCGCTGCTGTATCGGCCGCGCTGTGGATCGCGGCGCTGCGGCATGGTTAAAACTTCCTGAAAAACAATGCGTTGATAAGTCTTTAAGCTTATTCACCGAACTTGCGCGGATGACGCATGGAGTTCGTTTGTATCTCGTCGGCTCCCTGGTCCTCGTCTCGCTGGCGGGTTGCGGCCGTGGTTTCTTCCAGGCAGAACGCGAACCCTGGCGCGCCGAGGCCGAAGCCGCATGCCTGAAATCGGGCACGGTCAAAGAGACGCCGGATCTGGTGCGGATCAACCCGATCTCCGGGCCCGGCGTATGCGGCGCGGAATTTCCGCTCAAGGTCGCGGCGTTTGGCGAGGCAAACAGTTCGCTCGGCTATGCCGACGATCTGCGCCCGCCCGGCAGCGTCGGCGCCGGCCAGCCGCGCTGGCCGGCCTCGCAGCCGGCGCAGTCGGCGTATCAACAGCCCGGCTATCGTCCGCAGTCCGCGCAGCCGTCCTATCCGCCGCCATCCTATCCGCCGGCGCCATCCGCTGCGCCGACATCGCTGAACGCGCCAGGCGTCGCGCCGGATGATGAGGACGCGATCAACCAGCCTGCGGGTTATCCGTCCGCCGCCTCGCAGCGCGCGCCTTATCCGGCGCAGCCGTCTTATTCGCCGCCGCGGCTCGGCCCCGGCAATCCGGTGAATGCGGTCGGCCCGGTCGCGCTGAAGCCGACGGCGACGCTGGCCTGTCCGATCGTCTCGGTGCTGGATCGCTGGATCAACGAGAGCGTGCAACCCGCCGCGATCCGCTGGTTCGGCGCGCGCGTGGTCGAGATCAAGCAGATCTCCGCCTATTCCTGCCGCGGCATGAACGGCAATCCGAACGCGCATATTTCAGAACATGCTTTTGGCAACGCGCTCGACATCGCCGCATTCACATTGTCCGACGGCCGGCGCATTTCGGTGCAGGACGGCTGGAAGGGATTGCCGGAAGAGCAGGGCTTCCTGCGCGACGTGGAAGCGGGCGCGTGCCGCGAGTTCACCACCGTGCTCGCGCCCGGCGCCAACATCTATCACTACAATCACATCCACGTGGATCTGATGCGCCGCGCCAGTGGCCGCGTCATCTGCAAGCCGGCGGCGATGTCGGGCGAGGAGGTCGCGGCGCGCGCGATGAAGCAGCGCGGCTATGCCGGCCGTGACATGCGCGATGTCGGCGTCACCGGCTCGGTCTCGCTCGGTGGCCGCCGCACCCTGAGCGCCAAGGCCAGGGCCGCGGCGGATGAGGACGGCATCGAGGACGAGTCGCACATCCGCGACCGAAATTGATTTCAGTTTGGACCTGACGTGTCCCGGGCGCGACGCAGCGTGTAACGCTGCTTCGCAGAACCGGGACCGTTATAAACCCCGAGTGTGGAACGGCCCCGGCTCAGCGGAGCGACATTTTATGTCGCACCGCGTCCGGGGCACGATCGGCCTCATGGTTCGAGACGGCGCCACAGCGCGCCGAAGACGCGCGTAAACGCGCTGATGGCGCCTCCTCACCATGAGGAGAGAGCGCGCCATCACGCGGACGGAATGGCAACACGATCTCGTTATAGTAACATCTCGTCATGGCCGGGCTTGACCCGGCCATCCACGTCTTTGTTGCTGAGCCTTCGTAAGAACGTGGATCACCGGGACAAGCCCGGTGATGACGGCGTTTTGTTTTGTCGGAGACCTATGGGCTACTTCGCCTGCGGGCGATAGGCGGCGAGGAACACGCGCGTGGCGCTGTCCACCACCTTGGCGATCTGCTCGCTCGATGGCGGCGGCCGCACCTGGAAAATGAAAGGCAGGAACAGCGTGGCCTGACAGGCCAGCATGAACTGCGCGGCGGCGAGGTCGCAGTCCTCGATCACGAGATGTCCGGCCTTCACCTGCGTGCGTAGATAGTCGGCGAGTTTGCCGAACCAGGTCGCCGGCACGTTGCCGTAATACTGCCGGCCGAGATCGGGCATGCGCTCGGCGATCGCCATCACGGTGCGGACGGCGGAGCCGCCCTCCGGCCGGCACAGCACTTCCATATAGGCCTGGCCGAGATGGCGCAGCGCGCTGCCGGCATCCTTCGATTCGATGTCGAGCGCGGTGATGCCGTGGTCATGGCATTCCTTTTCGACGATAGCTTCGAACAGCGCGCTTTTGTCGGTGAAGTAGACGTAGAGCGTGCCCTTGGAGACGCCGGCGGCGCGGGCGATCTCGCCCATGCTGGCGCCGTCGAAGCCGAGATCCATGAAGACCCGGCGAGCCCCCTCGAGGATCTGACGGCGCTTGGCGCTGTCATCATCCCGGCTATGAACCTGAAGGTTGGGGGCGGCGTTCATACGGAAAGCTTCCTGCAACTGGAACCCTAATCCCTTTTTCGGGAGCGGGTAGCTTTTTCGGCGATCCTCCCTAAATATATTGACCGAACGGTTCGGTCAATGGTAGAGAGTGCCGCAGGTGCAGGATGCCGGGCCGCCCGCAGCGCGCCGGCCAGCCTCAAGAGGCACCGGCCGCCAGCCCTTAAAAAAGGGGGCCGGCCAGCTCAAGGCGCCGCGCCGCCTCGGATGAGTAGGGAAACCACGACAGATGGTCAGCTCAGCACGCAATCGGATTGCCCGGCTTGTTCGGCAGGATCGGGCCTCGCCCGGTCAGGAGGCCGGCGAGGCCGCGCACGGTCCCGCACGGGATTTCGAGGTCGAGGACCCTGCCGGCCGCCGCCAGGCCGAGGTTCCCGCCGGCGATGCCCCGCCGGCAGGCTCGGAAGCGGCTGCCGAAAAGGCGCCGGCCAATGGCCGCAAGCGCAAGCTGCTGATCGGCCTCGGTGCGCTGGCCGCGCTCGCGGCGGTCTATTTCGGCGTTCACTACGTCATGGTCGGCCGCTTCATGGTCAGCACCGACGACGCCTATATCCGCGCCAACAACACCACGCTGGGCGCCAAGGTGCCGGGCTATATCGCCAGGATCGCGGTCGGCGACAACGTGCCGGTGAAGGCCGGCGATCTTCTGTTCCAGATTGATGACGGCGACTACCGGATCGCGGTGGACAATGCGCGCGCCAAGATCGCGACGCAGGAAGCGACCATTGCGCGGATCGGCCGTCAGGCGGTGGCGCAGCAGAGTGCGGTGGAGCAGGCCAGGGCGCAGATCGATTCCGCCAACGCGGCGATCGAACGCACCGAAGCCGACTTCCAGCGCCAGCAGACCCTGAACGACAAGGGCTTTGCTTCGAAGGCGGTGTACGACACCTCCAAGGCGGCGCGCGATCAGGCGGTGGCGACCTTGCAGGGCGCGCAGGCGTCGCTTGCGGCGGCCGAGGCGCAGATCGACGTGATCAAGGCGCAGAAGGCCGAGGCTGAAGGCCAGCTTGCCGAACTGAAGACGGCGCTGGACAAGGCCGAGCGCGATTTGTCGTTCACCACCATCCGCGCGCCGGTCGATGGCGTGTTCTCCAACCGTCTGGTCAATTCGGGCGACTACATCCAGTCCGGCCAGCGGCTCGCCAATCTGGTGCCGCTCGACGACGTCTATATCGACGCGAATTTCAAGGAGACCCAGCTCGCCCGCCTGCGGCCGGGGCAGAAGGTCGACATCTCGGTCGATGCCTACAGCCGCCGCAAGATCACCGGCACGGTGCAGAGCGTCGCGCCGGCCGCCGGTTCGGTGTTCACGCTGCTGCCGCCGGACAACGCCACCGGCAATTTCACCAAGATCGTGCAGCGCCTGCCGGTGCGGATCAGCATTCCGCGCGAGGTGGCGCATGAAAACCTGCTGCGCGCCGGCATGTCGGTCGTGGTCAGCGTCAACACCAAGCCGCCGAGCGGCGCGCAGGCCGCCGCGATCAAGTGAGGGTTCGGACTCCTCATGGTGAGGAGGAGTCGACAGCGCGTTTACGCGCGTCTTTGACGCGCTATGGCGACATCTCGAACCATGAGGATTCAAAGACGCGCGTGAACGCGCTTATGGGGTGGCCTGATCCTTCGAGACGCGGCGAAATCGCCGCTCCTCAGGATGAGGGCCCGAGTTCGGGACTGGATTGCTTCGGAGCTGACGCTCCTCGCAATGACGGCAACACAGACGAAGCGGACATGACGATGTTGCAACAGACTGGCTTGCTTTCGATCGGAGTCTGAGGATCGACCATGGCCACAGCCACCACAATGGACTCAGGCGGCGGCGCCTCGCGCGCCGTCCCGGCAGCGTCGGAGCGGATCGATCCGCGCCGGATGGTGGCGTTCGTCATCATGGTGTTCGGCATGTTCATGTCGATCCTCGATATCCAGATCGTCTCGGCCTCGCTCGCCGAGATTCAGGCCGGTCTCTCCGCATCCGCCAACGAAGTGTCGTGGGTGCAGACCTCCTATCTGATCGCGGAGGTGATCGCGATTCCGCTGTCGGGATTTCTGTCGCGCGCGTTCGGCACCCGCATCCTGTTCGCGCTCTCGGCGGCCGGCTTTACCGCGGCGAGCTTCCTCTGCGGCCTGACGTCTTCCATCGAGCAGATGATCCTGTGGCGCGCGGTGCAGGGCTTTCTCGGCGCCGGCATGATCCCCACCGTGTTCGCCTCCGCCTACACGATCTTTCCGCGCTCGAAATTCGCGGTGGTGACGCCGGTGATCGGTCTGGTCGCGACGCTGGCGCCGACCATCGGTCCGACCATCGGCGGCTACATCACCGACGCGATGTCGTGGCACTGGCTGTTCTTCATCAACGTGGTGCCCGGCATCGGCATCACGCTCGGTGTCTGGGCGCTGGTGGATTTCGACAAGCCGGACTTCGACCTCTTGTCGCGGTTCGACTGGTGGGGCCTGATCACCATGGCCGGCTTTCTCGGCGCGATGGAATATGTTCTTGAAGAAGGTCCGCAATACGAGTGGCTGCAGGATCAATCGGTCGCGATCTGCGCCGTGATCTGCGTGGTGTCGGGCATCGGCTTCTTCTATCGCGTGCTGACGGCGGATGAGCCGATTGTCGATATCCGCGCCTTCACCGACCGCAACTTCGCGATCGGCTCGCTGTTCTCGTTCTGCGTCGGCATGGGTCTGTACGGCCTGACCTATCTTTACCCGCGCTATCTCGCCGAGGTCCGCGGCTACAGCCCGATCATGATCGGCGAGACCATGTTCGTCTCGGGTGCCGCGATGTTCCTCACCGCGCCGCTGGTCGGGCGACTGATGAACAAGGTCGATCCGCGCGCCATGATCGGCGTCGGTCTCGTGCTGTTCGCCGCCGGCGCGTGGCTGATGACCTGGGTGACCAAGGATTACGATTTCTACGAACTGCTCTGGCCGCAGATCCTGCGCGGCGTCGGCATCATGCTGGCGATGATCCCGGTCAACAACATCGCGCTCGGCACCCTGGCGCCGGAGCGGATGAAGAACGCCTCCGGCCTGTTCAACCTGACGCGCAATCTCGGCGGCGCGGTGGGGCTCGCGCTGATCAACACCGTGCTCGACGATCGCACCGATTTGCATATCAGCCGGCTGCATGACGCGGTGAACTGGGGCAACGCCTCGGCGGTCGAGTTGCTCAACTCGCTCACCCAGCGTTTCCAGGGCATGGGCGATGCCTCGATGATGGCGCTCAAGCAGCTGTCGCTCTTGGTGCATCGCCAGGCGGTGGTGATGGGCTATGCCGATGCGTTCTTCCTGCTGACCCTGTTCTATCTCGGGCTGAGCCTGCTCTCGATCTTCGTCAGCAAGCCGAAGCCCGGTGCCGGCGCGGCGGACGCCCACTGAGGTCGGCGGCCCCGGTTTCGATCATTCCAAGGTTCAAACGTGGCGAGGGGCCCGGCGTGTTCGCGCCGGACCCCTCGTTGCTGCTCACATGACAGGTAACAGTGAGTTAATACAGAGTTAATAGAAGTGTCAGCCAGCCTGTAAGCCGGGTTCTGGAGGGCCGGACCGGCGTGAGCCGGCAAGGCGTGACGGCCATTCTTCTGGGACGCAAGTCGCCTTGCGCCTCAAGCAACCTACCCGGACAGCGGGCCTGACATCGCCCTGCGAAGTTATCGCCCGAGAGCGAACTTTTCGCGCTGCCGTCCCTATTCGGTTTTGCTCCCGGTGGGGTTTGCCATGCCGTCCCTATTGCTAGCGACGCGGTGCGCTCTTACCGCACCTTTTCACCCTTGCCCTCATCGAGATGAAGGCGGTTCGTTCTCTGTGGCACTTTCCCTGGGGTCGCCCCCGCCGGATGTTATCCGGCACCGTATGTCGATGGAGCCCGGACTTTCCTCCCCCGCGATCTTTCGATCCTTGCGGGAGCGGCCGTCCGGCCGACTGACACCGACGACATGACGTCTCCCGTGCGCCGCGTCAAGCGGTGGGCAAGATTCTCATGGCTTGAAAAGGCTTTGCCGGAGCGAGGGCGCTCAGGCGACGGTGGTTTCCTTGGGCAGGGTCGCCAGCAGGTTCTGCAACGTCATCAGCGTCGAGTGATCGGCGATGCCGTCGACCTGCTCGGGACGGAAGTGCCGCTGGAACGCGGCCACCGCATCCATGGTGGCACCGTCATATTGGCCGGTCAGTCCGATCCCGTAGCCGTAATTGGCAAGGCCGCGCTGCAAGGCAAGCACCTGCTCGCCGCTTGCGCCGAGCATCTTGTGCTCGCTGTGCATGATCGGCGCAGGCTCGACCCAATGGCCGACGCCGGAATCGGCCAGCAGCCGCCAGGGAAATTTCTCGCCTGGATCCTTCTTGCGGGCCGGTGCGATGTCCGAATGAGCCAGGACGCGGTGTTTCACGATGTTGCGGCGGAGCATGATGCCCTTGCTCAGGGCGATCACGGCCGCGATCTGGCGCAGTGGAAAGTCCGGATAGCCCAAATCGTGGCCGCGATTGACGATCTCGATGCCGATCGAGCACGAATTGATATCAGTCTCGCCGGCCCAGAACGCCGCGCCGGCATGCCATGCGCGTGCGCTTTCCTTCACAAGTTGAAGGATGTTGCCGTCTTCCATCACGACATAATGCGCCGAAACATCGGTGCCGGCGCTGGTGAGGCGCGTCAGCGCGCCTTCGGCGTCGGACATGCCGGTGTAGTGCAGCACGATCATATCGGGTTCGCGCCCGCCCTTGCGGTCGTTGAAATTGACGGACGGCATCACGTCGAAAACGACGGACGAGTCCGGCATGAAGCAGTCCATGTCGCTTTCGAGCCTTCGGGAGAGCGGAAACTGTACAGGCTTTCCGGTAAGTTTCGCAAACGCAAACGATTCAAGTGACATGTGACAACCAAACAGGGCAAGACAGCGGCGACACTCAGACGCTAGTGTGAGTATCGCTCCACAGAAATTGGACGCAATTGTCGAGGTTCCATGCCGGCGGTGTTATCCACCGCCGCGTTGCCACGCCGGAAAATGTCCAGCACGGAATCACGGCGTCGGAGCCGGCGCCGTCAACCATTCCTTAATAATAATTACCGTTACTGAAGAGTGAAGAATCGCGCCCGAATTCGGGCAATCGCGGTTCCTGTGGTGCCCAAGACTCCCATGGCAGGCTCTGGAATTTCATGCAGACATGCTGTTTGCGACGCGATTTCGCCGAAAGGCGCCTCTGGAGAGGCAGCTTGCCGGGCGTCCGTCGTGGCGGCGCCTCGCGTGGGGTGCGGACGCATTATGTCTCGTGTCGATGGCCGGGGCCGCGCCGGCCGACCGGGTGCGCCATGACCCAGGGGGACCGGCCGCGCCATATCTCCGTTCTCGGCCGCGAGGCCGTGGCGTTTCTGGCGCCCCGAGCCGGCGGCGTTTATGTCGATGCGACCTTCGGCGCCGGCGGTTACAGCCGTGCCATTCTGGACACCCCCGGCACCCGCGTGATCGCCATCGACCGCGACCGCACCGCGATCGCCGAAGGTTTTGATCTGGTTGACCGTTCGGAAGGCCGCCTCACGCTGGTCGAGGACCGCTTTTCGAATCTGGCGCAGGTCTGCGCCGATCAGGGGGTTCCTCAGATCGACGGCGTGGTGATGGATGTCGGTGTCTCCTCGATGCAGCTCGACCGCGCCGCGCGTGGCTTTTCGTTCCGCAATGACGGCCCGCTCGACATGCGGATGGGCCATGAGGGTCCGAGCGCTGCCGACGTGGTGGCGAGCGCGTCGGAAACCGATCTGGCCAATGTCATTTACATCTTCGGCGAGGAGCGCCATTCGCGCGCGGTTGCGCGGGCCATCGTCAAGGCGCGCGGCGAAGCGCCGATCACCACGACGCGCGCGCTGGCCGATATCGTCTCGCGCGTGGTGCGCAGCAAGCCCGGCGAGATTCATCCGGCCACCCGCACGTTTCAGGCGCTGCGCATTTTCGTCAACGAGGAACTCGACGAATTGCAAACCGCGCTGACGGCATCCGAGCGCGTGCTGAAGCCGGGTGGGCGGCTGGTGGTGGTGTCGTTCCATTCGCTGGAAGACCGCATCGTCAAGAATTTCATCGGCGCGCGCAGCAAGAGCGGCGGCGGTTCGCGGCATCTGCCGGTCGCGGCGCAGGCCGCGCCGAGTTTCATGAATCTGACCAAACGTCCTGTCGTTGCGAGTGAAGCCGAGACCGCCGCCAATCCGCGCGCGCGCTCGGCCAAGCTGCGCGCGGCGGAGCGCACCGATGCGCCGGCTCACGCCGAGGATGCCGCTTTCGGATGGCCGAGGCTGGCGAATGTGATGCGGGGAGGGCGGTCGTGAGACTCATCCACCTCTTCGTCATCTGCGCGCTGGTGTTCGCCGCCGCCTATGTCTACCGGATCAAAATGGAGTCCACGGTGCGCACCGAGCGCGTGCTGCGCCTGCGCGCGGATATCCGCGAGGAGCGCAACCATATCGCGGCGTTGCGTGCCGAATGGGCGACGCTGTCCTCGCCCAAGCGGTTGCAGGGTCTGGCCGAACGCCATCTCGATCTGCGCCCGGTCGAGGCCACGCAGTTCGGGCAGCTCAAGAATCTGCCGCCGCGGCCGCCGAGCTTCATCAGGCCGAACGATCCGGACCCGATCGGCAAGATGATCGAGACCGTCGAGCAGGACAATATTACGAGCTCCATTCCAGCGCCGGAGGGTGCCCGGTGACGGACCAGGCTTTCAATGTCGAAAAGCCGGCGGAGCCGTGGCGGCAGCGCCTGATCCGGACGCTGCTCTATGGCCGCAATGTCGATCGTGCCGCCAAGGCACGCGCGCGCGTCGGTCTTGCAATCCTCGCCTTCTCGGCGGTGTTCGCCATCATCGCCGGGCGCCTGGTGATGTATGCGGTGGTGGGCGACAGCCATGGCACGCGGCGGACTGCGTCGCAGGATGCCATCGCCACCGCGCGTCCGGATATTCTGGATCGTAACGGCGAGATTCTCGCAACCGACGTGAAGGCCTCCTCGCTGTTCGCCGAGCCGCGCCGTCTGATTGACAAGGACGAGGCGATCGAACTGTTGACCGCGACGCTGCCCGATCTCGATGCCGGCGAGGTGCGCGACCGCCTGTCGTCGCGCAAGGGCTTCGTCTGGCTCAAGCGCGAGCTGACGCCGAAGCAGCAGAAAGATGTCTTCCGCCTCGGGCTGCCGGGCGTTGGTTTCCTGCGCGAGAACAAGCGCGTCTATCCGACCGGCGCGGAGGTCGCGCATCTGATCGGTCTCGTCAACATCGACAACCAAGGCATTGCCGGTATCGAGAAATGGCTCGATGGTAATGGTCTTGCCGATCTACATCGGGCGGGCTTTGCCAACGATCGTCAGCAGGAGCCGATCGAGCTCGCGGTCGATCTGCGTGTCGAACATGCGCTACGTGACGAACTGCTCAAGGCCAAGGAGAAATTCAAGGCCAAGGCTGCCTCGGGTGTCGTCAGCAACGTGCGCACCGGCGAGATCGTGGCGATGGTGTCGCTGCCGGACTTCGACCCGAACAATCCGCGCGAGGCCAATGACCCGGATCGCATCAACCGTCTGACGACCGGTGTGTATGAGATGGGATCGACCTTCAAGGCCTTCACGCTGGCGATGGGGCTGGATTCCGGCAAGATCAACCTCAACTCGATGGTGGATGCGCGCGGCCCGCTGCATTATGGCAAGTTCAAGATTCACGACGACCATCCGCTCGGTCGATTCATCAACATCAAGGAGGTTTTCACCTACTCCTCGAACGTGGGCGCCGCGCGCGTCGCGCTTCAGCAGGGTGTCGAGGGACACAAGGTGTTCCTTGCCAAAATGGGCCAGATGACGCGCCTGCGCACCGAGCTGCCGGAAAGTGCCTCGCCGCTGCTCCCGCGCCGCTGGGGAGAACTCAACACCGTGACGATTGCGTTCGGTCATGGCATCGCGGTGGCGCCGCTGCAGGCAGTGATGGGGATCGACGCGCTGGTCAATGGCGGCTATCTCATTCCGCCGACCTTCCTCAAGCGCAGCGAGGAAGAGGCGATGAAACTCGCCAAGCGCGTCATCAAGCCCGAGACCAGCGAGAAGATGCGCTTCCTGATGCGTCTCAATGCCGAGGTCGGCACCGCGCGCAAGGCGGATGTGAAGGGCTATTATATCGGCGGCAAGACCGGCACTGCGGAGAAGGTCATCAACGGCCGTTATGCCAAGAAGAAAGTGCTGAACGGCTTCACCGCGATCCTGCCGGCCGACAATCCGCGCTATCAGCTTCTGGTGATGCTCGACGAGCCGCAGCCGCTGCCCGAAACCCACGGTTTCATCACCTCGGGCTGGAATGCGGTGCCGACCGGCGGCAAGGTGATCGCCCGCATCGCGCCGCTGCTCGGAATTGCGCCGCGCTTCGATTTGCCGCCGTCCGAACGCCTTATTCTTGCGACATCCAGGGAGAATCGGTAGGCGCCAGACCGCACCGAGGCGCCGACCGGCAGGAGCAAATGAAACTTCGCGATCTTTTCAGCGGCGATGCCGTGGTGAATGCGCAGGCCGCCGAGGTCGCCATCACCGGGCTTGCCGTGGACAGCCGCGCAGTGCAGCCCGGAAACGTGTTTTTTGCCTTGAGCGGCGTGAAGACGGATGGCGCGCGCTTCGTCGATCAGGCCATCGCGGCGGGCGCTTCCGCCGTGGTGAGTGATCGTCTGCCCGCGAACGACAACCGCGTCGTCTTCATCGCCAGCCCCAATCCGCGAAGGGCGCTTGCGCTCGCCGCCGCGCGATTTTATCCGCGTCAGCCGCAGGTGATTGCCGCCGTCACCGGCACCAGCGGCAAGACCTCGGTTGCCGCGTTTACGCGGCAGATCTGGCTGCATCTTGGCCATAGCGCTGCGAGTATCGGCACCATCGGTCTGGTGTCGCCGACGCGTACGATCTACGGATCGCTCACCACGCCGGATCCGATCTCGCTGCATCGTTCGCTGGATGAAATCGCCAGCGAGGGCGTGACCCATCTGGCGCTGGAAGCCTCGTCCCACGGTCTCGATCAATATCGGCTGGATGGTGTCCGCGTCACCGCCGGCGCGTTCACCAACCTGTCGCGCGACCACATGGATTATCATCCGAGCGTCGAGCATTATCTCGCGGCGAAGCTGCGGCTGTTCACCGATCTTGTGGCTGAAGGCGGCCCGGCCGTCATCGCGGCGGATCACGAGCATTCCGACACGGTGATCGAGGCCGCCCGTGCGCGGCGGCTGCAGATCATGACGGTGGGGCGCACGGGCGATGCCATCGGGTTGCGCAGCGCGGCGATCGAAGGCTTTGCGCAAGTCATTTCAATCGAGCATGCGGGGCGTGCCTATACGCTGCGGCTGCCGCTGGTCGGTGAATTCCAGATTGAGAACGCGCTGGTCTCGGCCGCGCTCGCGATCGGCACCGGCGGTGAAGCGGAGCGGGTGTTCGCCGCGCTCGAGAAACTGGAGGGCGCCAAGGGTCGGCTCGAACTTATCGGCGAGCGCAATGGCGCGCCGGTGTTCATCGACTACGCGCACAAGCCCGATGCGCTCGCCAAGGCGCTTGAGGCGCTACGGCCTTATGCGCGGCGCAAGCTCGTCGTGGTATTCGGCGCGGGCGGCGATCGCGACACCGGCAAGCGGCCTCTGATGGGCGAGATTGCAGCACAGAACGCCGACACGGTCATCATCACTGACGATAATCCGCGCAGCGAAAATCCGGCCGCGATCCGCGCCGCCATTTTGGCTACCGCGCCCGGCGCGCAGGAAATCGGCGATCGCGCGCAAGCCATTCGCGTTGCGGTCGACCAGTTGCAGCCCGGCGATGCCTTGCTGATCGCCGGCAAGGGCCATGAGACCGGGCAGATCGTCGGCGACAAGGTGCTGCCGTTCTCCGATCATGAAGCGGCCGGCGCCGCGCTGGCGGAGGTTGCCGTATGACCGCGCAACCACTCTGGACCGTTGCGGCGATGGCGGACGCGATGCAGGCGGCGCGTAGCAGCGCATTGCCGGACGCTATCGGCGGCCTCTCGATCGACAGCCGCACCGTTGTTCCGGGCGAGGCCTATTTTGCCATCAAGGGCGACGTACATGATGGCCACGATTTCGTCGAGGCGGCGCTGAAGAACGGCGCGGGTCTTGCCGTGATCGCGCAGTCGCATCGCGCCAGGTTCGGCGCTGATCTGCCGTTGCTGGTGGTGCCCGATGTTCTTGCCGGCCTCGTCGATCTGGCGCGGGCTTCACGCGCGCGTTCGAAGGCGCACATCGTCGCGGTGACGGGGTCGGTTGGCAAGACCTCGACCAAGGAGGCGCTTCGCAGCGTGTTCAGCGCGCAGGGCGAGACTCATGCTTCGGTCGCTTCGTTCAACAATCACTGGGGTGTGCCGCTGTCGCTGGCGCGTTGCCCGGCCTCGGCGCACTACGCCATCTTCGAGATCGGCATGAATCATGCTGGCGAGATCGAGCCGCTGGTGAAGCTGGTGCGGCCGCATGTGGCGATCATCACCACCGTCGAGCCCGTGCATCTCGAATTCTTTTCCGGCATCGAGGCGATTGCCGATGCCAAGGCCGAAATTTTCAGCGGCATCGAACCCGGCGGCGCGGCGGTACTCAATGCCGACAACTCGCAATTCGCCCGGTTGGTCGCGCAGGCCAAGCGCGTCGGCGTGTCGCGCATTGTGCCGTTCGGCGCCGACAAGGCCGCCGAGGCGCGGCTGATCGACATCGCGCTGCATCCGATCTGCTCGGCGGTGCATGCCAATATTCTGGGTCAAGATGTGACCTACAAGATCGGCGTGCCGGGCCGCCATATGGCGATGAATTCGCTGGCAGTGCTGGCGGCGGCCTCGCTGGTCGGAGCGGATCTTGCGCTGTCGGCGCTGGCGCTGTCGCAGTTCAAGCCCGCGGCCGGGCGCGGCGTGCGCCAGTTGCTCGAGCTCGATCATGGCACCGTGACGCTGATCGACGAGAGCTACAACGCCAATCCGGCTTCGATGGCGGCGGCGCTCAATGTGCTCGGCCAGGCCGAGATCGGCCTGCGCGGCCGGCGTATTGCCGTGCTCGGCGACATGCTCGAGCTGGGTGCCGGCGGTCCTGATCTGCATCGCGGGCTTGTTGCGCCGATCGATGCCAACAGGATCGATACGGTGTTCTGTTGCGGACCTTTGATGCGTTCTTTGTGGGATGCGCTTCCCTCACCACGGAAGGGAGGTTATGCCGAGACCTCTGCCGCGCTGGAATCTCAGATCGTGGCGGCGCTCGGCGCGGGCGACGCGATCATGATCAAGGGCTCGCTCGGCTCTCGCATGAAAATAATTGTGACGGCACTCGAAAAGCGGTTTCCCGGCAAGGCGTCGTTTGACGATTGATAGGCGGTTTGAATGTTTTATTGGCTCACTGATCTTGCTGGCACCATTCCGGGCATCAACGTGTTCCGGTACATCACTTTCCGTACCGGCGGAGCGATGGTCACTGCCGCGCTGTTTGTTTTCATGTTCGGCCCGTCGATCATCGATCATCTGCGTCTGGCGCAGGGCAAGGGACAGCCGATCCGCGCCGACGGGCCGCCGACACACCTCGTCACCAAGAAAGGCACGCCCACCATGGGCGGGTTGATGATCCTGTCCGGGCTCGTCGTCTCGACACTGCTGTGGGCCAACTTGCGCAGCCCCTATATCTGGATCGTGCTGCTGGTGACGCTCGGTTTCGGCTTTGTCGGGTTCTATGACGACTATCTCAAAGTCAGCAAGCAGACTGATGCCGGCTTCTCCGGCCGCCTCCGTCTTGCGCTCGAAGGCCTGATCGCGCTGATCGCCTGCGCCTGCGTGGTGTGGTTCGGCCGCGACCAGTCGGTGACGGCGCTGTCGATTCCGTTCGTCAAGGAATTCACACTCAATATCGGCTGGTTCTATGTCGTCTTCGGCATGTTCATCATCGTCGGTGCCGGCAATGCGGTGAACCTGACCGATGGCCTCGATGGTCTTGCCATCGTGCCGGTGATGATCGCGGCGGCGAGCTTTGGCTTGATCGCCTATCTCGTCGGCAATGCGGTATTCGCCGAATATCTGCAGATCCGTTATGTTGCGGGCACCGGCGAACTTGCCGTGCTCTGCGGCGCGGTGCTCGGCGCCGGTCTCGGCTTTCTCTGGTTCAACGCGCCGCCGGCCTCGATCTTCATGGGCGATACCGGATCGCTGGCGCTGGGCGGCATGCTGGGCGCGATTGCGGTCGCCACCAAGCATGAGATCGTGCTTGCGGTGATCGGCGGTCTGTTCGTGCTTGAGGCGGTGTCGGTGATCGTGCAGGTGGCGTCCTTCAAGCTGACCGGAAAGCGCATCTTCAAGATGGCGCCGATCCATCATCACTTCGAGCAACTCGGCTGGACCGAGCCGCAGATCGTGATCCGGTTCTGGATCATTTCGGTGATGCTGGCGCTTGCCGGCCTCTCCACGCTGAAGCTGAGGTGATGTCGTGATTCCTGTCACCAGCTTCGCAGGCAAGACGGTCGCGGTGTTCGGGCTTGGCGGCTCGGGCCTTGCGAGCTGCCATGCACTGAAGGCGGGCGGTGCCGAGGTCATCGCCGGCGATGACAGCGCCGACAAGTTGGCACAGGCCGCGCAGGCCGGCTTCATCACCGCCGATCTGCGCACGGTGTCGTGGGCCAATTTCGCCGCGCTGGTGCTGACGCCCGGCGTACCGCTGACCCATCCTGAGCCGCACTGGACGGTGAAGCTCGCCCGCGCAGCCGGCGTCGAGGTGCTCGGCGATATCGAATTGTTCTGTCGCGAACGGCGGCGTCATGCACCGACCGCGCCGTTCATTGCCATCACCGGCACCAACGGTAAGTCCACGACCACGGCGCTGATCGCGCATCTGGTGCGCGAGGCGGGCCTCGATGCGCAGATGGGCGGCAATATCGGCACTGCGATCCTGTCGCTGGAGCCGCCGCGCGCGGGGCGCGTGCATGTGGTCGAGATGTCGTCGTACCAGATTGATCTGACACCTTCGCTCGATCCGACCGTCGGCATCCTGCTCAACGTCACCGAGGATCATCTCGATCGCCACGGCACCATCGAGCATTATGCCGAGGTGAAGGAGCGTCTTGTCGCGAATGTGCAGGGGAGCGACACCGCCGTTGTCGGCGTCGATGACCCGTTCTGCGCCACAATCGCCGAGCGTCTCGCGCGCGACGGGAAAAATGTTACGCGCCTGTCGGTGCAGCGCGAGCTGTCCGATGGTGTTTATCTCGACGGCGAGGACATCGTTCGCGCCTCGAATGGTGCGCGCAGCCGTGTCGCGAGCGTTGCAAATATCGGCTCGCTGCGTGGCCGGCATAACGCGCAGAATGCCGCGGCGGCATCGATCGCGGTGCTGGCGCTGGGCGTTGCGCCGGACGTTCTGCAGAAAGGATTGCGCAGTTTCCCCGGCCTTGCCCATCGCATGGAGCAGATCGGCCGCAAGGGCAATGTGCTCTTTATCAATGATTCAAAAGGCACCAACGCCGATGCCGCGGCGCGGGCACTGTCGTCGTTCACCGACATTTTCTGGATCGCCGGCGGCAAGCCGAAGACCGGCGGCATCGAATCCCTGCGCGAGTTCTTTCCGCGCGTCCGCAAGGCCTATCTGATCGGCGAAGCGGCGGAGGATTTCGCCGCGACGCTCGGCTCCGTGCCGCATGAGATCAGCAAGACGCTCGAAGTTGCCGTGCCGGACGCGCTGCGCGATGCCAAGGCGTCCGGCCTTGCTGCGCCGGTGGTGCTGCTGTCTCCGGCCTGCGCCTCGTTCGATCAGTTTCCCAATTTCGAGAAGCGCGGCGATCGGTTCCGCGATCTGGTCCTGGCCCTTGGCTCGGTCGAGCCCGTGAAGGAGGCTTCATCATGATCTCCCGCGAACAACGCACACCGCTCAGCGAGTGGTGGTGGACCGTCGACCGTCTGTTGCTGGCCGCCGTGATGGCGCTGATCATCGCTGGCGTTATTCTTTCGCTGGCTGCAAGTCCGCCGGTCGCGGCGCGCATCGGGCTCGATCCGTTTCATTTCTTCAACCGGCATGTGTTGTTCCTGGTCCCCTCGATCATCGTGATGATCGGCGTCTCGTTCCTGTCGCCGAAGCAGATCCGTCGTAGCGCGTTGATCGTCTTTGCGATCAGTATCGTCTTGATCGTGGCGACACTGATGTTCGGCCCCGAGGTGAAAGGCGCCAAGCGCTGGATCACCATTATCGGCGTCAACATTCAGGCCTCGGAAGCAGCGAAGCCTTCGTTCGTCGTGCTGGTGGCGTGGCTGTTCTCCGAATCGGCGCGTCGTCCGGAAATGCCGGCGACGTCGATGGCGCTCGGGCTTCTGACGATGCTGGTGACGCTGCTGGTGATGGAGCCCGATTTCGGCCAGACCATGCTTGTGCTGGCGGTGTGGGGCACGCTGTTCTTTCTCGCCGGAATGCGAATGATCTGGGTGTTCGGACTGATCGGCGCATCCGGGGTCGGTCTGTTCAGCGCCTATCTGCTGGTGCCGCACGTCGCCGGCCGCATCCAGCGCTTCATGAATCCGGCGTCGGGCGACACCTTCCAGGTCGATCTGGCGATGGAATCCTTCATGCATGGCGGCTGGTTCGGACAGGGGCCGGGTGAGGGCACCGTGAAGCGGATTCTGCCGGACAGCCATACCGACTTCGTGTTTGCGGTGGCGGCTGAGGAGTTCGGCATCATCCTGTGCCTGGCGCTGCTCGCGCTGTTCGCCTTCATCGTGCTGCGCGCGCTGTCGCGAGCCTATGCGACGGAAGACCTGTTCGCGCGTTTTGCCACCGCCGGTCTTGCGATCATGTTCGGCACCCAGGCCGCGATCAACATCGCGGTGAATTTGCATCTGATTCCGGCGAAGGGCATGACGCTGCCGTTCATCTCTTATGGCGGTTCGTCGATGATCTCGCTGGCTTATGGTGTCGGCATGCTGCTGGCGCTGACGCGGCAGCGTCCGAGCGTCGAGATGGAATCGATCGGCGATTCCAACGCCATTCGCGCCTACGCCTGATCGGCTCGAGATCATGGCGGACGCTCCTCTTGTCTTGCTCGCCGCCGGTGGCACCGGCGGCCATCTGTTCCCGGCGGAGGCGCTCGGCGCGGTGCTGATGAAGCGCGGCCTGCGCGTGCGCCTCGTGACCGATGCGCGCGCCATCCGCTATAGCGGCCTGTTCTCGCAGGACATGATGGACGTGGTGCCGAGTGAAACCGTGCGCAGCCGCACGCCATGGTCGCTCGCGCGCACCGGCGCCATGCTGGGCGCGGGCACGGTGAAGGCGTTCGCGTTGATGCGGCGATTGAAGCCCGCCGCTGTGGTGGGGTTCGGCGGCTATCCGACGCTGCCGCCGCTGGTCGCCGCGCGCCTGATGGGCGTGCCGACCATCGTGCATGAGGCCAATGCGGTGCTCGGCCGCGCCAACCGCTTTCTCGCCGGCCGCGTCAGCGCGATCGCGACCTCGCTGCCGGGCGTGTTCGACCGCGATCCCGCGCTCGCCGCCAAGGCCGCCGTCACCGGCATGCCGATGCGTGCCAATGTGCTGGCTGCCGCCAGCGTGCCTTACAACTTGCCCGATCTGACCGGACCGCTGCGGCTGCTGGTTGTCGGCGGCAGCCAGGGCGCGCGGGTGATGGCCGATATCGTCCCCGGCGCAGTCGAACGGCTGGAGCCGGCGCTGTGGCGTCGCCTCAGTCTGGTGCAGCAGGTGCGCGACGAGGACATGGCGCGGGTGCGCGAGATCTATGACCGGCTGAAGATCGATGTCGAGCTTGCGCCGTTCTTCAAGGACCTGCCGCAGCGTCTGGCCTCGACCCATCTCGTGATCTCGCGCTCCGGCGCCGGCACCGTCGCCGAGCTTGGCGCGATCGGGCGTCCCGCCATTCTGGTGCCGTTGCCGGGCGCGATCGATCAGGACCAGTTCGCCAATGCCGGCGTGCTGGCGTCGGCCGGCGGCGCGATCCGAATTTCGCAGGCCGATTTCACGCCGGACCGCCTTGCGGCGGAAATTTCCGCGCTGGCGGCCGAGCCGCAGCATCTGGCGGCCATGGCGGCCGCAGCCCGGACGGTCGGCACGCTCGATGCCGCCGAGCGGCTGGCCGATCTGGTGGCGAAAGTGGCGAAGATCGACTGAGACCGCAGTGGATCGCCGGAATTTGGTGTTTTTCGCCATGGTCGGGCTTGTCCCGGTCATTCCCGTCTGTTTGAACAAAGCCGTAGGCGCTCGGCATGAAGCCGGGCATGAGAATGAGATTCCGTCATGAGACTGCCGCGCGAAATCGGACCCATTCACTTCGTCGGAATCGGCGGTATCGGCATGAGCGGTATCGCCGAGGTGCTGAACAATCTCGGCTATACAGTGCAGGGCTCCGATGCCTCCGAGAACGCCAACGTGCTGCGGTTGCGCGAGAAGGGCATCAAGGTCGCGGTCGGCCACAATGCCGATAACGTCAACGGCGCCGATGTGCTGGTGATCTCCACCGCGATCAAGCGCGACAACCCCGAATTGATGGCGGCGCGCGCGTTGCGCATTCCCGTGGTGCGCCGCGCCGAGATGCTGGCCGAACTGATGCGGCTGAAAAGCTGCATCGCCATTGCCGGCACTCATGGCAAAACCACCACTACCTCGATGGTGGCGACGCTGCTCGACGCCGGCAATCTCGATCCCACGGTGATCAACGGCGGCATCATCAATGCCTACGGCACCAACGCTCGCCTCGGCGGCGGCGACTGGATGGTCGTGGAAGCCGACGAGAGCGACGGCACCTTCCTGAAGCTGCCGGCCGACGTCGCTATTGTCACCAATGTCGATCCCGAGCACCTCGATCACTTCAAGACCTTCGATGCCGTGCAGGACGCATTCCGCAGCTTTGTCGAGAGCGTGCCGTTCTACGGCTTCGCGGTGATGTGCATCGACCACCCCGTCGTGCAGGCGCTGGTCGGCAAGATCGAGGATCGCCGCATCGTCACCTACGGCGAGAATCCGCAGGCCGATGCGTGGTTGACCGATCTTTCGCCGTTTCCCGGCGGCTCGAAGTTCAAGGTGACGTTCCGCAATCGCAAAACCGATGCAACGCATGAGATCGCCGATCTCGTGCTGCCGATGCCGGGCCGGCACAACGCGCTGAACGCCACGTCTGCAATCGCCGTGGCGCATGAGCTTGGGCTTTCCGACGATACGATCCGCAAGGCGCTCGCCGGCTTCGGCGGCGTCAAGCGCCGTTTCACTCGCACCGGCGAATGGAACGGTGTCACCATCATCGACGACTATGGTCATCATCCGGTGGAAATCGCCGCGGTGCTGAAGGCGGCGCGGGATTCCACCAAGAGCAAGGTGATCGCGGTGGTGCAGCCGCATCGCTACACCCGCCTGCAATCGTTGTTCGAGGAATTCTGCACCTGCTTCAACGATGCCGACACCGTCATCGTGGCCGACATCTATCCGGCGGGCGAGGCGCCCATCCCCGGCATCGACAAGGAGTCGTTCGTGCTCGGGTTGCGCGCGCATGGCCATCGCGAGGTGATTCCGCTGCCGGGCGCGGCGCAGCTTGCCGCTCTGGTGCGCGATGTCGCCAAGCCGGGAGACTTTGTCGTGTGTCTCGGCGCCGGCAACATCACGCAATGGGCTTATGCGCTGCCGGGCGAGCTGAAGGCGTTGCAATAGAAGTGCTCCGGCGGGATTTTGGACGATGCCATGACGACATGCGTTGCCATTCGCCATCTTGCCTTTGAGGATACCGGTCTGATCGACGGGTTGCTCGCGGCGCGCGGCATCGGGCTTTCGTATGTCGATGCCGGCATTGATCCGTTCGATACAGCGGAGTTGCTTGAGACCGATCTGCTCGTGGTGCTGGGCGGCCCGATCGGGGTCTATGACACCGAGGCCTATCCGTTTCTGTCAGGCGAGATTGACATTCTGCGGCGGCGGCTTGCTGCGCAGAAGCCGACGCTCGGAATTTGTCTTGGTGCGCAACTGATCGCGGCGGCGCTCGGCGCGCGCGTGGCGCCGGGGCCGGCAAAGGAAATCGGCTATGCGCCGATCGAGCTGACGGCCGAAGGGAAGCAATCGGCGCTGGCCCCGTTTGCAGAGGTCGATGTGCTGCACTGGCATGGCGACAATCTCGATCTGCCGCCCGGCGCGACACGTCTTGCCTCGACAAAGGTCTGCCCAACTCAGGCCTTCGCGCTCGGCCCGCGCGTGCTGGGACTGCAATTCCATATCGAGACCGACCCGCACTCGCTGGAGCGCTGGCTGATCGGCCATGCCTGCGAACTGGCGCAGGCGAAAATTTCGCCGTCGCTTTTACGCGAACAGGCGGCGCGGACCGGCCAGGCGACTGCTGATGCCGGACGGCGTGCGCTCGATGTCTGGCTTGCCGGAGCAATGTCATGAGTTTTCCCGATCTGGTGCCCCAGTTGAAAGAGGCGATGCCTGAATTGCGCGGGCGTCTGCTCGGCAATGAATCGCTGGCGCCGCTGACTTGGTTTCGCGTCGGCGGACCGGCACAGGTGTTGTTCACGCCGGTCGATGAGGACGACCTCGCTTATTTTCTTGCGAGGCTGCCGGCGGATATCCCGGTCTACACTATCGGTGTCGGGTCCAATCTGATCGTGCGCGACGGCGGCGTCGAGGGCGTGGTCATCCGCCTGTCGCCACGCGGGTTCGGCGAGATCAAAACCGAGGCGGACACCGTGCGCGCCGGCACCGCCACGCTCGACAAGCGCGTTGCGGAAGCAGCGGCTGCCGCCCGCATCGGCGGGCTGGAATTCTATTTCGGTATTCCCGGTTCGATTGGCGGCGCGCTGCGGATGAATGCGGGCGCCAATGGCGGCGAGACCAAGGACGTGTTGGTGGAAGCGCGTGGCGTTACGCGCAGCGGCGAAAAGGTGACCTTCAGCAACACGGAAATGAAGTTCGTCTATCGCGGCAACGGCGTCGATCCGTCGATCGTCTTCACTTCGGCTTTGTTTCGCGGCCGGATGGCCGATCCGCAAGCCATTCGCGCGCGCATGACCGAGGTGCAGCAGCATCGCGAAACCGCGCAGCCGATCCGCGAGAAGACCGGCGGCTCCACTTTCAAGAATCCGCCGGGGCACAGCTCATGGAAGCTGGTTGATGCCGCCGGGCTACGCGGATTTCGTGTCGGCGGCGCGCAGGTCTCGGACATGCACTGCAACTTCCTGATCAACACCGGCGATGCCACCGCGCATGATATCGAGACACTGGGCGAGACGGTGCGGGCGCGCGTCAAGGCGCATTCCGGCATCGAGCTGCAGTGGGAAATCAAGCGGATCGGCGTGGCGAAAGCTTAGTCAGCCGAGTGTTGCAGCAATGGGCTTCCTTAAGCGCCGCCAAGCGTGCGAAGAGCCTCGAGCGGCCCGGGCGAAAGACGGAATGCGCCGTAGAACGGATATTCCTGCAGCGCGACAAAGCCGAGCGTGATCACGGCGGCGGTGGCGAACACCGCAAGCGCGGTGATGAAGGCGCGGGGCCGCTCCAGATGAACCAGCCCGATCGAAACCTGGGTGATGAGGCCGAGCACGATCACGACGATCCATTTCAAATCGTTGGTGTGATCGGACGCCAGCGCGAGACGTTCGTTGCGCGCATTGCCCGCGCGGACCGCGGCGTTCAAAAGCGCGGCGTGAACGGCAGCACCGGAGGCGCGCGCATTGCTGGGGTCGCTGATCTTGTTCAGCATCTCATCATAGGCAGCCGAGGTGCGTGGCGATTCGCGGCCCTGCGCCATCGCCGGCCATTCGTCGGCGATCACTGAGTTGACATAGGCTTTCCAGGCGTTGCGGATCGCCGCCATGTCCGACAGCGAGGCAACGGAGAGGGTGTAGACGTTGCGCAGTTCGCCGGCCTCGGTCTGCATCGCCCGGTTGGCCTGCCGGCTACGATCACCGATATCGTTGGCCAGAAAGCCGGCCAGCAATGCGAACAGGATCGCCGATGCGTTGAAGAACGGCGCGACGATGCCGTTCAGCGACTGCGCGGGACGCGCCAGCGGCGAGCGGAAGGCGAGGGCGCCGAGCAGCAGCACCGTGCCGAAATACAGCGCGCCCAGCGACAGGAAGATTCCGAGCGGAGAAAGGTCGAGCCAGGCTCTGATCATGACGTAAACCGTCGCTGATGGTTGCGTGTCGTGCGGGCAGAATCGCGTTGCAGGAGTCTATATGCAGATCGCTGACGCGCGAACCCCTCGATCCGCGCTGCGGCCCCTTGGTCGATTCGGCAAATCAGCGTAGTTAGGGGCAAAAGGAGACACGATGACCGCAGCGAAACATATCGCCGTCTTGATGGGTGGCTGGTCCTCGGAGCGCGAGGTCTCGCTGCGCTCGGGCGCGGCCTGCGCCAACGCGCTCGAGCGAAAGGGCTATCGCGTCACCCGGATCGACGTGAAGCGCGACATCGCCACTGTGCTCGATGACTTGAAGCCGGATGTCGCGCTGGTGATGCTGCACGGAAGGCCCGGCGAGGATGGTACCATTCAGGGCGTGCTGGAGACGCTCGGGATTTCCTACAGCCATTCCGGCGTGCTGGCCTCGTCGCTGGCGATGCAGAAGGACCTCGCCAAGACGGTATTGAAGACCGCGGGTGTGCCGGTGGCCGAAGGACTGACATTAACTCGCGCCGAGGTAGCCAAGGGTCATGCAATGGCCCCGCCTTACGTCATCAAGCCGGTGGCCGACGGCTCCAGCGTCGGGGTGTTCATCGTCACCGAGGAGAGCGGCCTGCCGCAGGAGCTGTTTCGGGACGATTGGCCCTATGGCGATCAATTGCTGGTGGAAAAATACGTTGCCGGCAAGGAACTGACCTGCGCCGTCATCAAGGGCGAGGCCAGCGATGTGATCGAAATCGTTCCTCTGGTGAAATTCTACGATTACGAGGCAAAGTATTCAAAAGGCGCATCAAAACACGTTCTGCCCGCACCTATTTTACCCTTTGTTTACCAGGAAGTCCGAAGGTTAACCCTGGCGGCGCATTTGGCGCTTGGCTGCCGGGGCGTAAGCCGGGCGGATTTCCGCTACGACGACCGCATCGAGGGGACGGGGGGACTTGTCTGCCTTGAGGTCAACACCCAGCCCGGCATGACCGAGACGTCACTTGTTCCAGAGCTTGCAGCCTATGCGGGCGTGACATTTGACGAGCTTGTGCAATGGATGGTGGAGGACGCCTCTCTCGGTCGGTAAGAGCGCCGCAGCGCCGGTCCGATCCGACCAAAAAGGCCGTTCCGAGGGCTTCGCGGCCGCGCGTCCGCGGCACGCCGTCGTCCGGCCCGGCGTATGACGAGACCCATCGCAACGATCTGATCGCAAAGCTCGAACGCCGTCTGCCGCGTGGCATCGGCACCGCAGCCACGGTCGCGCTGCTGCTCGGCGCGGGTCTGCTCGGCGTCTTCAAGGGCGGCTACTACGACACCGTCACTGGTGCATTGAGCGACACCCGCAACGCTGCCGCCAATGCGGTCGGTTTCCAGATCACTGCGGTGGCCATCACCGGCCGCAAGCAACTGACCCAGGACGAAATTCTCGCGGTCGGCGGCGTCAATGGACGCTCGTCCTTGCTGTTTCTCGACGCGGCGACGGTGCGCGACCGGCTGAAGGCCGATCCCTGGATCGCCGATGCCACCGTGCAAAAGCTGTACCCCGGCCGTCTCCAGATCAATGTCACCGAACGCGCGCCCTACGCGCTCTGGCAGCAGGACGGCCGCCTGTCGGTGATCGCGGAAGATGGCACCGTGCTGGAGCCGTATGTGGCGCGGCGGTTCGTGTCGCTGCCGCTGGTGGTGGGCAAGGGCGCCGAGACCCGCGCCAAGAATTTTCTCGATCTCTTGGCAGACTACCCGCAGGTCAAATCCTCCGTGAAGGCGATCGTGTTCGTCGGCGAACGGCGCTGGAATTTGCGTCTCGCCAACGGGCTGGATGTCCGGCTGCCCGAACATGGCGTCGAGAAGGCGCTTGCCACGCTCTCCAAGCTTGATCGCGAGGAGCAGCTGTTCTCGCGCGATATCACCGCGGTCGACGCCCGGCTGCCGGACCGGCTGACGGTGCGGCTGTCCGATGATGCCGCCAAGGCGCGCGACGAGCTGCTCAAGGACAAGAAACCGAAGAAGGCTGGCAACGCATGACCAGTCTCGATCGCGGACAGACCCCGAAAACCCGCCAGATGCCGGCCAACAAAACCGCGCTGGTCGCGGCGCTCGACATCGGCACCAGCAAGGTCGCCTGCCTGATCGCGCGGCTGACGCCGTGCTCGCCGAGCGAGACCCTGCGCGGCCGCAGCCATGCCGTCGAACTGATCGGGATGAGCCACATCCAGGCGCGCGGCGTGAAGGCCGGCGCGGTCAGCGATCTCAACGAGTGCGAGCACGCGGTGCGTCATGCCGTGGCGCTGGCGGAAAAGATGGCGAAGGTCCGGGTCGAATCGGTCCTGCTCTCGGTCTCGGCCGGCCGCCTGAGCGGCCAGTTGATGGAAGCCTCCGCCGAGATCCGCAATGGCGCGGTGGCCCAGTCCGATATCGACAAGGTGATCGGCGCGGGCATGCACCACGCCACCGGCCCAGGCCGCACCGTGCTGCATGCGCTGCCGGTCGGTTACTCGCTCGATGGCGTCAAAGGAATTCGCGACCCGCGCGGCATGGTGGCGCGGCAGTTCGGCGTCGACATGAATGTGGTGACCGCCGACGCTTCCGCCGCGAAGAATTTGATGCTGGTGGTCGAGCGCTGTCATCTGAATGTCGAGGCGATGGCCGCAAGCCCCTATGTCGCCAGCCTTTCCGTTCTGACCGACGATGAAGCCGATTTCGGCGCGGCGGTCGTCGACATGGGCGCGGGTACAACCACGATCGCGACCTATTCGGGCGGCCAGTTCGTTCACGCCAGCGGCTTCGCGCTCGGCGGCCATCACGTAACGATGGACCTGGCGCGCGGACTGGGCGCTTGCATTGCGGATGCCGAGCGAATCAAGACGTTATATGGCACCGTGCTGACCGGAGGGTCCGACGCGCGTGAATTGATGAGCGTGCCGACGGTGGACGATCACGAGCATGACGCGCCGCAGATCGTTTCCCGCGCCACGATCGCCAGCATCGTCCGGCCGCGGGTCGAGGAGATTTTTGAAATGGTCAGGGATCGGCTCGCGGATTCCCCCTTTGCGGCAGAGCCGCGGGCGCGGGTCGTGCTGAGCGGCGGTGCGGCGCAACTGACCGGAATTCCGGAGCTTGCCGGTCGCATCCTGGGTCGCCCGGTGCGCATCGGCCGTCCGCTCGGTTTCGGCCGCCTGCCGAACGAGGCGAAGGGTTCATCGTTCGCGGTGCCGGCCGGGCTCCTGGTCTATCCGCAATTCGCTCATCTTGAACACGTTGAACCGCGGCATACGCGGCAGCTCATGACAGGGACTACGGGTTATTTCGGAAAGGTCGGACGATGGCTTCGCGAGGGCTTCTGATGACGGCAATTC
>JAFKKO010000108.1 GCA_017305455.1 Hyphomicrobiales bacterium | reverse complement strand
GCTGTTCCACGAATTCAAGGGCGGCTCGGCCAACCCCGACGAGGTCGAGGGCTCGGGCGACGTCAAATACCATCTCGGCGCCTCGTCGGACCGCGAGTTCGACGGCCACAAGGTGCATGTGTCGCTGACCGCCAACCCGTCGCATCTGGAGATCGTCGATCCGGTGGTGATGGGCAAGGCGCGCGCCAAGGAAGACCAGAACGGCGATCCGCCGGATGACCGCATCTCGGTGCTGCCGCTCTTGATGCATGGCGACGCCGCGTTTGCCGGCCAGGGCGTGGTGGCCGAATGCTTCGCGCTGTCGGACCTGAAGGGCTATCGCACCGGCGGCTCGCTGCATTTCATCGTCAACAACCAGATCGGCTTCACCACCTATCCGCGCTACTCGCGCTCCTCGCCCTATCCGTCGGATGTGGCGAAGATGATCGACGCGCCGATCTTCCATGTGAACGGCGACGATCCGGAAGCGGTGGTGTTCGCCGCCAAGGTGGCGATCGAATTCCGGCAGAAATTCCACAAGCCGGTGGTCATCGACATGTTCTGCTACCGCCGGCACGGCCACAACGAGGGCGACGAGCCCGCGTTCACCCAGCCGGTGATGTACCGCAAGATCGCGGGCCATCCCTCGACGCTCGACATCTACGCCAAGCGGCTGATCGCCGAGGGCGTCGTCACCGAGGGCGAGGTCAACAAGGCCAAGGCCGACTGGCGCGCGCGGCTCGATGCCGAGCTCGAGGCCGGCACCGGCTACAAGCCGAACAAGGCCGACTGGCTCGACGGCAAATGGGCCGGCTTCAAGTCCGCCGATCTCGGCGAGGATCCGCGCCGTGGCGACACCGGCGTCGCGCTCGATGTCATGCGCGACATCGGCCGCAAGATTACCGTGGTGCCGGACGGTTTCCGCGTCCACCGCACCGTGCAGCGCTTCCTCGACAGCCGCGCCAAGGCGATCGAGAGCGGCGAGGGCATCGACTGGGCGACCGGCGAGGCGCTGGCGTTCTGTACGCTGCTCAAGGATAACCATCGCGTCCGCCTGTCGGGTCAGGATTCGGAGCGCGGCACCTTCTCGCAGCGTCATTCGGTGCTGTTCGATCAGGAGGACGAGAGCCGCTACACGCCGTTCAACCATCTCGGCGGCGAGCAGGGCCAGTACGAGGTCATCAACTCGATGCTGTCCGAGGAAGCCGTGCTCGGCTTCGAATACGGCTATTCGCTCACCGAGCC
>JAFKKO010000014.1 GCA_017305455.1 Hyphomicrobiales bacterium | reverse complement strand
GACACGAAGCTGCTTGAGAACTTCATATCCGGACATGTCCGGCAGGTTCAGGTCGAGCAGAATGATGTCGTAGTCATAAAGCTTGCCGAGATCGATGCCTTCTTCGCCGAGATCCGTCGTGTAGACGTTGAAACTCTCGGATTTGAGCATCAGCTCAATCGACTGCGCAGTGGCGCTGTCATCTTCTATCAGCAATACGCGCATGCCAGTCCCCTAATAGTCGCCGCGCAGGGCGTCAGGCCGGCCGCATCACTCGCGGCACTGGAACGCCTTTGAACAACTGATTCGAATCCTGACGGCATATGGTTAACAAATGCTGATTCGGCCGCGCAAGCTCTTTCGTGCAATTTTTGTCGAATCGCCGTAAGATGTTGCCGCGAAGCAGCTTTTTGTATCCGTCACCGTTCAGCCTTCACCTTAAGAGCCGGGCCTAACCGACTCCTGCGATTCGTCCCTTCGTCCTGAAGGGTCGAGCGCTCTCAGTTACCAAAGACAGTGACGCAATGATTAACGATGCGGGTAAACACGGGGTTAAGGGCACGGGTTCAGAGCGCCGAAACTTAAGGTTTTCGCAATGAAAGCGCTTGCCGAGCAGATCTCCGACATCGACGCCGTCAATATTTATGGCCGTGTTGTGGGCGTGCGCGGCCTGATGGTCGAGGTCGCGGGTCCGATCCATGCGATGTCGGTCGGCGCGCGGATCGTGATCGAGACCGGTCATGGTCGCTTCATCCCCTGCGAGGTCATCGGCTTCTCCGGCAACAATGCGGTGGTGATGCCGTTCGCCGGTCTGGAGGGTGTGCGGCGCGGCTGCCGCGCGGTGATCGCCAACGCCGCCGGACAGGTCAGGCCGTCGTCCGCGTGGCTTGGCCGGGTCGTCAATGCGATGGGTGAGCCGATCGACGGCAAGGGCCCGCTGGTGCAGGGCGCGGCCCCGATGCCGTTCCGCAATTCGCCGCCGCCGGCCCATTCGCGCAAGCGGGTCGGCACCCCGCTCGATCTTGGCGTGCGTGCGCTCAACACCTTCCTCACCTGCTGCCGCGGCCAGCGCATGGGTATCTTCGCCGGCTCCGGCGTCGGCAAGTCGGTGCTGCTGTCGATGCTGGCGCGCAATGTCGATGCCGACGTCTCGGTGATCGGCCTCGTCGGCGAGCGCGGCCGCGAGGTGCAGGAGTTTCTGCAGGACGACCTCGGAGAAGAGGGTCTCGCCCGCTCGGTGGTGGTGGTCGCGACCTCGGACGAACCGGCCCTGATGCGTCGGCAGGCGGCTTACCTCACGCTCGCCATCGCGGAATATTTCCGCGACGAAGGCAAGGACGTCATGTGCATGATGGATTCGGTGACGCGCTTTGCCATGGCCCAGCGCGAGATCGGCCTGTCCGCGGGCGAGCCGCCGACCGCGAAAGGCTACACGCCGACGGTGTTCACCGAATTGCCGAAACTGCTGGAGCGCGCCGGGCCGGGACTCGGGGAGGGCACCATCACCGGCATCTTCACCGTGCTGGTCGATGGCGACGACCATAACGAGCCGGTGGCGGACGCGGTGCGCGGCATTCTCGACGGTCATATCGTCATGGAGCGTTCGATCGCCGAGCGCGGGCGCTATCCGGCGATCAATGTCCTGAAATCGGTGTCCCGCACCATGCCGCGCTCCGCCGATCCGGCCTTTCTGCCGGTGATCACCCGGGCGCGCCAGACCATGGCGACCTACGCCGACATGGAGGAGCTGATCCGGCTCGGCGCCTACCGCGCGGGCTCCAGCGCCGAGGTCGACGAGGCGATCCGGCTGCATGAGCCGCTGGAGGATTTCCTGCGCCAGGCCAAGGACGAAGCCACCAGCCTTGAGGCCGGCTACCTGCAGTTGCAGACGATCCTCGGTTCTGTGGAAACGGAACGCTAACTTTGTCAGGCCATGATCCGCGACGTCTGAGTGTTAAGCCGGCGGGGTCCTTGAGAGGAGGCCGGCACTGTCCCGCTTCGGTGTCGGGACTTCTGGGGAGTACGAGTCGATGAAGTCACGAGAAACGCTGATCCGTCTGAAGAAATTTCAGGTTGACGAGAAGCGACGCAGGGTTGCCCAGATCGAGAGCATGATCGCGGATTTCCAGCGCATGTCGGTCGATCTGGAGCGCGAGATCCAGATCGAGCAGGACCGCGCGGGCATTCAGGACCCGTCTCATTTCGCTTATCCGACCTATGCCAAGGCGGCGATTCAGCGCCGCGAGAATCTGACCCGCTCGGCCGACGAGCTGCGCGTGCAGCTCGAGGAAGCCAAGGCCGCGCTGGGCGAGGCGTTCGAGGAGCTCAAGAAGGTCGAACTGCTCGACGAGCGCGATCAGGCACGCGAGCGGGCCGAGGAGAATGCGCGCGAGCAGGCCGATCTCGACAGCATCGGCCTGATGCGCTCGCGGATCGCGATGGCCTGAAGCCGGCCTTCGCGCGGGCCGTAAAATGCGATTTGTTTCCAGCCCGGACCGCAAGGTCCGGGTTTTTGGTTTTGGGGAGGCCGCCGGAGGCTTTGCCAAATGCCAGGCCGGGCTGGCATAAATGCGGGAGGCGGCCAGGATCGGGGCATCCGGCCGTGCGGGGGATCGCCAGGGTGGGGGTGGGAATGACGACGCCGGCCGAACTTGTCGGGTTGATGGCTTCGGTTGCCAAGCGTGACCGGGAGGCTTTCGAGCGCCTCTATGAAGCGACGCGCGCGCGGTTGTTCGGCGTCGTGCTGCGCGTGGTGCGCGATCAGGCGCTCGCCGAGGATGTCCTGTCCGAGACCTATGTCCGCGTCTGGAACGAGGCCGGCCAGTTCGATCCGGGCACGGGCTCGCCGATGATCTGGATGGTGTCGATGGCGCGAAACAGCGCGCTCGATATCGTGCGCAAGCGCGGCGAGGCAACGACCGCCGATCCGGATGCGATGGATCCGGCGTCCGATACGCCGGCGCCGCTGGCGCGCCGCGACATGACGGACGAACTGAAGCAACTGCTGGAGTGCGTCGGCCGTCTGGACGCGGATCGGCAGAAGCTGCTGCTGCTGGCGTATTACAACGGCTGGAGCCGCGTGGAGCTTGCGGAGAAGTTCGGCAAGCCGCTGACGCTGGTCAGGACGTGGCTGCGGCGCAGCGTGCTCGATATCCGCGACTGCCTGGGGCTGGCGTGATGGCGTATAGCGACGATCATATCGCGCTTGCCGCGGAATATGCGCTCGGCACGCTCGATACCGACGAGCGTGCCCTGGTGGAGACCATGATGATCGTCGATCCTGGCTTCAAGGCCATGGTCGAGGGATGGAGCTTCAAGCTCGCGCCGTTGTACCAGATGGTCGCGCCGGTCGAGCCGCCCGCCGATGTCTGGGACCGGATCAAGGCCTCGGCGGATTTCTCGCGCGTACAGGTGCCGGTCATGCCGCCTGAAGCGCCGTCGTCGGCGCTTGCATCCGCGCATGTCCAAGAGCCTGAACAAGAGGCTGTGCCGACGCCTGCGACTGTCACGGCTGTCGCGTCTGATCCCGTTGTGCCGCCCGTGCAGGACGATCAGCCGGCCAGGACTGAGAGCAAGAGCGGAACGTCGTCTTTCGATGCGGCTCGTGGAGAGGCGTTGGCGGCGACGCCGACCGCGCCCGCCTCGTCCGCCGCGCAGCCGCCGGCGGAGCGTGTCGAGCCTCGCCCCGCCGCGCCGTCTGCGGCGACAGGCGGTTACGGCTTTGGCCTCGCGATGGCGGCGGTGGCCGCCGTGCTGGCGGCGGTGATCGCTCTGCAGCTCTATCGTTCTGAATGGTTGCCGGAGCCGCTGCGCGTTGAACCGAAGGTGCAGGTTGTCGAGGTGCCGGCCGCGCCGGCTCCGGCGTCCGCGCAATGGGTGGCAGCGTTGCAGCAGAACGCCGCCGACCCGGCTTTCATCCTGACGGTCGATCCCGCGCGCAAGACCTTGACCGCGCGGCGGGTCGGCGCGGCGCCGGTGCCGGGCAAGAGTTACGAGCTGTGGATCGTGTCCGACAAACTGCCGCAGCCGCGTTCGCTTGGTGTGATCGCGGACAATGGCTTCACCGCCAGCGGCGTGCTGGCCGACTACGATACGCAGATGATCAGCCGCGCGGTCTATGCGGTCACGGTGGAGCGGCAGGGCGGCTCGAACGGCGTGCCGACTTCGAACCCGATCTACGCCGGCAAGCTTGTCGAAAGCGCTCCGGGCAAGGATGCGCGCTGAGTCTTCCCGTCGTCCCGGCGAAGGCCGGGACTCATCATCCCGGTCGAGATTTTTGAATCGGCAGGTTCGGCAGTTTCCTTGAGAATCCGGTGGCTATAGGTCCCGGCTTGCGCTTCACCTGCCGGGACAGCCGCAATCGAGAGGCCGTCGTCTGCATGCAGACAACAAAAAACGCCCGTGGGGAGCGGGCGTTTTCTGTCCGGTCCATTGGGGGGGGGGACCGTCGGGATATTCACGAGGCGACTTCGGGGGGCGGGGAAGAACCTCATGAATTCGTCAAAGGCATTACGTCAGCGGATCACCTGCGTATCCGAGCTCGAGATCATCATGGTCTTGCCGGCCTTCAGAACCGGTCCGCTCGCCCGTGCGGTCTGCGTCAGGCCCTCGTCATTCGCCAGATGGGCGGAGATGCCGAGGCCGGCCACACCGATGGCGGCGACCAGCGCAACGATCACGATCTTCAAATGGGTGGTGCGATCGGCGCTGTAGAACGAATGATTCATCCCGGCCTCCCTCACTGCAACGTCGATCATTTGTCTCGTGCGCGCATGGCGCGGTTCGAACTCTCATAGGAAAACGTGGTGAGGACGCTTTTGTTTCCCAGAGGGCCTCACAAACGAGTGAAAAGACGTGAGAGCCTGAGAGGTCTGAAATAAAAATAAAATATCTCAACAGCTTAGAGAATTCGCCAATTCGGCGTAATTCGATCGGGTAATCAGAAAACGCTTGGGTGTGACAAAAAGGCCCAAGTGACGGAAGCTCGAATCCACCCTCTTAGATGCTTCCGACCGTCTTCAGCCTCGCGCGGGGATGGATTTCCGCCTGCGACAGCACCGTGGTCTGCGACCGGAAGCGTTCCACCAGTGAACGCACGAATGGGCGGATGGTTGCCGAGGTCACCAGCACCGGAGCCTCGCCCTCGCGGGCGGCCTGCTCGAAGCGGTCGCGCACGGTGGCCATGAACTCGGACAGTTTTGAGGGCTGCATCGCAAGGCTGCGGTCGTCGCCGGTGCCGATCAGCGATTCCGCGAACGCCTGCTCCCATTTCGCCGACAGCGCGATCAGCGGCAGATAGCCGTTGATCGAGGTGTTCTGCGCGCAGATCTGGCGGGCCAGCCGGGCGCGGACGTGCTCGGCCAGCGTGGCCGGGTTGCGCGAGAAGGCGAGCGCGTCGGCGATGCCTTCGAGGATGGTGGAGAGGTCGCGGATCGATACCCGCTCGGCCAGCAGCAGTTGCAGCACGCGCTGGATGCCGGAGACGGTGATCTGGCTCGGCACGATATCCTTGACCAGTTCGCCCTGTTCCTTCGGCAGATCCTTGAGCAGCTTCTGCACCTCGCCGTAGGACAACAGGTCGGCCATGTTGTTCTTGAGCAGTTCGGTGAGATGCGTGGACAGCACGGTCGCGGCATCGACGACGGTGTAGCCCTTGAGCGAAGCCTCTTCCTTGAGCGAGGCGTCGACCCAGGTCGCGGGCAGGCCGAAGGTCGGCTCGGTGGTGTGGGTGCCGGGAACCTCGACCTGATGGCCGGACGGATCCATCACCATGAACTGGTTGGCCCAGACCCTGCCGGTGCCGGCGTCGACCTCCTTGATCTTGATGACGTAGCTGTTCGCTTCGAGCTGCACGTTGTCGAGAATCCGCACCGCCGGCATCACGAAGCCCATTTCGATCGCCAATGTACGGCGCAGCGCCTTGATCTGGTCGGTGAGACGATCGTGACCATCGGGGCCGTTGACCAGCGGAAGCAGCGCGTAGCCGAGCTCGATCTTCAGATCGTCGATCTTGAGCGCGGCGGAGATCGGCTCGTCTTCCGCCGCAGCGGCCGCCGCGGCCGCGGCCGCAGGCTCCGCGAGCGCGCCGGCTTCCTCCGTCTTGGCGGCATGATGGCGCTTGCGTGCGTTCCAGGCCAGCGCGCCGGCGCCGCCGCCGAGCAGCAGGAACGGGATCATCGGGATGCCGGGGAGCAGCGCCAGCACCAGCATGACGCCGGACGACATGCCGAGCGCCTGCGGGTAGCCGGAGAACTGCCGCATCATCGCCTTGTCGGCGGCGCCCGAGACGCCGGCCTTGGACACCAGAAGGCCCGCAGCGGTCGAGACGATCAGCGCCGGCACCTGGGTGACCAGACCATCGCCGACGGTGAGCAGCGTGTAGGTCTTGGCCGCGTCGGCAAAGCTCATGCCCTGCTGGCCGACGCCGATGATGATGCCGCCGATCACGTTGATGAAAACGACCAGCAGGCCGGCGACGGCGTCGCCGCGCACAAACTTCGAGGCGCCATCCATGGCGCCGAAGAAGCCGCTTTCGTCCTCAAGTTCCTTGCGCCGCTGCTTGGCGACCTTCTCGTCGATCAGGCCGGCGGACAGGTCGGCGTCGATCGCCATCTGCTTGCCAGGCATCGAGTCGAGGTGGAAGCGCGCCGCGACTTCGGCGATGCGGCCCGAACCCTTGGTGATGACCACGAAGTTCACGATCACCAGGATGGTGAACACGATGATGCCGATGACGAAATTGCCGCTCATCACGAAGTTGCCGAACGCTTC
>JAFKKO010000107.1 GCA_017305455.1 Hyphomicrobiales bacterium | reverse complement strand
GCGCGGTCCGGTCCATGCTAGGATGTACCAAGGTTTTTTCCCAAGAATCACGATATTAAAGCGTGGAACGAGCAAAGCTCTCTATATAGTCGACCAGCCTGTCTGACGCCTCGGCAGCGGCACTCGCATTTCGAGCTGCCACAGCTTCGGCCACTTCGGCATGCAGACGGGCAGCAAGAGGAAGGTCCGCGGCCTGCTTGTAGTGCTGATACCAAAATCGTCGCGACAGACCATGCAACAGCCCGATCGCTCGCGTCGCAAATTCATTGCGTGCGGCGAACGAGATTAGAATGTTGAATTCTTGATCCAATCTCATAAAGGAAATATCGTCTGACCTTTCAGCGGCTTCCCGCATTCCCGCTGCGACGGCAGAGAATTGGTCGCGCTCTTCCTCCGTGGCTAGCTTCGCGGCACCGCGTGCCATGAGGCGATCGAGCTCGCGACGGACCGCCAGGAGTCTGAGCTGTGATCGCAGGTCAATGGACGAAACAAGCACGCCTCGTCGAGGCAAAATGTTGACCAACCCATCCCGGGAAAGACGTTGAAGCGCTTCACGGATCGGCGTCCGCCCGAGTCCCAAGCTGTTCGCTAAAGCAAATTCAGATAAAACAGTGCCTGGTGATAATTGAAGCGTGACAATCATCTCCTCGATTTGAGCGTAAGCCTTATCCGTGAAGGTCATATTGTTACTTATATCGACCGAGAATTTATCTTTGCGACGGGCGATTGAAGAGGCGGACGAAGGGGCAGCCTGCTTGGGCGTTTTGCTGAGTCGCCGCGCGGTTCCGATTTTCTTGCTGCCGGCCATGATCTATCAATCTGATTCGTGAGGGTTAGCGTCCCTAGTACACGATAGATATGTCACTTAAAATCGGCTTAGACAACTCCTAGAGTGGAGGTCCATTCAAGTGATTAAAAGCTCACGGCAGGGGGCAATATATTGCCAGCCTGCCGTGAAGTCTGGGAGGGTAGGGAGATATCGCCCTAAACTCATAACTTTTCGTCTCTTATCTAATATGTCAATTGCATATTTCTATTGACGATGTGACATATTATTGGTCACAATATCTTTTATAGGTGGACGGGTTCGTTGGATCTTACGTGATCGGCGGTCCCTCGTTTTGACTTGGTGTCGGGTCTGGCACCAAGCGACTCGTTCGTGGATGACACAATTCGGCGGTTTGAATGTTGCGATTCTTGCAGTTGCAGGAGAGTACCGTCGTTCGGCGGTCGCAGATCCTCAAC
>JAFKKO010000013.1 GCA_017305455.1 Hyphomicrobiales bacterium | reverse complement strand
ACCACCATCCGCCTCGCCAAGCGCAGCAGCCTGGAACAGGCCGCCGAGGTCGACGTGCAGGTTGCGCTGCATCTGTGGTCGCTGACCGCGGGCCATCTGCGCCATGCCGAGGACCACATGCTGCTGCTCGGCCGCAAGACCGCGATGGAGAAGGTCGCGACCTTCCTTCTGGAAATGGACCGCCGCCTCACCGTGGCCGGCATGATGGCGCTGCCGATGACCCGCCGCGACATCGCCGACTATCTCGGCCTCACGCTCGAGACGGTGTCGCGCACCTTCTCGCAGTTGCAGAGCCAGGGCGTGCTCGGCTTGACCGGTGCCCGTCAGGTCGCGCTGCGCAACCGCCAGTGCCTGCGCAACATGGATGCGTGAAAACCGGAGAGCTTCCGTTTGAAGCCCTCATCCTGAGGAGCATCGCTTAGCGATGCGTCTCGAAGGATGGGGGCTTTGCCTTTTAGGACATCATGACCTCATGGTTCGAGACACAAGGCTTCGCCTTGTTCCTCACCATAAGGTCGACCTGAAGGCATCGGGCTAGATGAAATGAAGCTGAATTGTCGTGATTGCGAGGAGCGCTAGCGACGAAGCAATCCAGCCTTCACTTTGCCGTTTCTGAATTGCTTCGCGGAGCCTGTCATCGGGTCGCGTTTTACGCGAACCCATTGGCTCGCAATAACGACACTCGTTTCATTGGTTCTAGAACGCGCGCCATTTCGGCCGGTTGAGACCGAGTTTCGGCGCGGGCGCCGGCAAGGCGGCCCAGATCCGCGCACTGACGACGACCAGCAGCGCCACCGCCGTCGCAACAATCAGGATTCCTGCCCAGATGGACATGGCAATCACCTCCGTCTTCTTGCAGCATCGGTGATTTGCCGGAAGCGGTCGTTGCGGCGGATCAAGATTTCGTCGGACGGGCCGGTCACACAATGACGCACCTGCTCGCCGCCACATCCACACCATCGCCGATTGCGCCAGATCAAGGCGTGGCATCCTGAAATGTGGCAATATTATTGATCTTGGACAAAATCGCGAGCACGGCGATGATGAAGTGGTACGCGCGATGGCGGGCCCGACGGGAACAGAGATTCCTTGAGCGGCGGCAGCGCGCCGAACTCGCTTCCGAAATCGGATTGCCGGAAGATTTTCTCGCGCCTCTGATGAGCTATCGCGAGCGCCGCACCGACGAACTTTATCGGATGCTCGCCGCGTTCGGCCTCGACGCGCTGGATATCAGAACGCGCCATGCGGCGCGGCTTCGCATGAGCGTGCCCTGCTCCGAGTGCAAGACCATTCGCCGCTGCCGCCGCGAGCTCGTGGCCGGCACCGCGCGCGCGAACTATCATGACTTCTGCCCGAATGCGGCGGCGCTCGACGAGTTGCAGGGCGAAATCTGGCGCGAGCTCAAGGAGCAGCGGCGCAAGCGCCTCCATCCGATCGCGCACCACTCCAGCGTGTGATCGCCGGACCGTAACGGGACGGCCACCGCGGTGCCGACTGCCGGCTCCGGCTTGAAGTCGGGGCGGCGGGCTTGCAATCCCGACGGCGAGGTGCGGCGCGCTCAGGCGACCGCGTTCATCCGGCCGGCCGGCGCTGTCACTCTGGCGAGCCAGCAATTGATCGTCTCAAGGTCATCGGGAAGCTCGACGGCGAATTCGCCGGCGAAATTGCGCCATGCCGGCAGATGCCGCAGCGGCACGCCGATCAGCACCGGAATGCCGCGCTCCAGCGCGCTCGCCACCAGATCGCACATGCCGCCGCCATCGACTTCGATCTTGCCGAACTTGTTGAGCAGCACCAGCGCGGTGTCTTCGCCCAGCGTCGCCTCCACCTTGGTCGCGGCCTGAATCAGCGCGCCGACATCGAGACGGCAGCCCTGCGCCATCGCGCCACGATCCTCGAAGATCACAGTGCGGTCGCCGGTGACAAGGTTTTCCAGCAGCACGTCGCATTCCTGGCCCGGCGCGGGGTCTTCAACCACCGGCCGCTGCACCACGCCGGCGAGCGCGAGGCCGCGGCCGCGATGGGCAGCGACGATGGCATCGAACAGCGCCTCGGGGAATTCCTCGTCGGGATAGATCACCGCGCCAACCGTGGCGACGGTGTCCTGATTCAGGTCAGGTGCCGGGACGATATGCCTTGCAAACATCTGTGTTGACCTCGATGGGGCGGGCGCCGATCAGATCTAGACAATAGGGGATCGCGGGGAAAATTGCACCCAGGCAGACGTCGATCGAGGACGGCCGCCCCGGCAGGTTGACGATCAGGCAGCGGCCCCGCGTCCCCGCCATCTGACGCGACAGGATTGCGGTGGGGACCTGCGCGAGGCTGACCTGCCGCATCAGCTCACCGAAACCGTCGAGCTCGCGCTCGATCACCGCCCGCGTGCCCTCCGGAGTCTGGTCGCGCGGCGCCGGGCCGGTGCCGCCGCTGGTAAGGATCAGATCGCAGCCGTCATTGTCCACCAGATCGGTCAGCGCCGCCGCAACGCTGTCGGCACCGTCCGGAATGATCCGCAGGAGCGGGGTCCAGGCCGAACGGATCACGCGGTCGAGAAACGCATTCACCGCCGGTCCGCCGATATCCTGATAGACGCCCTGACTGGCGCGGTCGGACACCACCAGAATGCCGATCCGCGTCACCTCACTGCTGACCGCCGGCGCTGCCGATGTGTCGGTCGCAACACTCACGAGCAGCCTCCGTGGCCGCCGCAGGTGCAGCCTTCATGAGGCTCCGCCGGCGCGAGCGTGGCCTCGTCGCGCTTCAGCGACCAATCCACCATATAAACGAGACAGCCAGCGCCGGGATCGGAGGCGCGCTCCAGCACGTTTATCAATCCGAGCCAGTCCTCGCTGCCGGCAAGCCCGGCGAAGCGCCGCACCGCGCCGGAGGCGTATTCACCAAGCGTCTCATCGAAGCGGCCGGTCATGGCGTTGACCCGCGCCAGCAGCACGATGTCGCCGCAGGCCACCAGCGCCTCGGCGGCCCTCGCCTCGTCGTCGAAATCGCGGATCAATGCGCCGAGCTGCATGCCGTCCTCCTACTGGACCAGAGGCGAATCCGCCGCCACCAGCGAGATGCCCTTGATCTCGGCACGCCCGGCGAGGATCGAGATGTATTGCGCCAGCGCGCGATGCTCGACGCAGGCGGTGAGATAGCCCGCGATCCGTTCCCTGGCGAGTTCGAACGGCAGCGTCTGGCCTTCGGCGCGGCGATCCATCCGCACCACATGGTAGCCGTAGCGCGTTTCGGCGATCGCCAGTTCGCCCGGCTGCATCCGCTCCAGCACCGCCTCGAATTCCGGCACGGTCTGGCCGCGCGCGATCTGGCCGAGCCGCCCGCCTTCCACCGCCGAGGTCGAACACGCCGAATGGTTCGACGCAAGATCGGCGAAGGCGCGGGGATCGGCCTTCACCGCCTCCAGAATGGTCTGCGCGCTGTCGCGCGCCGCGGCCCGCGCCGGCTGATCGCCGCGCGGCGCGGCGATCAGGATATGCGCCACCTCATAGAGATCGCCGGTGCGGAAGCGTTGCAGGTTCTGCTGATAGAAGCGCAGACAGGCTTTCTCGTCCGGCTCCGGCGTTTTCACCTCGCGCTCGACCAGCGCGCGCATCGCCGCTTCCTCGGCGGTCTCGCGCCGGCCTTCCGGATCGCACAGCGCTTCGGTTTCGATGCCGAGCCGCGCCGCTTCCTGCAACAGCAGTTCACGCACCACGAGAGCGCGCGCCGCCGCCTGCCAGGCGAGGATCGGCTTTTCGGCCGGATGGTTCTGCACCTCCTGCGCGATCGCCTCGCGCGGGATCACGACGCCGTTGACGCTGATCGCCTTGGGCTTGGGCAGCGCATTGGAGACCGAGCAGTCCATGATCCCTTCTCCTACTCAGCGGGCTGAATCGGCGGCGAGGACGGCATCCGGCTCGCAACGGCCTGCGCCGCGCCGGGGCGCGCGCGCACCACCTGATAGCCGCGACGGCCGAGATACCAGATCGGCGCGCTCCAGATGTGGACGAGGCGCGTGAACGGAAAGACGAGGAAGATCGTCATACCGAGCATCAGATGCGCCTTGAAGATCGGATGCACGTCGAGCACGTAGTTCGCGGCATTCGGTTGCAGCGTGACGATGGCCTGCGCCCAGTTCATGAACTTCACCATCTCATGGCCGTCGAGATGGCCGGCCGACAGCGGAATGGTGGCAAGGCCGAGCAGAAGCTGCGCGAACAGGATCAGCAGGATCGCGGTGTCGCCGAACGAGGAGTTGGCGCGGATGCGCGGATCGAACAGCCGGCGATGGGTGAGCAGCGAAATGCCGACCAGGCACAGCAGGCCGGCGACGCCGCCGGCGACCATCGCCAGCACCTGCTTGGCGCCGTGCGAGATGCCCATCATGTCGAACACCCAGATCGGCGTCAGCAGGCCGACGAAGTGGCCGCCGAAGATCACCAGGATGCCGACGTGGAACAGGTTCGAGCCCCACGTCAACTGGCGGCGGCGCAAGAGCTGGCTCGATCCGCTGCGCCAGGTGTATTGCTCGCGGTCGAAGCGGACCAGGCTGCCGAACAGGCAGACGATCGCGCACAGATACGGATACCAGCCGAAGGCGATGGAATTGAGTGTCGTATACATCCGTTCCTCCTTCTCAGGCTGCCGGCGTCTTGATGGCGCGCGAGGCATGACGCAGCCGCGACTGCAATCCGTCGCGGCCGCATGACGAGGTGCTTTGCGCGGCGGGGCCGAACTTGACCTCTTCCTCTTCCCAGGCTTCGTCGAGCGCGGCGAAGTCCATCGGATCAGGGTCCGGTCCCTTCAGCAGTTCCTCGACCGCCTCGCGCTCGGGTTTGGCCTCGGCGATGGCGACCAGCGCATCGAACACCGCCTTGTAGCTCGATTTGCGCCGCTCCAGCCGCTCGGCGATGGCGGCAAGGATGTGCGCGGGCTGCGCCAGCAGTTCGCGCGCCGCGTCCACCGGCTGGGTGGAGAGGAATTCGAGGAACAGCGGAATGAAGTCCGGCAGATCGTTGGCGGTGATGACAAAGCCGGCGTTTTCATACAGCGTCTTCAGATCGACCATGGCCTGGCCGCGATCGCGGCTCTCGCCATGGACATGCTCGAACAGATGCAGCGCCAGCGAGCGGCTACGGTCGAACAACAGACCGTAGCGCTCCTGCAGATCGTAGAGATCACCGGTCGCAAGCTCCTCGATCAGCACATCGAGCCGCTCGCGCACCGCCACCGGCACCAGCCCCTCCTCGTCGAGCACGACGCCGAGCAGCGGCGCGGCGGCGACGAGATCTTCCGAGGGATAGGTCAGGAGCGCCGACAGAACCTTGAATGTCTTCATCATGACGCGATCTCCATCGGGTTCTTGGCCTTGCGCGGCGTGCCGAACAGATTGGTCTCGGTCTCGCCGCCGCCGCAGCCATTGCCGAACGAGAAGCCGCAGGAGCCGCGCATGTCGTAGGCGTCGGCGCCGAGCTCGCGATGCGCGGTCGGGATCACGAAGCGGTCCTCGTAATTGGCCAGCGCCATGATCTTGTACATCTCGTCGATCTGCGCGCCCTTGAGGCCGACGCGGCCGGCGATGGCCTCGTCGATCACGCCGTCCACCGTCTTGGCGCGCATATAGGCGCGCATTGCCAGCATGCGCTCGAGCGCCAGCGCCACCGGCTCCTCGTCGCCGGCGGTGAGCAGATTGGCGAGGTAGCGCATCGGAATCCGCAGCGAGCGGACGTCCGGCATCTCGCCATCGAGGCCGATCTTGCCGGCCGACGCCGCCGAAGTGATCGGCGACAGCGGCGGCACGTACCAGACCATCGGCAGCGTGCGGTACTCCGGATGCAGCGGGAAGGCGACCTTCCACTCCATCGCCATCTTCCAGATCGGCGAGGCCTTCGCCGCTTCCAGCCAGGCATGCGGAATGCCCTGACGCTCCGCCTCCGCGATCACCGACGGATCGTTGGGATTGAGGAACACGTCGAGCTGCGCCTGATAGAGGTCGCGCTCGTCCGGCTTGCTGGCGGCTTCCGCGATGCGGTCGGCGTCATAGAGCACGACGCCGAGATAGCGGATGCGGCCGACGCAGGTCTCCGAGCACACCGTCGGCTGACCGGCCTCGATGCGCGGATAGCAGAAGATGCACTTCTCGGATTTGCCCGACGACCAGTTGTAATAGATCTTCTTGTAGGGACAGCCCGACACGCACATGCGCCAGCCGCGGCACTTGTCCTGATCGATCAGGACGATGCCGTCTTCCTCGCGCTTGTAGATCGCGCCGGACGGACAGGAGGCGACGCAGGCCGGGTTGAGGCAGTGCTCGCACAGCCGCGGCAGATACATCATGAAGGTGTTTTCGAACTGGCCGTAGATGTCCTTCTGCACACCTTCGAAATTGTAATCCTGCGAGCGCTTGGAAAATTCGCCGCCGAGGATTTCTTCCCAGTTCGGGCCCCACTGGATCTTCTCCATCCGCTCGCCGGAGATCAGCGAGCGCGGCCGCGCGGTCGGCATCGCCTTCATGTCCGGTGCGTTCTGCAGATGCTCGTAGTCGTAGGTGAAGGGCTCGTAGTAGTCGTCGATCTCCGGCAGATCGGGGTTGGCGAAGATATTCGCCAGCACCCGCCACTTGCCGCCGATGCGCGGGGCGATCGAGCCGTCGCGCCGGCGCACCCAGCCGCCTTTCCAGCGCTTCTGGTTTTCCCAGTCCTTCGGATAGCCGACGCCGGGCTTGGTTTCGACGTTGTTGAACCACGCATATTCCATGCCTTCGCGGCTGGTCCACACGTTCTTGCAGGTCACGCTGCAGGTATGGCACCCGATGCACTTGTCGAGATTGAGCACCATGGCGATCTGGGCACGGATTTTCATTCTGCAGCCTCCAGGCTTG
>JAFKKO010000012.1 GCA_017305455.1 Hyphomicrobiales bacterium | reverse complement strand
ATCAAGGCGCAGATCGAGGAGACCACCTCGGACTACGACCGCGAGAAGCTGCAGGAGCGTCTGGCCAAGCTCGCGGGCGGCGTCGCGGTGATCCGCGTCGGCGGCGCGACCGAGGTCGAGGTGAAGGAGCGCAAGGATCGCGTGGACGATGCGATGCACGCGACCCGCGCCGCTGTTGAAGAAGGCATCGTGCCGGGCGGCGGCGTCGCCCTGCTGCGCGCCTCCGAGCAGCTCAAGCGCATCAAGACCCAGAACGACGACCAGAAGACCGGCGTCGAGATCGTGCGCAAGGCGCTGTCGGCTCCGGCGCGCCAGATCGCGATCAACGCGGGCGAAGACGGCAGCGTCATCGTCGGCAAGGTGCTGGAGAAGGATCAGTATTCGTACGGCTTCGACTCGCAGACCGGCGAATACGGCAACCTCGTCTCCAAGGGCATCATCGACCCGACCAAGGTGGTGCGCGCGGCGATCCAGAACGCGGCGTCGGTTGCCTCGCTCCTGATCACCACGGAAGCGATGATCGCCGAACTGCCCAAGAAGGGCGGCGCCGGCGCACCGGGCGGCATGCCCGGCGGCGGCATGGGCGGCATGGATTTCTAAGTCCATCCACCTTCCAAGCTGACTACGAAATGCAAAACCCCGGCATCGCTGCCGGGGTTTTTTGTTTGCGTTCACTCTGCAATCAAAGATATCGGTCGTAGCGCTTGAGGCCGCTTTCCACTTCAGCCTCAAGATCGGAATGCGCGGCCAGCGCCGTGTTCGTCAACGCATCGCCGACAGCCGCGATTGCCGTGGCAATCTTATGCGCAATGGGCTCATAGGTATCTTGAGATAACTCCCGCTTTAAAAGCAACATGATCTCCTGAAGCTCGCGGGAGCAGCGAAAATTGGCACGGATCAAGTGGCGGGCAATGTCCTTATCCATCGCAATTCCTTCATCGCCCCATGCAGGCGTTCAGGCACCTGCGGAAATGACAGGCTAACATAGCCCCGGTCGCGTCGCGTGCTGATCACCACGGAAGTGATAATCGCCGAACTGCCGAAGAAGAACTCTCCTGCTCCGGCGATGCCGGGCGGCGGCATGGATTTCTAAGAAATGCCATTAGCCTTCCACGCAGAATACGAAGTGCGAAAGGCCCGGAAGCAATCCGGGCCTTTTTGTTTGCCTCATCGTCATTGCGAGCGAAGTGAAGCAATCCAGATAGACCAAGACAAACGTTGCGGACTGGATTGCTTCGGAGCTCACGCTCTCCTTGTGTTGAAGAAGAAAGTTAGCTCTCTTGGATTGTTGATAAGTTCTCTTTTTGTTCTTGACACGTCAAAGTTGTATTCTATGCTTTCAAAGTGAACTAACGCGCCTTGAGAGGGGAACGTCGTGTCCAAATTTCGGATCAAGTTCAAATTACAAAGCTTAGAACTCGAAATTGAAGGTAGTCGAGAAGACGCATCGGCTATTAGCCAGAATATCGGTGCACAGCTCTCAAGCATCATACAACCGGCTGCTGGCATCATCGATGGCGAGTTGGTCCACGATTCTTCTCCTACCATTCAAAGTCCGCCAATTGCGATTCCTACAAATCGTAGAAGTCGCCGACGGAAATCTTTGGGCTCAACTCCAGATTCCGACGTCTCCGGAGCAATTGACTTTATTCTAGATCCTTCGAAATACAGCACGCCTAAACAGCAATGGAAAACTGCCGATAAAGCCATATGGTTGATCCACGTTCTTCAAGATCAGGGCAAAGGCACCGAATTTTCCACCAAGACTTTGGTGGAAACGTTCAACAAACATTTCAAACAATCCGGGACGATCACTACAAGCAACGTCACTCGCGATTTAGGCCGGCTCAAAGCCAACAGTCGCCCATCTTTAATTGGCGAAAATACAACGAACTCTCCGAGCACGTGGTTCTTAACGGACGAAGGCGTGAAGAGAGCTCATGCGTTAATCACTGAGGCACTCAACGATAGCCGGTAATTCTCTTTGTCGTTAATCAACAAACAACAATTATTGGCGGACCTTAGCCCGCCATTAGATTACGCATTGTGCTCACAATTGATTGATGAGTTCACGTCGGCGGAGCGACGATTCATCCAGCGCGATTGGGAGCCGACCCAACTCGACGGCGGTCAGTTTTCTGAGATTGCCGCTCGAATTTTATATCACGCGGATTCAGGCAACCTCAATTTATCAAAAGAGTTTTCTGAGTGCGCCAACTACATAGAGAGCAATCAAGTAACACACTCAATCACCCCGCGACAGGATGCTCTCCATATCATTCGTGTTCTTCGCACTGTCTATAAGTTCCGCAGTCAAAGAGGCGCTGTCCATATCTCACCCAACTACACACCAAACCATATGGACTCGAAATTCGTTATAGAGTGCATTCGTTGGGTAATGAACGAATTACTTCGTTTGTTTTGGAGAGGAGATCGAGAGGCTGTCGCAAAAGCTATCCGCGAACTCCTTCAATTCGATGTACCAGCGATTGGAGTATTTGGCGGACTTATTCTCGTTCAGCGAACTGATCTATCACCTGAAGAGGAAGTACTCTTGCTCATTCATTACGCCGGAGAAGAAGGTTTCTCCCGGAATGTAATTGGTCGATCTGCTCAACTTCCAGCCCCGTCCGTTACGCGGGCGATCCAAAAGCTTTCATCTCCAGAGTATCGAGAGATTATTCAGCTTTCCAACGGCAACTATCGTCTTACCGATCTTGGCTCAAAGCGAATACGAGAAAAATTGGCTTCGAAGCTCGTCATTTGAAAGAGGCTTATCGAACTACCGGATGTGTTTTCTGTAATAGGACATTTCCTTGCCTCTCACTTGGGGACAGATCGCGATCCGTCACGAACACGGTCGGGATGCGATGGACGTGACCTGCGGAGAATAGCGTTGCTCGTAGACTGACCGCTACGGGTGTCTCGGGAAGTTAGAATCGCAAATAAGAAGGCCCGCTCGCGCGGGCCTTCTTCGTCATAACAAGCGCATCGTCATCACAAACACATTGTCACAACAACGCATCAATGACCGGCTTCGCCGGCATCGCGCCTCTTACTGACAGATATGCATCAGGCCGTCGGCGCCCTTGAAGGTCGTGCCTGGCATGCAGACAAGGCCGTTGCGCTGCATGTAGGTCTGATTGTAGCGGCCGGGCGCGAGATAGCCCTCGCCGTAATAACCACCGCCATAATAGCCGTTGTTATAGGCATAGGAATTGTACGGATCGTTCGCGGCATAACCGCCGCCGAACGGCGTCGATGCGATCGCGGCCGCGGTGCCTACCGCGCCGGTTGCGAGGCCGACTGCGCCCACGGCGACATCGCCCGGCCAGAAGCCGCTGTCGCGATACGCGAAGCCCTCGCGCTGGACCGGCTGCATCCGTACATGGTGCCGGGCATGCATCTTGGCGTGATGCACGCGCTGATGTTTCGTCATCTTGTTGCTATGCGACTGCACGGCGTCCTTCGCCATCACCGGCGTCGCCACCGCCATCGACAGGATCACGGCCGTCAGCAATTTCATTGGTATCATGATGAGCTCCTTGAATATTCACCCCGAACGCAGAACGTCATGCGCCGCATCATGTTCCTTTGCCGCGCAGCAGCAGGAACGGCCCGCAAAGCGGGTGGTCAATCCAATGGAAAATGCCGATATTGCAAAGTGGGATGGCCGAAATGGCAACGACCACGAACGACACAGGCAGCGCGTACATCCGGCGCAGGCCTGGAGCAAACCCTGATGGTCGCTCACGTCATCTCGTGGTCGTTTAGACGATACGCCGGGGGGACAGCGGCATCGCCCTTGTTAGACAAGATGGTGATGGCGGATACGTTCCGCAAGAGGGTCCAATGGCTGCAAAGGCAAGTTTATCCAAGGCCGGAAACATCTATGTCGGGATCGGCGGCTGGACCTTCGCGCCGTGGCGCGGCGTGTTCTATCCGGACAAACTGCCGCATGCGCAGGAACTGCGCTATGCCGCCTCGAAGCTGACCTCGATCGAGATCAACGGTACTTACTACGGCTCGCAGAAACCGGAGAGCTTCCGCAAATGGGCGCGCGAGGTGCCGGACGGCTTCGTGTTCTCGCTCAAGGGTCCGCGCTTTGCCACCAACCGCCGGGTGCTGGCGGAGGCCGGCGAGTCGATCGAGCGGTTCTACGCATCCGGCGTGCTGGAGCTCGGCGATCGGCTCGGGCCGGTGCTGTGGCAATTCGCGCCAACCAAGAAGTTCGACCCCGTCGATTTCGGCGCTTTTCTCGCGCTGCTGCCGCGCAAGCTGCAAGGCCGCGCTCTGCGCCATGTCGTCGAGGTGCGCCATGACAGCTTCATGGACGAGGCGTTCATCGCGCTGCTGCGCAAGTTCGATATCCCGGTGGTCTATGCCGATCACGCCACCTACCCGGCCATCGCCGATGTCACCGGCGATTTCGTCTATGCGCGCCTGCAGACCGGCAAGGACGATGTCGCAACCGCCTATCCGCCCAAACAGCTTGGCGAATGGGCGAAGCGCTTGCAACAATGGGCAACAGGCGGTGCGCCGGAGGATCTGCCCTGCGTCGACAAGACGCCGGCGGCGCGGCAGCCGCGCGACGTATTCGCCTATGTGATTCACGAAGGGAAGGTGCGCGCGCCAGCAGGGGCAATGGAGTTGATCGCGCGCGTCGGCTCGTGAGAGATTGATCGGAGCACGAGGCAAATATGGCCCGGTCGAAGAAGCTTTTCACCATCGGTTACGAGCAGGCGTCCTCCCGCGCGGTGCTGGACGAACTCGAACGCGCGGGTGTCAAGCTGCTGGTCGATGTCCGCGCCGTCACCTCCTCGCGCCGCGCCGGATTTTCCAAGAACCAGCTCGCCGCCAGCCTCGATCAGCACGGCATCTCCTACATCCATCTCGCCGGCCTCGGCACGCCGAAGGAAGGCCGGCTCGCCGCGCGCAAGGGTGATGTCAGCACGCTGAAGCGGATCTACAACGCGCATCTGAAAACGGCGGCGGCGAAACACGATCTCGGAGAGCTGGCCGATCTTGCGTTGAAGGCCGGGCCGGTGTGCCTGCTCTGCTACGAGCGCGATCACACCAACTGCCATCGCACCTTCATTGCCGAGATCATCCAGGATCGCGACAAGGTGAAGATCGAGAATCTTGCGGCCTCGCCTATCTAATTACCGTTCGTCTTCCGAACATTATTTGTTGCTGTTCCGCGCTTGTTCTCTGCTGCGCGATAGACCGCGTCTGGAGCCCTCGCTTTAATGGCATGCGTGTTTCTACGTATCGTTGCAGAGGCTGGGCTGCATGCGTTGCGTTAACGTCATACGCACCATCTGTATCGCGGCGATTCTCTGCATCGCCGGAAAGGCAGATGCTGTGGCCGAGCCGGTGCTTGCAGATATCGATAACGACTGGTCGATCGGATTGAGCGGCGGCAGCCGGCCGGAGCACTTTCTCTATTTCAGCGGGTTCGATCTGTGGGGTCGCGGCAGCAGCGGCTATGGCGGCATGTTGTGGTCGCCCGGCGGGCTGAACGCCGATGGCTTCACCCTGAAGCTGCTGCTCGCTGGCGGCAGCTATCTTTACAGCGGCGGCAGCAACGATTTCCGCGGCGCCTATCTGCTTGCGTCGATCCTCCCCGGCTACAGGATCAAGCGCGGCGATGTCGAGATCAAGCTGTTCGGCGGTCTTGATCTGCAGCATCACGGCGTGTCGCCAGACGATCCCGCCAACAGCCTGAAAGGCAATCACGTCGGCGCCCGCTTCAATGTCGATGTGTGGTGGGAGCCGATCCCCGCGACCATGATGCTGACAACCACTTTGACAGGATCGACCATCGGCAGCAATTTCGGCATTCGGGGCGCGGCCGGATGGAAGATGCTGGACAGGTTCTGGGCCGGACCCGAAATCGAAACCTCGGGAGACCGCATCTACCGGCAATACCGCGTCGGCGCGCACATCACCTCACTCAAATTCGGCGAGTTCGAGTGGGCGTTCGGCGCGGGTTATGTCGAGGATAACAGTCACCGCTCCGGCCTGTATGGCCGCTTCAGCCTGCTGACGCGGCAATGATGCGAATGCGTCAGCCCTTGGCGTCGCAGGTCCACGCCCGGATGACGCATTCCTTGCCGCCGAAGTCGTAACACTTCCTGGAGGCGGCGTTCAGCGCACCCGAAATGCGCGGGGCAATGGCGTAGCCGAACGACCCGCACGGATTTGTCATGTCGAGCGACAAGGCAGCGCAGGCCTTGCGCATGGTGACGGCGGTACATTCACCTTTGCATTGCTTGAGCGCGGCGGTCTTGGCCTTCGCTTCGCTGGCATAGTCGAACGCGACGCCATAGGCCCCGCATTTGCCGACCGCAAGCGCGCCCACCGCGAAGAGAGGCGTCGAGAACGACACCAGCGCCAGCGCAAAAATCGACGCAAGACAACATCGCACGCCGCAGCGTGCCGGCCGCAAATACATCAAAATAAAACCCTCAGTCCCAAACCTGGAAATTAGGACAGGCGGGTTTCAACTTGGTGAACGGAAGCAACCACGCAATACCGTCCGCCCCGGACACGACCGCGCAAGGCCGGCGGGTGTCAGATCCTGCTCAGGCAGGATCCTTGCGGCGCGCCGTATCCGGCTTGTCCGACTCATGGCCGAGATTTTGCCGGACGTCGGCGAGGGCTTCGGGGGTGTCGATATCGAGGAAGGCGGCGGGGCCACTGACCTCAAGTTCGGTGACGGCGTCGGCGTGCTGGACGATGAGATGGCGCGCGCCGAAATCGCCGTCCAGCCGGGCGAGGTCGCCGAAATAGCGCCGCGCCCACACCACCGGATTGCCGCGCCGCCCGCCATTGACCGGCACCACGATCAGCGAGCCGGCACCGGGCGAGAAAGCCTCGATCATCCGGTCGATCATCGCGGCGTCGACCAGCGGCATGTCGCCCAGACA
>JAFKKO010000105.1 GCA_017305455.1 Hyphomicrobiales bacterium | reverse complement strand
GATCAACGATTTCTCCGGCACCTCGCAGCTCGAATTCGTGCGCTACGAGTTCGAACAGCCGAAATACGACGTCGACGAGTGCCGCCAGCGCGGCATGACCTTCGCTGCGCCGCTCAAGGTGACGCTGCGCCTCATCGTGTTCGATATCGACGAGGAAACCGGCGCCAAGTCGGTGAAGGACATTAAGGAGCAGGACGTCTACATGGGCGACATCCCGCTCATGACCATGAACGGCACCTTCATCGTCAACGGCACCGAGCGCGTCATCGTCTCGCAGATGCACCGCTCGCCGGGCGTGTTCTTCGATCACGACAAGGGCAAGACCCATTCGTCGGGCAAGCTGCTGTTCGCCGCCCGCGTCATTCCCTATCGCGGCTCCTGGCTCGACATCGAGTTCGACGCCAAGGACATCGTGTTCGCGCGCATCGACCGTCGCCGCAAGATTCCGGTGACGTCGCTGATGTATGCGCTGGGTCTCGACGGCGAGGAAATCCTCTCGATCTTCTACAAGAAGATCCAGTACAAGCGCACCAAGGACGGCTGGCGCGTGCCGTTCTCGGCCGAGCGCTTCCGCGGCTACACCGCCGCGACCGACCTGATCGACGCCGATTCCGGCAAGGTGGTGCTCGAGGCCGGCAAGAAGCTGACCGTGCGCGCCGCTCGCCAGTTGCAGGAAAAGGGTCTCAAGGCGCTGCGCATGACCGACGAGGATCTCGTCGGCATGTACCTCGCCGAGGACCTCGTCAATCCGAAGACCGGCGAAATCCACGCCGAGGCCGGCGAGGAGATCACCGAAAAGCTGCTCAAGGCGCTGAACGAGACCGGCTACAAGGAATTGCCGATCCTCGACATCGATCACGTCAACGTCGGTCCCTACATCCGCAACACGCTCTCCGCCGACAAGAACATGACGCGCGAGGACGCGCTGTTCGACATCTACCGCGTGATGCGCCCGGGCGAGCCGCCGACCCTCGACTCGGCGCAGAACATGTTCCAGTCGCTGTTCTTCGACGCCGAGCGCTACGACCTTTCGGCCGTGGGCCGCGTCAAGATGAACATGCGCCTCGAGCTCGATGCGCCAGACACCCACCGCACGCTGCGCAAGGAAGACATCCTCGCCGTCATCAAGACGCTGGTGGACCTGCGCGACGGCAAGGGCGAGATCGACGACATCGACCATCTCGGCAACCGCCGCGTCCGTTCGGTCGGCGAGCTGATGGAAAATCAGTACCGCGTCGGTCTCCTGCGCATGGAGCGCGCCATCAAGGAGCGCATGTCGAGCGTCGA
>JAFKKO010000011.1 GCA_017305455.1 Hyphomicrobiales bacterium | reverse complement strand
GCTGCCATTGGCCGCCAGCGCGCGCAACTCGTCCACCTTGGAATCGAGTTCGGCGATCGGCTTTTCAAAGTCGAGATAGCTGCGCATCAGGTCCGTCATGGGAAATCAATATAGGAAGCAATTGCGAGGATTGCTGCGGCGGGCGGAAACTGGACTCGGCGGGGGCTCAAGTCAAGCGGCTCGAATTGTGAAGGAAATCGTTGAATTCGCTTGCTTTATTATTTTTCTGCAAGCGGATGCAGGTCCCGCACCAGGCTCTTCAGCCTCTCTTCGACCACGTGGGTATAGATTTGCGTGGTGGAAATGTCGGTATGGCCGAGCAGGGTCTGCACGATGCGCAGATCGGCGCCGTTATGCAGCAGGTGGCTGGCGAAGGCATGGCGCAGCACATGCGGGCTGACGATGCGCGGCGGCAGGCCGGCGGCGGCGGCGAGTTCCTTGAGGTCGCGCGCGAAATGCTGCCGCGTCAGGTGGCCGCTGTCGCCGGATGAGGGAAACAGCCATTTGCCGCTCGCGAGCGCGGATGTCTTGCCGCCGCGCGCCGTCTCCATCGCGGCGAGATAGTCCGCCATCGCCCGGCGCGAGGATTCGTTGAGCGGCACGAGGCGTTCCTTGTTGCCCTTGCCGCGCACCACGATCATGCGCGCATCGCGCCGCGCCGCCGACAGCGGCAACGCGACGAGTTCGGAAACGCGCAAGCCGGTGGCGTAGAGCACTTCGAGCAGGCAGCACAGCCGCATGGCGCGGAACGCCTGCAGCGGTGATTGCTCGGGAGCTTCGGCAAGCTGCCGCGCTGTCGCCAGCAGGCGATCGACATCGGCGATCGACAGCACCTTGGGCAAGGTCCGCGCGCGTTTCGGTCCCGACAGGATCGCCGCCGGATCGTCGTCGCGCCGCCGCTCGTTGAGCAGGAAGCGAAACAGATGCCGCATCGACGACAGCCGCCGCGCCACGCTCGACGATTTGAAGCCGCGCGTATCGAGATCGGCGAGATAATCGCGCAGGCTCTGCGTGTCGGCGGTGATGAAGCTCTTGCCCTGATGCGCGATGAAGCCCGACAGGTCTTCGAGGTCGCTGCGATAGGCCGCCAGCGTGTTGACGCCGGCGCCCTGTTCGGCGGCCAGCATGTCGAGGAACAGATGGATGAGCTGCGCGTCGGAGGATGCCGCCATCGTGGCCCCGCGCTATTTCTTCATGAACTTGTCGGGCGGCACGGTGACGGTCATGTCGCGCGGGTTCGGATTGACGAAATTCGCCAGCGCGTAGATGCCGCCATAGATCAGACCGCCGATCACCGCGACGACCGTGAGAAAACGGAACAGGGTGGGCATCGTCAGAACCCCAAGCAGGGCTGTCAGGAGGCTTGCATGGCCGCCAAGCCGACCGTCGGTAAAATCGTTAAGCGACACCCATCATGTTCGCAAGGTTTCGGCAAGGGCCTCTGGCCCCCTGCCGCGCGCAGGTAGTATAGGTGTGAGGGGCGGCGCGGATGCCGTCTTGAGCAAAGGTCCGTTTCCCGCATGTCGGAGACTGCTGCCAGATCGGGTTCGAGCGTGAACCGTGCCGCCGAGATCGTCGCGGCGCTCGGCTCGCGCCTGATCGTGCTGGTGGGCATGATGGGCTCGGGTAAATCGACGGTCGGGCGGCGGTTGGCGACGCGGCTGCATCTGCCATTCGTCGATGCCGATCAGGAGATCGAGGCCGCGGCCGGCATGTCGATCGCCGATATTTTTACCACCCATGGCGAACCGTATTTTCGCGACGGCGAGGCCAAGGTGATCGCGCGCCTGCTCGATGAAGGCCCGCGCGTGCTGGCCACCGGCGGCGGCGCGGTGCTGCGCGAGGAGACCCGCAACCGGATTCGCGACAAGGCGGTGTCGATCTGGCTGAAGGCGGACGGCGATGTGATCCTGCGCCGGGTCCGGCGCCGCAGCGAACGGCCGCTATTGCAGACCGCCGATCCGGCGGGAACGATCGATCGTCTGATCGCCGAGCGCGGGCCGGTGTATGAACTGGCCGATATCGCGATCCTGTCGCGCGACGTGCCGCATGAAAAGATCGTCGATGAATGCATCGACGCGCTGCACGCGTATCTGTTGAACAGGCCCGCCGTCGGGCAGGTTATGAGCCAAGCATGATGACCATTGCCGAAACCCTGAACCCGACGACCAGCGCGCCCACGCGGGTCGATGTCGCGCTGGGCGAGCGCTCCTATGAGATTGTGATCGGCCGCGGCGAACTGGCCTCGCTCGGCGCGCGCATCAAGGCGCTGCGTCCCGGCGCGCGTGTCGCCATCGTCACCGACCGCACGGTGGCGAAATACTGGCTGGAGCCGACGCGCGCATCGCTGACGCAGGCGGGGATCGATGCGACGGATATCATTGTCGACGAAGGCGAGGGCTCGAAGAGCTATCGCGTGCTCATCGATGTCAGCGAAGGTCTGATCGCGGCGAAGATCGAGCGCGGCGATCTGGTCGTGGCATTGGGCGGCGGCGTGATCGGCGATCTCGCCGGTTTCGCCGCGGCGATCGTGCGGCGCGGCGTCGATTTCGTGCAGGTGCCGACCTCGCTGCTGGCGCAGGTCGATTCCTCGGTCGGCGGCAAGACCGGCATCAACTCGCCGCAGGGCAAGAACCTGGTCGGCGCGTTCCACCAGCCGATCCTGGTGGTGGCCGATACCGGCGTGCTCGACACGCTGGCGCCGCGCCAGTTCCGCGCCGGTTACGCCGAGGTGGCGAAGTACGGTGTGCTGGGCGATCTCGCATTGTTCGAGTGGCTGGAAAAAAATCACGCCGGCATCTTCACCGGGAGCGCCGCGCGCGAGGAAGCGATCGCCGCGAGCTGCCGCGCCAAGGCGGGAATCGTGGCGCGTGACGAGCGCGAGAGCGGCGAGCGCGCACTGCTCAATCTCGGCCATACCTTCGGCCATGCGCTGGAGGCGGCCACCGGATTTTCCGACCGGCTGTTCCATGGCGAGGGCGTCGCGGTCGGCATGGTGCTGGCGGCGGAATTCTCCGCCTCGCTCGGCATGATCGCACCGGAGGCGGCGCAGCGGATCCGGCGCCATCTTGCGGCGGCCGGGCTGCCCACCCATCTTCAGGACATTGCGGGCTTTGCGCAGGAGGGTGTCGGCGACGCCGAGTCCCTGGTGGCGCTGATGGCGCAGGACAAGAAGGTGAAACGCGGCAAGCTGACCTTCATCCTGCTCGAGGCCATCGGTCGCGCGGTGGTCGTGAACGATGTCGATCCCGTCGCCGTGCGTGCGTTTCTGGCCGAGAAGCTTGCGGCCAAACCGGGCTGATCATTTCCATGGACTGGTTCACGTTTTCGATCGTCGTCGCGTGCCTGTTGATTTCGGCGTTTTTCTCCGCCAGCGAGACCGCGCTGACCGGCTCCTCGCGCGCCAGCATGCTGCGGCTGCAGAAGGGCGGCAGCCGTCAGGCCGGCATCGTGACGCGGCTTCTGGAGAAGCGCGAGCGCATGATCGGCGCGCTGCTGGTCGGCAACAACCTCGCCAATATCGGCGCCTCCGCGCTCGCCACCGGCGTGCTCACCGCCTGGTTCGGCGAGGTCGGCGTGCTGTATGCGACCGGCGTGATGTCGGTGCTGGTCATCATCTTCGCCGAGGTGCTGCCCAAGACCATCGCCATCAACGCGCCCGACCGCATCTCGCTTCTGGTGGCGCGGCCGATGCAGTGGGTCACGGCGATCCTTGGTCCGATCCTCACCGTGATCGAAGGCATCGTGCGCGTGCTCATGAAGATGCTCGGCATCCCGCTCGGCGCCAATCAGCCGCTGCTGTCGCCGACCGAGCGGCTGCGCGGCGCGGTCGATCTGATGCATCACGAGGGCGGCGTCGAGAAGCAGGATCGCGACATGCTCGGCGGCCTGCTCGATCTGAAAGACCTCGATGTCTCCGACGTCATGGTCCACCGCACCGAGATGGTGATGGTCAACGCCGACCTGCCGGCGGAGGAACTGGTGCGCGAGGTGCTGGCCACCGAATACACCCGCATTCCGCTGTGGCGCGACAAGCCGGAGAACATCGTCGGCGTGCTGCACGCCAAGGATCTGCTGCGCGCCATCCGCCTCACCGGCGACATTTCGAAGGTCGATGCCGCCGCCATCGCGCTGCCGCCGTGGTTCGTGCCGGAGATGCGGCCGCTGTCGGAACAGCTCAAGGCGTTCCGCCGCCGCAAGACCCATTTCGCGCTGGTGGTCGACGAGTATGGCGAGGTCGAGGGCCTGGTGACGCTCGAGGATATTCTCGAAGAGATTGTCGGCGACATTTCCGACGAACACGACGTGGTGGTCGCCGGCGTGCGCGCGCAACCGGACGGCTCGGTGGTGGTCGATGGCTCGGTGCCGATCCGCGACCTTAACCGCGCGATGGACTGGAATCTGCCGGACGAAGAGGCGACCACGATCGCGGGTCTGGTGATTCACGAAGCGCGCTCGATTCCGGATCGCGGCCAGAGCTTCACCTTTCACGGCTTCCGCTTCCGGGTGCTGCGGCGCGAGCGCAACCGCATCACCGCGCTGCGCATCGTGCCGCTGCCGCCGGAAACGAAAGACGAATTGCAGCCGCGCCGGGTCGGCCGGGCGTTCAGCTTTTTCTAGGTCAGAAAGCCTCATGGTGAGGAGCATCGCGCAGCGATGCGTCTCGAACCATGGAGGCGCAGAGTCATCGTGCCCCGGACGCGGTGCGGCATGAAATGCCGCTCCGCTGAGCCGGGGCCGTTTCAGGCTCTGAATGTGGAATGGTCCCGGTTCTGCGAAGCAGCGTTACACGCTGCGTCGCGCCCGGGACATGGCATCCTCGTCCTTCGAGACGCTCCTCGGGATGAGGGAGTTCGTGCCTCGCTAGATCGCTTCGCCCGGCGCCTGCGCCTTGACGGCGAGGGCGTGGATGCCGCCGGCCAGTTCCTGCGCCAGCGCCGCGTTCACCATGCGGTGGCGCTCGACGCGGCTCTTGCCCTCGAAGGCTGTGGCGACGATCACGACCCGGAAATGGGTCTCGCCGCCCGGACGGTGTCCGGCATGACCTTCATGCAGATGTGATTCGTCGATCACGTCGAGTTTTTCCGGCGTGAAGGCCTCGGCCAGTTTCTTCGCGATGTGATCTCGGGCGGTCATGATCTGTGCACTATCGCCCGTTATGCTGGAAGGTCAATGGCTGTGCGATCGAACATTGCCGCGTTGCGACGCTGTTGCAATTGCGATTCATCGTGGTGGCGATGTATAATCCGCGGTCGCGAAAATTTGCGCCGGCAGCACACGAGCGATGCGCGCCGGACTATCCGAAGCTTGCAGCAAGGCACTATCGATCCGTCATGTCATTCGAATCAAAATACTTCGACAAGATCCGCATCAAGCCGACGAAGCAGGCGAAGCAGCCGCGCGTCAAGGAAGAGGCGGTCGCCTGCGAATGGCCGGACTGCACGGCAACTGCGCCGCATCGCGCGCCCAAGGGCCGCGGCCGGGAGCGCGAGTACTGGCACTTCTGTCTCAATCATGTGCGCGAGTACAACCAGTCCTACAATTTCTTTTCCGGCATGAGCGACGACGCCGTGGCGCGCTATCAGAAGGATGCGCAGACCGGTCATCGCCCGACCTGGAAGATGGGCGCCAATTCCGGGCCGGCCAAAGGCAAGCCGGGCGCGCAGGATGAATTCGAGGGTGCGCTCGATCCGTTCACGATGTTCTCCGAGATGAACGGGCGCGGCCGCTGGCGGCCGGGACCGGGCGCGCGGCCCGAGACCAAGACCGAGACCCGCAAGATCTTCAACGCCGAGCGCAAGGCGCTGCAGGTGATGGGCCTTGGCGCCGATGCGACGCTGGAGAGCGTCAAGGCGCAGTACAAGCTGCTGGTGAAGCGACATCACCCCGACGCCAATGGCGGCGACCGCTCCACCGAGGATCGCCTGATCGAGATCATCAAGGCGTATAATTATCTGAAAACCGTGGTGCCGGGCGAAAGCTGAGCCGGCGCGGGCACTTGGCGGGGACTTGGCGGGCACTTGGCGCGGAGTTTGCGCCGGGGCTTGGTCGGGGACTTGGTAAAGGGACTTGGTGCAATGACGTGGCGGCGGAGCCGCCTGGTGCCGGTCGGCGGGAAAAGACGAAAAAGCCGGCCGAGTGCCGAGAGAATTGCAAGGCTGCCCTTCAAATCCGGGAGTGCGAGCCTATCTTTATGATAATTCAACGGAACTTTCATTGCGCGCGAGGCTTCTGCCGCCCGCATCTGTCTGCTAGGTTGCGGCCGCACCCCACCTGCCGCGAACACGCACGTCCGGTTTCGGGAGCGCCCGAGACCACGGAGGAATGATGACTGCCGCTATCACCACATCGCAAGAGCCGCCGGCCGGCCTGCCGGACATGAAAGTGTCCGTCCGCCAGGTTTTCGGCATCGACAGCGATCTCGAAGTTCCTGCCTATTCTGAGGTCGATCCGCATGTGCCGGATGTCGATCCGGATTATCGTTTCGACCGCGCCACCACGCTCGCCATTCTCGCCGGCTTCGCCAAGAACCGCCGCGTCATGGTCACGGGCTATCACGGCACCGGCAAATCCACCCATATCGAGCAGGTCGCCTCGCGCCTGAACTGGCCCTGCGTGCGCGTCAATCTCGATAGCCACATCAGCCGCATCGACCTCGTCGGCAAGGATTCGATCGTGATCCGCGACGGCAAGCAGGTCACCGAATTCCGCGACGGCATCCTGCCCTGGGCGCTTCAGCGCAATGTCGCGCTGGTGTTCGACGAATACGACGCCGGCCGCCCCGACGTGATGTTCGTGATCCAGCGCGTGCTGGAAGTGTCCGGCCGCCTGACGTTGCTCGACCAGAACAAGGTGATCAAGCCGCATCCGGCGTTCCGCTTGTTCGCCACCGCCAACACGGTCGGTCTCGGCGATACCTCGGGCCTCTATCACGGCACCCAGCAGATCAACCAGGGCCAGATGGACCGCTGGTCGATCGTCACCACGCTGAACTATCTGCCGCATGACGAGGAAGTCGAGATCGTGCTCGCCAAGGCCAAGCACTATCG
>JAFKKO010000010.1 GCA_017305455.1 Hyphomicrobiales bacterium | reverse complement strand
TAGCCGATCTTGTCCTTGGCCTGGGCGATGGTGTCCTTGGCGCGGACGAAGTCGGTGGCCGGCACCGTGAAGGTGACGTCGGTGTATTTGCCGTCCTCCGACACGTTCTGCACGATCATGTCGACATTGATGCTGGCGTCGGCGAGCGGGCCGAAGATCGAGGCCGCCACGCCGGGCTTGTCCTCGATATGGCGCACCGAGATCTGGGCCTCGTCCTTGGAGAAGGCGATGCCGGTGACGACTTGGCTTTCCACGATTTCCTCCTCGCTGCAGATCAGCGTACCCGGCGGCGTGCCGTGTGGATCGATATCTTCCGGTTTGTCGAAGCTGGAACGGACAAAAATCGGCATGTTGTGAACGAGGCCGAGTTCGACCGAGCGGACCTGCAGCACCTTGGCGCCCTGCGAGGCCATTTCCAGCATTTCCTCGAACGCGACCTTGGCGAGCCGTCTCGCCTTCGGCACCACGCGCGGATCGGTGGTGTAGACGCCGTCGACGTCGGTGTAGATGTCGCAGCGGTCGGCGTGCAGCGCGGCCGCGATCGCCACCGCCGAGGTGTCGGAGCCGCCGCGGCCGAGCGTGGTGATGCGCCCGCTCTCCTTGTGGATGCCCTGGAAGCCGGCGATCACGGCGACTTCCTTGCGGGTCTTGAACCGCGAGATGATCTCGCTGCCGTCGATGCCGAGAATCCGCGCCGAGGCGTGGGCGTCGCTGGTGTGGATCGGGATCTGCCAGCCCTGCCAGGAGCGGGCCTGGATGCCGAGTGCCTGCAGCGCGATCGCGAGCAGCCCCGAGGTGACCTGCTCGCCGGAGGCGACCACGGCGTCGTATTCGCGGGCGTCGTGCAGCGCCGAGGTCTCCCTCGCCCAGCCGACCAGTTCGTTGGTCTTGCCGGACATGGCCGAGACCACCACGGCGACGTCTTGGCCGGCATCGACCTCGCGCTTGACGTGGCGCGCGACGTTCTGGATGCGCTCGACATTGGCGACGGACGTGCCGCCGAATTTCATGACTAGGCGGCCCATTTTCCCTTTATCGCGGCGAATGGCGCGTCCTGTTGACGGTTGATCTGAGACACCGGTTCCAGGGGAAAACCCCGCGGCTCCGGCCCGAAAAGGCGCTATACATACCCGCGCCGGGATCGGCAAGCCATTCGGTTCCAGCCGGTGCCGGACCCGTTTGATCAGGGCCAAACCAGATCGGGACGGATCGGGCTATGGGACGTTATGTCGACGAGATTCTGCAGCCGGGCGAGCAGGTGCGCTACTCCACCACAATTCATGGCATCGTCTATCTGCCGGGCCTGTTGTGCTGGCTTGCCGCCCTGGTCTGCCTGATCGCGACACGGGCCGCGGTGGGCGGCTGGACCCTCGCGCTGCTGGTGGCGAGCGCCGCGCTGGCGCTGGTTGGCGGCATTCTGGCGTTTCAGGCCTGGTTCCGGCGCTGGACCACCGAAACCGACGTCACCTCGATGCGCGTCATCCACAAGCAAGGCTTCATCCAGCGGCGGACCTTTGAGATGAATCTCGATAAGGTGGAAAGCGTCGACGTCGATCAGAGCATTCTCGGCCGGATTTTCGGCTGGGGCGACATCACGATTCGCGGCGTCGGCGAGGGTGTCGAACGGCTCAGGATGATCCGCTCGCCGCTGCAATTCCGCAACCACATCACGGCACATTGAAACCAAGAAGCATGACCAGCATGACGGCCACCTCCTCACCCTCCAGCGTCGATCCCGCCGAGATCGCGCGGTTCTCCAAGCTGTCGGAGCAGTGGTGGGACCCCAAGGGCAAGATGAAGCCGCTGCACGCGATCAATCCGCTGCGGCTGGCCTATATCCGCGACGCCGCCTGCCGGAAGTTCGACCGCAGCCCGAAAAGCCTGAACTGTCTCGCCGGCCTGCGCATCCTCGATATCGGCTGCGGCGCGGGGCTGTTGTGCGAGCCGCTGACCCGGCTCGGCGCCGATGTGATCGGGGTCGATCCGTCGGCGACCAATATCGCGGTGGCGAAGCTGCATGCCGAACGCGGCCATCTGTCGATCGACTATCGCGCCACCACCATCGAGGAGATGGACCCGCGCGAGCGGTTCGACATCGTGCTGGCGATGGAAGTGGTCGAGCATGTCGCCGATCTCGGCGCGTTCCTCGATCGCTGCGCGGCGGTGCTGAAACCGAACGGACTGATGCTGGTCTCCACCTTGAATCGCACCTGGAAAAGTTTCGCGCTCGCCATCGTCGGCGCCGAATACATCCTGCGCTGGCTGCCGCGCGGCACCCATCAATGGGACAAGTTCGTCACCCCGGCGGAGCTGACGCATCATCTGTCGCGCAACAAGCTCGCTGTCACCGAGGAGGCCGGCGTGGTCTACAATCCGCTGGCCGACCGCTGGAGCCTGTCCTCGGACATGGACGTCAACTACATGGTGATCGCCGAGACGGCGTGAGGCCGGCCGTGCAACCCTGTCATGAGGCTGTGCCGGTTGACGACGCTGCCCGCTCATAGACCTTTGCGCGCTCGTTGTTTCGCAAGCTGCAAAGGCCTTCGCCTCCGATGATCGATGTTGCCTGGCTCTGGATTCCGTTCACGCTGGTCGGCGCCGCCGGGCAGGTGGCGCGCAACGCCATGCAGCGCAATCTGACCGGGCCGCTCGGCACGCTCGGCGCGACGCATATCCGCTTCCTGTTCGGCTTTCCGTTCGCGCTGGTGTTTCTCGCGCTGGTTCTGACTGCAACCGGCGAGCGGCTGTCCTGGCCGGCGTCCGGATTTGTTGTCTGGCTGATCGTTGGCGGCATGGCGCAGATCGTCGCCACTGCCCTGATGCTGGCGGCGATGAACGAGCGCTCCTTCGTGGTCACCACGGCGTATCTGAAGACCGAGGCGATCCAGGCGGCGCTGTTCGGCTTCGTCTTCCTGTCGGACCATCTGACGGCGCTCAAGCTGTTCGCCATCGTGCTCGCGACAGCCGGCGTCATCATCACCGCGCTGCGCCCCGGCGGCGCCAAAGGTTTCGGCGACTGGCGGCCGACCCTGCTCGGTCTGCTGGCGGCGGCGTTCTTCGCGCTGTCGGCGGTCGGCTATCGCGGCGCGATTTTGCAGGTGACGGGCGCGAGCTTCGTCGTCGCGGCGAGCGTCACGCTGGCGGCGACGTTGCTGCTGCAAAGCATCGTGCTGTCGGCATGGCTGGTGCTGCGCCATCCCGGCGTGATGAGCACGATCTTCCGGCTGTGGAAGCCCTCGCTGTTCGCCGGCTTCATGGGCGCGTTCGCCTCGCTGTTCTGGTTTCTGGCTTTCGCGCTGACCGCTGCGGCCAATGTGCGCACGCTGGCGCTGGTCGAGGTGCTGTTCGCGCAGGGCGCTGCGTATTACGTCATGAAGCAGCCGGTGTCCTGGCGCGAGCTTGCCGGAATTGCGTTGATTGTTATCGGCGTCGGCGTCCTGATCGCCGGATAGTCACCGCCGCAGCACGATCAGAACCGCGCCGGCTGCGATCAGGACAATGCCGAGCCAGCCGGTGGCGGACGGACGCTCGCCGAGAAAAATCACGCCGAACAGCGCCACCATCACCACGCTCAATTTATCAACCGGCGCGACCAGCGTCGCCGGGCCGAGCTTGAGCGCACGAAAATAGCAGAGCCACGACGCCCCCGTTGCAAGTCCCGACAGCACGAGAAAAAACCAGCTCCGGGCCGAAACCGGGCCGGGCGCCGACAGCCGGCCGGTGGCGAACAGCAGCGTCGCAAAGCTCATCAGAACGACGACGGTGCGAATGAACGTGGCGACGTCGGGATCGATGTCCTCGACGCCGATCTTGGCGAAGATCGCGGTCAGCGCCGCGAACGACGCCGAGAGCAGCGCCCAGAACTGCCACGATGACGGCGAGAGCGCAGTCGGCTCCATTCGCGATCCCTTCGGCCGTCGTCAGCGGCGTTGCCGGCTAGTTGCGGTCGCCCGGCAGCACCGGAAGCGGCACCACCTCGACGCCTTCGTCGAGCAGCGCACGCGCCTCTTCCGTCGAGGCCTCGCCATAGATGGCGCGGTGCTCGATCTCGCCATAATGCATCTTGCGCGCTTCGTTGGGGAAGCGCGAACCGACATTCTCCGCCGTCTTGGTGACATGGTCGCGCAATTCCCGCAGCTTGGCGGCGATTTCGCGCGCTTCCGGCGCCATCGCCAGCGGCGCGGCGGCGTCGGGCGTCGTGTTCGGCGCTGCCGCTGTTTCGGGCGCGGCGACCTCGCGGTCCGCGTCGCCGCCCTTGCGGGCGAGGCGCGGCGCCATCGGCGCCTTCTCGACCGCGGCGGAGCCGCAGGCCGGGCAGCTCACCAGCTTGCGCCGGCGCTGGCTGTCATAGGCCGCCGAGCTTCGAAACCAGCTTTCGAAGCGGTGGCCGCATTCACAGCGCAGCGCGTAGCGGATCATGCCGAACTCCGCACCAGATGAAGCTGCTCGGGCCCGAGGCGCGGGTCGCGCACGGTGAAGCGGCGGCCATGCTGCAGCGAGGGGATGCTCTTGCGCACGCTCTCCACCTTGGCGGGATCGATCTTTGCCAGCACCACGCCGGGCTCGCCGCCGGCTTCGGCGATGATCGTGCCCCACGGGTCGACGATCAGCGAATGGCCGAAGGTCTCGCGCTTGTTCTCATGCACGCCGCCTTGCGCGGCGGCGAAGATGAAGCAGCCGTTCTCGATGGCGCGGGCGCGCAGCAGCGTGTGCCAGTGCGCCGCGCCGGTCTTCTGCGTGAACGCCGCCGGCACGGTGATGAACGAGGCGCCGGCTTCGGCCAGCGCGCGGTACAGCGCGGGAAAACGCAGGTCGTAGCAGATGGTCAGTCCGATCCGGCCCCACGGCAGGTCGGCGATCACCGCGGTCTCGCCGGGCTGGTAGTTGGCGGATTCGCGATAGCTCTCGCCGTTCTCAAGATCGATGTCGAACATGTGGATCTTGTCGTAGCTGGCGAGAATGTCGCCGCCCGGCGCGATCAGGAACGAACGGTTGACGGCGCGCTCCGGCGAGGCCTTCAGCGCCAGCGAGCCGATATGCAGGTGGATGTTGAGTTCACTGGCGAGCGCGCGGAACGCCTTCAGCGAAGTGTCGTCCTGCTCGGTCGCAAGCAGTTCGAACAGCGCCGTGCGGTTCTCCTGCATCACGTTGGTGACTTCGGGCGTCAGCACATAGTCCGCGCCCTTGTCTTTCGCCTCGCGGATCAGCCGGATCGCCTGTTCGAGATTGTCGGCCGGACGCAGGCCGGTGCGCATCTGCACCAGCGCGGCGGTGAAGGGCGTGCCGGGTGTTTCGGTCATGGTCAGAGATCCTTGCCGGCGAGCAGGGGGTCGAGTCGGCCGGCGTCGTCGAGCGCATAGAGGTCGTCGCAGCCGCCGACATGAAGATCGTCGATGAAAATCTGCGGGAAGGTGGTGCCGCCATTGGCGCGCGCCAGCATCTTCGGCCGCACGGTCGGATCGACGCCGGCGTCGTATTCGGTGAACGCCGCGTTCTTGCGCCTCAGCAGCGCCTTGGCGGAGCTGCAATAGCCGCAGCCGGGGCGGGTGTAGATTTCGATATTGGCGGGCATGTGCTTCCGTCGATTCTGAATCTGCCCGATTATATGGGAGTTCGGAAACCGTCCACAACCCGCGCGAACACCAGCAGGTCCACCGTGCGCGCTTTTGCCCGCAGCAGCGCGTGCGCACAGGCGTCGGCGGTGGCGCCGGAGGTCAGGACGTCATCGATCAGCACGATGCGGCGGCCTTCGATCGCGCTTCTGTTCTCGGGCAAGACCTTGAAGGCGCCCTGCACGTTGCGGGCGCGCTCGGCGCGTGACAGCCCGATCTGCTGTTCGGTCGGGCGGATTCGGGTCAGCGCCTCGCGCGCCATCGCGACGCCCGCGTGCTTGCTGATGACATGGGCCAGCGCGCCGGACTGGTTATAGCGCCGGCTCCAGCTTCGCTTCCAGTGCAGCGGCACCGGCACCAGCAGGTCGGCCTCGGCGAGCAGTTCGCTGCCGGCGCGCGCCATCCAGCGCCCCATCGCCGGCGCAAGGTCGGTGCGGTCCTGATATTTCAGCGCATGCACCAGGGTGCGGGCGACATCGTCATAGCGCACCGCGGCGCGGGCGCGCTGATAGGCCGGCGGATTTGCGATCGCTTCCATCGAAAGCAGGCCGGGGCCGGGATCGTAGACGAAGGGAATGCCGAGCCGGGAACAGAACGGCGGCGCGATGAACGACAGCCGCGCCCAGCACGCCGGGCAAAGTCCTTCGCCCGCCACCGGTTCGCGGCAGGATACGCACAGCGTCGGCAGCGCGAGGTCGAGCGCCATCCGTCCGGCCGACGACAATGCCGCGCGGCAGGCGGCGAACAGTTTCGCCGGCCGGCGCTGTGCCGGGCGCGTGTCGGAGGGATTGTCGGACGCGGTCGGAATGTCCATCGCTCAAGGCTAGTCCCGGCGGGACACAGCCTCAAGCATCATCGGCCGAACGGCGCGCAATGGTTCTTGCGCCGGAGCATTGCGGCAACGCGGCGGGCGGCGTAACAGGGGCCATGGCCACCCCCGACCAAGATCCGCCACGGTTTTTCGACCGCGCGCTGCTGCGCCGGCGGCAGCGCCGCGCGCAGGCACTCGGCGCGGAAACCTTTCTGTTCGACCGCGTCGCCGCCGACATGGACGAGCGGCTCGGCGCGGTGGTGCGGAAGTTCGATCATGGCGCCGATATCGGCTCGCCCGGCGCGGCCGTGATGCAGGTGCTGCGCGCGCGGGCCGACAAGGCCGAGGCGATCGCTCTGCCGGACAGCGACAGCGAGCCGCTGCCGCTGGCGCGCGAAGCGTTCGATCTCGCGGTCTCGGTGCTGGCGCTGCAGGCGGTGAACGATCTGCCCGGCACGCTGGCGCAGATCCGCCGCGCGTTGAAGCCGGACGGCTATTTTCTCGCCGCGATGGCGGGCGGCGACACGCTGACCGAATTGCGGCAGGCGTTCGCGGCGGCGGAGGCGGAGATCGAGGGCGGGCTGTCGCCGCGCGTCGCGCATGTGTTCGCGCTGATGCAGGATCTGCGGCGGATGGGCGCGACCAATATCCTGTCCGAGCGCCGCCGCGCGCCGCTGCGCCGCGCCACGCTGGCGCGGATGGCGGAGATCTACGCCGCGCGCTTCGCCGATGCCGATGGCCGTGTTCGCGCCACCTTCGACATCGTCTGGCTGGCGGGCTGGGCGCCGGATGACAGCCAGCCCAAACCGCTCAAGCCGGGCTCGGCGAAGATGTCGCTGGAAGAAGCGGTGAAGAAGGCGGGCGGTGCGAAGTAACTGGTGTTCGCGACACAAATGATTTGTCATCACCGGGCTTGACCCGGTGATCCACGCCTTCATTCGTAAGACGTGGATGGCCGGGACGAGCCCGGCCATGACGACATTGAAAGTTTACAGCAGCAACCCCGTCAGATGCGGGATCAGCGGAATGTCCGCCGGCGGCATCGGGTAGTCGCGCAGTTTGTTGGCGCGGACCCAGGCGAGCGGCTGGCCCTCGCGGCCGCTGACGGTGCCTTCCCAGCGCCGGCAGATATAGAGCGGCATCATGAGGTGGAAATCGTCATAGGCGTGGCTGGCAAACGTCAGCGGCGCAAGACACGCCTCCTGCACTGTAATGCCGAGTTCCTCATGCAGTTCGCGGATCAGCGCCGGTTCCGGCCGCTCGCCGGGTTCGAGCTTGCCGCCGGGAAATTCCCACAGCCCGGCAAGCTGCTTGCCTTGCGGCCGCTGCGCGATCAGCACGCGGTTGTCGGCATCGATCAGCGCGCAGGCGACGACGAACACCAGTCTCATGAGCGATAATCGCCGTTGATGGCGACGTATTCCTTGGTGAGGTCGCAGGTCAGCACGCGGTCGCGGCCCTTGCCGAGGCCGAGCCCGACCTTGATGCGGATGGTCTGCTGTTTCATCAGCCTGGACACCTCGGCCTCGTTGTAGGACGGATCGCGCGCGCCTTTATGGGCGACGCGGATGCCGTTGAACGAGATCGACAGCTTGTCGCGGTCCGCCGGCTCGCCGGCCTTGCCGACCGCCATCACCACGCGGCCCCAATTGGCGTCCTCGCCGGCGATCGCGGTCTTCACCAGCGGCGAGTTGGCGATCGACATCGCGATCCTGCGCGCCGATATGTTCGAGGTCGCGCCCTCGACCGTGATCTCGACCAGCTTGCGCGCGCCTTCGCCGTCGCGCGCCACCTGCTCGGCAAGATCGGCGAGCACGCCGTGAAATGCTTTGGCAAAGGCTTTCAGCCGCGGGTCGGAGGCGCGGCTGATCTTCGGCGCATCCTTGGCGGCGCCGGTGGCGAAAGCGAGCAGCGTATCCGAAGTGGAGGTGTCGCCGTCGATGGTGACGGCGTTGAAGGTGTCCGCGACGCCGCTCTTGAGCAGCGCTTGCAGCACGGGTGCCGACAGCGGCGCGTCGGTGAACACGAACGACAGCATGGTCGCCATGTCGGGCGCGATCATGCCGGCGCCCTTGGCCATGCCGTTGATGGTGACCTTGGCCTTGCCGAGCCGCACCGTGGCGGTCGCGACCTTCGGGAAGGTGTCGGTGGTCATGATCGCGCGGGCGGCGTCGAGCCAGCCGTCCGGCGTGGCGCGCAGCGCGAGGGCATCGAGCACGCCGTTGAATTTGGTGGCGTCGAGCGGCTCACCGATCACGCCGGTCGAGGCGAGGAAGATGTTGTTCGGACTGCTGCCGGTCGCCTTCGCCGCGATCGCGGCGGTCAGCGTGGTGGCCTGCTTGCCGGTTTTGCCGGTGAAGGCGTTGGCGTTGCCGGAATTCACCACCAGAGCGCGCGCCTGTCCGCCCTTGAGTTTGGCGCGGCACCAGTCCACCGCGGCGCTCGGGCATTTCGATCGGGTGAACACGCCGGCGACCGTGGTGCCCTTGTCGAGCAGCGCCAGCAGCACGTCGGTGCGGCCCTTGTAACGGATGCCGGCCGCCGCCGTCGCAAGGCGCACGCCGGCGATCACCGGCATGTCGGGAACATCAGTGGGGGCGAGGGGAGAAACGGCAGTGGACATGAGATTGGCGCCTTGGATCGAGGATGTTCAGTCGTCATGGCCGGATTTATTCCGGCCATCCACGACTTGCTTCCTTATCGATGAAGGCCCTCAGACGTGGATGCCCGGGACAAGCCCGGGCATGACGTCAAACTAGCCAAGTCTATTTGCGAAGTCGATTTACTTCTTCTTCGCGGGAGCTGTGTCCGGCTTGGCGTCGGTCTTGGCCGGCTCGGCCGGCTTGTCGAGCCGCTCGATCTTGGCTTCCGAGCGCAGCTTGGTGACGTAGTCGGCCTGCGCCTTGCGCACCACGAAGGCTTCGAGCTGCGGCTTCACCTGCTCGAAGTCCGGCGCCTTGCGGGCGCGCTTTTCCTCGACCTTGATGACGTGCCAGCCGAACTGCGACTTCACCGGGTCGGAGATCTTGCCGGGCTCCAGCGCGAAGGCGGCGGCGGAGAATTCCGGCACCATCTGATCCTTGGTGAAGAAGCCGAGGTCGCCACCGTCGGAGGCGCCGGGATCCTTGGATTTCTTCTTCGCCAGTTCGGCGAAGTCCGCGCCCTTCTTCAGTTCGGCGACGACTTCCTTGGCCTGATCCTCGGTCTCCAGCAGGATGTGCCGGGCGTGGACTTCCTGCTCGCCGCCGATCTGCTTGGCGGCCTCGTCATAGACCTTATGCAGCGCGGCGTCGGTGACGGCGGCCTTGCCTTCATTGGCGAGCAGCCCGTCCATCAGCAGGCGGTTGCGGGTAAAAGCGAGCTTTTGCTTGAAGTCGGGCGTGTCGCCGATCTTCTTGTCCTCGGCGGCCTTGGCGACGATCTTGAGGTCGATCAGGAACGCGATGATGTTGTCGCGGCGGGTGGCCGGGTCCATCTGGGCCAGGCTCGCCCCCAGCTCGGCCTCGGCGGCGTTCACGTCACTTTGATGGATGTCGGCGCCGTTGACCCGGGCGACCACGGTGTTGGCGTCCTGCGCGCGCAGCGGCTGGGCCGCGACCAGCGCCAGCGCGACACAGCCGGTCGCGACGGTCGAAAGCAGGCCAGGGCGCACGAAGACGCTCATGCGGGTCGAAAACGGGGTCATGGAAAGTCCTTTTCTGTCAAAGTCGCCGGTGATGATCGGCCGGATGCGAGACCGGCGGACACTCGCCCAACATCCTGCCGATGGCAACGCGAAAACCCGTCAAAATCATGAAATCCTTGACAGGTCCGTGCGTTGACAAGGGTCCGGGGCGCCCATATCTGTCTGCCCGAGCCGCCTTCGGCGGAGGTGCGACGCAGCGTCCCGTACCGGGTGCGCGGAGCGCAGGTTTTAGACACCGCTTCTTTCACGCATCCGCAAGGAATGGTCGCGCGAGGAATGGTCGCAAGAAGCTGTCCGCGCAGGCATTTTGGTCGCGGGCAGGCATCTGACGGATGTCGCGATGTCGCGGCTGAACGCCCAACTGCAAGACAGGAATAGCATACGATGATCGGCGCGCTTGCCCGCAAATTGTTCGGATCCGCCAATGACCGTCGGCTCAAGGCGTATCAATCGCGGGTCGCCGCCATCAACGCGCTGGAGCCGGAAATCGCCGCTCTGTCCGACGACGCGCTGAAGGCGCGCACCGCCGAGTTCAGGCAGCAGCTCGCCAGCGGCAAGAGCCTCGACGACATTCTGGTGCCGGCCTTCGCCACCGTGCGCGAGGCCGCCAAGCGCACCCTCGGCCAGCGCCATTTCGACGTCCAGCTGATCGGCGGCATGGTGCTGCACGAAGGCGACATCGCCGAGATGAAGACCGGCGAAGGCAAGACGCTGGTGGCGACGCTGCCGGTCTATCTCAACGCGCTCGCCGGCAAGGGCGTGCATGTCGTGACGGTGAACGATTACCTCGCCCGCCGCGACGCCGGCTGGATGGGCCAGATCTATTCGTTCCTCGGCCTCACCACCGGCATCATCGTTCATGGCCTCGACGACGCCGAGCGCCAGGCCGCCTATAATTGCGACATCACCTACGGCACCAACAACGAATACGGTTTCGACTATCTGCGCGACAACATGAAGTACCGCCTCGAGGACATGGTCCAGCGGCCGCACTTCTATGCCATCGTCGACGAAGTCGACTCGATCCTGATCGACGAGGCGCGCACGCCGCTGATCATTTCCGGCCCGCTCGACGATCGCTCGGATTTCTACAACACCATCGACACCTTCATGCCGAAGCTGGAGAAGACGACCGATTTCGAGGTCGACGAGAAACAGCGCACGGTGACGTTGACCGAAGCCGGCATGGAGAAGATCGAGACCCTGCTGCGCGACGCCGGGCTGCTCAAGGGCGCCTCGCTCTACGACGTCGAAAACGTCTCGGTGGTGCACCACATCAATCAGGGCCTGCGCGCCCACTCGCTGTTCACGCGCGACAAGGATTACATCGTGCGCGACGACGAGGTCGTGATCATTGACGAATTCTCCGGCCGCATGATGCCGGGCCGCCGCTATTCGGAAGGCCTGCATCAGGCGCTGGAAGCCAAGGAGCACGTCACGGTCCAGCCCGAGAACCAGACGCTCGCTTCGATCACCTTCCAGAACTATTTCCGCATGTACGACAAGCTGGCGGGCATGACCGGCACCGCGGCGACCGAAGCGGACGAACTGTTCGACATCTACAAGCTCGAAGTGATCGAGGTGCCGACCAACGTGCCGGTGGCGCGCCTCGACGAGGACGACGAGGTCTATCGCACTGCCAAGGAAAAATACGCGGCAATTCTCGCCGAGATCGAACGCGCCCACAAGCGCATGCAGCCGGTGCTGGTCGGCACCGCCTCGATCGAGAAGTCCGAACTGCTCGCCGATTTCCTCAAGCAGAACGGCTACAAGCAGATCGACTTCAGCAATCCGAAATCGATGGAGAAGCTGTACGACGCGGCGCGCTCGAGCAAGCCGTCGAAAGTGTTCGCGGTGCTGAACGCCCGCTTCCACGAGCAGGAAGCCTATATCGTCGCCGAGGCCGGCGTGCCGGGCGCGATCACCATCGCGACCAACATGGCGGGCCGCGGCACCGACATCAAGCTCGGCGGCTCGGCGGAGATGCGCGCCGCGGCGGCCACCGCAGGGATCGAGGACGAGACAGAGAAGCAGAAGATCGTCGACCGGATCAAGGCCGATATCGAGAAATTCCGCGAGACGGTGCTGGGCGCCTCCGAGGTGATCGAGATCGAGCCGGCCAAGGGCGGCAAGCCCGCCAAGACCATCACCAAGCCGGGCGGTCTGTACATCATCGGTTCGGAGCGGCACGAATCCCGCCGCATCGACAACCAGCTTCGCGGCCGCGCCGGCCGTCAGGGCGACCTTGGCCGCACCAAGTTCTTCCTGTCGCTGGAAGACGATTTGATGCGCATTTTCGGCTCCGACCGGCTCGACACCATGCTGCAGCGTCTCGGCCTCAAGGAAGGCGAGGCAATCATCCATCCGTGGATCAACAAGGCGCTGGAGAAGGCGCAGCAGAAGGTCGAGGCGCGCAACTTCGACATCCGCAAGAACCTCTTGAAATACGACGACGTGCAGAACGATCAGCGCAAGGTGATCTTCGAGCAGCGCATCGACCTGATGCGCGACCAGAACGTCGCCGAGACCGTCGCCGACATGCGTCATGTCCTGATCGAGGATCTGGTCGCCAAGCATATCCCCGAGCACGCTTACGCCGAGCAGTGGGACGTCGCCGGCCTGCACGAGGAACTGGTCCGCGTGCTCGGCCTCGATCTGCCGGTCACGGAGTGGGCCAAGGAAGAGGGCATCGCCGACGAGGAGATGCTGACCCGCATCGAGCAGCGCGCCGACGAGCACATGGCGGCGAAGTCGGCGCAATGGGGTCCCGAGGTGATGCGCTATGTCGAGAAATCAATCCTGCTGCAGACCCTCGATCATCTGTGGCGCGAACATCTCTTCATGCTCGATCACCTGCGTCAGGTGATCGGCCTGCGCGGCTACGGCCAGCGCGATCCGCTGCAGGAGTACAAGTCGGAGGGGTTCGCGCTGTTCGAGGGCCTGATCGCGCATCTGCGCGAGGCGGTCACCGCGCAGCTGATGCGCGTCGAGATCGTGCCGCCGGAGGAGCAGCAGCCCGAGCTGCCGCAGA
>JAFKKO010000106.1 GCA_017305455.1 Hyphomicrobiales bacterium | reverse complement strand
GTTCATCGGCTCGCATGTGCTGGAGTTCTTCGGCATCACTTTGCCGATCGTGCGCGTCGCCGGCGGCTGCGTGGTCGCCGCCTTCGCCTGGAAGCTGCTGCACGCCAATGAGGAACTGGCCGACCAGCGCAGCGCCACCAACAATGCGCCGGGCACTCCGATCGACGCCTTCTATCCCCTGACCATGCCGCTGACCGTCGGCCCCGGCTCGATCTCGGTCGCGGTGACGCTGGGCAGCCAGCGGCCGACCTTGTCTGGCGGCCTTGGCGAACTCGCACTGCTCGGCGGCGGCGCGGTCGCCGGGCTCGCGGCGATCGGGGCGACCATCTATGTCTGCTACCGCTTCGCCGGCAACATCGTCGCCGGGCTGGGCGAGCGCGGCACCAGCGTGGTGATGCGGCTGTCCGCCTTCATCCTGTTCTGCATCGGAATCCAGATCATCTGGAACGGTTATATCGCCTTGATGCCGGCCGCCGGCTGAGACCGGACCAACCTTGGGGCCCGGCCCCCGCCTGTTCGGCAAAACCGTGCCAAATCAAGATCATCTGATCGGCGGCGCTGGCGCGGGTTTTGCTTGGCGAACCCCGCCCCAATTGGCTATAGCCTGAACAACGGGCTGCTGCGGGCGACGCCGGAATCACCGGGCCGGCGCGGGTTTCGCCGGCCGCCCCGACCGTTGATGCCATACCCTGTTGCGGGCGGCGGCATCGAATGGCCAGACGCCGGCTCCGGCCCCGCCTGGCTGCGCTAGAGGAGGGCTTCGGCATATGCGGAGCGCGCTGGGAGGTCCCCGCGTCCTGTTGAGACGGCTCCGCGAAGTGATGGCCGAACGGGTCAGCGCGCAGGAACGGCTCGACAAGATCGTGGTGCTGATCGCCGCCAACATGGTGGCGGAGGTGTGCTCCACCTACGTGCTGCGCGTCGACAACACCCTCGAACTCTACGCCACCGAAGGTCTCAATCCCGACGCGGTGCACCAGACGGTGCTCAACGCGCATGAGGGCCTCGTCGGCCTCGTCGCCAGCGAAGCCACCCCGCTGAACCTGTCCAACGCGCAGAGCCATCCGGCCTACTCGTACCGCCCGGAGACCGGCGAAGAAATCTATCACTCCTTCCTCGGCGTGCCGATCCTGCGCGCCGGCAACACGCTCGGCGTGCTGGTGGTGCAGAACCGCGCTCACCGCACCTATGTCGAGGAAGAGGTCGAGGCACTGCAGACCACCGCGATGGTGCTCGCCGAGATGATCGCCTCGGGCGAATTGTCGGCGCTGGCCAAGCCCGGCGCCGAGCGCGCCGCGCGCCATTCGCTGCA
>JAFKKO010000009.1 GCA_017305455.1 Hyphomicrobiales bacterium | reverse complement strand
CCATTCGACCGCCCCTTTGTTCCGATGATTTGGTCGAGATGGGTCGTATCAAGATCGACGGCCCCCGAGGGCGCGGACGATGCTTCGGGCGGTGTCTTGCTCGCGGCCAAGGCATCGTGGATCACGGCGGCCATTTTTGCAGGATCGCCATGTCCGCCGACATGCATGTAGAATGTCGCCGGACTTGCCCGCAGCAGGTGATTGTGAACGGCGGTTATCTCCAACCCACCCTCGATCAGCTTGGCCATGACGGGGTTGATTTCGGCCTCGAGCAGGACGAGGTCTCCCATGACCATGGCCCCTCCATGCATCGGCTTGAAAGCAACCCAGCCGCCCAGCGCCAGCGCCGGTTTGATCGTCACGCCATCGAGGGTCACCGTGAGATCGGTGCGGGGGAAGCCGTAGCGATGGACGTCTCCCGCGACGGTTGGTTTCCTGTTGAGAGCATGGTCCACTTTTTGCCAGTCGATGTCCTGCGCGTTGGCGATGGTCGCAAGCGACATAAGTATCGAAACCAAGGTCCAAAGTTTGAAGCGCATAACGACGTCCTCCTTGATCGAGCCGATCGTTCGAGTTCAGCCCCGGAGCCCCGTATAAATCCGTCGAACCGCAGACCAGTTGATTGCCGCCATGAAGGCGCCAACGTAGTCGGCGGCTTTCGCGCCGTAGTCCATGTGATAGGAGTGCTCATACATATCGAGAGCCAGGATCGGCATGCCTCCGGCGAGCGTGTGGCAATGGTCCGCCGCCCATTGGTTGACGAGCCTGCCGGTCGGTGACCACGACAGCAGCACCCAACCAGACCCTCCACCAAGTGATTTCGCCATGGCAACGAACTCCGTTTGCCATCGTTCGATCGAACCGAAATCGCGGGTCAATGCCTCCTGAAGCGTGGGGTCCGGTTCGCTCGGCTCCCCAAGACCATCGAAGAATATTTCGTGGAGGATCATCGAGTTCATGGCGACCAGTTGTTCGCGTTTGAGCCCGTTGATGACAAAACCCGCCGCCTTTGCATAATCGAGTTCAGCGAGTTCTTCTTCGATCAGGTTGAGGCGTCTCACGGCGCCGCCATAGTTGTTCTCGTAGTGGCTGATGATCAGCCGCTCGGACATTCCCCGGACGCGGCCTGGGTCGCAGGACAGCGGCTTTATGTTGTAGGCCATCGCTCTTCCCCGCTCCCGGTTACCTTGCCTTTTGGGCTGGCTTTGCCGTCGGCCAATTATGCGTCTCGCCCGTTGCGTCACGGCACCAGCGGTAGAAGGCGTCATAGACCAGCATTCCGGCTTCGAGCTGCTTCAGATCATCGACGTACATCCGAGAAAGCCCCAGCGAGGCGGCGAGAAGGCCTGGGGCTTCCGGAGAAAGATCCAGCCGACCGGTGTCCGCCGCGCGGACCATGATCGCCAATCGGTCAAGTGGGGGCGTGGACAGTCCGAATTCCTCGACCATGACGTCAAACGTGCATAGTTCGCCACGATGGCTCCAGAACGTATTCTCGATGTCGAACGGAGCGGCGCCGTACAGTTGTCCAACGGCTTCCACTTCGGCGGGAGCGACGAACAGGAAGACGGCATGGGGATCGACGAAACGTCGGATCAACCAGGGGCAGGCGATGCGATAGATCTTGGGGCGGGAGCGGGTAACCCAAATCGTGCGTCCCTGTGCATCCGGAGAGGGTAGTTTCGATATAGGGACCAACGGCAGTTTCGCCGCTTTCCAGGCCTCGAAACCTCCATCGAGGGCTTCGGCGGATGCTCCGGAATGCCGCAGCCATGCGGCGACACCTTCGCTGCACTTCTGTCCGTTGCGGCAAATGACGATTACCGAACGATCTACGAAGGCTGCTGCCCAATCCGAGACGGTTTCGGATGAGCGGCGAGCGGCACCCGGAATGGTTCGGGGATCCTCTGCAAAATCGACGTCAGTGCGGACATCGACGAGCGCAGGCGCATTCGCTGTGCCGATCAACCGGGAAAGCTTTTCAATGGTGATGGATGTGTATGACGACATAGCTGCGCCCTCGTTGCAAACGGGACGCGATACTTCAGCATGTCGCCTCGTGGGGAGATCGCGATCCCCATAACGGAAGGCTACTGCCGTAGACCTCGGGGTGTCAACTCAACAGGTGCTTAACCGACCGGGGAACTCGGCGGGCCTGGCCCGCCTGTTCGTTGCGCGGATCGGCAATCACTCGACCGTGTATCGAGCCGTCAACGAATGCCCATGAAGGCTCCCCGAGAACACGACGCGAGCTTGCGACGCCAATTCAGCGACGGCCTTGCCGACCATCATGTTGGGGCTGCTTGGCTCGAGTTGCACGGTCGCCGTCTTGCCGCTTTGCTGGATGGTCGCACGACCTTTCATTTCCTTGGTCGGCAGTGGCGATCCATCGTCATCGCCGACATAGAAGATGATCTCCTGTCCCTTATGGACGAACTCGATCGGATGCCCCTGCGAGGTGACGACGGGGCCGCCGTTGACGCCTTTCTTCGTTTGCGCCGTTGCCGGACCGACCGAGGCGGTGAGGGCGATGAGCATGGTCATGAAAGCATACTTGAGCATTGTATTTCTCCGTTGGGTTGGGGGTTAGAACGCTTCCGCGGGTTGGGCGGTTGCGGCGTGCTCATTGAGAAGACGATTCAGGGGCCTCTCACCGAACATGAGGAACAGGATTGGCGTCACGACGACGTCGAGTGCCGTCGCGCTCATCAGGCCGCCGAAGATCGTCACGGCAACGGGATGGAGAATTTCCCGTCCCGGTTCATCCGCCCCGAACAACAAGGGCGTCAGTGCAAGACCAGCGCAGAGTGCCGTCATGAGAACGGGCGACAGCCGTTCCAGACTGCCGCGTACGATCAATTGGCGGCCGAACCGTTCACCCTCGTGAAGCGCCAGATTGACGTAGTGAGATATCTTCAGAATCCCGTTGCGGGTCGAGATGCCTGCCAGCGTAATGAAGCCGACCATCGAGGCGACCGACAACGGTTCTCTGGCGATGGTCAGGGCGATGACACTGCCGATCAATGCCAATGGGATTCCGCCCATGATGATCGACGCCAACGCGACCGATCGATACCGGCCGTAAAGAACGAGGAAGATCATTGCCAGCGAAACGAGCGACAGGATGCCGATGCGCCACGTTGCTTCCTCCTGCGCCTGGAACGTGCCTTCGAGACTGGTGGTGTAACCTTGCGGGAAGCCGACCTCGGTCAGGACACGGCGGATGTCCGACGCGATCTCGGCCATGTCGCGGTGGCCGTCGCCGTTTCCATAGACAACGATGCGGCGTTGCGTGCCTTCGCGTTGAATCTGGTTCGGCCCGTCGGTTTCGCTGACCTCAGCCACCTCCTTCAAGGGAATGAATCCGGACGATGTCGGAAGCAGGAGATCCCGGAGACCGCTGGTTGATCGATCCTGATCGGACAGGCGCATGACGACGTCGAAGCGCCGATTGCCGTCGACGATCTGTGACACCTTGCGGCCGTTCGATAGAGTGTCGAGTGCCTGAGTGATCGCGGCGGGGGTGAGTCCGTGGAGCGCCGCGCGATCGTGATCGACCTGAATCCGAACTTGCGGAATGAGGACCTGTTTTTCGACCTGAAGATCGACCAGTCCGGGAATCGTCGACAGGCGCTGACGGGTCGTCTCTGCCAACTGACGCAGCCTGTCGAGGTCCTGGCCGTAGATCTTCAGGACGATCTGGGCGCGGACGCCCGACTGTAAGTGATCGAGCCGATGGCTGATCGGCTGTCCGATCGCTACGGAGGCGGGCAGGGCTGACAGCTTGTCCCGGATGTCGGCATAGACGTCAGCCTTGTGCCGCTTCGAAGGCGTGAGATCGACGTCGATTTCGCTGAAATGCACGCCCTCGGCATGTTCATCGAGTTCGGCGCGACCCGTTCGGCGTCCAACCGACTTCACTTCCGGGACGCGCGCCAGAAGCTGTTCGGCCAAGAGGCCAAGACGATTGGACTCCGCCAGCGAGATGCCCGGATTGTACTGAAGGGACAGCACCAGCGTGCCCTCGTTGAAGGGCGGGAGAAAACTTCGCGGCAGCATGAGCGCGGCATATCCGGCGACCAGAACGGCAATGCCGATCGCCCCAAGGACGAGGCTCCGTCGATCGAACGCCCAGGCGAGAAGCCGCCGATTCCCGTTCTTCAGGGTCCTTACGACGACGCTGTCGCGTTCGTTGGAATGGGTCTTTCCGGACAGGAGATAGTAGGAAAGGACCGGAGTGACGGTTACCGACGTCAACAAGGACGCCAAAATGGAAACGACATAAGCGATGCCGAGCGGGGTGAACAGCCGTCCCTCGATTCCGGGAAGCGCGAACAGGGGGACGAACACGAGGATGGTGATCATCGTCGCATAGACGATCCCGGAGCGGACCTCCTGACTCGCCTTCGCGATCACTTCGAGGACCGGTTGAGGACTGGGAAGCGAACGGTTCTCCCGGAGCCGTCGCAGGATGTTCTCGACGTCGACAACCGCGTCATCGACCAGTTCACCGATCGCGATGGCGAGGCCGCCCAGCGTCATCGTGTTGATGGTGAGCCCGAAAGCACTAAAGACCAGGACAGTCACCAGGATCGATATCGGGATAGCGGTCAACGACACGAACGTCGCCCGCGTATTGACGAGAAAAACGAAAAGGATCAGAGCGACAACGATCGACGCTTCGACGAGTACGCGTTCGACATTGTGGATCGATGTCTCGATGAACGTCGCCTGACGGAACTGGACGTTGGTCGCCGTGATCCCGGCGGGCAATGTCCGTTGCAGATCCTTTAGGGCGGATTCGATCTTCCGCGTCAGCGCCACAGTATCCGCCGCAGGTTGTTTCTGGATGCTGACGATCACGGCCGGTTTGCCGTTGTAGCCCGCATCTCCCCGTTTGACGCGCGGTGCGAAATCGACCTGCGCCACCTGCTTCAATAAAATGGGTTGATGATCGCGGCCCCCGACGACGGTATTGCCGAGATCCTCGATCTTCCTCGTCAGGCCCACGTTCCGGATCAGGAATTCTCGGCCGTGTTGATCGACGAATCCGCCGCCACTATTCGTCCCGAACCGTGTAACCGCTTGCTCGATCTGTTCATGGGTTACCCCGAGCGCTTGCATGGTGGCCACGTTCGGCGTCACCCGATACTGGCGGACCTCGCCCCCGATGGGGATCACCTGGGCAACACCCGGGATGGACAGCAACCGCGGTCTCACCACGAAGTCGGCGATCTCGCGCACGTCCATCGCCGACGCCTTGCCGTCCGTGGTGAGGGCAATTAGCATGATCTCGCCCATGATGGAGGTGACGGGTCCCATCTGCGGGTTCACCGACGAAGGCAATTGCTCCCGGATCAGGGCGAGGCGTTCGGAAACGAATTGACGCGCCCGGTAAACGTCGACGCCCCAATCGAACTCCACGTAAACCACTGAAAGCCCAACGCCGGACACCGAACGGACGCGGACGACGCCCGGCACGCCGTTCATCGACGTTTCGATGGGGAATGTGACCAACTGTTCGACTTCTTGCGGAGCAAGCCCCTCTGCCTCCGTCAGGATGTTGACGGTCGGCCGGTTGATGTCCGGGAAGACGTCGATGGAGATGCGCGGCAGCACGAAAAGGCCGTAAGCCACGAGAATTGCCGCGGCAGCCAGTACGAACAGGCGATTGCGCAAACTCGACTGAACGATGAGCTTGAACATGATGACTCTTAGCGGATTTGGTTGATGAGGTCCGCGCCGCGCACGACGACTCGATCGGAAGCGTTGAGGCCAGATGCCACGATCACTCTCTTGGCATCGAGCGGTTCGATCCGGACAGGTCTCGGTTCGAAACGCTCGGGCGTAACGTGCAACCAGACGATGTTCTCGCCATTGCCATTCTTCACGACGGCATCACGGGGGAGGATCAGCCCCTCTTTTGCCGTGCCGCCTTGCACGAGCACGGTGATGGGTTGGCCGATGCGAAGGTCCGTTGGAGGCTTTGGAATAGAGAATTGCATCACGGAGGCGTGCTGCCTCAGGGTGCGACTGGCTCCGAGATAGGATAGCGCGAAGGCCGTTCCATCCGAACCGGCCGCCGTCGCCTCGACTGGCACATTGGGATCAATGCCGTCGTAGGCCAGAGCCTCGACCCAGAGTCTTTGCGGATCCGCGATTTCAAACAAGACATCCTGGGGCTGCACGACCTGCCCCGGAACGACCTTGGTCGCGGTGATGATGCCATCGGTCGATGCGCGCAAAAGCTCGTAGCCACCGCGCGAATTGCGCACGGTCTCGCGGCGCGCCCGCAAACCTGCCAACTCGCTCTCAAGATCGTTAAGCTGTCCCATCGGAGCCGCGCCACGTTCGGCGAGGGGACGCAGACGATTGATCTTGGTTTCAGCGACCGCGATGAGTTGCTCGATTTCTCCCATCTTCTCTGAAATCGTCGTGCGGTCCGCCACGGGCAGATAAGGTTCGATCCGGAGAAGCGTTTCTCCCTTGATCACCTTCTGTCCGATGCGGGGCAATGCTCCCTCGTTGGGGACGATTCGTCCGCCGTAGATGCTTTGAACGATGCTGCTGCGGTTCGGGTCACCAATAACGTGGCCAATCAGATTGAATGCTGGCCGTGCGGTTTGAGGCTCGGCAGTGGCCGTGCGGACATCCAGCAGACGCTGTGTCGGCTTGGCCGCGAAGGCGGTTCCATCCGGCAACCGTCGCGGCGTATCGCTTTGAACCTGTGGCTGCTGAGTGCTGGAAGGGGCGCCCGCGTTTCGCCATCCGCCGAATGCGGCGACCGCCAGAAACACGCAAACGCCAGCGGCCACTGCCGTGGTGTTCGCGGCACGCCGACGTCCCTGGCGTTTGAGCGAACCGAACGCAACAGCAAGCGCGAGCCCGGCGAGAAGCAGACCCACTGGGATGCGGTTTGCTAAAAGCACGCCGTGTTCGTGTTGAGGATTTGTCTCCGCAGGTTGTGGCATCAAGGTGAAGGAATCGACCAGCAGGTCATCACCTTTCTCGGCATTGATCGCGAAGATCACCTCGACCGATCCCCTGCGGTTCGGATCGGGCAGGGCTACGGTGTATCCGTCCGGAGCGCGCTTGGCATCAACGGCTACGGCATCACCGATGGTGACCTGCAATTTGGCGTCCGTGACCGGTTCGTTGGACACCGCATCATCGATGAAGATGGACAGTTCGCCGTTCTTCAGGATGCCGACGACCTCGTAGAGATCGGACCGCGCCGTCACCCGCGGAAAGGCGGATGACACGACGGCCGTTTTCTCGTCATTGCCATGATCGTGCCCCTCATGGGCGAGCGATCCGGATAGACTGACTGTCAAAACCAGCAGGCAGCCGAATGCGACGGTGCCAAGCTTCGCGAACTGCCTATGCAGGCAGCGCTGAACAAAAGACATGGAAAACCCCTACAGGCACGCGA
>JAFKKO010000008.1 GCA_017305455.1 Hyphomicrobiales bacterium | reverse complement strand
GCCAGCTCGTCGATGTTCTCCGGCGGCCAGCCGGGCACTTCCATGCCGAGATGCAGACCCATCTGGGCCAGCACTTCCTTGATCTCGTTCAGCGACTTGCGGCCGAAGTTCGGGGTGCGGAGCATTTCCGCTTCCGACTTCTGCACCAGATCGCCGATGTAGACGATGTTGTCGTTCTTCAGGCAGTTCGCCGAACGCACCGACAGTTCGAGCTCGTCCACCTTCTTGAGGAAGGCCGGGTTGAAGGCGAGATCGGGAATGATCTCCTGCGCAACTTCCTTGCGCGGCTCTTCGAAGTTCACGAACACGTTGAGCTGATCCTGCAGAATGCGCGCCGAATAGGCGAGCGCGTCTTCCGGCGAGATCGCGCCGTTGGTCTCGATGGTCAGCGTCAGCTTGTCGTAATCGAGGATCTGGCCCTCGCGGGTGTTCTCGACCTTGTAGGACACCTTGCGGACCGGCGAGAACAGGCTGTCGACCGGGATCAGGCCGATCGGCGCATCTTCCGGACGGTTGCGGTCGGCCGCAACGTAACCCTTGCCGGAGTTCACGGTGAACTCCATGCGGATTTCCGCGCCATCGTCCAGCGTGCAGAGCTGCAGCTCCGGATTGAGGATGACGACATCGCCGACGGTCTGGATGTCACCAGCGGTGACGACGCCCGGACCCTGCTTCTTCACGACCATGCGCTTGGGGCCTTCGCCCTGCATCTTGATCGAGATGTCCTTGATGTTGAGCACGATGTCGGTGACATCCTCGCGCACGCCGGCGATCGAGGAGAACTCGTGCAGCACGCCGTCGATGTGCACCGACTGCACCGCCGCGCCCTGCAGCGAGGACAGGAGCACGCGGCGCAGCGCGTTGCCGAGGGTCTGGCCGAAGCCGCGCTCGAGCGGCTCGGCAACCAGGGTCGCGAAACGGGCCGAGTCGGCGCCCGGCGTCACATGAAGCTTGTTCGGACGGATAAGTTCTTGCCAATTTTTCTGGATCGTCACTGGGTCACCCATGCCTTTCGGCGTCTTGGCGTTGGAGTTATTGGCGGCGCGGGAAAGGCCCGCGTCATCGCATTCAAAATAAACGCGGGCACCAACCGCCCGCGGCAGTCAAATCAGACGCGGCGGCGCTTGCGCGGCCGGCAGCCGTTGTGCGGGATCGTGGTCACGTCGCGGATCGAGGTGACGGTGAAACCCGCCGCCTGCAGCGCGCGCAGCGCCGATTCGCGGCCCGATCCCGGACCGGCAACCTCGACCTCGAGGGTGCGCATGCCGTGCTCCTGCGCCTTCTTCGACACGTCCTCGGCAGCAACCTGCGCCGCGTACGGAGTCGACTTGCGCGAGCCCTTGAAACCCATCGTGCCAGCCGACGACCAGGCAATGGTGTTGCCCTGCGCGTCGGTGATGGTGATGGTGGTGTTGTTGAACGACGAATTCACGTGCGCAATGCCGGAGGCGATGTTCTTGCGCTCACGACGGCGGACGCGCGTTGCTTCTTTAGCCATAAGTCTCTTCTCTTCCTTCAAGCGCGTCCGTGATGCCAGACGCTGGGGAATTTCAGGTAATCATCCGGCCGCCACGCGGCAGCCGGATCGGTTGGGTCGAAACGAAAGTTACTTCTTCTTGCCGGCGATCGCCTTGGCGGGCCCCTTGCGGGTGCGCGCATTGGTGTGGGTGCGCTGGCCGCGCACCGGAAGACCGCGGCGATGACGCAGACCGCGATAGCAGCCGAGGTCCATCAGGCGCTTGATGTTCATGCCGGTCTCGCGGCGCAGGTCGCCCTCGACGAGATAGTCGCGGTCGATCACTTCGCGAATCTGCAGCACTTCCTGGTCGGAGAGCTGGTTGACGCGACGATCCACCGGGATCTTGACCTTCTCGAGAATGTCGGCGGCATTCTTCTGGCCAATGCCGTGAATATATTGGAGCGCAATCAGCACGCGCTTGTTGGTCGGGATGTTGACGCCTGCGATACGGGCCACGTTGTTCACTCCTGTCGCCGCCTGACGGACGGCTGATCTTCGTTTAGTTCTGTCGGGCGGGTATTCGCAAACGCGAACACGACGCCCTCCCCTTTGATCTTTCGGGGCCCGGCATCGTCTGAAACTTATCCGACTGGATGCGGGCTTATTAAAGGATTCACCGGCGTTTCGTCAACCGCTTGACGGCCTTAGCCTTCCTTTTCGTAGTCTTTTTGGTCGCTTTCACAGCCCGGCGGGACTTGGCTGCGGCGAGCCGCTTGGCGGCCTTTCCGGTTCCCTTCCTGGTCGCCTTGACGGTCTTTTTAGCCTTGACGGTCTTTTTAGCCCGCTTGGCGGCGGATTTGACCTTCTTGACGGTGGAACCGGCCTTCTTGCCCTTTTTGGCAGCCCTGGAAGCCATCCGGGACGACTTTGCCGCCGTTTTGGAACCGGATTTGGCGGCCTTTCGGGCCTTGGTTCCGCGAGCGGAGCCGGATTTGGGTACCGTCTTCTTGGCTTTCTTCTTCGCCGCGCCCGCCGTTGCGGTTTTGGCCGCCCGGCTTGCTTTAGTGGGCGAAGCCCGTTTCGCGGAAGCCGCCGGTCTGTCCGCGGCGACAACCGCGTCCAGCACCCGGCCGATCTCGGCGGTGACTTCCTCGATGGACATCATGCCGTCGATTGTCGCCAGCTTGCGGCGGTCGGCGTAATAGTGGACCAGCGGCTCGGTCTGGCTGCGATAGCTCGAAAGTCGCTTGGACAGCACCTCCGGCGTATCGTCGGCCCGGACGCTCTCGCCGCGCTCGCGCATTTCGGCGACGCGCGTTTCCACACGGCGCAGCAGCGCGCTTTCGTTGACGCGCAGTTCGATCACGGCATCGAGATTGAGCCGCTTGTCCTTCAGCAGCTGATCGAGCGCCTCGGCCTGCGGCACCGTGCGCGGAAACCCATCGAGGATAAAACCGTTCTTCGCATCGGGCTGCTCGATGCGATCAGCGATGATGCCGACCACCACCTCGTCAGGCACGAGGCCACCGCTCGCCATGATGTCTTTTGCCCGAAGGCCGATCGGCGTTTCCGCCGCAACGGCGGCGCGCAACATGTCTCCCGTGGAGAGCTGGACCAGACCGTATTTTTGAACCAGTCGCTGCGCTTGCGTTCCCTTGCCCGCCCCAGGCGGCCCGAGAAGGATCAGTCTCATTTACGGCGGCCTCTCAGCTTCGATTTCCGGATCAGCCCTTCATACTGGTGCGCCAGCAGATAGCCCTGCACCTGCGAAACGGTGTCCATGGTCACGCTGACGACGATCAGCAGCGACGTGCCGCCAAGATAGAACGGGACCGACGCATAGGAAATCAGAATTTCCGGGATAAGACAGACCAATGCGAGATAAATGGCGCCGACGACCGTGATGCGCGACAGCACGTAATCGATGTACTCGGCGGTGCGCTCGCCCGGCCGGATGCCGGGAATGAAGCCGCCGTGCTTCTTCAGATTATCGGCGGTCTCGGTCGGGTTGAACACGATCGCCGTGTAGAAGAACGTGAAGAACACGATCAGCGCGAGATACATGAACAGGAACAGCGGACGGCCGTGGCCGAGCTGCGTGGTCAACCATTGAAACCACTCCGGTCCCTTGCCGGCGTTGAAGCTTGCGATCGTGGTCGGCAGCAACAGCAGCGACGATGCGAAGATCGGCGGAATGACGCCCGAGGTGTTGAGCTTGAGCGGAAGATGCGAGGACTGGCCCTCGAACATCTTGTTGCCGACCTGACGCTTCGGATACTGGATCAGAAGGCGGCGCTGCGCACGCTCCATGAACACGATGACGGCGATGACGATCACGGCCATCGCGAGGATCGCGAGGATAAGGAACGTCGACAGCGCGCCCTGACGGCCGAGTTCGAGCGTGTTGGCGATCGCCGACGGCAGTTCGGCGACGATGCCGGCCAGAATGATCAGCGAGATACCGTTGCCGATGCCGCGCGAGGTGATCTGCTCGCCGAGCCACATCAGGAACATGGTGCCGCCGGTCAGCGTGATCGCGGTGGAAATGCGGAAGAAGAAGCCCGGATCGGACACGACGTTGCCCGAGCCTTCGAGACCCACCGCGATGCCGTAGGCCTGGAACGCGGCCAGAATCACGGTCAGATAACGGGTGTACTGGTTGATCGTCTTGCGGCCGGCCTCGCCTTCCTTCTTCAGCGCCTCGAGCTGCGGCGAAACGCTGGTCAGGAGCTGCAGAATGATCGATGCCGAGATGTAGGGCATGATGTTGAGCGCGAAGATCGCCATGCGATCGATGCCGCCGCCCGAAAACATGTTGAACATGCCGAGAATGCCGCCGGCCTGCGACTTGAACACCTGGCTCCAGACGTTCGGATCGATGCCGGGCAGCGGGATATAGGTGCCGAGCCGATAAACAATCAGCGCACCCAGCGTGAACCAGATGCGCTTCTTGAGTTCGTCAGCTTTCGCGATCGCCGAAAAATTGAGGTTGGAGGCCAGTTGTTCCGCTGCGGAGACCATCGCTTCCCGGTCCTTTCACTTCAGGCGGCCGGGCTCGCCCGGCCATCTACGTCTCTCAAACTTCAACACAGTCCGGACGTAGAGACGCGGCTGTCCGGCGCAAGGCCGGACGCGCGGTTCGTTACGAAGCCTTCTGCTCGGCTTCGTCCTTCTTCGGCGCCAGGATCTTCACCGAACCGCCGGCCTTCTCGACCGCCTCGACGGCCGACTTGGTCGCGCCGTGAACTTCGATGGTGACCTTCGAGGTCAGCTTGCCGCGGCCGAGCAGACGCACGCCGCCCTTGGAACGGCGCAGCACGCCGGACTTCACCAGCGCTTCAGCGTTGATGGTGCTGCCAGCATCGAGCTTCTTGGCGTTGATCGCGTCCTGCAGTCGGTCGAGGTTCACCTCGGCGAGTTCGACGCGGAAGATGTTATTGAAGCCGCGCTTGGGCAGACGGCGATGCAGCGGCATCTGGCCGCCTTCAAAGCCCTTGATGCGCACGCCCGAGCGCGCGGTCTGGCCCTTGCCGCCACGGCCGCCCTGCTTGCCCTTGCCGGAGCCGATGCCACGGCCGATGCGGGTGCGCTTCTTGCGCGAACCAGCGTTGTCAGCGATTTGATTGAGTTTCATCGCTCGGTTCCTTACTTCTCGCCGACGACGCGGACGAGATGCCTGACTTTATAGATCATGCCGCGAACCTCAGGCGTATCCTGCAGCTCCGAAACACGGCCGATCTTGTTGAGACGCAAGCCGACCAGCGTCTCGCGCTGCGAAGAGTGACGGCGGATGCCGCTGCCGACCTGCTCGATCTTGACCGTTTTGCCGGCCTTGTTGGCTTCCTTGGCCATTGTCCTTGCTCCAATCGGGCGCGCGAATTAGTCCGCGGCGGCTTCTGCATCGCCGCCGACACGGCGCGACTGCAATGTGGATACCTTGATGTTGCGGCGGTTGGCCACCGAACGCGGCGAATCCTGATGCTTCAGCGCGTTGAACGTCGCGCGAACCATGTTGTAGGGGTTCGACGAGCCGGTCGATTTGGCGACGACGTCCTGGATGCCCAGCGTCTCGAACACCGCGCGCATCGGGCCGCCGGCGATGATGCCGGTACCGGCGGGCGCCGCACGCAGATAGACCCTACCCGCGCCGTGACGGCCGGCAATGTCGTGATGCAGCGTGCGACCTTCGCGCAGCGGAACGCGCGTCAGGTTGCGCTTGGCCGAGTCGGTCGCCTTGCGGATCGCCTCGGGCACTTCGCGCGCCTTGCCGTGACCGAAGCCGACGCGGCCCTTCTGATCGCCGATGACGACCAGCGCTGCGAAGCCAAAGCGCTTGCCGCCCTTGACCACCTTCGCCACACGATTGATGTGGACGAGCTTGTCGACGAACTCGCTGTCGCGCTCTTCCCGGTCTCGCCGCTGTCCGCCGCGTTCGCGTTCACCTGCCATGGTGTTTTCCAATCCTTGCGAGGCTTGCGCCTCTATCCTTCAAAACTTGTTAGAAGCTCAACCCGCTCTCGCGCGCCGCATCGGCGAGCGCCTTGACGCGGCCGTGATAAAGATAGCCGCCGCGGTCGAACACCACTTCCTTGACGCCGTTCTTCACCGCGCGCTCGGCCAGCAGCTTGCCGACGGCCTTCGCCGCATCGATGTTGGCGCCGGTCTTGCCGGCATCGCGCATGGTCTTTTCCAGCGACGAGGCGGCAGCCAGCGTCTCGCCCTTCTGGTCGTCGATGACCTGGGCGTAGATGTGCTTCGACGAACGGAACACCGACAGGCGCGGACGGCCGTTGGCCGTGCGGCGCAGCGCCAGACGCACGCGCTGCTTGCGCCGGGCATTCGTGACCTTGAGTTTCGACATGACCGGCTCCGTTACTTCTTCTTGCCTTCCTTGCGGAAGATGAATTCGTCGGCGTACTTCACGCCCTTGCCCTTGTACGGCTCCGGCGGACGATAGGCGCGGATCTCGGCAGCCACCTGGCCGACGCGCTGGCTGTCATTGCCGGCAATGGTGATTTCAGTCGGCTTCGGCACCGCGATCGTGATGCCCTCCGGAACCGGATAAACCACGTCGTGGCTGTAGCCGAGCGAGAGTTGCAGGCTCTTGCCCTGCAGCGCAGCGCGGTAGCCGACGCCGGTGATTTCCAGCTTCTTCTCGAAGCCCTTGGTGACGCCCTCGACGAGGTTGGCGATCTGGGCGCGCGAGGTGCCGTACAGCGACTGCGCGCGCTTGGTCTCGAAACGCGGAGCAACGCGAATCGCGCCGTCCTTCATCTCGACCGACACATCGTCGTGCACGACATACTGAAGCGCGCCCTTCGGCCCCTTCACCTTGACGGTCTGCCCGTCAACGCTCGCGGTGACGCCCGATGCGATCGCGACTGGTCGTTTGCCTACGCGTGACATCTGTCTTCCTTCCTTAGAACACCGTGAAGAGAACTTCGCCGCCCACGTTCGCGTCACGCGCCTCGTGGTCAGCCATGATTCCCTTCGGCGTCGACAGCACCGAAATGCCGAGGCCGTTCTTGACGCGCGGCAGGTTCTTCACCGATGCGTAGACGCGGCGACCGGGCTTCGATACCCGCTCGATCTCGCGGATGACGGGCTCGCCGTCGAAATATTTCAGCTCGATCTCGAGCTCGTTGTGGCCGCTGGCGTGCTCCACGCTGGCGTAGCCGCGGATGTACCCTTCAGCCTTCAGCACCTCGAGCACGTTGGCGCGCATCTTCGAGCCGGGGGTCGAGACCTTGGCCTTGGAGCGCATCTGCGCGTTGCGGATGCGGGTGATCAGGTCGCTGATCGGATCGTGCGTTGACATGGCCCGCCCTCCTTACCAGCTCGACTTGACCAGGCCCGGAATCAGGCCCTTGGAGCCGAAGTCGCGGATCGCGATGCGGCTCATCTTGGTCTTGCGATAAACCGAGTGCGGACGACCGGTCACTTCGCAGCGATTGTGGATGCGCGTTGCCGAGGAGTTGCGCGGCATTTCGGCAAGCTTGATCGTTGCCGCAAAGCGCTCTTCCATCGGCTTGTTCTTGTCAGCGATGATCGCCTTCAGCTTCGCGCGCTTCTCAGCCGCGTTCTTCGTCATCCTCTGACGCCGGTTGTTCTTCTCGATCGAACTCTTCTTCGCCATGCGAGTAGTCTCCATACC
>JAFKKO010000025.1 GCA_017305455.1 Hyphomicrobiales bacterium | reverse complement strand
TATGAAGCGCGCCTCCAACGCATCGAGAGCGGCCTTGGTCAGAACCAGTTTCTGCCGGCGCAGGATGTCATAGACGTTGATGCCCTGGATCGGCAGCACGCCGATCTGCGGGATGTTGCGGGCGGCCTGTGCAAAGCCGTTATTCACTTCGGCGCCGTCGATGATCAGCGCGCTGGTCAGGCCGAGACCCGAGAAGTGACCGATCAGCGCCTTGGTCTTGGCGTCCTTCAGCTCAGTATTGTCGATCACGACAAGACCGCCGTCCTTCGCCTTGGCCGACAGCGCATGGCGCAAGCCGAGCGCGCGCACCTTCTTCGGCAGGTCGTGCGCATGGCTGCGCACCACCGGACCGAACGCGCGACCACCGCCGCGGAACTGCGGCACGCGGGCCGAGCCGTGACGGGCGCCACCGGTGCCCTTCTGCTTGTACATCTTCTTGCCGGTGCGCCAGACTTCCGCCCGGCCCTTGGTCTTGTGCGTGCCGGCCTGGCGCTTGGCGAGCTGCCAGTTGACGACGCGCTGGATGATGTCGGTGCGCGGCTCGAGACCGAAGATCTCGTCCGACAGCTTGACCGACCCGGCGGCCTTACCCTCAAGAGTGGTGACGTTCAATTCCATGTCACACGCCCTCCTTCTCGGCGGCCGGCGCTTCAGCAGCGGCCTCGCCAGCCAGCTTGAACTTGCCCGGCTTGGCGGCTTCCTTCGGCAGCGGCTTCTTCACCGCGTCGCGCACGGTGATCCAGCCGCCCTTCGAACCCGGCACGGCGCCTTCGATCAGCAGCAGGCCGCGCTCGACATCGGTCTGGACGACACGAAGGTTCAGCGTGGTGATGCGATCGACGCCCATGTGGCCAGGCATCTTCTTGTTCTTGAAGGTCTTGCCCGGATCCTGACGACCACCGGTCGAACCGATCGAACGATGCGAGACCGACACGCCGTGGGTGGCGCGCAGACCGCCGAAGTTCCAGCGCTTCATACCGCCGGCAAAGCCCTTGCCGACCGAAGTGCCGGTGACATCGACGAACTGGCCGACAACGAAATGGTCGGCCTGAATTTCGGCGCCCACCGGGATCATCGCATCCTCGGAGACGCGGAACTCGGTCACCTTGCGCTTCGGCTCAACCTTAGCGACGGCGAACTGACCGCGCTCGGCCTTCGGCATGTAAACGGACTTGCGGGTCCCCGCGCCGAGCTGCAGCGCAGTGTAACCGTTCTTGTCCTTGGTGCGATGGCCGACAACCTGGCAGTTGCCCAGCTTCAGCACGGTCACAGGGATATGCTCACCGGCCTCTGTAAAGACCCGCGTCATCCCGACCTTTTGTGCGATCACTCCGGAGCGCATCGGCGTGCATCCTGTTCTTTTCTATGTCCCGAAGGACTGACT
>JAFKKO010000002.1 GCA_017305455.1 Hyphomicrobiales bacterium | reverse complement strand
GCACGATGACCTTGTCACCCTTGCGGATCCTGGCAGCCATCACAGCACCTCCGGCGCGAGCGAAATGATTTTCATGTGGTTCTTGGCGCGAAGCTCGCGCGGCACCGGCCCGAAGATACGGGTGCCGACCGGCTCCGACTGGTTGTTGATCAGCACGGCCGCGTTACGGTCGAAGCGGATGACGGAACCGTCGGCGCGGCGGATATCCTTGGCGACACGCACCACGACAGCCTTCATCACGTCGCCCTTCTTCACCTTTCCACGCGGAATGGCTTCCTTGACGGACACAACGATGATGTCGCCCACGGTGGCGTAACGGCGCTTGGAGCCTCCAAGAACCTTGATGCACATGACACGGCGCGCGCCGGAATTATCGGCCACGTCGAGGTTGGTCTGCATCTGGATCATTGATGCACCTCGTCCTCTTTCTGTTGCGCTATTTGCGCTTTTGCGCGGGATCCTTCGGAAATCGAGCGGCTTCCGGCCGGATCGCGCGTCACTTAAACGGTTGCCTTAAGGCTATGCGGCGATGCCGCCCGGCCCCTTCAGCGGTTTTTGTTTAGTCCCGGACCACGGTCCAGCGCTTCAGCTTGGAGAGCGGCTTGCTCTCCTCGATCCGCACTGTGTCGCCTGCCTTGAACTCGTTGTTCTCGTCATGCGCGTGGTAGTTCTTCGAACGACGGATCGTCTTCTTGTAGAGCGGATGGGTGAAGCGGCGATCGACGCGTACGACAACGGTCTTGTCCTGCTTGTCGCTGACGACGACGCCCTGGAGAGTACGTTTCGGCATCTTTCGCCCCTTACTTCTTCTTGCTGTCGGCGGCGCGCTTCTGCGCGGCGACGGTCTTGATGCGTGCGATGTCGCGGCGAGCCTCACGCAGGCGCGAGGTGTTCTCAAGCTGACCCGTGGCGCGCTGGAAACGCAGGTTGAAGCGCTCCTTCTTCAGATTGAGAATCGTATCCTCCATCTGGTCGGGGCTCATCGCGCGGATGTCGTCCATCTTCAAATCGGCCATCTGTCTTACTCCGCGATGCGCGCGACGAAGCGCGTCTTGATCGGAAGCTTGGCGGCAGCGAGCGTCAGCGCTTCACGCGCGGTCTGATCGGTAACGCCGTCGATCTCGAACAGGATGCGGCCTGGCTTGACCCGCGCCACCCACAATTCCGGCGAGCCCTTGCCCGAGCCCATGCGGACTTCGGCCGGCTTCTTCGACACCGGAAGATCGGGGAACACGCGGATCCAGACGCGACCCACACGCTTCATGTGACGGGTCAGCGCACGGCGCGCGGCTTCGATCTGGCGCGCCGTGATGCGCTCCGGCGCCATCGCCTTCAGGCCGAACTGGCCGAAAGACAACGTCGCGCCCGACGAGGCGACGCCGTGAATACGGCCCTTATGCGCC
>JAFKKO010000020.1 GCA_017305455.1 Hyphomicrobiales bacterium | reverse complement strand
TACAACATCGAGCGGTGCGAACGCCAAAGCGGTCAACCCGAGCGATTGCGGATCACGCTGGCGGTGGCGGGCTTCACCCGCGACCAGCTCGACGTGACCACGGAGGAGAACCAGCTTGTGATCCGGGGTCGCCAGCAGGACGACAAGGCTAGGCAGTACATTCATCGCGGCATCGCCGCGCGGCATTTCCAGCGCACCTTCGTGCTGGCGGATGGAATGTACGTGCTCGGCGCGGATCTGAAGAACGGGCTCTTGTCGATCGACCTCGCCCGGCCCGAGCCGGAACGGGTCGTTAAGACGATAGCCATCAATGAACACGAATAATGCAACTGGTAGCGGACTCGACCGCTTGTCTCTTGTGTAAGGAGTCGAGGACATGACTGAAGCCACCCTGAACTTCGAGCCTGCCGTTTCGCTGGAAGCGCTGGCCGCACTGGGCGAAGGCCATATCGCCTACGTCAAACAAATTCGCTCCGAGGACGTGCCGGGCCTGTTTCCGCAGGCGCCGCAGATCGCGCCGGGCCTGAAGCTGTTCGCGCTTCATGCCGCCGACGGCACCCCGATCATGCTGACCGACAGCCGCGAGGCGGCGGTCGCCAACGCATGGAGCAACGAGCTGGAGACCGTCAGCGTCCACTGAGGCGTTGTCCGCTACAGACCTGACCGAACCAAGCGGCGGCGCGGCCTCGCGCTGCCGCTTTTTGCTTGCATTGCGGCGCCCACAGGTCGAATGACGGATATGCGCATCCCGCCATTTGATCTTGGCCGGCGGGTTTGTATGGTCGCAGCCTTTCCCACCCCCGACACGGACACTGTCATGCCAGCCTATCGCTCCCGCACCTCCACCCATGGCCGCAACATGGCCGGCGCCCGCGGCCTGTGGCGCGCGACAGGCATGAAGAACGAGGATTTCGGCAAGCCGATCATCGCCGTGGTCAATTCCTTCACCCAGTTCGTGCCGGGCCATGTCCATCTCAAGGACCTCGGCCAGCTGGTGGCGCGGGAAATCGAGAACGCCGGCGGCGTCGCCAAGGAGTTCAACACCATCGCGGTCGATGACGGCATCGCGATGGGCCATGACGGCATGCTCTACAGCCTGCCGTCGCGCGAGATCATCGCCGACAGCGTCGAATACATGGTCAACGCGCATTGCGCCGACGCCATGGTATGCATCTCCAATTGCGACAAGATCACCCCCGGCATGCTGATGGCCTCGCTGCGGCTCAACATCCCGACGGTGTTCGTCTCGGGCGGTCCGATGGAATCGGGCAAAGTCACACTCAACGGCAAAGTCCATTCGGTCGATCTGATCGACGCCATGGTGGCGGCGGCCGACGACACGGTCAGCGACGCCGATGTCGAGGTGATCGAACGCTCCGCCTGCCCGACCTGCGGATCGTGCTCGGGCATGTTCACGGCGAATTCGA
>JAFKKO010000019.1 GCA_017305455.1 Hyphomicrobiales bacterium | reverse complement strand
TGCAGACCAGCCCTTCCCTTGCAGCGCGGGACGTCCTGCGCTACGCAGCATCCGATTTAGAACGGTTCCGGAGCTCGTTGGATGACGTACGTCGTCACTGAAAATTGCATCAAGTGCAAATACATGGACTGCGTCGAAGTCTGTCCGGTGGACTGTTTCTATGAAGGCGAGAACATGCTGATCATCCATCCGGATGAGTGCATCGATTGCGGCGTCTGCGAGCCCGAATGCCCGGCCGAGGCGATCAAGCCGGACACCGAGCCGGGGCTGGAGAAGTGGCTGGAGGTCAACGCCGAATACGCCAAAACCTGGCCCAACATCACCCAGAAGAAAGATCCGCCGGAGGACGCCAAGGAATTCGACGGCAAGCCCGGCAAGTTCGAGGAATTCTTCTCGCCTAAGCCCGGCACCGGGGACTGACCTTCCGCCCCGGACGACGCGCGGCTGGCCGCGAAAGCCTTAACCTTATCGGCAGCTAAAACGGCCCCAAACCCTGCCCAAAAGCCGAAAAACCGCATAAATCATTGATTTTTGCGGAAAATGTGCTATTTTGGGTACATTCGCTTGGTAAAGCCCGCTCGCCCCTCCCGCCAGAACGAGATCGGAGGGGTGCATTCGGTTCCGAACACCTAGTCAATCAGGGGCGTGGCGGTTCCACGCAATGCGTCGTGGCAGACAAATCACGTCACAAGAAAACCAAAGCATCGAACGATAAGGGTGCGTCGGCGGCCAGCCGCGACGCCGCCCGCAAAAAAGGCGCACCGGCATCCGCCAGTGCCGCAAAAGGCAAAAGAAGCACAATGGTCAAAAAGACTGCGAAAACCTCCAGCAAGCCGGCGGCCACCAAGGCGACGTCGAAATCCAAGACTGCGGTGAAGCCCGCCGCCAAGGCTGCGGCGAAACCGGCTGCGAAGGCTGTCAAGCCGGCTGCGAAAACCGCTGCCAAGCCGGCGCACAAGCCGGTGGCGAAGGCTGCCGCGCCGCGCGTGGAGGAGCCGAAGAAGGTGTTGACGCAGCGCCAGGGCTTCAAGACCAACGAGTTCGTGGTTTATCCGGCGCACGGCGTCGGCCAGATTCTGGCGATCGAGGAGCAGGAGATCGCGGGCGCCACCCTCGAGCTGTTCGTCATCAATTTCATCAAGGACAAGATGACCCTGCGGGTGCCGACGGCGAAGGTCGCCAATGTCGGCATGCGCAAGCTGTCCGATCCGGCGCTGGTCAAGCGCGCGCTCGAGACGCTGAAGGGCCGTGCCCGCGTCAAGCGCACGATGTGGTCGCGCCGCGCCCAGGAATACGAAGCCAAGATCAATTCGGGCGACATCGTCGCCATCGCCGAGGTGGTGCGCGATCTGTATCGCTCCGAGTCGCAGCCCGAGCAGTCCTACAGCGAACGCCAGCTTTATGAAGCGGCGCTCGACCGGCTGTCGCGCGA
>JAFKKO010000007.1 GCA_017305455.1 Hyphomicrobiales bacterium | reverse complement strand
GGATCGAGCTTGCGAAGACGGACCTTGTAGCCCCGCGCCTGCAGCACCGCGCCGAGAGCGGCGGATGCGAGACCTTTTCCGAGCGAGGAGACCACGCCGCCGGTGATGAAAATATACCGCGCCATGGGAGCCTACCTTTATCGCTACGAACTCGATTCGCAAAACGAAACGCGGCGCAAAGCCGGGATTTCGCAAGCCTGTGGGTGACTTTGAAAACTCAATCGGATCAATGCCTTTCCCCGGCCTGCTGAGATGGAATTGCAAGCCGGGAACGCATCGATCGCACCGCTTTATTTGGACTGCGGCGCCTGCGGACCGGCAGGTGCCGCCGGAGCCGGGGCCGGAGCCTCGGGCTTCTTCAGCGAGTCGAGCAGACCGCCCTGCGGCGTCGAGGTCGGCGCGCTCTGGCCGGCCGGAGCACCGGTCGGGATGATCGAGCTCGGCGCGCGGTCGCGGGTGGCGATCCACGACAGCAGCAGGCTGGTGATGAAGAATCCGGTCGCAAGAATCGCGGTCGAACGAGTCAGGAGATTGGTGGTGCCGCGACTCGACATGAATCCGCCGCCGCCGCCACCGCCGATGCCGAGCCCGCCCCCTTCGGAGCGCTGCAGCAGCACGACGGCGGTCAAGGCCAGCACGAGCATGAGATGAATGACAATGACGACTGTCTGCATCGATACCTTCCGTCACAAGCGATCGCGCCGGGCGACCGGCCGAAACGTGCTTGCGGGAGTTGAAGTTGGCGGCTGTCTACACGATCGCAGAGGGGATTGCCACCCCCGGGGCCATGCAGGAAACGGGACCTGACCGTGTGTCCCGGACGCGGTGCGGCGTCCCTTGGTGCCGCTCCGCAAAGCCGGGAGCGTTCCAGTTCCGGAGCCGGTACGGCCCCGGATCAGCGAAGCAATGCTGCGCATTGCGTCACATCCGGGGCACGAGGCTCATCGCCCGGCTAGGGACACCCCGCCGCGATCGCCAGAAAATCGGCGGCCTTGAGGCTGGCGCCGCCGACCAGCGCGCCGTTGACATGCGGCACCGCCATCAGTTCGGCGGCGTTGGACGGCTTGACCGACCCGCCATAGAGGATGCGGACCCGGCTCCCCTCCTCCTTCAGGCGTTTGGTGAGGGTTTCCCGGATAAAACCATGAACCCGCTCGACATCCCCGGTGGTCGGGGTCAGGCCGGTTCCAATCGCCCAGACCGGCTCATAGGCGATCACCAGATTGGCGGCGGTGGCCCCGTCCGGCACCGAACCGGCAAGCTGGGTGCCGACCACATCGAGGGTCTGGCCGGCGTCGCGCTGGCCTTGCGTCTCGCCGACGCAGATGATCGCGACCAGGCCCGCGCGCCAGGCCGCCTCGGCCTTGGCCCGCACCACGGCGTCGGTTTCGTGATGGTCGGTGCGCCGCTCGGAATGGCCGACGATCACCGCGCTGGCCCCGGCATCGGCCAGCATTTCCGCCGAAATATCACCGGTATGGGCCCCGGACGCCTCGGCATGGCAGTCCTGCGCGCCGATCGCGACCTTGGAGCCGATCACCACCGCCGCCGCCGTGAACAGCAAGGTCGCCGGGGGGCAGATCAGCAGGTCCGCCTTGCGCCAGAGATCCGAGGCGCCCTGGGCGATCGCCCCGAGTTCGCTCATCGAGGCCTTGAGGCCGTTCATCTTCCAGTTGCCGGCGATCAGCGGACGGCTCGTATCGGTCATCTACACCCCCAATTTGGCAAACGTCCTCCGCTAGCAGAGCGGGTCCGCAGGCGCCAGCCCGCCCCCATTGTGGCGGCTGCGATGTTAACCGCTTCAATGGGTCGCCGCCGTGCCGGTTGCCCGAGGCGGAGCGCCGTTTTATATGAAACGGAACAATGCGGTGGCGCCTTTTAATCAGTCAGCGCGCGCCGGTCCCTCCTGAACACAAGTTGGATCCATGCTTCGAGGAATACGCGACGCCTCATCGGGCAAGTTCGGCAAGGCCATCATGTCGGTCCTGTTCGGCATTCTCATCGTCTCCTTCGGCCTGTGGGGCATCGGTGACATCTTCAAGGGCTATGGCCAGTCGAGCCTCGCCAGTATCGGCAAGACCGAGATTTCGACCGAGCAGTTCCGCACGCTCTACACCGACAAGCTGCAGCAGATCGGCCGTCAGCTTGGCCGGCCGATGACGCCGGATCAGGCCCGCCGCTTCGGGCTCGACCGTCAGGTGCTGCAGCAGATCATCGCCGAAGCCGCGCTCGACGAGGAGGCCCGCCGCCTCGGCCTTGCCCAGTCCGACGCCGACATCGTGCGCGAGATTTCCGCCGATCCGAACTTCGCCGGCGCCGACGGAAAATTCGACCCGCAGCGCTTCGCCTACGCGCTGCGCCAGTTCGGCTACACCGAGCAGCGTTATGTGTCCGAGCAGCGCCGCACCACCCTGCGCCGCCAGATCGCCGGCAGCTTCACCGCCGGCATCGCGCCGTCCAAGACCCAGATCGACGCCCTGACCCGCTATCAGAACGAAGAGCGCGCCATCGAATACGTCCAGCTCGGTCCCGACCAGGCCGGCAAGATCGATCCGCCGACGCCCGAAGCGCTGCAGAGCTATTTCGACGAGCGCAAAGGCCTGTTCCGCGCCCCGGAGTATCGCAAGATCGCGGTGCTCACGGTGACGCCGGAGGAAATCGGCAAGAAGATCACGGTGTCGGACGAGGACGCCCGCAAGATTTTCGAGCGCGACAAGGACAAATACGGCAAGCCGGAGCGGCGCGAGATCAAGCAGATCGCCTTCCCGACGCTTGAGGCCGCCAAGGCCGCGCGCGACAAGATCGCCGGCGGCCTGTCGTTCGAGGATCTTGCCAAGGACATGAAGCTCACCGCCGGCGACACCGATCTCGGCCTTGTCACCCAGGCCAGCGTCGGCGATCCGGCGATCGCGGCCGCCGCCTTCGCGTTGCCGCTCAATGAGGTGAGCCAGCCGGTCAAGGGCGCGCTCGCCACCGCTTTGATCAAGGTGACCAAGATCGAGCCCGGCGCCACCGCCGATTACAACGCCATCGCTCCGGAGATCAAAAAGCAGATCGCGACCGACCGCGCGCGCGGCGAATTCCAGGACATCCGCAACAAGGTCGAGGATGAGCGCGGCGGCGGCGCCAATGTCGCCGAGGCCGCCAAGAAGCTTGGCCTTGAAGCCATCACCATCGAGGCGATCGACCGTTCCGGCCGCGCGCCCGACGGCCAGCAGGTCAAGGGCCTGCCCTCCGGTGTCGATGTGCTGACGCCTGCCTTCGCCAGCGGCGTCGGCGTCGAAACCGATCCGATCAATTTCGACGGCGGCGAATTGTGGTTCGACGTGCTCGGCATCACGCCCTCGCGCGAGCGCACCCTCGACGAGGTCAAGGACCAGGTCACCACCCGCTGGCACGACGAGCAGGTGACGTCGCGCCTGCGCGCCAAGGGCGGCGAGATCGTCGAGAAGCTCAACAAGGGCGAAGCCTTCGCCGCGGCCGCCGCCGCGCTGAAGATGGACGTCAAAAAGACCTCGCCGTTCAAGCGCACCGCCACCGTCAACGGTCTGTCGGAGCGCGTGGTCGAGACCGCCTTCCGCACCCCCAAGGACAGCGCAGGCCAGAGCGAAGGCGCCAGCGCCAACCAGTGGGTGGTGTTCAAGGTGACCGACATCACCGTGCCGCCGGTCGATCCGGACTCCGAGGACGCCAAGAAGCTCAAGACCGCGATTGCCAACGCCATGACCGACGAGCAGGTCGCGGCCTATATCGCGCATCTGGAGGACGAGATCGGGGTCCGCATCAATCAGGCCGCCTTCGCCACCGCGACCGGCGCATCCACCAGCCAGTGACGCCCATGACCGACTTCAAGGCCATCATCGGCAAGGTCGCCAATGGCGAAACGCTGTCGCGCGAGGAGGCGGCCGCGGCGTTCGACTGGATGATGTCGGGCGAAGCGACTCCGGCGCAGATGGGCGGCCTCCTGATGGCGCTGCGCGTGCGCGGCGAGACCGTCGACGAGATCACCGGCGCGGTGACGACCATGCGCAGCAAGATGCTGCGCGTCACCGCCCCGCCCGACGCGGTCGATGTGGTCGGCACCGGCGGCGACGGCTCGGGCTCGGTCAACGTCTCGACCTGCGCCTCCTTCATTGTCGCGGGCGCGGGCGTTCCGGTCGCCAAGCACGGCAACCGCGCGCTGTCCTCGCGCTCCGGCGCCGCCGACGTGCTGGCCGCGCTCGGCATCAACATCGACATCACGCCGGAACAGGTCGGCCGCTGCATCGCGGAGGCCGGCATCGGCTTCATGTTCGCGCCGACCCATCATCCGGCGATGCGCAACGTGCACGCCGCGCGGGTCGAGCTTGCCACCCGCACCATCTTCAACCTGCTCGGCCCGCTGTCGAACCCGGCCGGCGTGACACGGCAGATGGTCGGGGTGTTCGCGCGCCACTGGGTCGAGCCGCTGGCGCATGTGCTGCGCAATCTCGGCGCCACCGCGGCCTGGGTGGTGCACGGCTCCGACGGCCTCGACGAGATCACCCTCAGCGGCCCGACTTATGTCGCCGCGCTGGAAGGCGGCGCGATCCGCACCTTCGAGGTGACGCCGGAGGACGCCGGACTGCCGCGCGCCACCAGCGCCGATCTGAAAGGCGGCGACGCGCAGACCAATGCGGCTTCGCTGCGCGGCGTGCTGGAAGGCAAGCCCGGCCCGTTCCGCGATGTCGCGCTGCTCAATGCCGGCGCGGCGCTGATCGTCGCCGGCAAGGCCGCCACCCTCAAGGAAGGTGTTGCGCTTGGCGCCAAGTCGCTCGACAGTGGCGCGGCGGCGGAGAAGCTGAAGCGGCTGATCGCCGTCTCCAACGCCTGAAGGAGATTTTGCCGTTGTCCGACATCCTCGCAAAGATCGAAGCTTACAAGCGCGAGGAGATCGCCGCCGCCAAGCGCGCGCGTCCGCTCGCCGCGATCGAGGCGCAGGCCAAGGACGCACCCGCCCCGCGCGGTTTCGCCAATGCGATCCGGACCAAATTGTCGCGCGGCGAGACCGCGCTGATCGCCGAGATCAAGAAGGCGTCGCCCTCCAAGGGACTGATCCGCGCCGACTTCGATCCGCCGGCGCTGGCCCGCGCCTATCAGGACGGCGGCGCGGCGTGCCTGTCGGTATTGACCGATACGCCCTCGTTCCAGGGCCATCTCGATTTCATGGTGGCGGCGCGCGCGGCGGTGAGCCTGCCGGTGCTGCGCAAGGATTTCATGTACGACACCTATCAGGTGGTGGAGGCGCGCGCGCATGGCGCCGACTGCATCCTGATCATCATGGCGGCGCTCGACGATGCGGCGGCGCGCGACATCGAGGATGCCGCGTTCGCGCTGGGCATGGACGTGCTGCTGGAAGTTCACAACCGGCCGGAACTGGAGCGCGCCCTGAAACTGCGCTCGCCGCTGTTCGGCATCAACAACCGCAATTTGCGCACCTTCGAGACCACGCTCGCCACCAGCGAGGAGCTGGCTCCGCTGGTGCCGGCGGACCGCATTCTGGTCGGCGAAAGCGGCATCTTCACGCCGGCCGATATCGCGAGGCTCGGCAAGGTCAATATCCACACCTTCCTGGTCGGCGAAAGCCTGATGCGGCAGGCCGACGTGGCGGCGGCGACGCGCGCGCTGCTCGCGCTTGACGAAACGCAACGTGCGGCGCAGCGCGCCGGGGCATAGTGGCGCGCCGATGACCAGCAACGACCTCACCCATATCGACGCCAAGGGCGAAGCCCACATGGTGGACGTGTCAGCCAAGCCCGCGACCGAGCGCGTCGCGGTGGCCGAAGGCCGCGTCGTCATGACCAAGGAGACGCTGGCGCTGATCGAGAGCGGCAACGCCAAGAAAGGCGACGTGCTCGGCACCGCGCGGATCGCCGGCATCATGGCGGCCAAGCGCACCTCCGAACTCATTCCGCTGTGCCATCCGCTGGCGCTGTCCAAGGTCACAGTCGAGATCACGCCCGACGCGGCGCTGCCCGGCTGCCATGTCGAGGCCACCTGCAAGGTCACCGGGCCCACCGGCGTCGAGATGGAAGCCCTGACGGCGGTCTCGGTCGCCTGCCTCACCATCTACGACATGATCAAGGCGGTGGAGCGCGGCGTGCGGATCGAAGGCATCCAGCTTGTCGAGAAGCAGGGCGGCAAGTCCGGGCATTACAAGGTGGAGCGGTGATTTCATCATGTTGAAGATGAAGACGGGCAACAAGCCGCTGATGCCGGTCGCGGAGGCCCTGGCCGCCGTGCTCGATGGCGCGGCGCCGCTGCCCGAGGAAATCGTCGCGCTCGAGGCGGCCTTCCACCGCACCTTGTCGCGCGATATCGCCTCGCTGCGGACCCAGCCGCCGGCCGCGATGTCGGCGATGGACGGCTACGCGGTGCGCCTAGCCGATGCCAAAGCAGATGCGCGCCTCAGGGTGATCGGCGAAAGCGCGGCGGGCAAACCGTTCCCGCAGCCGGTCGGCCCCGGCGAGGCGGTGCGGATTTTCACCGGCGGCGTGGTGCCGGCCGGCGCCGAGACCATCGTGATCCAGGAAGACGTCACGCGAGATGGCGACACCGTCATCCCTGCCGAGACGACGCTGGTCCCGCGCCATATCCGCCATGCCGGTTCCGATTTCCGCGAAGGCGACGTGCTGCTGCGCAAGGGGCTGCGCCTGACCGACCGCGACCTCTCGCTCGCCGCCAGCATGAACCACCCGCGCCTGCCCGTGCACCGGCGGCCGCGGGTCGCGATTCTCGCCACCGGCGACGAGCTGGTGATGCCGGGCTCCACCCCCGGCCCCGGCCAGATCGTATTTTCCAACGCCTATGCGCTGGGCGCGCTGGCGCGCGCCGAAGGCGCCGAGGTGATCGATCTCGGCATCGCGCGCGACACCATCGAAGACACCGCCCGCGCCGTCCGGCAGGCGCGCGACGCGCAGGCCGACATCCTGGTCTCGACCGGCGGCGCCTCGGTCGGCGACCATGACGTGGTCAAGGACGCGCTCGAATCCGAGGGCGTGGCGATGTCGTTCTGGAAGATCGCATTGCGCCCCGGCAAGCCGATGATGCATGGCCGGCTCGGGCCGATGAAGGTGATCGGCCTGCCCGGCAATCCGGTGTCGTCCTATGTCTGCGCCTTCGTCTTCATGGTGCCGCTGATCCGCGCGATGTCCGGCCGCACCGTTGTGCATCACCTGCTGGAAGCCGCCGCGCTCGGCGTTGCGCTGCCCGAGAACGATCACCGCCAGGAATATCTGCGGGCGCGCTGCAGCCTGCGCGAGGACGGCATGCCGGTTGCCATTCCGGTGAACCATCAGGATTCATCGTTGCTCGGCAATCTGTCGGTGGCCGACGTGCTGATCGTACGCCCGCCGCACGCCCCGCCCGCGCGCCCGGGCGAGCGCTGTACCATCATCAGACTGCCATCCTGATTTTCCTGTCCGCGCTTTCATTAAAATTTAACCGTTGCGGAACACATATGGAACATATAGTGTCCGTTCATGATTTGTTTCGAACGAGTCGCGGCGTTATTCGCCTTTAGCCTGCGCCCGATGCCTGCACCGGCTGCCCCACATGGCAGCACCGGCCGGGCGGCGGCAGGCGCGACCCGATCGGCGAACGGGACCGCTGGAATTGAGGAAGGCCTGAGATGCTGACACGCAAACAATACGAGCTTCTGCGCTTCATCAACGAACGGCTCAAGGAGTCCGGCGTGCCGCCCTCCTTCGACGAGATGAAGGACGCGCTCGACCTGCGGTCGAAGTCCGGCATCCACCGCCTGATCACGGCGCTGGAGGAGCGCGGCTTCATCCGCCGCCTCGCCAACCGCGCCCGCGCCATCGAGGTGATCAAGCTTCCCGAGGTCGGCCATGGCGGCGGCTCGCGGCGCGGTTTCACCCCGAGCGTGATCGAGGGCAATCTCGGCAAGGTGCGGAGCGCTCCGGCGGCCGCGGAGGACAACGGCGAGATTCCGGTCGCCGTGCCGGTGATGGGCCGCATCGCCGCCGGCACCCCGATCGAGGCGTTGCAGACCCGCAGCCACACCATCAGCGTGCCGCCCGACATGCTCGGCTCCGGCGAGCACTACGCGCTGGAAGTGCGCGGCGACTCGATGGTGGA
>JAFKKO010000024.1 GCA_017305455.1 Hyphomicrobiales bacterium | reverse complement strand
GGTCCCCTTCAGCGCCTCGACCGCTTCTTTCTTTGCCGCTCGTTCCACAGCAAGCTCTTTCCGGTTGGCGGTCTTGACCAGAAGGCAGGACCGCCGGGTTGCACCGATCGTCTTGCCCTTCAGCTCTCGAGATCTCGATCTCTCGGCATGTCGGGCACGACGACATTTCGGAAGCCTGCCCGCCCGCTTCGGTCCGCCTTGCGGCATCCCCCGCGGGGTGTCGAGGTTCGAACCAGACACGCGCATCCGCCGCATCGGCGACGGATCTGCAAATCCGGTTTTCACCCGTCTGTGCAGGAAATTAAGCGAGGCTCTCAACCCGAAGGATGAAGGACCGCACCTGCAGTCTTGGACAGGACGGGGTCGTTCCTTGCACGGGAAGCCAAAGCTTCCTGCCGGGAGGACCCCTGCCCGTTTCCCTGACCCGAACCACAGTCATCCCGTCCTCTTCGAGCAACCCATGCGGAATTGATCGACGAGGAAAGAACTCCTATTGTTGCGTGTTTCGGGAAGCGAGCACAGACGCGCCAGCAATAGCCAGCACGCCCGGAAAGGATTGTTTAACGGCTCGGGCCGGCTTTGCCAAGGGGATTCTGGCTTCGATAAGCAGGTTTCGGGCCAGATTCAGCTTCCAGCCGGTTCCATTTGACCGGATTGGAGATTTTTTCGGATCGCACCAGCCGATCCAGGCCGGGCCGGCCGGTTTCGCGACGGGCGAGGCGGCCGCCGATTCGCGCCGGACATGAGCCGGAAATGACAAGGGCGGAGCAGACAAAGCCTGCCCCGCCCTTCAATTCTTGAGAGAGCCGATCAGTTCAGAACGCTGGCCGGCTCGACCTTGACGCCCGGACCCATGGTCGAAGAGACCGCGACCCGCTGGACGTAGGTGCCCTTGGAGCCGGCGGGCTTGGCCTTCACCACCGCGTCGGCCAGCGCCTTGATGTTCTCCACCAGCTTCTCTTCCGAGAACGAGGCCTTGCCGATGCCGGCCTGGATGATGCCGGCCTTCTCGACGCGGAACTCGACCGAGCCGCCCTTGGCGCCCTTGACCGCGCCGGCGACGTCCATGGTCACCGTGCCGATCTTCGGGTTCGGCATCATGCCGCGCGGGCCGAGCACCTTACCGAGACGGCCGACCAGCGGCATCATGTCGGGGGTGGCGATACAGCGGTCGAAATCGATCGCGCCGCCCTGCACCTTCTCGACCAGTTCCTCGGCGCCGACGACGTCGGCGCCCGCGGCCTTGGCCTCTTCAGCCTTGGCGCCGCGCGCGAACACGCCGACGCGCAGGGTGCGGCCGGTACCGTTCGGCAGCGTGACCACGCCACGCACCATCTGGTCGGCGTGACGCGGATCGACGCCGAGATTGATCGCCACCTCGATGGTCTCGTCGAACTTCGCCTTGGCGCGCTCCTTGATGAGCTTCACCGCTTCCGCGATCGGGTAGAGCTTTTCGCGGTCGATGCCCTCGCGGGCCTTCACAAGCTTCTTTCCAACAGCCATGACCGCTTACCCCGCCACTTCCA
>JAFKKO010000088.1 GCA_017305455.1 Hyphomicrobiales bacterium | reverse complement strand
TAGCGCTCGAAGCTCGGCAAGCCGCCCGCCTTGCGCCCCCAGAGATCGGCCAGGCTCGGCCCCGTCATGTTGCGACCGGGTTCAAGGGAATGGCACGCCGCACATGCCCTGAAATCGCGTTGTCCGCGATCCACGTCACCCGGTTGCGCGATTGCTCCGGAAGCAACGGCGACGCCAGCGAACACCAACGTCCACGGCCCCTTCATCGATCTCCTCCCCCGTTGGACGAGCGCAGATATTTGACGAGCGCGGCCGCCGCGAGCAGCAAGACGACCACCACCAATAGCCCGATGAACCCCATTCCCCACATCATGCCTGGTGTCATGTTGTGCATCATGGTTCACCTCATTCGTCGGGCTCCGGAATGTGCCACCGTCGTTTCGACACGTCACCATGACAGCTTCAGAGACCATCAAGCCGCACAAGCCGACGTTGTCGTTGATCGAGGCGACCGAGTGCTCGAACGTTCGACAATCCGTTGCCCATCTTTTGCCGCCAGAGGACAAGGCGGCAACCAGATTCTCTCGGGGCGGCGGCGATCTCGCCAACTCCAACTCCGCTCGTTGCCCTTGACAATCAATTCGGACGACGAGGCCGAACGGTTACAAGCAGCATCGAATTTGCAATTGGGAAGTCTCCGCGACATACGCGCGGAAAGGATGGAATATTCTCAAGGAACGAGACTATAATCTTCGCAGCCGCTGCGTGGCCTTCGTGAAGGGAGGTCGCCATGAGCACGCAAAATCGAAGTACGGAAGCCTTCATCGATTTAATCAATCTTGCATTGGGCGGGTTCTTGATCCTGTCGCCGTGGTTATTCGGGTTCAGGTCGCAAGTCGGATGGCACACATCGTGGATGGCGGGTACTGCCATCGTCGTCATCGCCCTCTTTTCGATCGCCGATCTGTTCGACTCGGTTTCCATTCCAACGATGTTCGAGTCGGAAGAATGGATCAATCTCACGATCGGCTCCTGGCTGGCGATATGTCCCTGGATCCTCAACTTTAACGACGATGTCATGGCCATGCAGGTGCATCTTGCGGTGGGCGGCGTCCTCGCAACCATCGCGGCGATCGAACTTTGGATAGTGAATCGCCATCCCGCATGAAAGATTCAGATGCGGCGTCGTTCGGGAGGAATGACGTCATGCAAGGCGATGGGCACACCCGGAAATCAGTTCAACGAAGAGTTCGTTCGCACGACCATATGCCCGTTTTCGGTCCACCGCGATAGCTGCAAGCTTTCGGGTGCGAACGCAGGGCACCGACCCAGCCGTCGCGCGAGATTGCGGGAACCGCCCGTCGCATGGGCTTGGCTCGGAGAGCTGAATCCATTTCGATCCCGTTCGTGTGCGCTAAGCTTGGCGATGCGGGAGCGATCAGCAACAGCGACAGCAATGCAATCCGGCTTGATTTACCCATTTTCGTCTCCCGGTTCGGCTTGATCGTCAGATCCTGAATGGATCGCATGTTGATGAGTTCGAACGCGAGATCGAGCGGGTTACAGGTCACGGCGATGTGAGCGCGACCGCATACTTGGAGCCGGACGGAAGCGGCGACCGAGACGTAGCCTTCTTGCAGTTTCCGTATTCTTCAGATCCGGCTCTCCCCGGTCGCTGGGCCGGATAACGCCGACAGCCAGGTCTGTCGTCACACGCTCCGTCTTCATCCAGAACCACTCGAGAACTACCCGATGGGCCGATGACTTCGTTGCGCTGCCGCAGCTTGCCCCCGCCCAAGGCACGCTATAGTCCTGTACAGGATCGAAGCGTTGAACGGTCTGATCGCGCGACCATGCCGATGTGCTCTCTTTTTGTGATCTCTCTTGACCTACGCCTGTCGCGGTCACTGCACTCACGATCCCGTGAGCGTGTAACCGCAGGCATTCTCTGTTCGAATCCAATGAGGGAGAAATGACAAAGGAGTCCGACCTCAAAGCACTCATGACGGCGAGCCTCGAAGGCGATTCCAATGCGCATCGATCGCTGCTGACGGCTTTGAGTGGACATCTGCGAAGCTACTACAAGAGCAGACTTTTGCGATCCGGACGCACGGCCGAAGAAACTGAAGACCTCGTGCAGGAGGCGTTGATCGTCATCCACACGCAACGTCACACCTACGATCCCGAGCAGCCGCTGACGCCGTGGGTATACGCCATTGCCCGCTACAAGCTGATCGACCATTTGCGACGCACTAGGGCCACGACGGCGGACGTACCTCTGGAGAACGCCGATGACATCTTGGCATCGGACGACAACGCCGCCGCCGAAAGTCAATTCGATCTTGCCAAGCTGTTGGAAAGGTTGCCCGAAAGAATGAGACTTTCGCTCCAATACGTGAAACTCGAAGGCTTGAGCGTGGCCGAGGCCGCCGATCGCAGCGGGATGTCGCAATCCGCCGTCAAAGTGAACGTTCACCGCGGGCTGAAAATTCTCACGGCGTTGATTACTCGGGAGACAAAGGCGTGAAAACCAACGAATTGATTTCCATGCTCAGCTCGCAAGTCGACCCGGTCGACACGAGGGAGGTCGTCCGGAACGTCCGGGCTGCAATCGTGATAGGAGCCGCAGCATCCCTGCTGGCGGTGGTCTTCGTCCTCGGCGTTCGCACCGACCTCAGTGAGATGCATGCCCAAATCTTCGTGGTCGCAAAATTGGCCTTCAGTTTGTCGATCGTGATCTTGGCCTCGCATTACCTGGTCAAGTACATCCGTCCCGGCGGTGAATTCAGGGTCCGGTTCGCTCTCACGGTCTTGCCGTTTCTCGCGGCCATGATCATTGCAGTCATCAGTCTGGCCGCGGCACCGCGGTCGCATTGGGAGACCATGGTATTCGGCAGTTACTGGCTTGAATGCCTGATCGCGATCCCCACGGTGGCAGTCGTACCGTTCGCCGCGATCATGGCGGCGGTTCGCCTCGCGGCCCCGACGGATTTGGTCCACACCGGTGCGCTCGCCGGGCTGGTCGCCGGCGGCGTCAGCGCGACCGCCTATGCTTTGCATTGCATGGATGACCTGCTTCCCTTCATTGCGCTCTGGTATGGGGGCACAATCGTCTTATGCACGGTGGCCGGCGCCGTGCTCGGTCCCAAACTGCTGCGTTGGTAAGCTGGCATTGGCCAACATGCTTGTTGAAGGTCGCGACCGCGCCGATGAGCACCGCCGCGAAGGAAGACGCCCCTTACCTGTTGTCCGCGCCGAGAAAACCGCTCCTCCGGTCGATCTCACGAGAGCGTGAGCTTGTAACCGGCATGTGCCCCTTCGCGAACTAACGAATGACGTTCGCCTCTTATGCGGGCGCCGAGGTGCAGGTGTCGTGCATTGCAGGAGAAGGGACAATGACATGGTTGACGTCGGCGTGGGATCGACGAGATCTGCGCCGTCGGATTCCCAGCGCGTCTGGTTTTCGCAGCCGCACGTCGTGGCTACTTCTGGCTGCATCGGCGTTGCTCGCCGGAGCCGCGCTCGGCTGGCCATGGCTCGTTGCGTCAGGCATCGGATCATTCCTGTTGCCCGCACTCCCCTGTCTGGCGATGTGCGCTCTGCACCTGTGTTCTCGTGGCAATGCCTCGGGATGCGACCGACGCGAAGCGTCGGAGTCTGCACCAAACCGCACCACAACTCGCGTTGACGATTGACGCGGGCCATTTTTGGAAAGGCAACAAGATGAAGATTTCCGCTCTCATCCCGCTCGCATTGATGGCGTCGGTGGCGGCGTCGGCCGCCGTCCAGGCGGACGAGACGTCCACGCCACCGAAGAACCCGACGGAAACAAATCAACCCATGATGGGCAACGGCTCACAGGGAATGATGGGAATGATGAACATGATGGGCCAAATGCAGCAAATGATGGAAAGCTGCAATCGTATGATGAAATCCAGCAACGAGCGTCACGACAAACAGAATGCGCCGGAACAGAAGGACGGTCGCGGATGAAAGTCAGCCGCGACCATCCTTCGGCCCCATCGTTTCGCTGCACGAACGAGACCACCTGAGCGAAGTTTCACGTCGTCGTGAACCTGTAACCGGTTCGGTATTCGGCGCGAACTAACCGGTGGTTCGACGAACTACCGCCTCGAGTCGGGGATGGTTCGGGGATCGAAGGATCGCCGGACCATCCCCGACGGAGGGCAGCGTGCGATCACATTCCAGCGGCAATCTATCGTCGAGCGGCTGCCAGAGGGTTCAATTGCATTCTTCAGCGCAAGCCGCGCCAGGGGCACACTATTGATGGACAAGTTGACGGATTACCGTCCATTCGAAGATGGACATATGACGCGCCGCGCCCGAGCCGGAAGATCGACCGCGAAACGGATCGTGCTCATCGCGTTCGCGATCAGCGTCCTCGCCGCAACGCTGGGGCTTGGCTATCGGCTCGGCCACTCCGATCCGGCGTTGCCCGGTTGGATCCCGCCGCGCCTCGCGGCCATGCTCGGATCCCACACCGGCCAACCCAAAGGGTCAGGTCCGGTCATTTACTACCGCGACCCCGACGGCAAGGCACTCTATTCCAAGGATGCCAAGACGACGCCGGACGGGCGGCCGTATGTCGCCGTTCATGCCAGCGAAGACGTCAGCTTCGACAACACTTCGGAATCGGAGGCGCCAGCCCAGGACGCCAGCTCAGGGGCCAAGCGAATTCTCTTCTATCGCAATCCAATGGGCTTGCCCGACACCTCTCCCGTCCCGAAAAAGGATTCGATGGGAATGGATTACATCCCGGTCTACGAAGGCGAGGATGACGCCTCCACGATCCAGATTTCACCGGGCAAACTGCAGCGTACCGGCGTTCGATCGGAACCAGCCTCCCTGCGCACCGTGACGCGGCCCGTTCGTGCGCCCGGAACGATCAAACTCGACGAGCGGCGCGTGGCCGTCGTCTCGTTGCGGGCGCAGTCGTTCATCGAAAGCGTTGAAAACGTCACGACGGGCGATCACGTCACCAAGGGCCAGCCGCTGCTGAGGCTATATTCCCCGGACGTGGCGGCGGCGAGTGCCCAATATTTGTCTATCGTCGGCGACGGCGGTGGAACGGCCAACCTTGCGGGACGCAAACAACTCATCGAAGGCGCGCGGCGTCGGCTCGAGAACCTTGCAGTGCCCGCCGATGTTATCGCCGAGATCGACCGCACAAAAACGGTCCCGCTGACCATCACCTGGACGGCTCCGCGCGACGGCGTGATTCTGGAGCGAACGGCGGTCGAGGGCATGCGGGCGATGCCGGGCGACGTGTTGTTTCGGCTGGCCGACACTTCCGTAATCTGGATCATCGCCGACGTTGCCGAACAAGATATCGATGCCGTGAAGATCGGCGCGGCCGCAACGATCAAGGTCCGGAGCCTGCCGGGGCGGGAGTTCAAAGGGTCCGTCGCCTTGATCTATCCCCAGGTTAACACAGAGACGCGTACCACCAAGGTACGCATCGAACTTCGCAATCCGGACGGCGTGCTTCTTCCCGACATGTTTGCCGATGTCGAAATCGCCTCGGGCGCGGAAAAACCCGTGGTCGCGGTACCCAACGGCGCCGTAATTGACACCGGAGCGCGGCAGATCGTTTTCATCGATAAGGGCGAAGGCCGTTTCGAGCCGCGTGAAGTCAAAATCGGCACGCGCGGCGAGGATTACACCGAAATCCGCGAGGGCGTCGGCGAAGGCGATCACGTCGTTGTTGCCGCCAACTTCCTGATCGACGCCGAAAGCAATCTGAAATCCGCGTTGCGTGCATTTACGGACGGGGAGAAGGCCAAATGATCGCCCGCCTGATCGCATGGTCGGCGCGGAATCTGATGTTGGTCCTGATCGGGACAGTGTTTGCGATCACGGCAGGCATCTATGCGCTGCGTACTTTGCCGCTCGATGCCATTCCCGATCTCTCCGATGTACAGGTCATCGTCTACACCGAATATCCCGGGCAAGCGCCCCAGGTGGTCGAGGACCAGGTGACCTATCCGTTGACCACGGCGATGCTGACGGTGCCGAAATCGAAGGTCGTGCGCGGCTTCTCGTTCTTCGGCGTGTCCTTCGTCTACGTCATTTTTGAAGACGGCACGGATCCCTACTGGGCACGCTCGCGCGTGCTGGAATATCTCAACGCCGCCGCGCGACGATTGCCCACGGGCGTTACGCCAAGCCTTGGGCCCGATGCAACCGGCGTTGGCTGGGTCTACCAGTACGCCGTCGTGGCCAAGAACATGACCCTCGCCGAACTTCGGTCGGTCCAAGACTGGATCGTGCGGTACGGCATCTCCAAAGCCGGAGGCGTCGCGGAAGTGGCCAGCGTCGGCGGCTTCGTCAAGCAGTACAACATCGTCGTCGACCCGCAAAAACTGCGCGCCCAAGGCATCTCGCTGGACAAGCTCCGCAGCGCCGTCCGGGCGAGCAACACGGACGTCGGCGGACGCACCGTGGAGCTGTCCGAGTTTGAATTCGTGGTCCGCGGCCGCGGCTATCTCAGGGGCATCGAGGACATCGAAAACATCGTTCTGAAGACGGACGCGGGGGCTCCGCTTCGATTGCGGGACGTTGCTCGCGTCGAACTCGGTCCCGACGAGCGGCGCGGAATTACCGAACTCAACGGCGACGGCGAGGTCGTCAGCGGCATCGCGTTGCAGCGGTTCGGCGCCAACGCCCTCACCGTGATCGACAACGTCAAGGCGCGCCTCGCGGAAATCGCCTCAAGCCTGCCCAAGGGCGTCGAGATCATCTCGGTCTATGATCGTTCCGAACTGATCAAGGCGGCCATCGAGACCCTCAAGGGTACCCTACTCGAAGAAAGCATCATCGTTGCCTTCGTTTGCTTCATCTTCCTGCTTCACCTGCGCAGCGCCCTCGTCGCCATCCTGATGCTCCCCGTCGGCATCCTGATGGCCTTCGCCGCCATGAAATTCATGGGGCTCGGCGCCAACATCATGAGCCTTGGCGGAATCGCCATCGCGGTCGGCGCCATGATCGATGCGGCGATCGTCATGATCGAAAATGCGCACAAACACCTGGAGCGCGCGGATCCCGGAACGCCGCGGACGCAGATCTTGATCAATGCGGCGAGCGAGGTCGGACCGTCGCTGTTCTTCAGTTTGCTGGTGATCACCGTCTCATTCCTGCCAATCTTTACCCTAGAGGCGCAAGAAGGCCGCATGTTCGGGCCGCTCGCCTACACTAAAACTTTTTCGATGGCCGCGGCCGCCCTGCTCTCGATCACACTCGTGCCTGCCCTGATGGTCATCTTTGTCCGCGGGCGCATTATCTCGGAACACAAGAATCCGGTGAACCGGTTCCTGATCTGGGTGTATCGACCGGTGATTCGGTGGGTTCTCAACGCCAAGACACTGACGATCATGCTTGCGCTGGCGGCGCTTGCGGTGACGATCTGGCCTGCCCGCCAACTCGGCAGCGAGTTCATGCCAAGCCTCAATGAAGGCACGTTGATGTATATGCCGACGACCCTGCCTGGTCTGTCGGTCACCAAGGCGGCGGAGCTGTTGCAGACCCAGGATCGCATCATCAAGTCGTTTCCCGAAGTCGCATCGGTCTACGGCAAAGCGGGCCGCGCCTCGACCGCGACCGATCCGGCGCCGACCGAGATGTTCGAGACCATCATCAATTTGAAGCCGAAGTCGGAATGGCGGCCCGGCGTGACGATCGACAGCCTCAAGGCCGAGATGGACAAGGCGCTCCAGTTTCCGGGGGTGTCGAATGCCTGGACGATGCCGATCCGCGCTCGCATCGACATGCTCTCGACCGGAATCCGTACCCCCGTCGGGATCAAGATTTTCGGCAAGGACCTTGCGGAAATGGAAAAGATCGCCCGTGAAGTCGAAGGCGTGGTCAGATCGGTGCCCGGCACCTCAAGCGCCTATGCTGAGCGCGTGATTGGCGGATACTATTTGGAGATCGTCCCCGATCGTTTGGCGTTGGGCCGCTACGGGTTGACGATCAGCGACGTCCAAGACGTGATCGCCACGGCGCTTGGCGGCGAAACCGTCACCACGACGGTCGAAGGTCGGGAACGCTACGCCGTCAACATCCGGTATCCGCGCGCATTGCGCTCCAGCCCACAGACGATCAGCACCGACGTCCAGGTGCCGTTGGCGTCCGGCGGGAGCGTTCCCCTTGGCCAGGTCGCCAGCGTGAAATTGACCCGCGGCGCCACCTCGATCCGCACCGAGAACGGTCAGCTCGCGGTTTACATTTACGTCGACATTACCGGTCGCGATCTGGGCGGCTACGTCGCCGAGGCGCAGCAGGCGGTCGCGCAAAAAGTAAAATTTCCACCGGGATATTACGTGTCCTGGAGCGGACAGTTCGAGTATCTGCAGCGCGCCGAGGCGCGGCTCAAGATCGTCGTACCGGTCACCTTGCTGATCATCTTCCTGCTGCTCTACCTGAATTTCCGGAAACTGGCCGACACCCTCATCGTGATGCTGTCGCTGCCGTTCTCGCTGGTCGGCGGCATCTGGTTGATGTGGTGGCTGGGATTCAACATGTCGGTCGCGGTCGCCGTCGGCTTCATCGCGTTGGCCGGCGTCGCGGCCGAGACCGGCGTCGTCATGCTGATCTACCTCGAACAGGCCATGGCCGAATTGAAGGCGGAACGCGCGGCCACGGGCGAGCCTTTCACGCGCGCCGATCTGTACGACGCGATCATGGTCGGCGCGGTGGATCGGGTGCGGCCCAAGATGATGACGGTCGTCGCGATCATGGCGGGCCTGGTGCCGATTCTCTGGAGCACGGGGACCGGCTCGGAGGTCA